>CAYXPQ010000001.1:0-180270 GCA_964467225.1 uncultured Candidatus Saccharibacteria bacterium
AGTGGAGCCGGTTTTATTGCATTCGATTTAGACCTCTCGCCAATTATATTTTTTGTGGTAATATCGTCTATATGCGCCTATAGCTCAGTCGGTAGAGCATCTCCCTTTTAAGGAGTGGGTCGTTGGTTCGATTCCAACTAGGCGCACAACAAAGAAATAAACATCCCCTATTTTTGTTTATGATATAATAAAATTATCATAAACAAATGCATCTGTTCATCCATAATACCGTCTCAATAATTTCGATTATAGCACTTTGTGGGATGGCTTTATTTCTTTTCCTCAATGGTAAGGGCAAGGTCCTAAATATAGCAATAGGATCAACAGTAATATTCGTAATCATCTTTGTTATATCTCATGTCGTAGGTGTTAATATAGATAATCCACATTTGTCTAGAACAGTATTGATGTTTAATTTATCAATGTTTTTAATTGGAACAACCAATATTCACGCAGTGTTAGCTTTAATAAAAAAGAACATTGAATATAGAAAGTTTATTATATTTTTATATATTGCAAGTTTTCTTTTTATAATTGGGTTTAGCCTGTTCCCTGACCTATTTTTAGAACCATCAATTCCAAAGATGTATTTCCCTAATTACTATGAGGCAGGACCATTGAATTGGATTAGGTTAGTATTTTTAAATTTAGTGGCTGTACCATACATGCTATATAAGCTCATAGAGGCTCATGATAGCTCTAAATCTGAATATGACAAAAACCAATACAGATATTTTGCAATAATAATTATTGTTGCTTATGCTATTGGTTTTATGCCTAATTTTCTAGTTTATGATATTTTGATTGATCCGATTTGGGGAATGTCTTTTGCCTTTATTTTCTCTATTCCGTTTATGTATGCTGGTTTGAAATATGAATTATTCAATATAAAAGTCATTGCAAAACAAGCTTTCTATTATTCTTTAAGTATTGGGATTGTTGGAGGAATAATAATATTATTAAATTATTCTAATAAGTGGATTGAGCTTATCTTCCCTAATTACCCGACATGGATTACAGCTATTACTTCTGCTATTTTGGCGGTAAGTATAAGTATTGTTGTTTGGCGAAATCTACGTAAAGGAGATTTATTAAGATATGAATTCATTACAACAGTAACTCATAAATTCCGCACCCCATTAACGGGTATAAAATGGGCAACCGAAAATCTATCAACTTCAAATTGTAACAATGAGTCTGCAGAACAAATTGAATATATTAGAAAGTCTGCAGAAAAATTAGTTGAATTAACAGACTTATTGGTTACATCTTCAGAAACAGAATCTCTTTCACATAGATACAATATCAAAACAGCAAATATAGACAAATTAACCAGAGATATTCTAGAAATAGTAAAGCATCAATTTAAGATGAAAAAAATCAGCCTTACAACCGAAATAAGTAATGATCTAGAAACAATGTGTGATACAGCGCATATCAAATTTGTAATTAAAACAATTATCGAGAACGCAATTCAATACACTAAAGAAGGTGGAAATATTCATATAACTAATAAACTCGATAGAAATAAAATATTTTTCTCTGTAAAGGATAGCGGTATTGGAATAAGACCAAATGAAATTAAGCTAATATTCTCCAAATTTTACAGAACTGAAGAAGCTAGATCAATGGATACTGAAGGTATGGGTATTGGGCTGTTTGTTTCAAAAGAAATTATAAATAGACATAAAGGCAAAATCTTAGCTGAATCTGTAGGAATCGGTAAAGGCAGTACATTTAGTTTCTGGATACCTAGGATAAGATAAATATTTCCAAGCTATTTTCCAATTCTACTTGCCCTCTTCTTGCTTCATGGTAAATATCAATCAATTTTTCCAGAGCAAAAATTAATTCTTCTTTCTTCCAATAACTATTTACTCCGGATAATAATATCGTTTTAATTTTCCAAAATATCATTCCATGTAAGGCCTCAGGTGCTTCTCCATTATTTATCGCTTGTCGGTATAGAATCCATGCATCTTTTTTATTTCTATTTGCATAAGCATCAGCGAGTCCAAATGCATTAAATTCTTTTTTTGGAGCCTTTTCTAACAAATCAAATTTCAAAAACTTTTCGCTTTTTTTCTCAATTTTTGTTGCAGTCGCTTTGTCTAATTTACCTTCAAGCAAGACAAAAATATTTTCAGATTCATAAATTTGTTTTATTGATTCCAGAAACTTTTCTTTTGCCTCCTTATTTTCACAAATTCTATCTAAAAAAATAATGTACTTATTTGAAAATAAACCCTGACTACCAATATATTCTTGTAAAGTATTATTATTAAAATTTTCAGAATTTAAAGTAAAAAAAGATGCGTCGGGTTTCTTTTTCCTTAATGAATTAGTAAGATCATGAGATTTTGATCTAGCCTTATCAATGTCAGTACCATAGAAAAAATATAGCATAATTTTATTTTAACTCTCCCCAATTCTTGCCAATTGCATAATTCGCTTTTAATTTTATTCCCATTAAGTCTTTTGGCTCAATTATATTTTCCATTATTTCTTTAATTTCTTTTGAAACCTTTTCAACTATCTCACTCTTTATTTCATAGACTAATTCGTCATGAACTTGAAGAATAAGGAAAACTTTATCCTCTAATTTTTGTTTTGTAATATATTCATCGATTTGTTTCATTGCTATTTTTACAATATCAGCATTAGTTCCTTGAATTGGGGCGTTGATAGCCATTCTCTCTGCCATAGCCTTTATAAAGGGCAACTTTGAATTTATACCTTCGAAATATCTTCTTCTACCAAAGAATGTTTCTGTATATCCCCTGCGAGCTGTTTCAGCTTTTACTTTATCTAAATAACTGGCAAGACCAGAGAATTTGCTGAAGTAATCATTGTAGAACTTTTGAGCTTCAGATCTTTCTGTTTCTTCGCCCAGATTTTTCCTCAGAGCTGTTACACCCATTCCATAAAGGATTCCGAAGTTTATTATCTTTGCCTTTCTTCTCATTTCCCTATCAACTTTATCAATAGGGACTTCAAAAACTTCAGAAGCAACAGCCGCATGGACATCTTCATCCTTTTTAAAAATATCAATAAGTTTCTCATCTCCCGACAAGAAAGCAGCTACTCTCAATTCGATCTGAGAATAATCTAGAGCTGTAAGAACAAATCCCTCTTCAGCTATAAATGCTTTGCGAATCGCTCTTCCTAAATCTGTTTTTATTGGAATATTTTGAAGTCCTGGACCCTGTGAAGCCATACGGCCTGTTGTACTTCCAGTCTGTAAGAAGTGAGCATGGAGTCTATTGTTCTTATCAAGCAGTTCTGGAATTGTATCTATATAAGTTGAAAGTAATTTTTGTAATTCTCTATATTCGAAAAGCAACAGAATAATAGGATGTGCATCTCTTAATTTCTCCAATTCTGATTCTCTAGTAGAACGAGCACCTTTAGAAGTCTTTTTTAAACCTTTTGCTGTTAGAGCCATTTTGTCAAAGAGTATTTCACCCAACTGCTTTGGCGAATTTATATTAAATTCTGTTCCAGCATATTCCCAGATTTGCTTCTCTAGTTTTGATAGTTCTGTGTGATAGGTTTTTGATAAATTCTTAAGGAAATTTTTGTCTATTTTAACACCCTTATTGTCCATTTTCTCTATTATAGGAATTAGAGGCTCTTCTATATCTGAATAGACTTTCATCAATCCCCTTTTGTCTAATTCATTAAAAATAATTTGCTTTGCTTTTTTGAATTCTCTAACTTTAGCAAAAGCATATACATCTTCAATATTTGGATCAGTTAAATTTGAATTCAAAAGCCAAATTGCTATATAAATCTTTTTTAACTCTAATTCTTCAATATTTTCTTTTATATCTTCTTGGTTCTCGATCTGTGAATCTTCGATTTCCAGTGAGGATTTTAGCTTTGCCATCATACTCCTAAAATCTAATTCACTAAACAAGCTGTTTAATTTATCTAAATCAATATTTTCTTTGAAAGGTTTTGGTAAAGTAAATTCGATTGGAGCATCTCTTCTTATTGTGGCTAACATTTTGCTAAACTCTGCTTCTTCTCTGCCTTCTTTAAGAAGACCGATTACTCTGTCTGTAATACCGACATCTTTGAATTTCTTTTCATTACCCTTCTCTAATTCTTTATAAATATTCTCAATTGTCCCAAATGTACAAATTAGAGTTGTAGCTGTTTTATCACCAATACCTTTTATACCAATAATATTGTCAGAAGGATCGCCTCTAAGACCCTTGTAGTCAATAAGTTGAATGGGATTAAAACCAAATCTTTCCCTGACTGCATCTTCATCATATAGAATTGTGTCTTTAATTCCTTTCTTTAGGGTATATACTTGAACTTTTTTGTCATTGATAAGCTGCAATGTATCCATATCTCCTGAAGCTACAACAATATCGATATTTTTATCGGATTTTAATTTCTCTACTATGGTTCCCAACATATCATCAGCCTCAAATCCGACTTTGTCATATATTGGAATATTAAAAGCGACAAAAATATCTCTTGATCTCTTCATTTGTGAGACAAGACCATCGTCTGCTTTCTTTCGACCAGCTTTATAGTCTTTGTAAACTTCATTTCGAAAAGTTGGTCCAGGTAGATCATAACAAGCAACTATATAATCAGGTTTCAAATCATCAACGATTTTTAGTAGCATGGTTGTAAGACCGTACAAAGCCCCTGTGGGTTCGCCTTTTGACGAAGCGAAGTCAGGCAAAGCATGATACGCCCTGTGCAAAATAGCATGCGCATCAAGTAGTACAAGTCTTTTTTTGGCAGTATCTGACATAACACTATTGTAACTCAAATTTCCTACTTTTCTCATCGACAAACTCGCAAAATAGTTTTATATGATTATCGGGCAAAATATCCTTAACATTCTCTGGCCATTCTATAAAAATAAGATTACTTTTGTTAGATACTAATTCTTCAAAATTTAAATTCTGCAATTCTCTCCCCCCTTCAAGTCTATAGGCATCAATGTGGACCAAGCGAGCGAAATTCTTATGATTGATTTCATAAATCTTCTCAATAACAAAAGTCGGACTAGTAATTGGTTGGGTAATTCCCAACTCTCTCGCAACTGACTGTGTGAAGGTAGTTTTGCCAGCACCCAGATTACCATATAAACCCACAACTGTAGCTTCTGATTCTTGAAGGTTCAATGATAGAAGAAATTTCTTGGCAAATTGTTGTGTTTCTTCTAATGAATGAGTTATGACTGATTTCATAGTCAAAATATATCATAAAAAAGATAAATTAAAACCGGCGCTTCTCGTGTGAGATGCGCCAGTTGTGAGAAGTGACTTGGTCACTTCTTGAATTTGGGCCTTGGTGGACCGTATACTATCCTAGCCACTTTCCACCCTGCAGGGTCGTCTGTGGTCGGAGAGTAATAGTACACTACCCGAGTGTAGGACCCCTTAAACTCATAGGGGTACTTCACAAAACTCCGCTTGACGGTGCCGTTCAGAAGATAAATCTCTTGAACAAACACCTGTTCTCCCGATTCGTACCAGGAGTATCCGGACCAAGTCTCAAAGGACCTGAACTTGCGAGGCCGGACTTCAATCCTCGATGCTGGGAGAGCTCCGACTGGAGACTGCTCCCATGCCTTCGCGTTCTTATCCCAACTACTGAACTTCCACCCCTTCCAAAAGGAGGCAGCACATCCAGTTGAGGAAACGAGGACAACCGAGAGAATAACAAAAATCAAAGATTTCATACTACTAGTATTATACTACATCTTGACGATATAGTCAATACTAATCATATTTCCCTTCTAAGATATAATAAATACAATATGATCGAATTTGACGAAGATAAGCAAAAAAGAAAATTAGTTGACCTTCACAAAAAGGAGGAAGAGGAACTAGTGCAACTACTCTCTGCAAAATA
The DNA here is from genome assembly GCA_964467225.1 of uncultured Candidatus Saccharibacteria bacterium. GTDB lineage: Bacteria > Patescibacteriota > Minisyncoccia > Phycocordibacterales > PALSA-1337 > CAIOGI01. Next base: position 5,887 of record CAYXPQ010000001.1, read on the forward strand.
CAATATTGAATATATTGATTTATCAGTAATATCAATTAATACTGACGCCTTGAGATTTATAGATGAGAAAGTCGCAAGGGAAAATAAAATTGCCGCATTTGCTCTTGTAGATAAAAAAATAAAAATTGCTGTTAGAAATCCCGACAACGCCAGTATTGCTGAAATAATCCAAGACATAAAGAATAAAGGATATGAGCCAACTATTTATCTAGCATCTACAGCAAGTCTAGAGCGAGCTTGGAATACATACAAAGACCTTTCTTTTGCTTATGAGAGCAAGGCTGGTTCACTAGAAATAGCTAGCGATGAGATCGCTGCTATAATGGATAAAGCAAAAAGTATTCCAGATGTAGTAACAATAATAGAAAACACTCTTTCAATGAAAAAGAGCTATCGTGTTTCTAGAATATTGGAAACGATAATAGCTGGTGCAATAGCAACTGATGCCTCAGACATACACATTGAACCTGAAGAGAGTTATATAAGACTGAGATACAGACTTGATGGAGTGCTTGTTAAGCTCATGGATTTTGATAAAGACACCTATTCCCTATTGCTTTCAAGAATAAAATTATTATCTGGGCTAAAACTTAATATTAAAAAGGACTCACAGGATGGAAGATTTAGTGTACATATAAAAGGCACAGATATAGAAATAAGAACATCTATATTGCCGGGAGCATATAATGAATCTATAGTATTGCGTATACTAAATCCAAAATCTATTGGCGTACCAATGGAAGAATTAGGTATTCCAAATAAACTTTTAGAAATAATTCAAAAAGAAATAATAAAACCAAATGGAATGCTACTTACAACAGGCCCAACTGGTTCCGGTAAAACAACTACTCTGTATGCATTTTTGAAAAAAGTACACAATCCTTCTGTTAAAATTATTACCATTGAAGACCCTATAGAATATCATTTACCAGGAATAGTACAAACACAGACAAATGATAAAGGTTATACATTTTTAGACGGATTGAGATCGGCCCTTAGACAAGATCCAGATATAATAATGGTCGGTGAGATCCGAGACAGTGAGACAGCTGCTATTGCTATTAATTCATCACTCACTGGGCACTTGGTTTTCTCTACATTACACACAAATAGCGCAGCTGGTGCTTTCCCCCGCCTTATAGACCTAGGCATAAATTCCAAAATCATGAGTTCTGCAATAAATATTGTATTGGCTCAAAGATTGGTTAGAAAATTATGTGAACACTGCAAAAAACCTTTGGCTATTGAAGGAAATGTAAAAACAGAAATAGATTCAGTACTTGCGACTATCTTTGATAAAAACGAAATACCTCCAATGCCAGCAAATGTTTTTGAAGCAAATGGTTGTGAGAAATGCAATCAAACAGGATACAAAGGCAGAATTGGAATTTATGAAGGAATAAAAATGAGCCCTGAGGTAAATAATGTTATTGAAATGAATCCAAGTGAAGATGAGGTAGATAAAGCTTCTGCAAATCAAGGAATACTGACAATGAAACAAGATGGTATAATAAAAATATTGAAAGGAATAACATCTATAGATGAATTAGAGAGAGTTATAACAGTAGAATAAAGTTAGGAAGCACAAAAAATCATGTGTCAATTGAAAATTTATTAAATGGGAGTAAGATTAATAGAAGAAAGAGATGAAAAGTGAGAAGAGAATCAGGTGCATGAATCTCTAAACAATACTTTCAATGCGATCACCAAAAGTTAAACGTAGTCTCAAGGATAATCCCAGTGCTACACACTGGGTGAAGACCAGAATGTCCTCAAAACTACATCAGATAGGCTGATTAAACAGTCTATATTGTTTAGAGATTTATGAATCTGATACCGTTGGAACTAATGGAAGCTTAGCATACATTAATAATTATGTCAAGTGATACAAATAACTCAAATCAAGACCCAGTTAAAGAGACTGGGTATCTAGACCAAACACTACGCCCTTCTAAGTGGAGAGATTATATTGGTCAAAAATCCATCAAAGACAATCTCCATATACTTTTGACCGCTGCACAAGAAAGAAAACACCCTCCTGAACACATTTTGTTCTATGGACCACCAGGACTAGGTAAGACTACCCTCGCCCATTTGATTGCAAAAGAGACAGGAGCTCAAATGAAAGTTACTTCTGGCCCCGCAATACTTAAAGTTGGAGATCTTGCATCTATTCTTACAAATCTTTCACATGGAGATATTCTTTTTGTTGACGAAATTCATCGACTCAACAAATCAATTGAAGAAATACTCTATCCTGCTATGGAAAGCGGCACTTTGGATATTATTATAGGCAAAGGTCCTTCTGCTAGAACTATTCAACTCGAACTTCCATCATTTACACTTATAGCTGCAACAACAAGAATAGCTATGATATCCTCCCCACTCAGATCTAGATTCTCTGGTGGTGTATTTAAGCTTGAATTCTATACTGAAGATGAAATAGGTGAAATAATAATAAGATCATCTAAAATATTGGATATAGATATTCATGATGATGCTACTAGAGCAATTGCGGAGAGAAGTAGATTTACCCCTAGAACAGCAAATTATTTTTTAAAAAGATGCCGTGATTATGCTCAAATAGAAAAAACTCAATTAACAAAGGAGATCGTTCACAAAGCACTGGAAATGTTGGGCGTTGATGACTTAGGCCTTAATTCAGCTGACAGAGATATTTTAAAAACAATAATTGATAAATTCAATGGTGGGCCCGTAGGTCTTAACACTATTTCTGCTGCCCTATCCGAAGAACAAGCAACAATAGAAGAGGTCTATGAACCCTATCTCATCCAACTAGGTTTGCTTGAAAGAACACCAAAAGGTAGAATAGCGACTGAAAAAGCATTTAATCACCTAAAGATTAAATCAAATAAATTATAATAATATAATCAAAATTATGGCTGGACATAATAAATTTTCAAAAATTAAGCACCAAAAAGCAGCAAATGATGCAAAAAAGAGTAAGGTTTTTGGTAAATTAGTAAGATTCATTACAGTAGAAGCAAAAAAGGCTGGTGGAAACTTGAGATCTCCTGGCCTTTCACTTGCTATTGAAAAAGCAAAGAAAGAAAATATGCCAAACGACACAATCGAAAGAGCTATCAAAAAAGCTACTACAGATAATTCTGCTGCCATGGAGAACATTACTTATGAATCTTATGGTCCAGGAGGTGTAGCAATATTAGTAGAAACACTTACCGATAACAGAAATAAAGCAGCTCAAGAAGTTAAAGCTATACTTGCACGACACGGATCAGAATTAGCATCTCCTGGTAGTGCATCTTGGGCATTTACAAAAGGTTCAGAAGGTATGGTTGCTTCTACTACTATCCCCCTCGAAGATGCAGATATAGAGAAACTTCAACTATTAGTCGAAGAACTTGAAGAGAATGATGAGGTTCAAGAAGTTTTTACTAATGCTGAGTAAAAATGATAATACTTGGAATTGATCCGGGTTATGATCGAGTTGGGATAGCCGTGATAGAAAACAGATCACTATTATATTCAGAGTGTCTTTTAACATCACAAAAAGATGATTTTTATACTAGACTTAAAAACATTGGTTTGAGAATAAGGGAAATAATCGAGCAATATTCCCCACAAATTCTAGCCATTGAATCTCTGTTTATAACCAAAAATCACAAAACGGCTATGAAAGTTGCAGAGGCCAGAGGTGTAATATCTTATGAGGCCAGAATTGCAGGAATGAATATCTATGAATTCAGTCCACCACAAATAAAGGTTGCAGTTACTGGACATGGGAGTAGCGATAAATCACAAATAATAAAAATGATTCCCTTGTTAATAAAAATGAAACACAAAAAGGCTTTAGATGATGAGTATGATGCTATAGCTGTAGCTATCACCTGCCAAGCCTATTTGGCATCAAAATTGAGATAACTTTATCCACAATACAATTGATTTGCAAAATTTTTGTACTTTTGTTACAAATATTAAATCTAAAAATAATTATTCACGAAATTTAGATAAAAATATGCCAAAAGAAAAAAAAATTGATACAAAAGCTAAAAAAGGTTCAGTGAATGAAGTTGAAGAAAAAGAAATAATGCTTGATGATGAGGAAAAAGTCATAGACACAGATTCCTCTATTCCTGAAGATGTGTTCGAGGACGAAGAGGATGATGGTTTATTAGATGAAGATGAAGTGGATCCATTTAAAGATAAGTGGGAAGAGTAAATTGTGTAGCAATTAGCCTCAGCGCAGTCATGCGCTGAGCTTTGCTTTTAATTTTTAATTTTAATTTTAGCAAACCTCTTTTTACCTATTCTTAGAACACAATCTGTCTCTGCTTTAATATTGAAATCCTTAATCACTTCATCAGTTCCTGCATAAGTTATTGCATTACTTTCGATTAATCTTCTCCAGTCTGAATTAGAAACAACAATTCCCGTCTCAACCAATGAATCTCTTATACTTGAACCTTTTGATAATTCAATTTCCATTATATCTTTTGGCACTTCCCCTTTTGAAAAAGCTGTGTCGAAATTATCTTGAGCTTTATTAGCCTCTTCTTCTGAGAAATAAATTTTTACTAGGTTGTATGCTAATTTCATCTTTATATTTTTTGGATTTTCTCCATTTTCAAGTAAATTCTTGTATTCATTAATAGTGTCTACAGGAACACGAGTAACTAAATTAAAATATTTAATAATAAGGCTATCATGTAGCGACATAACCTTGCCATAAATATCGTTGGCGTTATCTAATAAATTTATTGTATTTCCCCAACTTGAACTCATTTTTCTTCCATCCAAGCCCTCGATAAGTGGATTTGTAATAATATCTTGTGGAGGCTGATTGTAGTGTCTTTGCATTTCCCTACCAGCAAGAAGATTAAATTTTTGATCTGTTCCTCCTATTTCTATATCAGACTTTATAGCAACAGAATCATAGCCTTGCATTAGAGGATAGATTAATTCTCGAAGAGAAACTCTCTTGCCGCTATCTAAACGTTTTTTGATATTTTCTCTAGAAATAAAATCACTTAATGAAAATATATTGGCCTGTTCACTAACTTCATTATAACTAAGCTTACTTAGCCATTTGCTATTGTAATGAATTTCAGCCTTTTCTATATCAATAACCTTTGATGCTTGTTTTACATAATTTTTTAGATTTTCCTTAACCTGATCTTCAGTAAGCATTGGTCTTTCGCTATCTTTGTCAGAGGTGTCTCCAATAACAGCTGTATAATCACCAATAATTAAAATAATTTTGTGTCCAAGATCTTGAAAATCTTTTAATTTAAGTAGTGGTATTGATCTACCTAAATGTATATTAGGGCTTGTGGGGTCAATACCTAATTTTATTCTTAATTGTTTGCCACTTTTTAATTTTTCTTCAAGGCTTTTTCTCTCAATTATCTCTTCTACACCTCTTGAAAGAACTTCTTCTATATCTTTTTCTTCAGTATTGATTTTTATTTTATTTGTTCCAAACATAATATGTACTATGTAATGTACCATATTTATGATAAAATTTCGAAATGTCTAGAAAAAAGCGATTTTTTAACACGTTTGCGTGGAAATTGCTCAAACCTCTAATTACCCTGACAATTTCTGTGAGTCTAATAGCAACAAGTGTTGCTATCTTGTGGTTTTCAACATTACAAATACCTGATTTGAGTGCATTTGAAGCCAGAAAGGTTAGTCAGTCTACAAAAATATTTGATCGAACTGGAGAAATACTCCTATATGATATACATAATGACTCAAAAAGAACTGTAGTGGCTTTTGAGGATATTTCAAAGAATATTAAAAATGCTACTGTCGCTATCGAAGATGTAGAGTTCTATCAACATATTGGAATAAAACCAACAGCTATTATTAGAGCTGTTGTAGCCAACCTAACTCCCGGATCAGGATTAACTCAAGGAGGGTCAACAATTACTCAACAAGTTATTAAAAATGCAGTCCTAACCAAAGACAAAACCATAACCAGAAAACTAAAAGAATGGATTTTGGCCATAAAAATAGAAAAGGTTTTGAGTAAAGATCAAATTTTGAATACATACTTAAATGAGAGTCCATATGGTGGAAGTATTTATGGTGTAGAAGAGGCAAGTAAAACTTTTTTTGGTAAATCTTCAAAAGATGTAACTTTAGCAGAAGCTGCTTATCTTGGAGCAATACCACAAGCCCCTACCTTCTATTCTCCATATGGTCCAAACAAAGAAAGACTTGATGCCCGACAAAAATTAGTTCTTTCAAAAATGAAAGAGAATAATTTTATTACGGCCGATGAGTATAATGAGGCATTAAAAGAAAAAGTTAAATTCTTAGAAAAAAGCACAACTGGAATACGAGCTCCCCATTTTTCATTATTTGTAAAAGAACAATTAATAAACAAATACGGTGAAAGTGCTGTAGAAGAAGGTGGTTTGAAAGTTATCACAACATTGAACTATGATTATCAAGAAAAGGCAGAGAAAGTAATAAGTAACTTCGCCCCTACTCTTGCTTCATCATACAATGCAAGCAATACAGCAATGGTAGCTATTGATCCCAAGACAGGAGATATTCTTGCCTTAGTTGGTTCAAGAAATTATTTTGATAAAGAAATTCAAGGAAATTTCAATATTGTCACCGCACATAGACAACCCGGATCAACTTTCAAACCTTTCGTATATGCTACTGCTTTTATGAAAGGTTATACACCTGAAACCGTTCTTTTTGATGTAAAAACTGAATTCTCTACACAATGTACTGTTGAAGGAAAATTAAAAGATGAGAATGATAAGGTAAACAAATGTTATTCTCCAGAAAATTATGACATGCTATATGAAGGTCCCATAACAATAAGAAAGGCTTTAGCTAGATCTAGAAACATCCCAGCTGTTAAAGCTTTATACTTGTCAGGGGTGAAAGATTCTATAGAAACTGCTGAGGCTATGGGAATAACTAGTCTCAAAGATCCCAATAGATATGGATTAACATTAGTACTTGGAGGTGGTGAAGTTTCCCTTCTCGAACTGACAAGTGCTTATGGAGTATTTGCAAATGACGGAATTAGAAATCCATATAGATCAATACTAAGGATTGAAGATTCGAAAGGAAATGTTGTGGAAGATTTTAAAACTAATCCAGTTCAAGCAATACCATCACAACCAGCAAGACAAATAAATGATATTCTTTCAGATCCCAAAGTCATGACTGATAGCTTAAAACCTATTGTAAGCAATCTTAATAGACAAGTGGCGGTAAAAACAGGAACAACCAATGACTATCGAGATGTATGGATTGAAGGATATACTCCAAATATTGTAGTTGGGGCTTGGGCAGGCAAAAATGATAATACACCAATGGACAGAAAAGTCGCAGGACTTATCATTACTCCTGTTTGGGGAGCTTTCATGACAGAAATAAACAAATCATTAGAAAAAGAAACATTTAAAAACCCTGAGCCAGATACACAAGATATTAAACCTATATTAAGAGGAATATGGAAAGGTGGTGTCACTTATAAAATAGATGGTATTTCAAAAAAACTTGCAACTGATCTGACACCGCAAGAGTTACAACAAGAGATTATTTTACCTAGTGTACATAGTATTTTACACTGGGTAGACAAATCAAATCCAAACGGTGAAATTCCAAAGGATCCAAAACAAGATTCACAATATGAATATTGGGAATATGGTGTGCGAAAATGGTTTGATGAATGGGTAATTAACAATCCTGGCTTTACAGAAACCACAAATATAGGAATTCCAACAGAAACAGATGATGTACATACATTGGAAAATTCACCAAAAATAGTTATAACTTCTCCAAAAAACGGAGATGTGGTGTCCTCAAGATCAAAAGTGAATGTCCAAATAAGTTATAGTGGCAAATACCCAATCAAAAAATCTGAGTTATATATAAACAATAAATACATTTCAACCAGCGAAAGAATTCCTAATCTATTAACTTTCATACCTCAAGATATTGGTATCACGCAAGACAAAATTATAATAAAAGTTGTTACTTTTGATGCTGTATTGAATAGAGTTGAAGCAACAATAGATATAAACGTGTCTAATTAATATCCTTAATAATTAAATTAGGTATTTTATTTATTATAAACTTAATTATTTTTTGTTTATTAATATAAATCTGGTTTTTTTCTACCGAATTTAATTTCAGTTTAATACCATTCGAGCTAAAGGAAATACTCTCAACTGGAACCATTACTCCTGCTTCCCTCTTTATTATTTCGGATATAATTGTTCTTTTTTGTATTTCTTTTAATGCAGTATTATTAAATTTATCAAAAAATGTTTTAACTAACTTCATATTATCTATTCATTGGCATAACAAGATATCTAAATGATATATCAGAAACAGGAGTTATTATCATTGGTCTATTTAAGCCATTAAAATGTAAAGTTACACTGTCAGAATCAATAGATTGGAAACAGTCGATAATATATTTATAGTTAAAATTGATTTCTACTGATTCTCCATTTATTACACAATCCAAAATAGACAAATTCTCTCCTACATCGTTATTTTTGGTTCTAATTTCACATTTCTTGGAACTTATATCGACTTTAAAGTTAACTTGATTAAACTTATCAGAGAAGATATTTGATAATTTAAGGCTATTAACTAGATCCTGTTTAAGTATTATTACTTCAGTAGTATTTGATTTTGGAATAATCTGCTTATAATCAGGAAATACACCATCAATGACTCTAGAAATTAAATACACCCCATTATAACTAAACGATATTTGATTTTTATCCAAATTAACTTCAATATCATCATTTATTTCTTCTAGCACCCTAATTATTTCTGAAATATTTTTGAATGGGATCAAAATCTGGCCAAATTCTTTGCTCTTTTTGATCTTTATTCTCTTCTCGGCTAGTCTAAATGAATCTGTGGCAACAAAAACCACAAAATCACCGTCACAAAAAACACAAACACTAGATAATTCTGGCTTAATACTAGATACAGAAGAGCTATACCAAACTGATTTTAATCCTTTTGCAAAATCTGAGCCATTAATTAAAAAAGAATTACTAGAATCTATTCTCGGAATAGTTGGGAAATCCTCTGAAGGTATAGTCTTTATTATTCCAGAACTGCGCAAGGTGATGACTTTTATATTGTTTTGATCAGTTACTAGCTTAACACCCTTTTCATCTTCTATAAGACCAGAAATAAAAGAATTTAATATTTGAGCTGGAACCGCGAAGACACCTTCTTCTTCTATCTTTGCAGGAATACTAACTTCAATACCTAAATCTATATTTGTAGATTTGAGAGTTAGAATATTCTTCTGAGTTGCATCTAATAGTAAACAAGATAGTACAGGTAAGGTCATATGCTTACCTGCAATTTTTTCTGTTATACCCACTGCTCTCTTTAATTTGTCTTGTGAACATTCTATCTTCATATTTGTTTTTATTTATATTTAAATACTTATTGTTATTATTAGGGCTGTGAGTATGGTGATAACTCAATTATATCATTATTTTTAGCCATATTATTCTTCTATAACTGTGTATTACTTTCTAATAATTTCTAACAACTAATTTTTATATACATACTTATCCTAACTTTTTCAAATTAATCCACATTCATTGATATCTTGTTAACAGACTTATACACAATCTTATCCACATCACATCATGGCTCGGATTTGTGATATTTCACTCATAAGTAAAGAGTTTGTTTTTAAATCCTCTTTAATCTTCTCACATGAGTGAATTACGGTGGTATGGTCTCGACCTCCCATTTTCTCCCCTATTGAAGGGAAGGAAATATTGAAATCTTCACGAAGAATGTACATAATAACTTGTCTTGGTTTAACAACCTCCTTCTTTCTAGTTTTTTCGAATATTATATCTTCACTAACATTATAAAAATCAGTAATTAATTTGATAACATCCTTAACTGAAATGTTCTTTTTGGGTTTTGTACTATTTTTTACTAAATTTTTAATTTCATTTAATGAAAGAGGGCGGTTTTTGAGTTGAGTCTGGCAAACCACTGCATTTATAGTTCCTTCCAATTCTCTAACATTACTTTCAATACTTGCAGCAAGAAAATCTAATACATCTGGACTTAGTTCTATATTGTTAGCCAAGCTCTTAGCTCTCAATATGGCGGTTCTGGATTCATGATCTGGGGCTGGTATATCAATTATCATTCCAGCACCGAATCTAGACTTTAGTCTGTCTTCTAGTCCAGGTATGTAATTGGGGTGTTTATCAGAGGAAAATACTAATTGTCTGTTGGTGTTATAGAACGTTTCGAATAAATGGAATAATTCTTCCTGGAACTTCTCTTTGCTTGCGAAGAATTGAATATCGTCCATAATAATAACATCATATTTTCTATACTTCTCTTTGAATTTTTGAGTAGTGTTGTTTTGTAAAGATGAGAAATATTCAGATCCGAATCTTTCTGATGTAAGGTAAAACACCTTTTTTTGAGGAAAGTCCTTTTTTATATGATTCCCTATTGCTTGGATAAGGTGTGTTTTTCCGTGTCCAGTATTTCCGTATATAAAAAGTGGATTATATGTAGATCCAGGACTTTTTATTACAGCTTTGGAGGCAGCATGCGCCAACTCATTGAATGGCCCAACAACAAATGAGTCAAAAACATATCTAGGGTTAAGATTGTCTTCTTTGTTTATATAGAAATCCTGTAAAGGCATGGAAATTGTGGGGCTAAATTGTTGAGGTTTCTTCTCTGCAAGTTTTCTTTTATCAGATTCTTTGATAATTACATATTCTAATGCTCTAATACTTTCATTTAATTGTCTCAAAACCTTAAGTATTGTGTTGTGGAATTTCTTATACAACCATTGTTGTATAAAAGGATTTGGAACACCAAGATAGACTATTCCCTCCTCACTCTTTACTATACAAGTGTCATTGAACCAGGTAGAAAAGTTGGCTTGTGATACAGCCTGCTCAATATCTATTAATGCGCGATTCCATAATTCAACATGATCCTTCATGACAATAAGTATATACCTGTTTATAAAATATAAAACTTGTGGAATAGATAAAATTATGTTGATAAGTTGTGGAGAACACAAAATTTTATTCCAATCTTGAAATTTTAAATTATGTAATGTATAGTAGAATAACTATGTCATTTACATATCAACCAAAAAAGAGAAAGAGAGCAAAGACTCATGGATTCTTGGTAAGGTCAAAGACTTCAACAGGAAGAAATGTTCTTAAGAGAAGACGAACAAAAGGTCGCAAAAAAATAGCTGTTTAATATGCTACCTCGTTTATTGAGGCTAAATATAGGCTTATTTAAGGAAATAATAGAAAAAGGAAGATTTTCCCACGGAAAGTACTTCCTTTTTCGCTATGTTAAAAACGAAGGTATACCCCGTTTTGCTGTATCAGTATCTAAGAAAGTATCAAAAAGCGCAGTAGATAGAAATAAAATCAGAAGAAGAGTTTATTGTTCAGTTAGAAAATTAATCAACGAAACCCAAGATGGTTACAAAATAATTATTTTTGTTAAATCAGGTATAGAAAAGTTAAATATAGAAGAAATTTCAAAAGAAATTGAATCAGACTTTGTTAAAAACGGTTTTTTAAAGTAAAATTACCTTCATGATTTCATATATATACAATAATTTAATTTTTAACCCACTTTATAACGGCCTTATTTATTTAATAGATGTAATTCCAGGAATTGATGCAGGAATTGCTGTTATTATATTTACAATTATTGTTAGGTTAATTCTCTTCCCTATTTCAAAAAAAGCTGTGGTTACCCAAGTTAAAATGAAAGAAATAGAGCCTGAATTAAATAGAATAAAGAAAGAAATACCGGATAGACAACAACAAGCTCTGGCTGTTATGGATTTATACAAGAGAAAGGGAGTAAATCCTTTTGCAAGCTTTCTTTTTTTGTTTCTTCAACTACCTATTATCTGGGCATTATATAAAATCTTCATGTCATCAGGTTTGCCTGCCGTGAAAGAATCTCTACTATATGGTTTTGTTAAAGCCCCTGTTATTGATATGAATTTTCTTGGAATAGTTGATATAGGTTCTAAGAGTATTACTTTGGCTGTTATTGCGGCAATTGCACAATATCTACAGCTACACTTCTCTCTTTCTGCTTCTGGTCAACCTAACAAATCTGGCGATCCAGCTATGGATATGGCACAAAACATGATGAAGAATATGAAATATATTTTTCCAGTTATGGTCTTCTTTATTTCATACAAAATTGCAGCGGTAGTAGCCTTGTATTGGACTGTAAGTAGTTTATTTACACTCGGTCAAGAAATAGTAGTTAGAAAGCATTTAAAGAATCATCAACCTCTTTAATTTATTGATTTAGATCTAACATCCAAAGACTTAAATCTCTTTTGTTTATGAAGTACAAGTAATTTTCTTTCGGATCTAGTGTAAGATCTGTAATATCTATCAAAGATTTTGAGAGATTTATAGGATTAGCTAGAAGGTGGACTTCCCCATTTAATACATTTAGTACCCAAATTTGATCTGTAAAAGATACTAAGCCTTTATACCAATCTTCAGGATATGATGCTTCTGGAATTTCGGTCGGAACAGCACAATATACTTCATTTTTTCTTAGTTTACTCCAAACACATTTGTCGGCAAGAGTCTTGAATATGACTTCAGTGCTTGTTCCGTTAGAAATATTTAGTATTTGAGTTTCAATGCCGTTTGTTCCTCTTGAATATAAGAGATATTTACTATCGTTACTCATCTTTGAGGACAGACCTCTTACAGGCCCTAAGATTTTTTTCATTTCTGCGGTTTTGGTATTTATAGAATATGTATATCCATTTATGGTTGAATTACCTTTGGTTGTTAGGGTAACGGTAGATAATTCTGGCCAATCAATATTAACTTGAGTAAGTGGAGTGTCCACAATTTTGGTTCTTGTTTTCTCATCAAAAGTTGAAATGTTACCTACTCCCCTTCCACTCTCAATCGTCCAAGTAAAAATCTGTTCCCCAGAAGGAGAAACAGAAACACTATCAAAGTTAGACAAATATTTACCTTTTATTTCAAATGGGGTTGTTGAAGTCGCCATTGATGCAGGAACCTTTCTAACTTCAGCATAAAAATTAGTAATGGTCTCAGTACCATCTTTTAAATATCTTAGTACACTAGCAGTCAGGTTTTTGTTCCAGTATGCTTCATATATTTTTGGCAGTGTTGTATTGGATATTTTCTCAATATCTGTAGTTATGTTGTTTGCTTGATAGACATGACCAGTTCCCCTATCAATATACCTTAACAAAGTAACTTCTATGGATGTTGTGGAAGTTGGAGAGGTTTTGATTTTTGTTGTACTAGCAAACATCCCTGCTACAGGCTCTGAGCTAATTAATCTTAATTTAGGCATGGACACTGCTGGATTTGTGTAATCAACTACAATATTTGTGGTGGTTGTAGAAATATCTATATTATTGTTATTATTTTTTGGGATGTTGTCTGTATTAAGGGGTGTAAAGCCAGATTTGGTATCAGTGTTGTTGGGTGTGTTATTAGTTACCACACTGGTATCCTTAAAAAATAACCAATAATATACTCCACCGGCAATTATGGCTATGAAGATTAGAATAATAATTATTAATGTTGATTTTTTCATGCTACTTTATAATTTTAGATGACTTTTCTAGATAGTCTCGAAGATAAGCAATTCTGAGTTCGAGTATATTTTTATATTGTTCTTCAAGTCTTGGATCGGTTGAATATGAGGCATATTCTTTCTCGTATGATACTAGTCTTTTTGATACCGCATCCCTACTTTTTGCTGTTTGATCTTGATATGATTTATCAACTTCTTTGATCATTTCTCCCTCTTCTCTTAATTGATCAACATAAAAGACTCTATCTGTTCTTAATATTGAAACACCCTCGGTATTATTACTTTTCAACATTTCTTCTATGTATTTATCATAAAACTTGTTTACTTCTTCAATTTTTTTATCAACTAATGACCAATCGGGATTTGTGGCTCCATACCAATTTGTTTCAGGACTCACTCTCAAATCAATAGCTAGATTCTTAATACTATTTCTGCCTAGGGTTCCTGTTATTTCTCTAGAAATTTCAATATTCTTTTTTCTAATGGTTTCTTGCTCAATAGCCTTCTGTATTTGATATTCCTCCTCATCTATTTCTCCGCTTTTTAGTTTGTTCTCGGCAACAGCTAACTTCTCTTGGGCTGCTGACTTTTGAGCGTTTGCATCATTAACTTTTTTTATTGCATCTGCATTTACTTTTGCTAGATTTTCTGTGGCACTTAATTTAGCGAAATCTTCAGCGACATTTTTGCCAAAATTTAGTGTTTCTGTGTCTGCTTTAAAATTCACTGGAGGGATCTCTGTATAAATTTGAACTAATCGCGGATCTATAATCCTAAGAATTAAATATGATGAAAATACTAGTAACAGACCCGTAATCGCACTTCTTATTCTTTTTTTAGCATCAAGTTTGGTTGGCAAAGCTTCGGCCAACATATATTCAAATCCTGCGTATATAATTACAACAATAGCTAGAAAAACAGCTAATGCAATTGAAAATTTAAATACATATCCTACATAATCCTGAAAACTTATTTCTGTCTGCAAGGTACCTTCTGTACAATTCCCTACTCCACTTACGCATGGCAGTGGCTCAAGCAAGGTATATTTGTCTACCGCCAAGACAGTTTGGGCTTGGATGGAAAATGCTAATATAAATATTATAAATAATAGTTTTTTCATTTTAGAAAGTTGTGTTCTGTTCATTGTCTTCTTTCTTTTTGAAGTTAATCATTATTGATGATTGAGCTCTTTCAAGTATATCATTTTCATGTCTGACTTCTATGTTTATATTTGAACTTCCATCTATATCCCCTTTTGGTCTCAAAATTATGCTTTGATTTTTTGTTAATTCAGGTTGTTCTATATTATTTATTGACCAAAGATAGCTTATTTTGTTGTTTTTTGTATTGAAATTAAAACCAAACGGTGCCGCCATTATATTTAATTCTGCATTATTCATTGTATGAATATTTACAAGGGATTTGTTTAGTAATATTCCGTATAGAGGACTAATTTCATAAAATCCTATACTTGGTTCAACGGGCTCAATTCTTACAAATGAATTCGCTTCTTCTCTCTGGTCTCTTGTATAAACGTCAACTGATATATCAAGAGGTTTTGGTATTTCGCTAGCTTTGATCTCTATACTTTGAACACCGTAACCTGTACCATTTTCTATGTCCTTACCACCCATTTTCCATCTATATACTAGATTCTTGGGATCAACTTCTTTGATACCATCTGATGATAGATGAGGAATTGCTATTAGTTTTATCCAATTCTCATAAACAAAAGGATTTTTACCTTTATAAAAAGGTGGAGTATATGATCTACTTGCTTCCCATACAATATCAACTGATCCAGATTTTAAAGTGATTGATTTTCTAACTTCCTTTCCATTATTGGCACTGATTATGGCTAAGACTGTAGTTCTTTTGCCAATATTGGGTGATTTTGTTGTTATTTTTTTGATACCTACTCCTCTTGCTACTTCTTTGCCATCAACTAACCATATTACTGATGAAGAATTTAAATCAATTAAATAACTTTCTATAGTTATAGTAACAATTTCGTTCGGTGCAGGTTTCTCAGGAGTGCTAGAGATTATCACCCCATCAATTGGTGCTTGATATTGAGCCTTTGCAATTCCAAATGTTACAAAAAATAGTGATACAAAAAATAACAAAAGAAGTTTTTTCATTTATTATATTTTAACACATTTAATTTTTATTTGGATATCTTATTCCCTGTTGCGTATTGAACTTTGGAGGTCTTAGTCGTGGTGGTGTGGTTCCTGGTGTTTTAGTGACTGATGATAGAGATATTCCAGTCTTTTCTTCTAATCTGATCATTATAATAACCAAAATCATACCCAGAGTTACTGATGGTAACCATTGAAGTATGGGTATTAATTCTATTAAGGTAGAAATAATTCCTGAAGCGAGTCTTCTGGCATTAACAATACCCAAACCAACATACCAAAAATAAATATTAATACAGATCCAAAATCCAGGTCCTAGAATACTTCCTAGTAAAGGAATTAATGATAATAAATCCACTAATATAGCAACAAAAATCAAGATAAATGCAGTTATTGTGCCTATTTTATGTGCGGGTCTGTTATCTTCCATTTTACTTTTGATTATTGAGCAGAAGAAGCCAACTCATCCTTTGCTCTCTTTATGGACAATACCTGTTCTGGATTTGTTGTAATTATTTGGTCTTCTGTATATGAAGCTACTACTTTGATTGCTACGTGTTTTAGTCCTACGAAGAATATTCCCTCCCCCACATCTGATTCTAATAGTAGATATTTCTCCTCATCAGTTAGGTTGAATGTTTTCTGTACATTATCTATTGATGATGGAGATTGTTTCAATAGAATTTGTATTGATGAGTTGGTAATAATTGGCAAACCATAAGGAGATTTAAGGAAATCATCAACGTCCTGTGTAATAGTTGCTAGTCCTAAATAATACTTTCTTCCTCTCTTGGCTAAACCAAGCAAGAAAGAAGCTGTGTCTTCTGATTTCATCATCCACCATGCCTCATCTATTACCAAGAGGCGCTTTTTTAGCTGTTTTCTAATAGCATTCCATATATAGTGGGTGACTATATACATTGCGACTGGTTTCAATTCATCTTCCATGTCTCTCAAAGAGAATACTACGAACTTTTTATTTATATCAACATTTGATGGTCTATTAATAAATCCAGCCCATGTTCCCTTTGTGTATTTAGTCAATCTCTCAACTAGTGATTCTGCCCCCTCCATTCCAGCAAGTACAAGCTCGAAATCAGAAAGTAATGGTGGCTCAACATTTCTAAAATCCGATTCAGCCGTAATATCTTTCAAGGCGTAAGTCTCTGTAATTGCTCTATCAATAATAGAATCTTCCTCTTGTGATAATCCACCAAGCATTATTCTGAAAAGTCCAACAAGATTAATTATGTTAGATCTCAAGACATCTGCAGCACTTTCATCTTCTCTTGGCACCGGTAAATCAAATGGATTAATATGATGCTCCGAATTCAAAGAAATATTAAAATACTTGCCACCAGTTGCTTCTGCCATATATTCATATTCCTTTTCTGGATCAATGACGATAACTTCGGTATCAAACATCAGTGTTCTAAGTATTTCTAATTTTGTACAGTAGGACTTACCAGATCCAGCCTTGGCAAAAGTTACTGAATTGTAGTTTTCAAGTAGGAATCTATCAAAAAGAACCAAAGAAGAGTTGTGTCTGTTGATTCCATACAAAATACCCTTATCTGATGTCAGGTCAAATGAAACGAATGGAAATAAACTGGATAATGGTGAAGAATTAAGCTTGGAATGAACCATTAGCTCATCTGTACCTATTGGCAACACACTCTTGTAACCACTTTCCTGCTGGAACAAGGCGGGCTTTAAATAAACAAGTTTTGATTCTAGAACTGATTTTATTTCTGATTCTAGTTTATCTAATTCATTTTCATTATCTCCAAAAATTGTTATATAAACTCCAACATCAAATAATTTCTCTTGGGCTTGCATAAGATTATCTCTCAGTGCCTCGAGGTCTTGGTAAGCAGTATCCAGCATTGGATCACGAACCAAACCCTTATCTTCTCTTGTTGATATTTGGCTTTGAACTTCAGCAACTTTCTTTTGGAAATGTCTAAGAATTTTTGCTGTGTCTATGGGGTGTATAAAAATTGAAATATTAAATATCTTATCCAAATTTATAATCGGAGCGAACCAGCTTTCTGAAAGAAATCGGGGGTATGATATGACAAAAAATGTCCTAGCAACTTTCTCACCCAAATTTAATTCCTTTGGACTGATTTTTAATGCGGAGGGAGCAATTATATCTTTTAATTCCAAAACTCCAGCCTCATATATCTCTTGAGGCATTAGTGAAACAACAGGTGTTTCTTCTTTTCTACCAAACATTTTTGAAAATATACCCATAATTATTTTAGTTTATTTGAATAGGCTTCTCTGTTTCTCCGGGATTGAATATTTTGTAATATAATTCTACCACTTCTTCTGTTCCTAATTCAGCAACACGTATTCCACATCTTACCAATCCTTGCTCAACAACACCCACTCTTTGTTCGAGTTGGCTTCGGTATTCCTCGAATTGTTCATTTGCAAGAACTTTGCTGTCTGTTCCCTTTTTCATTATTGAACTAATTGGATTTTTGCTAGCTGTTAAGACTGGAGGAGTATATGGAATTATAATAAAAAAGCTTTTGGTCATTATGCTTGAATTCTCGACAAAGGTTCTAATAAATTCTATGTATTCTCTTGTCTGTATTTTCATTAACTCTGCTACTTGTTCTTTATATCTTTCTTCAAGCAAGGCAATATATGGCCTAATATCAAGTCTTTTGGATTGTATGAATATTTGTACTGAGAAATCAAGAGAGTTTAGAAAATTTTGAAATTGGGATATTATCGCATTTTGTTCATCAGAAGATTTGAGGGCAAAGTTTAAGGAGGATGCCAATACTATAGATCTCATTGATCCATCCTTCAATACTACAATTCCGTCTCTAATCTCTTGAATTGGTACGAAATCTTGGGTTGTTTTGGTGTTTTGAGCCATGATTATTTTTGATTTTTATTTGTGTACATGCTTTCTTTTATATCCAAACTCCATGTAAGATCTTTAAGCTTACTATCAGAAATCTTGGGAACCATAACAGATGCGTATTGTTTGGCTTCCTGAGCAACGTTTGTTGGAACTTTTTTGTCTACTTTTTTCCAAATATATAATTTCGATGAAGTAAAATATTTAAATGCCCACTCGACCACATCAATAAATGGAAAACGTTTGTATAGTTTTCCAAATGATAACGCGATTGAGAAGGACATAACTAACATTATAGGTACAATGGAAATTATTAATGATGGAATAAATCTATATATAGCAAATGAAATTCCTGCTCCTCCTGCTAGATACACGAATTGTCGTATTGTTAATTCACCAACTATTTTGTCCTCAACTTCAATAAATTGTGGAACTTGATACCTCATGCACTTATTATAACATAGGGATTTTTATCTTATGCGAATGGTTCCCTATATGGGTCCACTGTGTATGGTTTTGGTGGTTGATTTTCTTTTTTATCAACAATTGTTTTTTTCTTGGGAGCAATTTCTACTACTTTTTTCTCTTCGACTTTCTGTGCATTGTTTATCGGGGTTGTTAATAGATGGTCAATCATTGTTGGATGCTGAGCATCTTCTATTTCTTTCAATATAGCTTCCCTATCTAGGTTGGTGTCATTATATTGAGGCGAACTTGAAGGTGGGGCTTTTGGTTCAATATGGAACTGCCCTTCTTGCTCAAGTTTCGTAGGACCAAAGTTTTGTTTTTGAATTTGTTGGGATGTGGGTGGTGGGGGTGGGGTGGGTACCGATAAGGGTTTATTGGAATCTGATAAGAATTGATTATCGATACTGCTTTGTTGTTTGTCCTGAATTTTGGATTGTATTGGTTTTAGTATTAATGTGTTAACATCAGCTACAATTTTGCTTGATAATTCATTATTAATTTCTAGCCTTTTATTTATGTTGTTTTGAAAATCATTTGCATGGGTAAAACCCATTATTACATCTTGAATTTCCGCTGCTAATTCATCCTGTAAATCAAGCATTAAGTTGTATTTTCCAGCAATCAATGAAATATTTTTATATGTTTCATTTGAATATGCTATTTCTTTAATGTAATTTTTTAGTTGATCCATAATAATTTTAGGTTATCCATGCATCTTTGTTATCATTAATAAATTTATTGGCCTGATGATTTTTATTGAATTTACCAGTCCAATAATATATTGAGTCTCCTATTTGTTTTCTTAATACATCATCCATTCCATCCATATCTTTTAATTGACTAGCTCTCATGTGGGTAATCAAATCATCACTAATTGGTGTTCCTTGAGGTGTATTATTTTCAATATATCTCTGTAAGTCAGAACCTGTCATATTTTTCATAATTAATTTAATTTCATCATGATTTCCTGAACTGACTGCGTTTGATAAGGCCTTTTCTCTTGATTCAATTATCTTTACTTTATCAGCATCTGATCTATCACTTTTATCTATTGCTGAATAAACATTGCTTGGTATAAATGGAATAACATTTTTATCCATCAGCTTATTTTTATCTAACGAAGAAATTTCAGAATTAGATAGACCTTCAAATAATTTTTTAATTTCTGCACGATTAGATGTTTTTATAGCATTTTCAAGCTGATTAGTCTTATCGGTATTTCTTTTTAATGTGCTAATAATCTTTGCTCTTGCTTTATCCTCATTCTCCACATCAGCTAGGCTTTGTTTTGAACCAAATTTACTATTTTCATATTGATTCAGCTTTCCTCTTACTGCCTGGCTTATACCAAGATTTCTCAATACTGAACTAGTTCTTCTTCCCAGTTCAGAACCTTGTGCACTTGCTGCCATTGTGTCAAATTTTTCTCCAGCCCATCTCGCACTTCTTCCCACAGTATTTCTACCTATCACACCACTAACCATACCACTCACCCACTTCTGGGCTGTAACTCCCCATTTAGCACTATCGCCCCCAAGTTTAATGGCAGCAATTAAGGGGGCTAACATTACAAAATATGCAATAGTATATTGAAGGACCAGACCAACTGTTGCCATCATAAAATTATTTTTGCTACTAGCGGTTCTTGCAGCATCAAGTTGGCTAAAGAAACCCATACCATCTACTCCTGTTAGAAATTTTACTGATACATACATCAACAATAGGTAAACTGGCATAAAGATCAATTGACCTATAAGCAAGCTACGCCATTTGCCTGAAATATTAGATTCGATCTGAGGGAAGATCATTCCAACAAAATACACTGGTGAGAATCCCATTAATAATAACAAAATAACGATTCTAATTATGAAAGCAATAGCTGCTGCTAGTATACTTCCAGCGGCAAGTAATATAAGAATACTACCTCCAACTGTGGCTATAATAATATGAAAGAAATCTGTCTCTGCAACTCCAGTTACAAATCCTTTGGGATTATTGTATAGGCTGGGAAGTTTTAAATTCTGCATGAATATATTAGACAATCCATTCTCTGCAGTTGGGGTTGCTGAACCAAGGATTGAAGAAATGCTATTTTTGTCTATTGTTGCAGAATTTGGAACTAATGCTCTATAGAACTGTAATGATACCAAGTTTGAAGCGTCTATCAGTGTTTTGGTAAAAAATAGACTAAAGTTTATAAGGATTCCTGCCATTATTATGTTTTTTATCAAAGTTGACGCGCTAGTTTTGGCTGCATCTAGAATGGTGAGTATAGAAGTGTAAATTAGAGCAAATATAATAAACATACTTGAAAGATTCCTTATAACTAGCCATATCTGGTCTATAGCAGGAGTAGCTTCATACAAGGCTTTTATATTGAGTGTGAGTACTATGGCAATATTCAATACCATACCAGAAACACTCAAGAACCAGGCAGATGCTGAGAGTACTAACTCCCCCACATAAGCCACTATACCTTTGAAAACTGAACCGAAAGAAAATTCTTTAACACACAGACCAGGGTTAAAAAGACAAGCAATATCAACAGCACCAGCTTGTGCGGGAATAGGATGGAAGGCTACACTTACCACCGTAAGCAACAATATTATTACTAGAATTGTGTTAAGTATTCTTCTCATAATTATTGACTATTTCTACATCTACCCAGCTGCGTCTTGGAATCGTTTATGTATGGACCTGCGGAAATTTTTGTTTGATCTAACTGTGTTCTAGCGTCCTGGATATCCTTTGCACTTGTCAGACTCATTGTTGTTGAAAGTTGAGATAATTTCTGGCTTGCAACATTTAGTTCTTCCAGAGTTCTTGCAGTATTTGCTGTACTTCTGATCTCTCTCATTGTTGTAAGTCTCTTCTCTGCTTCTTCAAATTGAGCTTTAAGTGTGTCTCGTGTTGGTGTTATTTTTAGAATCGCAGCTTTTACTTCATTTAATCTTGCGGAGAAGGCGCTTAGGTCCCAGTATGGTCGGTTAGGTGTAGTTAATAGTGTATTGAAACAGGCTACTGCGTCTTTGTAGTCAGTATCTATAGAGTTATATATTTCATAGCTCTGCTTCTTCAAGTCTACATAGTCAGTTGTTAGCTTCAGTGGATTTTCTATAGTACTCAATACTTGTGTTCTTAGAGTTTCGATTTGCGAAGACGAACCTTCACCATTATTTAGATTGTTTATATAAGAACTACTATCTCCTGGACCACTTCCACTTACTGAGCCAAGTCCCTTTGTTAATACTTGGGTAATCAATTGTGCTACTAAAGCATTTACTATTTCATTTATTTCATCTGCAAGCTCAAGTTGTCTTAGACCAGATCCAAGTTGATTCTCAAGTGAACTAGAAATAACAGATCCTGGTGTTTGGATTTCACATGTTTGATGTTTACTAACTTCTTGTTTTGCATAGAACTCCTCTTCACTTCCCTTTTCTGCTTTATCCAAATCTTGTTTAGCGTACAATGCTTCCTCAGATCCATCATCTTTACACTTTTTCCATGATAAGAATCCCTTGCCTTGATTAATCTCTTCTCTTTGTTGAGATCTGGCACTTGCAACTCTCCAAGATAGATCTGCTTCAGCTTGCAAATATGCACCATAGACATTGTTCTGGGGTTCGGTAGACAGACTGACGAAAGCTGGCCAGCCTCCTTGTTTGAAATCCCCAGCTGTAAATCCATTTATTGATGCATTCTCAACTGCATTTTTTGTATTTTTGATTATTGTATTTAGGGTACAAGTATATCTTTTCATCACGTTTGGGTGATATTTAAACCTTAGTGCAATTTGAATATCGATGCTAAACGGTGAACAAAGACTTGTGAGTGGACCTCCATATTTTGCAAGAAATGCACCTGTTACTTGATCTGCTACATCAAGGAAGAATGCTCCAGGATTCTGTAGAAATGAAGGACTTCCTTCGAAACCAGAATTAATCCAATTAACAACACTTTGAGTCATTTGCCTTACGACTTGTTTTACAAGAACATTAAGCAATCCGTCCAATACGAATTCCTTTAATTGGAGCGAGTATGTTGAAGCGCTTGAAACAACACTGCTAGCAGCTGTAATAGTGTTTTGGGCTATGTTACCAGCGTCTATGGTTGCTAGTTGAGCATTAGCTTTTTGAGGAATAAAAATCTGTGGAATAATAAAACTTATTATGAGTATTCCGGATATTAATTTTTTAATAAAAGAAAAATTCATAATTGTCTAATTTGGAATGAAAAATGAACCGCCTTCGTTGTCGTTATATTTCAAACTTAATGAAGTTAATTTGTTTTTGATGTTTAATATTGCATCAGCAAAAATCTGAACAGTCGGAGTATATCTAGCTACAGCTTGTACTCCCGCAAGCGGGTCTACATCTGATATTCTTAATTTCTCTACAATAAATACCAGAGAACTTACAGAATTTATTAGATCTATATGCATTTTGGACATTAATTGAGGGACTTCAACATTCAATAAACCATTCAGAATATTTTTGTAACTTTTTATTATTGGGTCAAGCTCTTTTAGAATTGCAGGATTCTCTTTGTCGAATGAGTCTTTTGCAATTACGGCTTCATTTCTTGAAGAAATTGAATATGTTTTGAAAACATAACCAGCGTCATTTGCATATTTTCTTATTACATCCACACTATCATTGTTAATTATTTTGAGATTGATTATTGAATACTCCTTCGGAGAAGCTAACATTACTCCACTCTGAATGACCTGACCAACCAATTCTTCTTGGCTGGCTTTATCATTTGCATACCCCATCTGTCTGAGTTCCATGTATCTTGCAAAAAAGTCTCTGCCAAGTAGGTCGGTGGAACTAAGCTTGTCTTTCGATTTGGTCAAATCAGTTGATTTTGAAGTGCTCGCTATGTCATTGGCTTCCAAAATTTTTTGCCAATCTACAGATGCCTTGGGATTATCTGGACTAACTATGCTTACAGGATTATTTTTGTATACAATTTCTGATCTATTATTTCTATATTCAGCAACAAAAAAAGCAACACCTACTAAGCCTATCGCTACTAGGATCATTAACACATTTTTTGTGCTTCCTTTATTGTATAAATACTTCACTGGGCAGTATTTGAAATATAATCAAAATACTTGATAAATTATATCAATTTTACTAGTTATTTCCTACGATTTTTTTCCACATTTCAGGGGATAAGTTCTCTGCTCTTATGTCTTTTGGCAAATTTTGTCTTTCCCAAATTTTATCAAGAGTAATTCTAGGTATTTTATCTTCCAAATTATTAATTAGAAACTTTCTTTTGTGAGCAAAACCAGCTTTAAGTATTTCAAAAAATACTTTCTCATCAATTTCAGGATTTTCGAAGAAATTTTTTGAAATTTTATCAATAATTAACACTGCAGAATCGACGTTTGGTATTGGTCTAAAGAATTTCCGTGGCACAGTGACTAAATATCTAGGATTTCCATAGACTTTTACTGAAATTGATAGAATACTTTGTTTCTCATCCACTATTCTCTTGGCAAGTTCCCTTTGTAGCATAACTACGATTCTGTTAGGAGAATTATCAATTTCCAGGAATTTCCTTAGAAATTCACCACTGATGTAATATGGAATATTGGCTATAATTGTGTAATTGTCCTTAGAAAAGAGCTTAAAATCAAGGTTAAAATCTAAAATATCGTGATGAATAAGCTTTAGTTGTCCGGATTTAATATTTTCTGAGAATTTATCTTGTAGAAATGGTATTGCTCTATTGTCTTTTTCTATTGCTACAACTTTCGCCCCTGTCTTTAGCAGGGCTTCAGTAAGCGCTCCTTTGCCTGGCCCAACTTCTAAAACCAAGGATTTGTCAGATACTTCTCCAGCATGAACCATTGCCGATATAACATTCGGTGCGTGTAAGAAATTTTGGCCTAATGACTTTTTTGCGGTGAAGTTTTCCATTAAAAATCTATAAAAATTGCTTTTAATCCTGATGGTTGTTCTGAATCTCCTGTTGAAGTTATGTGTTCATCACCAATATCAGAAATAAAGCTAGATGGAGTATTAACTTTTTGTGACCCATATATGGTTCTAAGTTGAGAATAGCTTAAAAATACTTTTTTTCTTGCTCGTGTTAATGCCACATAGAATAATCTTCTCTCTTCTTCAGTTTGACTTTGACTTACCTTCTCATCATTCATTCTTTGGTGAGGAAACAGATCTTCTTCAAGTCCCACAATAAAGACATAATCAAATTCCAGACCCTTTGATGCATGTACTGTCATTAGCCTAACAGCATTATTTGTATTTTCCAATTCATCTTGATCGGTAGATAATGCAGAGTTTTCTAAAAATTTCTCAACACCTTCTGGTGCGGGTAAATAATCATATTGAGAAGCAAAAGTTACTAATTCGCGCAAATTTTCTAATTTATCTTGTTCTTCTAAAGTTCCATTTTTATATGAATTTTCTATTCCTGTTTCTTTTATAATAAATTTAATTAATTGGGATGGGGTTTGTGTATTAGCGATGCTTTTGATTTGTTCCAAAAGATTAAGAAATACTGAAACTTTATTTCGTAGAGCTGGTCCCAATGTGTTTTCTTGTTCCGTCACAACTTTTAAAATAGTTGCCTTCCCTATTCCTCGTGGGGGAACATTTACAATTCTTACAAGATCGCTAGTACTCTCTCTGTTTAAACCGGCTTTTATAAAAGAGATTACGTCTTTTATTTCCTTTCTTTCAAAGAATTTTGTGCCCAGGATTTGATAAGGGATATTTTTGTTTAAGAATGCTTCTTCAATAACTCTAGATTGAAAATTAGCTCTATAAAGAATTGCAATTTCCTTAGGATCTGAGCCAT
Organism: uncultured Candidatus Saccharibacteria bacterium; assembly: GCA_964467225.1. Classification (GTDB taxonomy): domain Bacteria; phylum Patescibacteriota; class Minisyncoccia; order Phycocordibacterales; family PALSA-1337; genus CAIOGI01. Next base: position 31,834 of record CAYXPQ010000001.1, read on the forward strand.
TTTCTATTAATTCCCTTGCTTTGTCAGCCACAACCCTAGCCTCTTCTTGTTCTGTATATGAAATAAATAATTCTATTTTTTCTCCCTCAATATTTTTTGTAAAAAGGTTCTTTTCTTTTCTTAATAAATTTTTCTTTATAACGTTGTTGGCTGCTGTGAGGATGGTTTGTGTTGAACGATAATTCTCTTCAAGCAATATAACTTTAGCTTCTGGGTATTCTTTTTCAAAATTTAATAAATTGGCAATGTCTGCGCCTCTCCAGCTATAAATATTTTGATCAACATCCCCAACTACACAAATATTTCTATGTTCTTGAGCTAATAATGTGGCTATTTCATATTGAACTTTGTTTGTATCCTGATACTCATCAATGTGAATATAATTCCAAACAGAACTATAATGCTTTCTAACTTCGAGATTGTTTCTCAATAGAATCGCAGTTTTTAGTAGCAAGTCATCAAAGTCTAATGATTTTTCTTTTGAAATTACACTTTCATATCTCTCCCATACTTGAGCTACTAATTTTTGAAAAAAATCCTTAAAATTATTTTTGTATGAATTTAGAGTTATACCATCTCCCTTTTGTCTTGATATCGCTCCCAGAATAGTTCCAGGTTCATACTGTTTGGTGTCGTAGCCAAGCTCTTCCAGTGCATTCTTAACAATCCTCTTGGAATCTCCTCTATCTAAAATAGTAAAATGTCTTGGAATACCCAATAAACTACTATTTTCTTTAATAATATGCACCCCTAAAGAGTGAAATGTACTTATAAAAGGCTTTTCGTTAAAAGATATAGGAATATTTAAGGTTTTGTCACTTTCAATAAGCTGAAACACCCTCTCTCGCATCTCTTTTGCAGCTTTGTTTGTGAAGGTTATTGCTAAAATCCTTGAAGGTTCAATTCCGGATTTGATAAGATTCAGTATTCTGTGAGTTATGGTTTTTGTTTTACCTGCTCCAGCACCCGCTACTATAAGTAGTGGCCCATTGAGAGTCTCCACTGCCTCCTTCTGTCTTAAATTTAGAGATGATTCAGATTTACTTGATGACATATCATCACTATATCATGTTGAATTGCTTTCAATAATAAATTTAATATATTACACAATATCTCCATAACTCTTTCAATGCCATCTTTGACATTTTGGCTATTTAATTATATTAAAATTCAATAGTAAAAGAGCTATTGACTTTCTTTTAATGGTCGCGTAACCTACTTAGATACCCGACAAATTTAGGTATAAAAATGGCTAATTTAAGCCATTTTCCGAATTACTGACACCAATTAAATTGTCTTAAATGACAAATTCCGATATTGCCGAATGACAATTTATGTTATGCAATATTTTACTAAAATAGATAAAAATAATTCTCAATTTTCAATGCTTCCAATTGGAGAAGTGTTAATTGTTTTTTTATTAAGTTTAGCTGTTCTAATATATCCGAGCACTGCAAATGCTGGGATATTTTCAATTTTTACTGATGCAACTAGTGAGGTGGCGGATGCTAAAACTTTAGAATTGGTTGATAATAGAAATTCTCAGAACATTCTTGTTCTTCATGCCGCTGTTAACTCAGATCCTAATCCAAACAAAAAGATCAGTGATGCTCCCCTAGTGTCGGGAAATGTGTTGGTTGCAGAGATTGGACCTTCAGGAACTGTCTCAGATATTGAGAAAGAGATCTCGAATAATCAAATAAGCCTATATATTGTTAGAGAGGGAGATACATTGCTCGAAATAGCTAATATGTTCGATGTTACTCCAAATACTATTATCTGGGCCAATGATATAGACAGAAATTCAGTGTTAAAGGAAGGTCAAAAGCTAGTTATATTACCTATTTCAGGTATTAAATACACTGTGAAGAAGGGTGATACTATAAGAGGTATAGTTTCCAAGCATAAGACAGATCTAAATGAAGTACTAAAGTATAATGATCTAACATTGGCTTCAACTATTTCTCCAGGAGATATTATTATCATTCCAGATGCTGAACCAGCAATAGATAGTTCTAAGACTAGCATATTCAAAAAGAATACATCATTATCAACAAAAGACTCACGATTACCATATTATCCAGGATATTATATTAGACCTATAGAAGGAGGTTACAGATCACAGGGATTACATGGAACAAATGGAGTTGATCTAGCGGTTTCTCTTGGTACACCAATACGTGCATCAGCTGCTGGTACAATTATAGTTAGCAAGACTGGTGGATGGCATGGAGGGTATGGAAATTACGTTATTATCTCTCATACAAATGGTACTCAAACACTATATGCACATACTCAGAAGAACTTTGTAAATGTTGGAGATTATGTTGAACAAGGTCAATTAATTGCTAGAGTTGGAAGTACCGGAAATTCAACAGGACCACATGTTCACTTTGAAATAAGAGGTGCCAAGAATCCTTTCTAATTAAATACTCTTCTGCCTGTACTGTATTGCTTCTAGTACATGTTCCCTTTTAATATTTGGTGAGCTATCTAGATCAGCTATTGTTTGAGAAAGTTTTATTATTCTGTGATAGGATCTGGCGGACAAGTTGAGTCTTTCAGAAGATTCTTTCAATAAAACACTTGCTTCACTATCAATTTCTATAAGATTCTCTATATCTGATAATGACATCTCACTATTGTATTTTTTATTTATACTTCTATTATCAAATCTTGTTGATTGGATATTTCTAGCTTTCTCTACTCTTTTTTTAATTAAATTAGAACTCTCATTTGCCTCTGATCTAGTTAATAGCTTGTCATAATCAACTTTTGAAACAGGAATCCACATATCAATTCTATCTACTATTGGTCCTGATATTCTTTTGCTATAGTCATTTATATCTCTATCATTGCAGGTACAGCGTTTTGTATTTCTAAAACCACATGGACACGGATTCATGGAAGCTATTAGAATACATTTTGCGGGAAATGTTAATGAGCCTTTGGCTCTAGAAATAGTTATTTTATGGTCTTCTAATGGTTGTCTCAATGATTCTATTACTTTACGATCAAATTCCGGAAATTCATCCAGAAACAGAACCCCTCTATGTGCAAGCGATATTTCTCCAGGTTGAGGATATGGTCCTCCACCAACCAAAGATACATAAGAAGCAGTATGATGAGGAGATCTAAAAGGTGGTCTCAATATTGGCTCTCTTAGAATTTTTGATATTGAATACAGGCTAGTTACTTCTAGTATTTCACCTTCAGTGAGATTAGGTAAAATTGTTTGAAATGCTCTAGCTAGCATGGTTTTGCCTGTTCCTGGAGGTCCGTACATAACAATATTATGTCCCCCACTAGCAGCAATTTCTAATGCTCTCTTTGCTATTTCTTGACCTCGTATCATATTAAAATCTAACTCAATGATCTCTGGTTTATGAATGATTTCACTCTTCTCTAATTTTTTAATTTTGAAATTATCTTTTGTTAAATGATTTATAACTTCATTCAATGTTTTGCATGGATATATATCTATTCCATTCACCAACCCAGCTTCGATAGAATTCTCAATCGGTATATAAACTTCTCTATAGCCTAATTCTTTAACACCCTTAATTAGGGGTAATACTCCACTCACTCTTCTAATTTCTCCATTTAATGATAATTCACCAAGAAATATCTTATCATTTGGATTAAAACAAATATCTGTACTAGCCATAAGATAAGCTAATGCCATTCCGAGATCAAAAGATGGACCTTCTTTCCTAATATCTGCTGGAGCAAGCGATATAACAACTTTCTGGTTTTTTTGTTTTGGGGAAATGTAGCCACTATTCTTTATAGCTGCGGAGATTCTGTCTTTTGATTCATCAATGGCTTTGTCTCCTAATCCAACTATTGAAAATGAATGTAAACCATTTGATAAATCCACCTCAATACTAATAATATGTGCACTTAATCCATATAATTGAGCACTAAAAATTTTTGATATATTCATATATATCAATATACATAATTAGGTATTAAGAAAAGCTTAAGAAAAGTGTCAAAAATTACCATTTCACAATAAAAAAGTGAAAATGGCTATTTTTTCATACTACCGATAGATGTTCTAGCAGAAGGATTGGCCTCCAATCTCTCTTTTTCAATAGGTTTACCAGAAATTTCACAAATACCATAAGTACCATCATCTATTCGCTGAAGTGCAGCTTTTACTTCATTAAGTTGAGGCTCTAGTTGGTTTAAAATAGACTTATTATCCTCAAGCTCCTCCATTTTGTCTGCAACTTCATTTTCGTCAGCGGAATCAACCTCCATATCTGAAGCTGTTGCTTCCCAATCGCTTGGATTATCTGGATTTATCCTGCTTATAGTTGAAAGTTCTTCCTCCAGTAATATCTTCTCCTTTTCTAGTTTATCCTTGAAATATTTTATGTCTTGTTTATCCATGATGCTTATATTTTACCTTAAATAACTCTGCTTTTCAATCTTTTCTATAATTTTCATAAGTGCTTCTTCATTTGTTGTAATAATTAATGTATTTTTGTCTACAAAAGAGTAAAGTATTAGTATTTCTCCGTTCTCACTTATAAACTCTCTTACATCTCTATTAAGTATTGTTCTATCTTGAAATCTACCTCTTATTGTAAAGAATGAACTAAGAGTTGTTGTGCTATTCTCTTGCCTAGCCCTATTCTCATAATTAAAGGCAATTGCCATTTCGTCAGCCATGTTATTCTCCCATTTCAACATTCCAGCAAAAGTATTTTGGAAAAAGTCCGTTGTAAGTATAATAAATGGAACTTTGCCTGAATCTTCATTTAATGTTCCTAACATCCACTTTTTTGTCAGTGATCTATTGAAGCTTTCAGGTACACTAGTATCTAGCATTTGGAAGAATTGAGCAGCTTCAATTTTAGAAGTTGTAGACCCAGTATTATTCGTAAGAATATATTCATTAACCTTATTAATATCTATCTTATCGTTAAATAAAACCTCTTTTATTTTGAATGGAAAATCAGAGCTCTTAATTGTACCTAATTCAATAATTTGTTGATTATCAGCTTTTATTATTCCAGGAATTATATTATTCTGTCTGGTCTGAGGAGTTGGTAATGCTAGGGGACTTTGTAAATATAGATAATAACCACCTCCAATTCCTCCAGCAATTAAAATAATACTTAAAAGTAGCATAATAAATTTTTTAAAGCTTCCAGATGAAGGTTTTGTTTTGTTACTAATTGTCGCTGATTGAGTGTCACCCTCCTTTTTATTTTCTTCAATAGCTATGTTTAATACTGAAGTTTTTTTGCTCGCGATTGCCTCTGCTATGTCGCTTTCATAAGTCCTAATAGGTTTTTGTAATACAATTTTAGGCTTATTCCCTGGATCGACTTGATCGTGTAGTATTTGCAAAGGATGTTCATTCAAATTAGGAATTTCTTTTTTAACAAGAGACTCAACCTCGTCTTGAAGTGTTTTCTTCTCTTCATTCATATTGATTGATTATATCACCTTACTTTTTCTTTATGAAATTTGGATCAAGTTGTTTGATTGAAAGATTGATCCTTTTCTTATCATCTACCTCCTTTATAATAACTGGGACAATCATTCCCTCTTTTATATAATCAGTAATCTTCTCAATTCTAAATGATGCAATCTCTGATACATGCACCAGGCCTTCAGTATTACCTGCAATTTTTACAAATACTCCAAAATCCATAACTTTTGTAACTTCACCTTCGAATTTCTCGCCAACCTTGTATTCTCTGGTCATATTGAATATCACATCTCTAGCTTTTTTGGCTGTGCCATTTTTGCCTGTAATAAATACAGTTCCATCATCTTCAATAGTTATGTCTTCTACAGCAGTTTTTTCTTTTATTTCTTTGATTGTCTTGCCTCCAGTGCCAATTATTAAGCCAATCTGATCTTGCTTTATAGTTAAGGTAAGTATTTCAGGTGCATTTGGAGAAATATCAGCTCTTGGTTTTGATATTTCCTTTTCAATTAAATCTAATATCTGCATTCTGGCATTCTTTGCTTTTTCAAATGCTTCTTCTAAGATTTTTAATGGAATTCCATTTACTTTTACGTCCATTTGTATAGCGGTTATACCCTGTCTTGTACCTGCTACCTTGAAATCCATATCTCCATGATGATCTTCAGGACCCTGAATATCTGTTAGAACTTTGTATTGTTTCTCGTTTCTCATCATTAAGCCAGAAGCAATACCTGCTACTGGAGATTTAATAGGTACTCCTGCATCCATAAGGGCTAGAGTTGATCCACATACTGAACCCATAGAAGTAGATCCATTAGATGAGAAAGCTTCCGATACTATTCTTATTGTGTAAGGGAATATTTCTTTTGCAGGGATTATTGGTAACAAAGCTTTCTCAGCAAGTGCTCCATGACCTATCATTCTTCTATTTGTTCCTCCAACTTTACCCGTTTCTCCTGTTGAGAATGGTGGGAAATTATAATGATGCATAAATCTTTTATTTTCTGATTGTTCCATACCGTCTAATACTTGTGCATCTCCAGGGCCACCTAGTGTCAAAGCAGAGAGAACATGAGTTGCTCCCCTATAGAATATTCCAGTTCCATGTATCATAGGTGAGATTCCTCCTGCCTTAACAAAAAGCTCTCTTATTTCATCCATTCCCCTTCCATCTGCTCTTCGGTTATTATTTATTGCTTCGTTGTGAAGTATTTCGTTTATTGTTTCATCCAATAATTCTATTGCCAAACTTTTATTACCATCAGGAATTTCTTTTGAAAATTTATCCATCCAAATTTCCGCTATCTCAGATAATTTCTCTTTATTTGAATTATTAAAAATATAATCAGGTAGAATTGGAAGTATTTCCTTATCAAATAATTCCTTTGTACCAGGAGTAATTGTGGGTTTATCAACTTTTCTTTTCTCTTTACCTATTTCTTTTATAATATTCTTTTGCCAGTTTTGTATTTTTTCTATTTCTTCACTTGCTTTTAATAATGCTTGGTTAATTACACTCTCACTTACTTCATTTCCTCCAACTTCAATCATATTTATTAATCTATCTTTACCACAAGCTACTAGGTCAAATGAAATACCAACCTCATCTCTTGTTTTGTAATTGGGATTTACATGGAAATTCTCATTTTTTGCAATTCTCACCGCAGATACTGGACCATTCCATGGAATATCTGAGGTACCTAATGCCAATGACGCAGCAATTACAGAAATAACATCAGGATCATCTTCATCTATAGAAAGAACGGTTAGAATAACTTGAATTTCATTCCTAATATGATGATCAAATAGAGGTCGTATTGTTCTATCCACTATTCTTCCAGAAAGAATCGCTTCATCGCTCGGTCTGCCCTCTCTTCTGATGAATCTACTACCTAGAATTTTGCCTGATGCATAGAATCTCTCCTCATATTCAACTGTTAAAGGGAAAAAGTCTATGTCTTTCTGTGTTTTACCCATCACTGCTGTTGCTAGTACAACTGTATTGCCGTACCTGACCATTACTGAACCGTGTGCTTGTTCTGCCAAATCATTAAATTCTGCTGTCAGAGTCTTACCGCCGACTTCAAGGGTAAATTGTTTTGATTTCATAGTGGAAATAATAACATTTTGATTTGAGGTTTACTATTTGTTGACAAAAAGGATATAAAAGGCAATATAGAATAAGACTTTGCCAGAATTAACTGGTAATGCAAAACAAAGGATTGTTTGTGAAAATTAAGGTGAATATCTTTGGTTGTGATGATCACTTCAATAATTTGAGTGAGCGGAATCGTCACATATTTCGCACGGCAATTGTTGATAAATTTGTAGAACAGGCAAGGCAACGTAATCTTAAAATACCTGAGTATGATTCGGATCATGATTTGGCTGTGTATCAACTCGGTTTACCAATTTTTCGTCTTTATTTTGCAGATGTTATTCTGCGTATTGAGGATGGAGAACAGGTGCCAGATATAGAAAATCTTTATTCTCTATCAACTGCGATTGGTGAACTTTGGGATGAATTTGTCAGATCCTTCATTGATACTGGAGGATTTGTGGGGCTCAGATTGATATGTAAGGACAGACAATTTCGTTGGAGCTTTGAGGGGAGAGTCGTACCAGAAGAAAAGCATACCCACACTATCAATCCTTAATGATGTGTGTGAGGTCACAAAAGCCAGCGGTTCGTATACTCGCTGGCTTTTCTCTATTGTATATCTATGGATAATACTGTTGATAATTGACAGTAAACTATCAACTATGATAATATTACCCCATGGTAACCAGCACATATCATGATATTTATGAATACATTAATAAAAATGGACAAGCTTCAATTGTTGAGCTTTTTAATCATTTTAAAATATCTAGGCAGGCAATTTTTAGGCATATTAATAGACTACAAAAGGAGGATCTAATTTATAAAATTGGTAAATCACCAAGGGTGTTTTATTTACCTAAAAAACAATCAAAAATAGCAAATACAGGCATTATATCAGAGGATAAGAAAGAAATTATCAATGAAAATTACCTTATTATTACTCCAGACGGGAGAAGACTAGAAGGAGTTGAAGGGTTCGAATATTGGTGTGATAAACATAATTTACCTATAGAAAAGACTGCAAATGAATATGTTGATACATTAAAAAAGTATAATAAATATAAAAATGAAGGACTAATTAATGCCACCTCAAAAATTAAAGATAGTTTTGAAGAAATTGGTCTAGATGCCTTGTATTATAAGGATTTCTATAGCATTGAGAGATTTGGAAAGACCAAACTTGGACTGATTCTCCTCTATGCTAAGCAAAGCCAAGATAGAAATCTAATAAAAGAGATTGAGAACATTATAAGACCTTCCATTGTTGATATTATTAATAATAATGATATTGATGCTATTGGGTTCATTCCTCCAACAGTAAAACGCGAAGTACAACTTATGAGGGAACTTGAAAGATCACTTAGTATATCTTTACCGATAATAAATTTGGTAAAAATTAAAGGCGATATAGCTATTCCACAAAAGACCTTGAATAAAATTGAAGATAGAATAGAAAATGCTAGAAAATCTATTATTCTTGATGATAAGAAAGTATATAATAATATTCTTTTGATTGATGATGCTGTAGGTTCTGGTGCCACTCTAAATGAAACTGCAATTCAAATCAAGAATAGACAACTCTGCAAAGGTAAAATAATTGGATTAGCTATTACAGGTAGCTTTAAAGGATTTGATGTGATAAGTGAGGTGTAATCTATTCTTGTCCCGATAAATCTGCGATCTCATCTGCTACAGTTCCCAAAGTAGCATCTTTCGGTCCCCTTTTCTTAAAACTTGCTCTGAAATTTGATTTACCTTTAGCATGGCCTCCAATTAAATATTTCTTAACATCCTCATCAAGATCAAAGAAATCATCAACAGCCTCACGTAATTTAACTGAAGTAGACTTACCAAATGAAACAACTTCTACTTGGCAACCCTCATTTGTTTGTAAATATTCTACCAACGGTACAAAGTCTCCATCCCCTGTTACAAGAATAACAGCATCAAGCTTGGGTGCCATTTTGACCGCATCAATAGCCATTCCAACATCCCAATCTGCCTTTTTAGCACCACTTCCGAATATTTGAAGATCTTTTGTTTTTGTTTCTATTCCCATTTTTGTCAAAGCTTCAAAAAATGCCTTCTCATCTCCCGCTTCAGTGGTTATAACATAAGCTATGGCTCTAATAAGCGATCTATCGCCTACTACATCTTTTACTATTTGGCCAAAATTAACTTTTGAATGGTATAGATTCTTAGCACTATGGTAGATGTTTTGAGTATCTATAAAAACTCCAACTCTCTGTTCTCTGTGTTTTATTACTGACATATAAAAATATTAAAATTATAAAAACTTATAAAATGCAATTTGCTTATTAAAATCAATACAGATAGATTATATCATTAAAATCACAAACCGCCTTTTGGCGGTTCATAATGTCTTATTTTGCCTTAAGGTCTAGCTTCTTAGCGATACTTGCATGTCGCTTAGGGTGCTTTTTCTTTAGATAGTTCATGTGAGACTGTCTATCAGCAACCATAGCTAGCAAACCTCGTCTTGAGTGATTATCTTTCTTGTGTTTCTTCAAATGACTAGCTAATTCTTCGATTCTCTTCGTTAATATTGAAATTTGAACCTCTGGAGAACCAGTGTCCTTGTCGTGAATTGCTGATGATTTAATGATATTTGTCTTCTGTCGTGTTGTTAACATTGCTTGATTATCGTAGCATAAATAACTTTAAAGCGCAAGGGGTTGTTGACTAGAAAGAAGAAAACCCCAGACAATACATCACGTCTGGGGTTATACTGCGACCCACCTTCGTCTTGTGACTTGGTGGCGCCGAGGTCGTTCAGTTTTGGCTAGTGTTCTTGTTTTCGAAATGCTTCGGCGGGCTGTTCATGGGTGCCTTTCCCTTTTGGATTCACGGAATTGCATTCTTTTTTGGTCTCTCAAGGGATTGCGCTTACCCACACTACGTGGGGTGCATCTTCTTCACGATGACTCCTTTCTTTGTCGATTTCCCTTCTCTGGCGTGAGGCCGGGGCCGGGTGATCAGGAATTATTTTTTCCGACGCTGACACCGACAGGGGGCGGTCCGTTGTTCATGGCTCCTTTTGTTGAGCTTTTAGCTCAGGCGATTATCATGCGTAGGAAGTGATCTACTGTGTTATTCACCTTGGTGAGTCACAGTCCATCAAACCTACATCTGCACATGAGTATAGCATATACAGATTTTTTGTCAAGTACTTTAAATTTTACATAAAAGCTATACTTTATAGCATGTCGCACAATCTCAAAGATTTAAAAACTGATTTCCTACAATATACCGAGATAGAAAAGGGTCGAAGTCTCAATACTGTTCGTAATTATGATCAGTATTTAAGCCGTTTTTTAGACTATACGAAGATAAAAGATCCTAAGGATATTACTGATAATAAAGTCCGAGATTTCCGTATTTGGCTCAATAGACAAGAGGCAAAAAAGGAGAAAGGAATGGCTCCTACAACACTCAAAAAGCGAACTCAAAATTACTATTTGATTGCACTTAGAGCTTTCCTCAAATATCTGGCTAGACAAGGCATAAATTCCCTCGCACCGGATAGGATTGAGCTCGCAAAGGTTCCAGAAAGGTCGCTGGACTTGATTACTATTGAAGAATTGGAGCGATTATTGAAAGCTCCTGATACTACAACCCTACGAGGATTGAGAGATAAGGCGATTTTGGAGTTACTTTTCTCTACTGGCCTTCGTATTTCCGAATTATGCTCTCTTCCTCGTGATATAAATTTAAAATTAGATGAAATGTCGGTCAGAGGTAAAGGAGAAAAAGTCAGAGTTGTATTTATTTCTGATGATGCTAAAACAGCTGTTAAAAATTATTTAGACAAGAGAGATGATATGGACGATGCCCTATTTGTTCAAATACTAGGCAAAGGTAATGAAAAACTGGCTCAAAAGAGAGATTCATTAAGAATAACTCCTCGTTCGGTAGAGAGAATAATCAAACAATACGCCATAAAATGCGGAATATCAAAAAAAGTTACCCCTCATGTGATAAGACACAGTTTTGCAACTGATTTATTGAGAAATGGTGCTGATCTTCGCTCGGTTCAGATGTTGCTAGGTCATGCAAATATCAATACCACCCAGATATATACACATGTTACTGACAGTGAATTAAAGAAAATCCATAAGAAATTTCATAGGAAAAGTGAATAATTCCATATCATCTGATAATATTAGTGCATGAGAATAATTTGTTGGAATGTAAATGGTATTCGTGCAAATATCAAAAAAGGCGGTTTTGATTGGATTTTACAACAATCTCCGGATTTTTTCTGTTTACAGGAGACCAAGGCACATCCTGAACAATTAGACGACGGAACTAGAAATCCACTAGGATATTACTCATATTTTGACCATTCTAAGCTAAAAAAGGGTTATAGTGGGGTTGCAATTTATACAAAGATTAAGCCAACCAAGGTAGATTACGCACTTGGAGTGAAGGAATTGGATCAAGAAGGTAGATTTCTAGCCCTATTTTATGCTGATGAAAGCATTGTGGGTAGTAAATTTGTATTAATTACATGTTACTTCCCTAATGGGGGCGGAGGACCAGCACGATTGGCGTATAAATTAGAATTTTATGAAGAATTTTTGAAATATATTAATAAACAAAAAAAAGCAGGATATGAAATAATATTTTGTGGTGACATTAATACAGCTCACAATGAGATAGATTTGGCACGTCCAAAAGAAAATGAAAAGAACACTGGTTTCCTTCCAGAAGAAAGATCGTGGATAGATAAAGTTATTAACAATGGTTATTTAGATATTTATAGAAAAATTAATCCTGATAAAAAGGATCAATACACATGGTGGGATATGAAAACTTTTGCACGAGAAAGAAACGTCGGATGGAGAATTGATTATTTCTTCATAAGTCCAAATTTGGAAAGCAAGATCAAAAAAGCTAATATTCTCAACACTGTTTATGGTTCTGACCACTGTCCTATAGAATTAATTTTAAAATAAATTATATTGTCTTTTATAAAAGAAAAGTTATCCACAGATTTTATTTGCAATGTCCTTTACATGTCTTTTATGGTTGCTATAATAATGCACAGATAAGTTGAGTTATTAACCAAGGATTAACTTGACAATGTTCTTTCAAAAGTAAGGGGTAGTATTGTTATCATTTTGAAATTCTTTTCAGAGAGATGGCGACCCTTCTTAGGTTTAGCTGAGGCATTGCATTTTTTCGCATTTTTTTAAGTTCCTCGTTGGAACACTCATTTGTAGGAAAATTTATGCAACCCCTCCCTATTACTTGGGTTGATGGTCAGTTGTCGCGGATCTTTGATCCCTTCTGGATCATGTTGGTCCCTCTGTATAAGCCAAGAATTTCCACAACCGCAGACTTTGTTCGGTTCTCTCATTTTCTAACCTGAGACCCGTCCATTTGGATGCGGTTGATTTGTATTTAAATATTAATATGGCTCAATAGAGCCATATAATATATGTTTCATGTGAAATAATGACACAATGTTAATCATGAAACATGGTATTTCTTGTGTATATGTTCTATATTCTTGTTTTCTACCTCGTCTTTCTTGTTTCTACCAATTTCTGCAAGTTTTGCCAAATCATCAAAAGTCATTTTAGACATCTCTAAGGCTCTATTTTCTAGGTGCTCAGGTGTGTTTAGAGCAGGATTATCAAGCACTTCTTCCATTAGAGCATTAAGAATATTACCAATTACTGGTCCAGGTGTTACATGTGTAACATCCATAATTCTTTTACCGTCAATCTTAAGCATGGCAACAGATATAGGGTCTCTAAGAGCCTCTTCAATCATTGACTGATACTTTCTGAGTCTGTACGGATTTTCCTTAGGTCTTCCAGTACCAACTCTATCGCATATTCTTATATTCATTAGGTCCCATATATTGTCTCTGCCTACATTATTTATCATCCTTCTTACAGCAGAAAGGGTAATAGTTGCAGTATCAGAGAAAAACATATGCCATCTTACCATTTTAACTACTTTTTCAATTGTTTTTGTGGGAAACTTTAGTCTTTCAAGTATTTTTTGCGTTACACGTGAACCAACAACTTCATGGCCGTAGAATGTAAATTGATTGGTTTCATGTGAAATTCTTCTTGTTTCTGGCTTTGAAATGTCGTGAAATAGGGCAGAAAGTCTTATTTCTAGGGACCAATTCTTATCTGCGGAATGCTGAAGCGTTCTAAGAAGGTGTTCCCAAACATCATAAGCATGTGCCTGATTTTGCTCTACATTCTTGGTTTTGATCAATTCTGGTACAACATATTCTAAAACACCAAGTCTATCCATAAGTTCAATGCCAAATTTGGGATTATTAGACATTATTATTCTTACAAATTCATCCCTAATCCTCTCAATAGAAATCCTTTTTAGTAGAACAGAGTGGCTAACTATAGCCTTCTCTGTATCAATGTTAATCATGAAACCTAATTCTGTCGACAATCTTATTGCTCTCAGTATTCTTAAAGCATCTTCTTTGAATCTATCATCTGCATTTCCAACAGCCCTAATGGTTTTGTCCTTTATGTCTTTTAAACCATCAAAATTATCAACTATGTCTTTTATTGAACCATTCGATAAGCTTATTGCAATTGAGTTAATCGTGAAATCTCGTCTTTTAAGATCGTCATTGATGCTTTTGCTGAATTTAACTTGATCAGGGTGTCTATGGTCAGTATATGAGCTTTCAAGGCGATATGGAGTGACTTCAACTATTTTTAATTTGTCATCACTAGTGTTTTCATTTACAACTCCAACTGTGCCGTAATCATTCTCGTAGAAAGTTTTGGGGAAGAGGGGAATTATTTGTTCCGGGGTAGCATTTGTGGTTATATCCCAATCTTTAGGGGTTTTACCAAGTAATATGTCCCTTGTACAGCCACCAACAAGAAAAGCTTCAAAACCAGCTTTTTCAAGGGTTTCGATTATTTCAGTAATTTCTTCGGGTATTACTTGATTTTTCATGATATGATTGTAGCAATAATGCTATGTTTTTCATAGTATTTGTTAAATATAACAAAAAGGGTATATTAAGCAGTGTTTGAATATGCGCCCGTGGTGAAATGGATATCATACCGGTCTTCGGAACCGTTGTTGGGGGTTCGAGTCCCTCCGGGCGCACAAAATTAGGGTGTTTTGATTTGGTAAAAAATTAAAACTAATATATAATGACTCAAATTGCGGGTATGGTTTAGTGGTAGAATGCGTCCTTGCCAAGGACGAGGCGGGAGTTCGATTCTCCCTACCCGCACAGAAATCTTAAAGTACAGTCTTTTTATAAGAGTCATTTGTCCACTATTATTCACAAATACCCTTAAAACTGTGGATAACTCTGTGGATTATGTTTATTAGACATAAATAATATGGCTTATAATCGTGTCTTTTGTCTTTTTTAATAGTGTTAATTAATTTATGAATAATCATGAATAATAGGGAAAAAGGTGATATAGGTGAAGGTATTGCATGTAACTATTTAAAAAATAGGGGATATCTGATACAAAATAGAAATTATCGAGAGAAATATGGTGAAATTGATATTATCGCTGTAAAAGATAATATTCTTCATTTTATTGAGGTAAAATCAGTCTATATAGACAAGAGTCATGATAAATATAGGCCAGAGGAGAATGTTCACGATCTCAAACAGAGAAAATTAAGAAGGATTATTCAAGTATATATTAATAGGAACAATCTATCCAATTCAGAATTTAGATTTCATGTTATAACAGTAAAAATAGATAATTTTAACAACAAATGTTATATCAAAATGTTAGAAAACATTATTCTGTAGAGTTTTTTTATATGCTGTGTTAGTATGATGGAATATCGGAGCGTGGTGTAACGGCTAACATGCTTCTTTTGGGAAGAAGTGACTCCGGGTTCGAATCCCGGCGCTCCGACAAGTATGAAGAAAATATTAAATTTTTTCGACAAATTTGAAGATCGTGTAAGAGGTAATCTAAGTAGGTATCCTATTTTATATACAATAATTGGAAGTATAGCTATAGTTTTGTTTTGGAGAGGGGTGTGGCATACAGCTGATATGTTACAAGAACAGGGTGGAATCTTAGGATTTATATTCTATGAGCCAGTAAACATGATTTTGGTTGTTATTGTGCTTCTGTCTACTGGTCTTTTTGTATCATATTTTATTGGAGATACAATTCTTATTTCAGGTCTTAAACAACAAAAGAAGACAACAGAGAAAACAGAGAAGGAGATAAAGGATGAAGAGGGAAGACTAGATGAAATAAGGGATTCTATTAAAGAATTGAAGAGTGAAGTTGAAGAAATAATAGAAGTAATAGAAAAAGTGGAAAAAAAATAGAATTCTTGCTAGTATAGATTTTGTTGAAATATATGCGGGATTAGTTTAGTGGTAAAACTACAGTTTTCCAAACTGTTGTCGGGAGTTCGATTCCCCCATCCCGCACAAAAATGCAAATTGAATTTAACAAAGTGACTTGGTATTCAAAATTAGGCGCTTTAATACTATTTATTTTTGTAATTCCATCACTAACATTCTATATTGGAAGGAAATATGAAGAAGTACAAAATTTAAGTATTTATACTGAAATTCCAGATTCAAAAATAATAAAATCTTTAAATTCTGACTATTTAAATTCAACTTATAATATTGATGGTGAGACTATAATCTTGAAAAATGGTAAGGCAGATAATGTAACTATATTTGGCAAGCCAGTAATGGCAGATCTTAATGGTGACAATAAAGAAGATGCAGTATTCTTTTTAGTTCAAGATACAAGTGGAACTGGAGTATTTACTTATGTTGTTACATCAATCAGCAAAGATGCAGTTTTTATTGGTGATAGGATATCACCTCAGAATATAAATGTGGATAATAAAGGTTTAATTAAGGTTAATTATGTTACTAGGAAAGAAAATGAACCTTTCAGTGCAGAACCATCTGTTGGTGTAACAAAATACTTTAAAGTCATTAATAGAGAGTTGGTGGAAATAAAAGCTGATCATTAATTTTCGTTACCAGTTGTTGTTAAAAGAAGTCCTTACCTAACTTTATTTTTAATTTCTCCGACTTTATTTTGTTTCTTGATATTTTAATTTTGCTCTTTATTTTTCTTTCAAGAAATTTTTTCAATGATTTTATAGTCTCTTCATTAAATGATGTAGTCTTAATATAAAAATTATCAATTTCGTCTGAAATTTTTTTGTCTAAATAAACTTCTGTAATATAATCACCAATTACTGTTACATAATAGTTGTTACCCTCAAATACTTTTCTATAATTATATTGAATATGTTGATCATTCAAATCTTTTTTTATTTGTTTGTCTAAAAAAGTTGTTCCTCCAACATTCATTAAAAAATTCCTCCCACTACCAACAATCTCTTGCAGAAGGTCCTTCTCAGATTTGTTTCGTGCTAAATACAACCAGTAATGTGGATCATAGCAGTATATAGATTCATTTTTTGGAGAATTATGCAAAAAAATAGTTTGAGAATGACCCCAAAAGATGTCTAAATTATTAAGATTTCTAAAAGAGTAGCTTAAATACTCACCATCTTCTAGATTTAGTGCATCAAAAGAATTTTGATTTAAAAGATATTTTTCGTCGGCAAGCTCAAATATTCTTTTAAGCTTCTTAATCCATGCTGTATTCAATGAAACTATACCTCTATATACAAGTACTATCTCACTTTTTTTGAGTTTACGAATAATTGCATAGAATCCTTGCTTAGTTGTGTTTTTTCTAACTAATTTTACTTCTTCGAGTAGAGTGGTAGATCGTTGCTCGCCTTTTATTAATTTTGAAATAATTATATCTTCAATTTTCTTTGGTGTTATTAAATCCATGTAATTAATTATATATAAAAGTAAACAAAATGTTTACTATTTTAGTATAAAACCACATTTATTTGATAATGTACAGTGGGTATATTATTATAAAAATATGAAAAATAAAAGATTAATTATAATTTCAGGTGTAACAGGGGCAATAGGTAGCGCTTTATTTGCAGAATATGGTCAATATAAGAATAATATTGTTTACGGTATAAGTAGAAAGGCAAGACCAATTAATTCTTTTTTGAAGAATGGCAAATTGCCGTTTAATACGCTAATATGCTCGTTAGATTCATCAAATGACTACGCAAAACTATTTAGATCAATTGATTATTCATTAATTAGTGAAGTTGTCTATATTCACGCACTGGGTCTTTATCCATTTGAAGTTGATAATAATGGTCAGATTAAGATAGAGAATGATAATGATGAAGACGGTATTAATGATGAAGTAATGAAATTAACACTAGAATTATTCTCTAAGGTAACTGAGAGTTTGCAAGATAATTGGAAGGGAGTAACAAAATGTGTGATTTTCGGTGGAATCGCAGACAAATATACTCCAACAATTCATCAATCATGGTGGAAAGTGATGGGAATGACCAAAAATTATATGTTGAATCAGGTTAAATTCAAGTCAAAATTATCAATGATACTAATAAATATATCTTCTGTACTATGTCCACATGAGGTAATCACAAGGCCATTTGTCTTTACTAATACAGATGCCCAAAAGGAATACTGGTTGCACCCATATAAATTAGCTAAATTTGTGCTAAGTATAGTTAAAATGGCTTTACCAGGCTATCATGAAGTTGAAAAGTATAAAATTAAGCCGAACTTTCAGATAAATGATTACTATAGGGATGATAATTTCACCCCAAGGAAAGTAAGAGAGTTATACAAATAAAATACACCAAAAATCAAAAAACCACCTGTTATGGCGGTTTTTTGATTAATAATGGCTCGAGCGAGCTATTATTGCTATTTTACTGCGTCCTTCAATGCCTTTGCAGCTCGGAACTTTGGAACTTTCATAGATGGAACCTTGATAGATTCACCAGTTCTTGGGTTTCTAGCTTCTCTTGCTGCTCTTTGCTTTACTGAGAAGATACCAAGTCCTGCAATAGATACTTCCTCACCTTTCTTTAGAGAATCGATAATTGAGTTCAAAACTGTTTCTACTGCTTGTTCTGCTTGAACCTTTGTTCCTCCAAGCACTGCATGCACTGCATCTACAATTCCTGCTTTATTCATAATTAATTTAATTAATAAGTACTAATAATGTTTCTAACCTCCATACAATTATATAATAAGCCATTTTTTGCGCAATAGAAGTTTTATTACCCAATTTTTATCTTGCAAAGTCAATTATTCGTGTTTCTCGAATAATCGTAACTTTAATTTCTCCTGGATATTTAAGTTCTTTTTCAATTTTTAGTGCAATATCTCTTGCCATATTCTTTGCCTCTATATCAGTAATTTTCTCTGGGGTGACAAATATTCTTATTTCACGTCCAGCCTGAAGAGCGTATGACTTCTCGACACCATTAAATGAATTAGCTATAGCTTCTAAATCCCCTAATCTTCTAAGATAATTTTCAATACTGTCATTTCTGGCCCCAGGTCTAGCTCCTGATATTGCATCTGCTGTCTGAACAATTCTGGATTCTATTGTTTCATAAGGATACTCTTCATGATGAGCTTGCATTGCTTTGATGATGTCTTCGTTAGCGCCAAATTTCTGAAGAATTCTTCGTCCAATCTCTACATGCGTACCTGCCACTTCATGATCTAATGCTTTGCCTAAATCATGTAATAGTGCTCCAGCCTTAGCTACTGCTATATTTGCTCCAATCTCTGTAGCTATCATGCCTGCAATATGTGACATTTCTATTGAGTGCTGAAGTACATTCTGACCATAACTTGTTCTGAAGTATAGTCTACCTAGAACTAGTAATATTCTTGGATCAAGACCAATCACTCCACATTCATATGCTGCTTGTTCGCCTTTTTCTTTAATTATTTTATTTATATTATTGTGAGCTGATTCAACCGCCTTCTCGATCTTTACAGGTTGTATTCTTCCATCCTTTATTAATTCTTCTAAGGCGACCTTGGCAATATGTCTCCTTACTGGATCAAATGATGAAATAATTATTGTACCTGGAGTGTCATCTACTATTACTTCTACACCAGTCATCCTTTCAAAAGTCTTGATATTTCTACCTTCCTTACCTATTATTTTACCTTTAAGTTCATCATTTGGAATACTTACTGTTGTAGACATAATATCTGAAGCAACTGAGTTAGCTAGACGTTGAATAGATGAAGCTAGAATATCCTGAGCTTTTCTCTCAAGTAATTCCTCCCCATTTTGTTCAAATTTTTGAATTCTAACTAAGAGGTCTTCTTCAGAATTTTTTTCTATTGATTTTAATAAAGTTTGTTTTGCTTCATCGGTAGTCATCTTGGCTACTTTTTCAAGAGCTTGAACCTTCTCAGATTCTAGCTTTTCCGCCCTGTCCTTGAGAGATTTTATTTCGGCCATTTTTTCTTTGATTGATTCAATCTCTCTATCTACGTCTACTTGTCTCTTATCTAATATGTCTTCTTTTTTTATTAATCTTGATTCATATTGCTTAATTTTGTCTTCCTTCTCCTTTATTTCGAAACGAGCTTCTTCTGTTATCTTTCCTGCCTTTGATTCAGCCTCACTTGTAATTTTCTTTGCTTCTTCCTTTGCTGTTAGAAGCATTTCTTTGATCTCTAGTTCCATTGACCCCTTTTTACCCAAAGAGATAATAAGTCGAAGGTAATAACCTATGGCTATTCCAGCTATACCCGCAATACTCAAGAGTGCTGCAACTGTTTTTAATGATGTCATATGCGAATATCAATCCGCTTTTTCGTGACTATAAATCTTAAATGTAATTATTCTAATCATGGTATAATCGGCAATCTAAAAGTCTCTAAAAGTGAAATGAAAAAATTAAATTTATAACGCCACAACTATATCACGCTTAAATTATCTTGTCGATTATACCGTACTTCTTGGCTTCCTCTGCATCCATGAAGAAATTTCTGTCTACATCCTTTTCAATTTTAGTCAAACTTTGACCTGTATTCTTCGCTAGCATTTTATTTAATGTTTCTCTTGTTCTAAGTATATGTTTAGCACTGATTTCGATATCTGAAGCTTGGCCTTCAGCACCTCCAAGTGGCTGATGAATCATCACTTCTGAATTAGGTAGGGCAGAGCGCTTTCCCTTTTTCCCTGAAGAAAGTATTAATGCTCCCATAGATGCTGCTACTCCTACACATACTGTAGAGACATCATTCTTAATGTTATTCATTGTGTCTATTATTGCTAGACCTGCAGTTACAACTCCACCAGGGGAATTTATATACATTGTGATATCCTTCTTTGAATCTTCTGCTTGTAAGAATAGTAATTGAGCGATCACAATATTTGCAACATGATCATCAATTGGTCCTCCTAGGAAAATAATATTCTCTTTTAATAATCTTGAATATATATCATAAGCTCTTTCGCCCAAATTGGTTTTTTCTATTACGGTTGGTATTAACATAATTTTAAAATTTAATATAAGTAATAATTTCATATTACCTTATGTTTCATATTTGGCAAATTTAATTTTTGGTTATACACTTGCAGTATGAAACTACATAGATTTTTTGTTCAAGATAAGTTGAAGAATAAACAAAGTATAACTATTGCCCGTGAGGATCTTCTCAACCAATTAAAGAATGTTTTTCGGTTTATTAAAGGTGATCAAGTTATATTATTTGATAATTCTGGTGATGATTTTATATTTGCAATTGATGGATATGTTTCAGATGGGGTTTCATTCAGTTTGATTGAGGTGCGTAGAAATATTGTTATACCTGTTAGAGAAACATATCTTTTTTCTTCAATTGTTAAAAAAGATAATTTTGAATGGATTACTCAGAAAGCTACTGAACTTGGTGTTTCACATATAATTCCCATAGCATCTGATCGTAGTGAAAAGAAGGATTTAAATATGGATAGGATAAATAAAATAATTGTGGAAGCTGCTGAACAATCTGGTCGTGGAACATTGCCAATATTATATGAAGTAACTGATTTAAAGTCTGCTCTATCAAATTATGGTCATGTGAAATCCATTGCTTGGGATCCTTCAGCAACAAAATTTTCTTCAGAGGATATGATTGATTGCATTGGAGCTTATATCGGTCCAGAAGGGGGTTGGTCTCAACAAGAGTTAGAATTGTTCAAGGAGCGTGGAATGAAAGTTAAATCTTTAGGTCCACAAACCTTGCGCTCTGAGACTGCTGTTATAGCAGTTGTTTCACAACTAGTCTTTTAGACTTTCAAGAAACTGATAGACTTTCTCGTTTGTTAGAACTGTTTCAGCATATGTATATGCGAGCTCATTGTCTGCATCTTTATAATGTGCTAAAATGTGTCTAACTTCTTCCTCAATTTCTTTTTGATCAACAACAATCTTTTCTAGTTTAACAATGTTGTTGAGGATAAGTTGGAGCTTAGCTTTTTTATCCGCGTGTGGACGCCAGTCTTGTCTCAAATCTTCAATTGTTTTCTTGGCGTGCTTAAGATAATCCTCTAGGGTTACTCCCATGCGCTTAACATCATCTGAAAACTGAGCTTCGATTCTTCGAACTTCGCTGTCAATAAGTAGTTCAGGAATCTCTGTAGATGATGCTTCTAGGATTGCGTCTGAAAGAGCAATTCGCCTTTTCTCCTGCACTTGAAATTTTTTGTCTTGCACAAGAGCCTCCTTGACTCTTTTTTTAAAGTCATCTGATTCATGATCATGACCAGTATGATCTTCATGTGATGAGACAATTTTTTTGATTGCTTCTTCTACTTCTGCTTCAGTAACTTCAATTTTTTCTTCTGGCTTTTTTGACTCTTTCTTGGCTATTGATTTGTAGTCAGCCATTTTGATTTCAGGAATGACAGCAGTTTTTATCTTAAATTCAAGAGGAATATTTGCAGCAATTTTGGTGATGCTAATTTCTGGTCTACCGATAGCTTCAATATTCTCTTTAATTATTATTTCAGGGTAAGCTCGTGATAAAGCAAGTTCTGCCATTTCTTCAAGTATCGCCATTTCACCCACTTTTGAGATTAAGATATTCTCAGGTACCTTGCCTTTACGAAATCCATCAACTGTAATTTCATTATTAATATTTTCTAGAGCTTTATTTCTAAATGAAGAGAAAGCTTCAACCTTAATTGACCCCGTGATTTCTACCATAGATTTTGGTAGTTTGTTTATTTTTATATTTTCTACTGTTTCAATATTTTTGTTGTTTTTCATGATTTTCACAGTCTACCTCAAATATCATTTTTAGCAAGTTGTCAAAACAAAAATCCCATCATTCAAACATGATGAGATTTTTGAAATTAACTCAGCTAATTTTATTAGAAGCTTGCATCTATATCTTTTAATTGATTATCTAATTCAGCATCTAGATTGGCTTCATCTGCTTTGATTGTATCTGTATTATTAATATCAACACTATCATTTCTAGGTGGTAATGAAGTAGTGTTGTCTGTATTTGGAATTAGTTGATTATTATCTAATCTCTTTCCGAAGAAATATAATGCAGCAATTATTATTAATATAACAATGATTAATGTGCCAATTATTGGACCGATCTTCTTCTCTTCATTGATTGTTGGTGGCATACCATTCATCATGCCACTTGAATTTTGTGTATTAATATCCATGTTTTTATTATTTAATTATCTAGTAGTTGTTGCTTGAGTGTTGGTCGAATTTACTGGTGGTGTACTTGTTGAAGTTACAGGGCTGACATTAGCTATTGTCTTTAATACCACTTTAAGCGAATCCCTAGCTTCTTTTACCGCCTTTATAGCGTCATCTCCAGTCTTTCTAGGTTTCTCTAAATTTACTTCTGTACTTGTTGAATTTGTGCTTGGAGCTATAGTTGGTGTAGGAAGATTCGTGAAAACTTCTATTGCAAGCTTAGCTTTAGCGATTTTATCATTTGCAATAGTTAGATCTGCTCTAGCCTTGGTCATATCTCTACCTTTACCTTCCAAAAATACAATTCTTTCAAGAATATTTCCGCTAATTTTTGTGAGATTATTTAGACTGGCATTAAGTTCCTTTAACAATGCTTGCTTTCTCATCTCATAAGAATTCAACTGGATTTTCTTTAGTATTTCACCTCTCTCGTTCTTTAAAATCCTGAATGTAGCGGTAGTTGAGGCTCTAATGTCCTTTCTCTCATCCTTCAATTCTTTTAATCTCTCGGTAGTCGAAGCTCTTAATTCCTTCCTCTCTTCAATTTTAATGTTTCTAATATCCTTATTCTTTTCGAATTTAGTTTCAATTTTTTCTTTTACTTGAACAATTCTTTCTCTATCTTCTGCTTTTGCAACATTTAGAGCCACAATTAGACTCAAAATAGCAAAAAATGATGCTATATTTACAGTTTTTAATTTCATTTTATTATTTTAATAATTTATTAGCCAATAAATAGTTACAAGCCAGTAACTTTGTTTCTATTATATAACAAAAGAACTACTAGCAATAGTAGTTCTTTTTTTTAACAATTAATTTTGTTTAATAATTATTCGGCAAACTCTTCTTTAGGAGTAGTCGGGTTTGTTGATTTTATATCTATTTTCCACCCAGTTAGTTTAGCAGCTAGTCTTACATTTTGACCACCTTTACCAATAGCTAGAGATTGTTGATCTTCAGAAACATGAACTGTAGCTTTCTTTTCATTTTCTTCTATATCAATCTTCAGTACTTTGGCTGGAGAAAGTGATTCCTCGATAAATTGAGAAAGATTATCATTCCATTGTATAATATCTATCTTTTCACCTCCCAATTCACTCATTACTGTAGATACTCTAACTCCTCTTTGGCCAACTAAAGAACCAATTGGGTCAATGTGAGAGTCTTTTGAAACTACAGCGATCTTTGATCTTGCACCAGCTTCTCTTGCAATTGCCTTTATTTCAACTATTCCTTGAGCAATTTCTGGCGTTTCAACTTCAAAGAGCTTTGAAATGAAATTTGGATGTGATCTTGAAAGCTTTAATATTATGCCTTTCGGAGATTCTTCTACAGCATATAGATATGCTCTAATTCTTTCTCCCTGTTTGTAATGTTCCCCTGGAATTTGATCTTCATAGGAAATAATACCCATAGCTCTTCCCATATCAACAAATATTGATCCTCTCTCTATTCTTTGTACTGTTCCAGAGACTATTTCTCCATCCTTCTGACCATATTCATTTAATACAGAGACTTTCTCAGCTTCGCGAATCTTCTGTATAATAACTTGTTTTGCTGTTTGTGCTGCAATACGTCCATAGTTATCCTTTTGTTCAAGAGGGAAGATTATTTCATCATCTACCTTTGCATCCCTCTTAATCTTCTTGGCGTCAGCCAAAAGGATATGATGCTCAGGGTTAAATCTTACTCGAATGCTTTCCTCAGCCATATTTTTGATATCTTGTTCATCTTCTTCGTGATCCATAATTACCTTTGTTTCATCTACAACTATTTTAATTTGATAAAATTCAACTTTACCTGACTCGTTATCAAAAATAGCTCTAACAATCTGGCCTTTTTTACCGTATTCTTTCTTATAAGCTGTAGCAAGAGCTAATTCTATTGCCTCAAGCATTTTATCCTTAGGAATCCCTCTTTCGTTTTCCATTTGTTGGAGAACTGAGTGTATTACTTTTAAATCGAACATGATTTTGTTATTATTTAAGATTTTTATAAAAAATAGCTCGCCTTGAAGCGAACTTAAACATTTATATATTACTATTTTTTATTTTAAAAGTCAAATAGGTATATTATCCCCATATTTTTGTCCATATTTTCATAGAATTCTCTGATATAATATAAGGTGAATAGATAACATATGCACATAGAAGATTCACAACTAGATAAGTTTATTTTAGATTCTAATCTAATATCCAAATCTGATTTAGACGAAGCTGAGAAGCAAGCTAGGGAAGAGAATAGACGCTTGGGTGATATTCTTGTAAGTAGTGGCAAAATTACTGAAGACAATTTGCGAAGGATGCAAGCTTATGTGCTGGGCATACCTTTCGTGGATCTTAAAAATAGGAAGATACCTTTTGAGACCCTATCAATGATTCCTGAGCCTGTGGCTAGAAATCATAGTATTGTCGCGTTTAAAAAAGATGATGGAATGTTGGAGGTGGCAATGCTTGATGTAGAAGATCTTTCTGCAATTGATTTTGTAAAAAAGAAGGTAAATTTAAAGATTCTACCTAGACTTACTGATTCTGAATCAATAAAAAACGTAATAATTCAATACCAAAAGAGTCTTAAAGCAGAATTCGGTGATATTATACAGAAAGAATCAGAAACACTAAAAACTATAACAGAAGAAGCGGGGGAATCGTTCTCTGAAGCAGACTTAAAAAAGATTGCAGAGGATTTGCCTGTGGTAAGAATCGTAGATACATTGCTTAAGCATGCAATATTACAGAACGCATCGGATATTCACATTGAGCCAATGGATGATCAATTATTAGTTAGATATAGAATTGATGGAATGCTTCATGATGCCATGGTTCTTCCTAAGAGTGCAGAGCCATCTATAACTGCTCGTATAAAGGTGCTATCTAATTTGAAATTGGACGAGAAGAGGTTGCCTCAAGATGGTCGTTTTAAGATCGATATGAATAATGAGAAAGTTTCTTTCCGTGTTTCTCTACTCCCAACTTATTATGGAGAGAAGACAGTAATGCGTCTTCTACGAGAAAGCGTATCTGGTTTTACATTGGAATATCTCGGTTTCCATGGAGAGGGACTAGAAAGGATTCATCATGCTACTACTCTTACAACTGGTATGATACTTACAACAGGACCTACTGGATCAGGTAAAACGACAACTTTGTATACTATTTTGGATATTCTTAATCAGCCAGATGTAAATATTTCAACAATTGAAGATCCTATTGAATATCAAATGAAAAGAATAAATCAAACTCAGGTTAAGCCTGAAATTGGTTTTACTTTCTCAGTGGGATTGAGGACTTTAGTTAGACAAGACCCTGATGTTATTATGGTGGGTGAGATTCGAGATAATGAAACGGCCTCATTGGCGGTTAATGCTGCTTTAACAGGTCACTTGGTTCTATCAACACTTCACACTAATAGTGCTGCTGGTGCAATTCCTAGATTGATGGATATGAAAATCGAACCATTTTTACTTGTTTCAACAATAGATATAATTATTGCACAGAGACTTGTAAGGAAGCTTTCAGAACATAAAGAAAAATATTTCTTAAGCAAGACTGAAATAGCAACATTATCAAAAACAGTTGATCTGGATAGGGTGTTGCAAGCATTAAAGGATGAGAAGGTGATTAAGAGTGCGGATTCTTGGGAGAAAATTCCTTTCTGGAAGCCTATTGCATCAAAGGACGATGATGGTTATAAGGGAAGATTAGGTATACACGAAGTTCTGAAAGTTACACAAAGTATCAAAGATTTGATTATAAAGGGGGCAACTACTACTGAAATTGAAGAACAAGCAAAGAAAGAGGGGATGTTAACAATGATTGAAGACGGAATATTTAATGCAGTAAAAGGTATTACAACAATTGAGGAGGTATTAAGAGTTATTTCAGAATAAGCAAATGTCACATTTTATTTATAAAGCT
Organism: uncultured Candidatus Saccharibacteria bacterium; assembly: GCA_964467225.1. Taxonomy (GTDB): domain Bacteria; phylum Patescibacteriota; class Minisyncoccia; order Phycocordibacterales; family PALSA-1337; genus CAIOGI01. The sequence goes on from CAYXPQ010000001.1 coordinate 58,946, forward strand.
AAAAAATCTACTGGAGAAATATATAAAGGTGAAAAAGACGCTAATGATCGTTATGAACTTTATAAAATATTAAAAGAATCTGGTGACGAGGTTATTGATGTAAAAGAGAAATTTGGTAGTAGAATATCAATAAAAAGTAGTTTTAATTTCTCATTCTCACTCTTTGGTAAAGTTAAAGCTCAAGAAAAAATAAATTTTGCAAGAAATCTAAGCTCTATGATTACTGCAGGACTTTCTATGTCTAGAGCATTGTCAGTTATTGAAAGACAATCAAAAAATAAATTTTTTCAAAAAATAATTTCTTCATTACAGACAGAAATAACAAAAGGTAAGACCTTAAGTGATGCTATGTCTATGTATAAAAATGTTTTCTCTCCACTTTTTATATCTATGGTCTCAGCAGGAGAGAAGAGTGGTACCTTAAATGATTCGCTAAAAATAGTTGCTGACCAATTGGATAAGAATTATGTTTTACAGAGAAAAGTGAAAGGGGCAATGATGTATCCAGCGATAATACTTTTTGCAATGGTACTTATCGCTATTTTGATGTTGACATATATAGTGCCGACCCTAATGAAGACATTTACTGAGTTGAAACTAGATTTGCCTATGTCGACCAAGCTTATACTTTTTACAAGTAAACTATTAATCAATAACGGATTATTTGTCTTAATTGTAGTTGTTATTCTTATTTCTTTATTTGTTTTGTGGTCAAAAAAAGAAGGAGGTAAGAAAGTAATTCATCTTTTTATATTAAAAATTCCCATAGTTGGTAATATTATCAAAGAGGTTAACTCTGCAAGAACCGCAAGGACACTTTCTTCATTGTTAAGTTCAGGAGTAGATGTTGTTGAATCGGTCAAAATAACAAAAGATGTTATTCAGAATATTTATTACAAAAAAATCCTGGATAAAGTAGGATTAGCAATAGAAAAAGGAGAACCGATATCAAAGATTTTTACTGAAAACTCAAATCTATATCCAATTTTCCTTGGAGAAATGATAAATGTAGGTGAAGAAACTGGTAAGATTGGAGAAATGCTTCATGGTGTAGCTATATTTTATGAAGATGATGTAGAACAGAAGACAAAGGATATGTCTACTATTATAGAACCATTCTTGATGATTATAATTGCTGCTGTGGTGGGATTTTTTGCTGTTGCGATGATTTCACCTATGTATTCACTTGTAAATGTTATATAAAATCTTACAAAGAAATAAAGGATTTACTTTAATTGAAACCTTAGTTGGTGTGGCAGTATTTCTAGTTATTTCTACAGCAGTCTATCAAGCCTATGTAAGTCTTTTTAATCTTATTAGCTTAAATCAATATAAGATTGTGGCACTTAATTTAGCAAATGAGCAGTTCGAGATTGTAAGGAATCTATCTTATGCAAATGTTGGTATTCCTGGAAGTATTCCGAGTGGAAATATTCCACAAGTTCAAAATATTAATAGATCAGGGATAGATTTTGTGGTAAGAACAACAATAAGAAATATCGATCAACCTTTTGATGGTACTATAGGTGGAATACCAAACGATACTTCTCCTGCAGATAATAAAATGGTTGCTGTAGAAGTTAGTTGTCCTACTTGCGTAAATTTCTTTCCTTTAACATTGACAACAATAATAGCCCCCAAAAATCTTGAAACTGCTTCAGTTAATGGAGCTTTATTGATTAAGGTCTTTGATGCAAATGGAGTTCCTGTTTCTGGTGCAAATGTATCAATAAGAAATTATCAAGCAACCACGACCATTGCTATTGATGATATGACAAATTCAAATGGAGTCCTACAAATTGTAGACGTACCACCTGGAATAGAAGCATATGAAATATCTGTATCAAAAGCAGGGTATTCTAGTGATAGAACTTATCCAAATGGAGCAATTGGCAACCCTACTCCTAGTAAACCACATGCAACTGTAATTGTTCAACAACTAACCCAAGTCAGTTTTTCGATTGATAAATTGAGTAGTATTGAATTTAATAGTGTTACCAGTGATTGTATTGCTATACCAAATATTGACTTTGCTTTGAAAGGTGCAAAGCAGATTGGAACAAGTGTTTATAAATTTAATAAAAACTTATCAACCAATGGGACGGGTGTTTATTCAAGTAGTACTATTGAATGGGACTATTATACTGTTACTGGTATAGACTCAGCATATGATATTGCAGGAATCAACCCATTAAATCCAATTAGTCTAAATCCAAATGTTAGTCAAAATGTTCTACTAATTGTTGCTCCTAAAGATCCTAAAGCATTGCTGGTTACTGTTAAAGATAATTCTACATTATTACCACTTACTGATGCAACTGTGAGATTGAGGAAAGGTGTAGCTTTTGATGAGACTCAAATTACTGGTAGAGGATCAATCAATCAAACTGATTGGTCTGGTGGCGCATACTCATTTAATGATGGAAATATTGAAGTGGCAGATCCGATTGGAGATCTGAATTTATTAAAAGTTTTTGGACTATATAATTTAGGTGGTACGATAGAATCTACTACAATTGATACAGGATCACCAAGTAATTTTTATAATTTAAGCTGGTTACCGATAGATCAACCTGTAGGAGCAGGAACAGATAGTGTTCGTTTTCAATTTGCTACCAATGCTATTATTACAGGTACAACAACATGGGATTATAAGGGTCCAGATGGAACTTCAGCAAGTTATTATACGGTCTCAAATTCACCAATATCTTTAGCACATAACGGTGATAGATATGCTAGATATAAAATTTTCTTAAATACACTTAGTGCAACAAACACGCCTAATATATCCGATGTTTCATTTACTGTTACATCATCTTGTACACCCCCGGGACAAGTTATTTTCTCAGATTTAGATAGCGGTACATATATTTTGGATGTAACAAAAACAGGATATAACCCATTTAGTCAAAATGTGGATTTAAATAGTGATTGGCTTGAACAAGAAGTAATTTTGAGTCAATAATATTATGAAAAACACCAAAGATAATAAAACACTAGGATTCACACTACTAGAATTGGTAGTAGTTATAGGAATTATTTCTGCGATTATTATTTCCCTTGGCAATTTTCAGACAGATATATTCAAAAATAACAAATTCTCATTTGACTCATTAAATACTGTTCAAGATGCAAAATCTATTATCTCTACAATGGTAAAAGAATTAAGAACTGCTTCACCTGGCAGTAATGGATCATTTACAATTGTACAAGCGGCGACAAATACCCTGACTTTCTATAGTGATATTGATGGTGATCTCTTAAAAGAACAAGTTAGATATTACTTAGCCACCACAACTTTGAAAAAAGGAATTATCAAACCTACTGGTAATCCTCTAACTTATAATAATGCTAATGAAACATTTTCATATTTAGCATATAATATTAGAAATTCATCGACATCACCTTTATTTCAATATTTTGATTCAAATTATATGGGAACATCATCACCACTTACACAACCAGTTACTACCACAGATGTAAGATTGGTGAAGATAAATTTAATTATTGATATTGATCAAAATAAATCCCCAGTAATTAGGACTTATACTTCGCAGGTCAGTATTAGAAATCTAAAAGATAATTTATGAAAAAAGGTTTTATTTTAGTAAATGTTCTTGTTTTCTCAGTTATTGCAATTATCGTAACGACCTCTTTAACAAATTGGGCAGCAGTAATGCTAAAAGATACTAAAAGATTAACTTATAGAGAACAAGCTTTTCAAATTGCTGAAGCCGGTATTGATTATTATAGGTGGCACTTGGCTCATGCACCTAATGATTTCAAAGATGGTCATGCTACTACAACAAATGGCCCATTCATTCATGATTTTAGAGATAAAGATAATAATGTTATCGGAAGATTCGAATTAATTATTACTCCACCACCAGTGGGTTCTACTTTGATTAGAATTAAATCAAAAGGAATTGTGGATGCTGATCCTAATTATCCCAGGACAATTCAGGCAACTTTAGCTATTCCATCTTTTGCAAAATATGCAGTGGTGGCTGGAGATATTATGAGATTTGGAGTCGGTACTGAAGTTTTTGGACCCATACATTCAAATAATGGTATTCGTTTCGATGGATTGGCACATAATCTCATCACTAGTTCAAAGGATAAATATGTGGATCCAGATAATGGTACTGCAAATAGATTTGGGGTTTATACAACTGTAGGTACTGTGGATCCCAATCCTCCTGCTGTAGTTCCTAGTAGACCTGATGTATTTATGGCAGGAAGACAATTTCCTGTGGCTGCAGTGGATTTCGCTGGAATTACAACTGAACTAGCTACTATGAAGGCTGACGCTATATCTGGTGGTAGATATTTCGCAGCTTCAGGTGCACAGGGATATAATATAGTATTAAAGACTAACGATACATTTGATCTATATAGAGTTACTTCAGTAAGAAATTCTCCTGGAGGTTGTAGTAATACACAAGGTCAAACTGGTTGGGCAACTTGGAGTATCAATAATAGGACTTTTTTGCAAAATTATACTTTACCAGCAAATGGAATAATCTTTGTAGAAGATAATGTGTGGGTAAATGGTCAGATTAATTCTGCAAGAGTAACTATAGCTGCTGGAAGATTTCCAGATTCATCATCAACTAGAAAGGATATTATTATAAATAATGATTTGTTGTATACTAATTATGATGGACAAGATACTATAGCTTTGATAGCACAAGGTAATATAACAACAGGATTGTATAGCGATGATAGTCTTAGAATTGATGCTGCATTAATTGCACAGAATGGTAGAGTTGGTAGATTCTATTATTCTAGTTCTTGTGGTGTAAATAGTTCTAGATCCGATATAACATTGTATGGAATGCTTGGTACTAAATTAAGATATGGTTTTGCTTATACTGATGGTACTGGATATAATATTAGAAATATAATATATGATAGTAATTTGCTATACGCTCCTCCTCCAAGTTTCCCTTTGACTTCTAGTCAATACTCAATACTGTCTTGGGAGGAAATAAAATAGTTGTGATATACTCTTGTTATGAAAAAAATTGTAATAGGTAATTGGAAGATGAATCCAACTTCATACTCTGAAGCTTTAAAAATTTTCAACTCAATAAAAAGATTTTCTTATAAATTGAATAAAATTGATGTAGTTATATGTCCTCCTTCTGTTTACGTTCATTCATTTATCAAAAAGAATAAAGATAAAATAATTGCAATTGGCTCACAGAATGTCTTCTATGAAGAGCAGGGATCATATACAGGTGAGTTGAGTGTCAAAATGTTGAGGGATATTGGTGTTACTCATATAATTGTTGGTCACTCAGAGAGAAGATCAAATGGTGAAACTGATGATGATATATCTAAAAAGATACAAATCACTTTAGCGAATGATATTCGCCCTATTCTATGTATTGGTGAAAAAGAAAGAGATTCAAGTGGCAATTATTTGAATTTTATAAAAGATCAGATCAAAAATTCTCTTTCAAAAACTAACAAAAAATTCATTAACAAATTAATTATTGCTTATGAACCAATATGGGCTATTGGTGCAAAGGAAGCTATGAGTCCGAGTGATATACTAGAAATGAGTTTATTTATTAAAAAAGTGATTTCAGATATTTATGGCCAAGGAGAGATAGATAATATACCAATATTGTATGGTGGTTCTGTTAATTTTAAAAATGCATCGGATATTATTATACAAGGACAGGTCAATGGTTTATTAGTTGGAAGAGAGAGTGTTAATTCGATTGGTTTTATAGAATTATTAAAAGCAATAGATACAATACAATAATATGAAAAGCATAAAAGATATAAAGAAGCTTGATGGGGTAAGAGTTCTTGTCAGGCTAGATTTAAATGTACCTATTCAAAATAATGTTATTGTAGATGATTTTAGAATTAAAAAAGCTTTACCATTAATTCAGTATCTTTCGGATAACGGTGCAAATCTTATCCTAATTAGTCATATTGAAACAGTTGATAATCCCACTTTAAAGCCAGTTGCTGAATATCTAATTAAATTAGGTATTGATTGTGCCTTTGAGAAAAATTATAGAAATGTTTTAAATAATAAAAGTAAGATTATTCTTCTTGAAAATTTAAGAGAGTATGAAGGGGAAAAGAAAAATGATAAGAAATTTGCTAAAGAACTAGCTTCTCTCGCTGATATTTATGTAAATGAAGCATTTTCTGTATCTCATAGAGATCATGCTTCCGTCTCAGCTATTACGGAATTTATACCAAGTTATGCTGGATACCAATTTGAAGAAGAAATAAAGCATTTAAGTACTGCTTTTAACCCTGAACATCCTTTTCTATTTATTCTTGGAGGTGCAAAATTTGAGACAAAATTTCCATTATTAGAGAAATTTATTGATTCGGCGGATAAAATATTTGTAGGAGGTGCACTTGCAAATAATTTCTTCAAAGAAATGGGACAGGATATAGGTGATTCTCTTGTTTCTCCAGAAAATTATGACTTACAAAGATTTATTAATACAAAAAAGATTGTTCTACCCATAGATAGTCTAATAAAAGACAAAAAAATAATGGATGCAAGTACTAAGACTGTTGAATTATTGAAACAAGAGATAGATAAAGCAAAATATATTTTGTGGAATGGTCCACTTGGTGCATATGAATCTGGATATAGAGCTTCTACACTTCAACTTGCAGAAATTTTAGCAGATGCAACGGCTAGAGGCGTAAAGACTATAGTTGGTGGTGGTGATACTCTAGCTACTATAGCAGAATTAAAATTAGTAAATGGTTTTACTTTCGTTTCAACTGGCGGAGGGGCAATGTTAGATTATCTTGCAAAAGGTACATTACCTGGAATTGAGGCATTAGAAAAGGGGCTATAACATTGAGACAATTTTGTCTCTATTAGTTTTGAAATCTTTGGGATCTCCGGTGGTTCCTGGCTTTGGGAATATCCATATATGTGCATGTGGTACTTCTTCTCCTATGACCTTGCTCCATATTTCTTCTGTACCAAATGCTTTACGCTGTGCTAATGCTATCTTTCTAGCCACTTCGAAATATTCGCCGCAATTTGGTACATCCCATACCCATCTATGATGATTCTTTGGAACTATTAGACTATGTCCTGGTGAGCGAGGATCTATACTTAGAAATACTATAAAATCTTTATCTTCATGCACAATATCCGCTGGCACTTCCTTTTTAATTATTTTACAAAATATGCAGTTGTTCATGGGTTTATTATAACAAATGATATACTATCTATCACCCCATGCCCAAATATCAGATCAGAGAATTAAGAGACGGTGACTTTATTGATAATCTACTTTTTCACCGTGGAATCAAAACCGCAGAAGATAAAGAAAGATTTTTGAATTTAAATTATAATGAGCAAACACATGACCCTTTTCTTCTAAAAGATGCCGAAAAAGCAGCAAAGAGAATAATTAAAGCAATAGAAAATAATGAAAAGATAGTTATCTATAGTGATTATGATGCAGATGGAATCCCAGCAGGGGTTATTTATCACGATTTATTTAAGAAAATAGGATTTAAGAATTTTATAAATTATATACCTCATAGACATGATGAGGGATTCGGACTAAATATTGATGCTGTAAATCAGTTCATAGAAGATAGGGTAAACCTAATTATTACTTTGGATTGTGGTATTTCTGATAATGAGGCAGTAAAATTGGCTCAAGATAATGGAATAGATGTCATAATAACCGATCATCATGAGCCACATGAAGAATTACCAAAAGCTTATGCAATAGTTGATCATAAACAAAAAGATTGCAATTATCCAGAAAAGATACTTTGTGGTTCTGGTGTAGGATATAAGCTAATACAGGCAATTTTAAAAATTAATAGATTTAATTTGAAAGAAGGTCAAGAGAAATGGTTCTTGGATATGGTTGGAATCGCTACATTGTCAGATATGGTACCTTTGGTGGGGGAGAATCGTGTTTTTGCTAGTTATGGACTAACTGTTCTACGCAGAAGTCCAAGAAAGGGCTTAGTTAGACTATTGAATCATTTAAAAATCAATCAAAGATATTTGAATGAAGATGATATTGGGTTCATGATTACTCCGAGAATCAATGCAGCATCTAGAATGGGAGTGCCGATGGACGCCTTTCATCTACTTTCTACTGAAAGCGATGATGATGCTAATAAATTCACAGAACATTTGGATAGAATTAATAATGAAAGAAAAGGCACAGTCGCTTCTCTTGTAAAAGAAGTTAAAAAGATAATAAATGAAAGACATAGGGAAAATCCAAGAAATGTAATTGTTGTTGGAAATCCAGAATGGAAGCCGTCGCTACTGGGGCTTGTTGCAAATATTTGTGCCGAGGAATTCAGCAAGCCTGCATTCATATGGGGTAGGGATGGAGATAATATCATCAAGGGTTCATGTAGATCAGGCGATACCGTAAGTGTAGTGGAGATAATGAAGAACGTACCAGATGGAGTGATGATTCAATACGGTGGTCACTTCGCTTCCGGAGGCTTCGTCGTAAGTAATGAGGCAATACATCACTTTGAGGATCATCTAAATTCTGCTTTTGACAAATTAATTAAAGAGAATAATGATATTGAGCCAGATTATATTGATTATGAATTAGATTTGGATCAAGTGAATTGGGAGATCTATTCTCAAATTGAGAAATTGGCACCATTTGGTATCGGTAATGAAAAGCCATTATTTATTTTTAAAGATATAAAAATTGTAGGAATAAAGCATTTTGGCAAAGAACAAAATCATTTGGAATTAAATTTTAAAAGCAAAAAGGGAAATAAAATTAATGCTATGGGATTTTTTATGAATTCAGGCAGTTTTGCAAAAGAATTAAAAGTTGGAATGAATATAGATCTTGTTGCTACACTTGAAAAATCTATGTTTAGAGGTCGAGCAGAGCTAAGATTGAGAATTGTTGATATACTATAGAGCATGAAAATTTCAATTTTTACTGATGGATCTTCAAGAGGTAATCCAGGTCCTGGAGGATGGGGAGCTATTATATTGGATAATAATAATATCAGGGAAATCGGAGGGAGAGAAGATGTGACTACAAATAACAGAATGGAATTGATGGCTTGTATTAAATCTTTAGAGAGTATTTCGCCCACTTCAGCAATAGTTCTGTATTCAGATTCTCAATATGTAATAAAGGGTATGACAGAATGGATAGAAGGCTGGCAAAGGAAGAATTGGAAAAATTCTCAGAAGAAAGACGTGTTGAACAGAGATCTATGGGAGAAAATGCTTGAAGTTTCAAATGGTAAGAATATTGAATGGAAATATGTTAAAGGTCATGCCGAAAATCCAGGAAATAATCGTTGTGATGAAATCGCCACAAGTTTTGCGGATAACGAGCCAACAAAATTGTACGATGGACCTATTGACTCATACAGTATAAGAATTGTGTAACTCAAATCTTCATTAAATCTTAATAACTTCTTAAGATTTTCTTAATACTGCTTTTGCTATTGTTGGTAGATGAACAAAAAAATAAATATAGTTATCATTTTGATTTTAATAGCAATTCTCATTTTTCGATTCTACTTTGCATTTAATATTGATAATACAGACTTGATAAAAAAATATTCAGGTCAAAATATTGAAATAAAAGGGATAATAATAAATGAACCACAAATAAAAGATTTCAATCAAGCGTTTAACGTTAAGACTGACAAATTTATCACCAAGGTTACAACAGATAGGTATATAGAATATAATTACGGTGATAGGATTAGTTTAAATGGTAAAATTAGCACTCCAAGAAATTTCCAAAGTAACGGTGGAAGAACATTTGATTATATTAATTTTCTATTAAAAGATGGAATTGTTTTTGAAATGAAAAAACCATCAATTAAATTTGAGGGTAGAAACGAGGGAAAATTTATTTCAAAAAATCTTTTTAAATTTAAACAGGCTTTCCTCTATAATCTCAAAAAGGTTTTGGGTGAACCTCATGCTGCTCTGGCAGGTGGACTTGTGGTAGGGGAGAAAGGAGCTCTGGGTAAAGAATTAATAGATGATTTCAGGAAATCTGGACTGATACATATCGTAGTTCTGTCTGGTTACAATATTACAATTGTGGCGGATTCGATAAGAAGAATACTTTCATTTCTACCTAGGGTAATTGGGATTATTCTCGGAGGATTAGGAATATTGTTTTTCGGAATTTTGGTAGGTGGTGGCGCTACTGTTATTAGATCATGCATCATGGCGATCATTGCACTGTTCGGTTCGTTGATTAGGCGAGACTATAATGTTGGCAAGGCTTTATTTGTGGCAGGAGTTTTGATGTTGATTCAAAATCCATTAATTTTGCTTTATGATCCTTCTTTTCAATTATCTTTTCTAGCAACTCTCGGTCTTATATTTCTTTCTTCTCCAATTGAGAATAAATTAAATTTTGTTACTGATACTTTCGGTATTAGAGGACTCATTGCCTCTACACTCGCAACTCAAATATTCGTATCGCCATATATACTCTATATGATGGGACAATTATCAATAATTGGAACTATTGTAAATATTCTTGTATTACCAATAATCCCTATAACTATGTTTTTTGTTGCTGTGACTGGGTTAATCGGTTTTATAAGTGAAGGTATTTCTCAGATTTCTGCTTGGGTTTCACATCTGCTACTTTCATATGAATTATTTATTGTGAAATTCTCTGCATCACTTTCATTCTCATCAATTCAATTACCGAAATTTCCTTTCTCAATAGTTGTTGGATTTTATTTAATCTATTTTGTAATGCTTGTAAAATTGCCTTCAACCCTCTGCCAATTTAAGTTTTGGAAGAAATCTTCAACGTAATTTTTCTTTCCGGATGGTTGATAGTCTGCAACATAAGAATGTTCCCACATATCAAGAGCGAGTATTAGTGCACAATCCTGGAGCTGACTTATGTGTTGTTCTTCAACCCAAATATTAATTAATAAATTTTCTTTTTTATCATAATAAAGCATTGCCCAACCAATACCTCTTGTTAATGCTAATGATTTGAAGGAAGCTAACCAAGCATCGTATGAACCAAAATCTTTCTCTATTTGTTTTTTTAAGGGACTATTGTCTGATAGGGGATTGGGAGTTCCTTCAAGTGATGAGAAATACACTTCATGATTTCTCATTCCATTGTATTCAAATCCTAAGCGTCTTATGTCTTGCTTGCCATCTAGAGTTTCATTTAAGTTTTTTACATATCCGGCATATAACTTCAAATGCTCTTCGATTGTCTTGCTTGAAATTCCTTTTAAATTAGCAATATTAAATTTTTTTTCGGTGAATTTATTCATATAACAATTTTATCATGAAAAATAAAAAGCTATACATAATAATATTTATTTTAATTATCTCAGGCTATCTCTCATTTTATTTATATAAATGGGAATTTCGCGAGCGAGTATTTGGAATTTATTTTTTTAGTTTGAATAGAGGTCGATCAATTTTCATGAGAACAGCAGAAAATAAAACAATACTTGTAGGTGGAGGACAGAATGCAGAGGTTATTAGAGAAATCACAAAGGTCACTCCTTTCTATAGAAGACGAATTAATAAATTAATAATTCCAAGCGCAAATGCGAATCAGATCGGCGGGCTAATAGAGATAGTTAGCAGATATGAAATTGATGAAATAATAATTCCAAAAATAATGTCAACAAGTACAGTCCTTTCAGAATTAAAAAAAGTTATAAATAGAAATAAAATTCATGTTATTGAGGTTGTAGAAGAAGATGAAATTGAAATAGAAAAAGGCTTAGAAATTAGAATTCTTTTCCCTAATGAAAATTTTAAATATAATAAAACAAGTTTGCCGGAATTAGGATTGAGAATCGATTATAAAAATACTTCTTTATATTTGATTGGAAATTTATCTAAGACAATACAAAAATATATTTTTAGAAATTTAGGTGAAGTTAAAGATTATAATATTGTTGAATATTATAATAGTGCAATAGAATCAAAAGTTTCAAAAGAATTATTAGATAAAATAAAACCAAAATTTATATACTCTACAAAGGAGAAAACTATGCATCTGATTTCAGATGGGGAAGAGTGGGTGAAGAAATAGACAAAGCGAGCTGATTAGGCTCGCTTGTTTGAGTTGGAGATGACTTATGGAAGTATCTCGATATGAATTTCCATGAGATCAAGTCTGTCTCTACCACAAAGCAGATTCACACTGAGTCTCTCACCCCTAAGTACTCTTTTTACCCAGTCTTCATCACCTGAGGCCATTATGTCATATGGAACCCTGTTTACTGGAAACCATTTGAGATATGTGAATTCTCGTTCAAGTCTTCTTAGGACTCCGGAGAATGATTTGCATACAAACACATGAAGTATTACAGTTCGTCGTTCACTTAGTATCTTGATTTTGACTTTTGCAACTTCATGCATTTCTCTTGCCTTAAGACGTGTTTCTTCCAACAACTCACGCTTGGCAGCTTCCTTGATGTTCCTATCAGATTTCTCGACTTTCCCTCCCGGAGGGGTCAGGAAACCCATGATTAATCCAGAGCGGATTTGCCCAAGTAATACTTTAGGTATACCACTCCTGTTTCTAATAACAAAAACTAGAGTAGCTGTAACTCTCTCCCAACTTTTGGTGTTCATAGTTCTTCCTGAACTTTACTCTAAATAGATATTTTGTCCAGCAAAAAACCGCTTTCGCGGTTTTATTTGCTTGTAAATTTTATATAATTCCTGCTTTCTTAAGTGTAGCGAATGCTCCTCGCTTCTGTATTGTCTTTAATGCTCTTGTTGAAATATTTAAATTAAAAGATTTCTTTAGTTCAGGAACATAGATCTTCTTCTTTTGAAGATTTGGGTACTTGCGAACCATTCCTGTGGGGTTGAATTGAGTAGCACGAGTACGATTTGAGTAACCACCTGCGACCATTGAACCTCTCTTTGTTATTGCACATACTTTAGCCATAGTGATAGACATGCTATCATAAGTAATATAATAAGCAAGAGCATGGAAGGATTAACTATAATTATAACTATAATAGTGTTGATTATGTCAGTGGTAATTCATGAATTATCGCATGGTTATATGGCTGATATATTGGGCGATCCTACACCTAGATTACAGGGCAGATTAACCCTAAATCCCCTGAAACATCTGGATTTATTCGGTTCATTAATTGTTCCTCTTATCACAGCATTCTCAGGTTTTACATTTGGTTGGGCTAAACCAGTTCAATGGAATCCATATAATGTTAAGGATAAGAGAATTGGAGAACTTCTAATTTCAATCGCTGGACCAGCTTCAAATATACTAATAGCTCTAGTATTCGGACTTCTCATTAGATTCGCTAGTGATTCCTTCAGTCCTTCATTTATTACTATTTCTATATATATTGTGGCAATCAATATAATTCTAGCGGTATTTAATCTAGTTCCAATACCTCCACTTGATGGTTCCAAGATACTTTTCTCAATTTTACCTAATAGATTTAACTGGATTAGGGAAATGCTGGAAGCCTATTCTGTGTTCTTCTTTTTAATTATGGTCTTTTTCGTCTGGAGATTCATTGAGCCAGTAATTCCGTTGATATTTAAGGTGATTGTGGGTCATTGACACACTATCATATTAATGATATACTTCTATATAGAAAGTTCATCTTTCAACTGATCCAGCAGATTCTGGAATGTGTCATGAAAGCAAAAACGATGAACACTATCATCGACGCAGATGCGGCCAAATTGGCTGGTTTGCAAATCGACACCCTTCAAAAGGTGCGAAGCGGTCAGATCACCCTCGGCCAGTGGGAACAGTTCAACAACCTCTCCATGGACGATCGGGAAGCACGGTTCGGTGACTGGAAGAAGTTGGAGCCCACAGCTCCTCCGGAACCCACCGAGAAGTTCGCTCTGCTCGTGGACCTCGGCATCATCACGGTGCCCGATGACTACGTGCACGAGAAGCGTCTCATGACGTTTGGTAAGCAGAACCGTGAGAAGTTCTATTACTACAACGACGAGACCACCGACAAGAACTTCCCGAATCCGACTCGGGTCCTGAAGCCTGGCGACAAGCTCCGCGTTCGCGCGTTCAAGCAAGTCGTAGGTGGCACGACCACCTCGGAGGAGCGCATGGCGTTCTTGGCAACTCAAAAGGCCATCCACACCGGCGCACAGGGAGCGTCCCTCGTCTTCGATCAGAAGCGCGACCAACTGCCGAAAGGTAAGTGGTATGCTTCCTTCGATGAAAAGGATCGTCTCTGGGCAGATGCCGACGGCAACCACAGGGTGCCGGTCGTGTACTGCGAATCGGACGGTGGCTTCAAGTTCGGCCTTGGCTACTTCGAGAGTGTCTGGCGCGACGACCGTGCCTTCCTCTGCTTCTGCGATGTCGAGTAGTCCTTGGAAACTTGGACACTCAGTTAGTTCTGGGTCTTAGACCCTTTGAGCCCTTGCTTCACTGCGAGGGCTCAATTTTTTTATCTAAATTATACAAAAACGAATTTCTCTAATTTCTTTGTTCTGAAATCTATATTCTCAACATATGTAGAGTCTGCTTTACTATTTAATACTTTTAGTATTTGACTTCCTTGTTCTGAAACATGAACAATTTGTTCTTCATGACTGTCGAGTTTTTTGTTTATTTCTACCAGTTCACCTTTAATACCAGTGATTTCACCCTTCATACCAGTTATATCATTTTTCATACCTGTAATATCACTCTTCATACCAGTAATTTCACCTTTAATGTTACTAATCTCTCCATTGATTACCTTAATCTCACCTTTCATGCCAGTAATTTCGTCTTTAATACCTACAATCTCACCTTTCATGCCAGTGATCTCATTTTTAATGCCTACAATTTCAACCTTAACACCACTCATATCAGTTTTTATACCAGTAATCTCTTCAGTCACATAAGCTATCTGTTCTTCGTGCGCGTCTAATTTCTCGTAGAGTTCATTTTTAAATTTTGTAAAGTATTTAGGTTCTTGATCATTCATATTTTATTTTTTTATTAGAATTAATAATTTTTAATGTTGGGTACTTACATTAGTAGATATTATATTTCAAGGAAAAAATAAAACAACAAAATTTACCATTCAGAAACAGAATGAGTTTTAATGTCAAAGTAATTTGCCTTTTTATTTAATTATGGTAAAGTACTTCCACGATTAAAAATCGGTAGGGAAATGAGTAACCGCTAGGTGAAAAAGTCAATTCTCTACAATTATTAGGTAAATAAATAAAGAATGCCAACAATAAACCAGCTTATTAAAAGTGGCAGAAAGACTTTCATTAGAAAGACAAAGTCAATCGCGCTTACAAGAAGTTTTAATACAATTAAAAACCGTCCTAACTTTTTCCCATCTCCATTCAAAAGAGGTGTATGTATAAAAGTTACAACAAAGACCCCAAAGAAGCCTAACTCAGCTATTCGAAAGATTGCCCGAGTAAGACTATCAAATGGTATGGAAGTTACAGCTTATATTCCTGGAGAAGGACACAATCTACAAGAACACTCTGTGGTTCTTCTAAGAGGTGGTCGTGTAAAGGACGTAGGACTAAGATATACAGTAGTTAGAGGAGTATTGGATGCAGCAGGAGTAGAGAAGAGACGAAAGGGTCGAAGTCAATACGGTAACAAGAGACCAAAGGCTGCTAAGGTTTAATCTTAATAAAAAAATACTATGAGAAGAAAAATAAAGAATAAATATCCAGTTAAGCCAGAGCCAGTTTTTGAAAGTCTAAAAGTAGCTAAGCTTATCAACTATGTAATGGAATCTGGCAAAAAAAGCGTAGCTAGAAAAGTAGTTTATGATTGTTTCGATTTATTAAAGGAAAGAGCAAAAGTCGAGAATCCTATAGAAGTTTTTGAGACTGCATTAAAGAATACTGCTCCAGCGATGGAAGTTAGATCAAGAAGAGTGGGAGGTGCTAACTATCAAGTTCCAAGAGAAGTAAGACCAGAAAGACAAAGATATTTATCAATGAAATGGATTGTAGAAGCTGCAAGATCAAAGAAAGGTAAGCCAATGGCTGAGAAGTTAGCTGATGAGATTATTTCTGCATCAAAGAATGAAGGTGAAGCAGTTAAGAAGAGAGAGAATACTCATAAGATGGCTGAGGCTAACAAGGCTTTCGCTCACTTTGCTTGGTAATTGTTTTTGAGTCTATTTTATTAATTAATAATTTTTGTATTTTATGCAAAGAGACTATCCCTTAGAAAAAGTTCGTAATTTCGGTATCATTGCCCATATTGATGCTGGTAAGACCACAACATCAGAAAGAATTCTGTATTACACAGGAATGATTCATAAGATCGGTGAAGTTCATGATGGTGAGACAACAACAGACTGGATGGAACAAGAAAGAGAGAGAGGTATTACTATTACTGCAGCTGCTATTACTTGTTTCTGGAATCCTTCATATATGCCAAAGGATGACCATTCAAAGAAGGTAAGATTTAACGTTATTGATACACCAGGTCACATCGACTTCACAGTAGAAGTTAAGAGATCACTTCGAGTGCTAGACGGAGCGGTTGTGGTATTTGACGGAGTAGCAGGAGTAGAGCCACAATCTGAGACAAACTGGAGATATGCAGATGAGAGTAATGTGCCAAGACTTTGTTTTATCAACAAAATGGACAGAATGGGTGCATCATTTGAAAAATCATACACATCAATTCTAGAAAGATTAAATAAAAAGGCAGTTAGATTCCAAATTCCAATAGGAACAGAAGGAGATCATTGCGGAGTTGTAGATCTTCTAAAAATGAAAGCCTACTATTTTGAAGGAGAGAAGGGTATAAATATAATAGAGAAAGAAATTCCTGAGAATTTGCTCGCTGATGCCAAGAAATACCATGCAGAATTAATAGAGAAGTGTGTAGAACATAATGATTCTCTAATGCAACAATATCTTGATGGTAAAGAGATTGCCATTGATGTTTTGAAAGCGGAAATTAGAAAATTAGTTATTGAAAACAAGATTTTCCCAGTATTTACTGGATCAGCCTTGAAGAATGTCGGTGTTCAACTAGTTCTAGATGCTGTGGTGGATTATCTACCAGCACCAACAGATATTAAAGCTGTGAAAGGAACTGATCCAAATACAGGAGAGGAAATATTAAGAAAGCCATCAGATGAAGAGCCATTTGCTGCACTAGCTTTCAAGCTTCAGAATGATCCATTCGTAGGACAATTAACATTCTTCCGAGTATATTCTGGAACAATTGAGGCTGGGACATACATTTACAATTCAACTACAGGTAAGAAAGAGAGACTTGGTCGTATTGTTAGATTGCAGGCTGATAAGAGAGAGGAGGTAAAGAAAGTCTTCGCGGGAGAGATCGCGGCAGCAGTGGGTCTAAAGGATGCTCTAACATCTCATACTTTCTGTGATGAGAACAACCCAATAATCCTTGAAGCTATCAAATTCTTGGAGCCAGTTGTATCCCTACGTGTTGAGCCAAAGACAAAGGCAGATCAAGAGAAAATGGGTATGGCGCTTAGAAAGTTGGCAAATGAGGATCCTACATTTAAGATTTCTTCAAACAATGAAACAGGCGAGACTATTATCTCAGGTATGGGTGAATTACACCTAGATATCATGGTTGATCGTATGAAAAGAGAGTTTGGTGTTGAGACAAATGTAGGTAAGCCACAAGTAGCATATCGAGAGACAATTCTTGGTACTGCAGAAGCTGAACACAAATACATCAAGCAATCAGGAGGTAAGGGTCAATACGGTCACGTAAAGATTACTATTAAACCAATGGAGAAGCTTGCAGAAGGTGAGAAAGTGGCAAAGAATGTAAGTAGATATGATGATTTCGAATTCATCAACTCTATTAAAGGAGGAGTTATTCCGCAAGAATTCATTCCAGCTGTTGAGAAAGGAGTTCATGAAGCTATGGATAGAGGAATTGTGGCAGGATTCAGAATGGTAAATGTAAGTTGTGAATTAACATTCGGTTCATATCATGATGTGGACTCATCAGAAATAGCATATAAGATTGCAGGATCACAGGCATTCCAAGAAGCTGCAAAGAGAGCAAAACCAGTTATTCTTGAACCTATAATGAAGCTTGAAGTTCTTTTCCCTGACAAATTCATGGGAGATGTAACAGGAAGCATTTCATCAAAGAGAGGAACAATTGAAGAAATGACAGAAAGAGGTCAATCAAAGGTTCTACATGCCATGGTACCTCTATCAGAAATGTTCGGTTATACAACTCAATTAAGATCAATGACATCAGGACAAGGCTCAGCAACAATGGAATTTGATCATTACGAAGTGGTTCCAAAGAATGTGGAAGCATCAATAGTTGAAGCAAGGAAATAGTATTGGGGATAACTAAATTTGTGAGATTATAAATTAGATATATAATATACTCACTACCAAAGAAGGTGTCTCGCAAGTCGAGCACCTTCTTTGTTTGGTAAATTATTAAAATATAAAAAACAAAAATGTTCGGTATACACTTAAAGCATGTTCTTGTTCTAACTCTGTTGGCAGGTATAGCATATTCTTTGCCACAAGTTAAAGACGGACTTTCAGATTCTTTCTCCAGTATATATGTGCAAAATCAAGCAGCACTTTTTAATTTTCCAAATATTAATCCTCAAAATAGCTATGGTAATAGAATGATGAATAATCAGGCTATAGGTGTTGGGGAGATTAAGAAAATGATAATTGTTCCTGAAGAAATAGTACGTGTTCTAGTCAAAGAAGGAGTAATTCCACAAGACAAAGCAGTTCTTGCAGTAAAAATCTTGAAGGAAAGACTATTTAATAATCAACCAATGCCTCCACAACAACAAGGAGCAAGTACCACTAGACCAAATGTAATAAGGGTACAGGTATCTACTTCTTCACGACCTATGATGAAATTGGAATTACAGAGATCTCCATATGAATTTCAGGAAAGGGTACAACTGGATAACTAATCTTTTATAGGTATCCTTTTGGGTTTATAATAAAGACCAGTTAAGCTGGTTTTTATTATTTATTATTTAATTTATGAAGAATATTATTAAAGTTTCTGTTTCAATATCTGTAATTTTTGTAGTTTTATTTGGTTTTAATATACAAATTTCAAATGCACAGACAAATTCTAATAAAGTTTTGAGTGGAGCTTGTATTTCTATAAACTCTTCTAAAACAATGAAAATTTCTTCCGGTAAAGTTTATATTAACGGAAAGGAATATGAATATACTGGGGGCGGCGGAAGTTTTCCAAGTAATAAATCATTTCCACTTTATGTAAAAACTCTTTATGGAAGTGTATATAATCCATTGCCTGGAGAGGGTAAGGATGGTCCAGATAGTCTTAAGATTGGATATGTTACTACAGGTAAAGATAGTTTGATTACTGAAATAGTAAATGTTTCACCATGGTGTGAGAATTATTCTTATGATATTGCAACAACAGCTACTACAAGTAAACCAGTAATAAAGGTTATTAGTCCAAATGGAGGAGAAGTTTTATATGTTGGCCAAAGTTATCCTGTAAAGTGGAGTGACAACAGTGGAGATGTAAGCAATGTATCTATTTCCCTAATAGATTACAATTCTGGAACGGAATTTAATCTATCTGGAGATGTCTCATCTAGGTCTTCAGGTGTAGATGGAACAAGCGTTTATTCACTACTAATACCGTCATATATAACAAAGAATATGACAACTACAGGTGATGGTAACAATAAATTTAAAATTAGAATTTATTCTAAAAATGGAGCGGTAGATTCAAGTGATAACTATTTTACTGTAAGATCTACAACAACGCCATCTCTAAAAGTTATTAGTCCAAATGGTGGTGAGACACTATTAATGGAAGGATATTATCCTATAAAATGGTATGACACTAGGGATAGAAGCGATGTTACTATATTTCTCGTTGATTACAAAAGCGGAACTGCAATACCTTTAGCTAGTAATGTATCTGTTACTGCATCAGGTATTGATGGTATAAGTACTTATACAGTCCAAATTCCAGGATATGTAGAAAGAAAGTTGGCAGTCGATACTAAGAGCTTTAAAATTAGAGTTGATTCAACTGGCGGGAGTGATTTAAGTGATGATTACATTACTATAGCTTCTGCAACTTCTTCCAGCATAGACACCCCATGCTTTACTTTTAACAGAGACCTATCATACGGATCAGAGAACAAGGAAGTTGACTATCTAGTCAAAGCTCTACTTAAAGAAGGATCAATAAGAAATCCAAATAATCTAACTATTAAAAGTGAGAAATTTGATGAATCAGTATTAACTGGTGTAGTAGCATTTCAAGGTAAATACGGAATACCACAAACAGGATATGTAGGACCTCTTACAAGAGCGATGTTAAATCGACTTTATGGTAATTGTAATCAGAGTGAGAATATTTCTGCTACATTAAAGTTAATTAGCCCAAATGGTGAGTTATATAATGTTGGCTCAAGAGTTCCAATCTCATGGAATCACAATGGTAATCTAAAGAGTGTAACAATAGATATAATGACTGCTGATGGACAGAAAACATTACTTTCTCAATCATATAATGAAAATCCAGGAAGATATTCTTTCTTAGTAGCTACAGGAACACCAGAAGGTAAGTATATGGTAAGAATAAGAACAACCAACTATTCTTCAAGTAATTATTTCTATGTGGGTAGCACAGGAAATTCTGCGACAAACTCAAAATGTGATTTTGAGGTAAAATCACCAATAGCAAATTCTAAGGTTAACTTCCCACTGACAGTAACTGGTACTATAGATAGAAGTAAGTCAAATAATGCTGGATGTAGATGGCAAACATTTGAAGGGGTAGCTGGTACGGCCAAATTTTACGCTTATCTTACAGAAAAGAATCGTGATGGAACAATGAAAGGCTGGACATCAATAGGTGATTCAGTAATTATGAATCTAGAGAAAGTTAACTCAGATAAATCAAATTTTAATGTCAGATTTAATTTTCCGGAGGGAGGTTTCCAAATTAATAATCCAGTTAAGATTGTGTTTACAGAGGAAAATCCAGCAGCAATACGTCCAGCACTTACCTTTGAATTACCATTATACTTAGATACCTCAGGAAATTCTGCGACAACAACTCCAAACATCTCCAAGGCTCAAATATCTGGTTCATGTGTTCTGAGTGCACCATCTGGTTATGCCATTACTTCAGGTAAATTAAAATTAAACGATAAAGAATATTCATTTAGTGGTGGAAGAGGGTCATATTTGCCAAGTAATAGAGTAATGCCAGTATATCTATATATGCCAAGAGAGGGTTATGTGGCAAGTTACGTATATTTGAATCCACCAGTAAATGTAGGGGTTGGAACAACTACAGCATTGAAGATTGCAACAATTGTTACAGGAGATAAAGGGGTTATAAGAAATATTTATAATCTAAATCCTCTTTGTCAAAGTTATACAAATATCAAAGCTGAAGCAACATCAGTGCCTACAACTAATCAAACAATAAAGGTTATAAGTCCAAATGGTGGGGAAGTGTGGCAGATAGGTAAGACATATGAATTTAGATGGAGTTCAAGTGGAATAGATAAGGTAATGATCAATCTTACAAATCAAGATAATAATTTTGGATATGGTACATTGAATGCTATTGATGCGAGAACAGGAAGGGTCACCTATACACTTCCAAATACTCTACCGGCAGGTAAATACAAAGTATTTATGGTGGATGCATCAGGTAAAACAATTACAAATGATTCAAGTGATAATTATTTCACAATAGTAAATTCAACATCAGGATATACACCAACTCCATCTACTACATACACTCCATATCCAAGCTATACACCTACATACTCACCAACTCCAAGTCAAACATATAATTCATACCCAACAGCAACCTACACCTCATCACCAACATACACAACTAGCCCAACATATTCATCTACTCCAACATATACCTATACACCAAGTCCAACTTATTCATCATCACCTACAGCAACATATTCACCTAGTTATACATACAGTCCAAGTCCATCATATTCACCATCGCCATCTTCTTCACCGACTTCATTCTATGATATAGACAGGTTCTCATTAGGTGCAGCAATACTTAGTGCATTTAGGGGAATGATGGGGTTGTAGAAGTTATCAACTTTTAACAGAATTAATTTAAAAATATACTTTATGGGTGAAGAATATCCATAAAGTATATCTTTTCATATTAATTTTTCTATTCAGTTCATCACCTGTATCAGCGATTGAGATTCAGTGCATAAATAATGAAACAAACGATTTAGCTTTTCATGTTAATAATCAAATAGACAATAGAATTAAATTGTCTGATTCATCAACGGGGTTAAATATCTATAGTGTTAGGTCTACTGAGGCAGGGTCAAATTGGACTAGGAATTCTAATTCTTGGACTCAAAAATTATCACCTCTAGATTTTACTGGAGTAAGTGGATCAAATAATGATTTAGCACATCATGCTAACAATCCTTATTGGGGAGGGGCAACACTTATTACTCCAAGACATTTTGTAACAGCAAATCACTTTAGATTTGAAAATGGTTCAACTGTTAATTTCTATGATAAGGAGGGAAGGGTAGTCTCTAGGAAAATGACTAATTCCTATACAGTTCCAAATACTGATATTACAGTAGGACTACTCGAAAGCGATGTCGATAACAGTATCACATATTATCCTGTTATGAAAATTTCTACATTAGAGAGTATGTTATCAAGACCAGACGGATATTTCTATAATGATTTACCAATAGTAGTATTTAATCAAAATGCACAAGCAATAATTCGCTCCCTTATAAAAAAAGACACACCAAAAAGTTTTAATCATGCTAATTACGGTGATAGTATTAGATCTAGCTTCACCAAGGACTTAATAGAAGGAGACTCAGGACAGCCAGGTTTTATTATCATTAATGATAAGCCAATTTTACTTTTTGCAAATTTTCTAACGAATACATCTCCAAGTTTGGGTGATTATATTAATGAAATAAATTCTGGCATACAATCTTTGGGAAATAGTAATGGATATAATATTACAGAATATACAAATAATAATTTTAAAACATATAGTTCATTCTGTACTGGGCCAGTGTTACCATCGCCTGATCAGTTTAAAGTTACAACAAATACCGCATGCTTATCTCCTACAGATAAATTAAAGGTAGATATAACTTGGTCTAAGCCACTAAATTATTCTATGCAATCTAGTGGATATCAGTATAGATTATATAAGAACAATCAATCTCCAGATTTCTTATCAATGAATACTTATAATTATACTGATATAAATGTTCAACCTAATACAGAATATACTTACATATTAAAACTATATTACGGAACATATTCATCAGGTGAAGTAAAATTCCAAATAAAAACTCCATCTTTGTGCTCATCTTCTGTTATAGTAAATAATCCTCCAGTTGTTGTATCTAATCCAGTTCCAGTTACTACTCCTCTATCCAATTATGAACCTTTACCAGCCAAAAATAATGATGCGGATAAGGACGGAATAATAGACGGCCTGGATATGTGTCCAAATACAAGTATTGATCAAAAAAGTTTTGTTAATACCAAAGGATGCATTAAACCAAAAATAACTAAATTTAGTTTTTCAAAAGATTTATCCAATATTGATCTTAGAGAAGTTGATAATCTTGAAATATCTAATTCATATGGAAGGGTGTTGTTCACTTCACCCGTTTCACTTACAAGATCTAATCAACAATTAGACATTGATACTAATTTATACATTGGCAATAATATAGTTTCATTAAATTCTGTTAATCTTCCTGAATTAAATAGGGGAGCGATAATTACATTTAACAATCTTTCCTATAGAAATCCAGTAATATATAAAGATGATTCAATTTGTACTACTTGTGAAGTTGTTTCTTATACCAATAATACTTTCAGATTTAAAGTCCTAGGATTTTCAAATTATTCTGTTGTAGATATGCCACTTATTCCAGACAAACCTGTAATAATAGATAACCCCATTCAGGATCCAACTCAACCTGTGACAATTACGCAACCCGCAGTACAGCCAGTAATCATTACTCAGTCAGTTGTTAATCAGAGTGTTGTCCAACAAGTACAGACACCACCAACACAACAAACAAAACCATTATCACAACAAGGAATACCAAAACTCCAATCAAATCCCAACATTGAAGTTCCAGTTGATAATAATCAAGTACCAGATGCAGATATTTTTAATACTGGTTATTTCCCTGAAGATATATATTGAATATGAGAAGCCAAGTTACTATAGGATTGCCGTAGATTTTGTAAAACATCAAGCAAATGAAATTATTGGAAGAATTACTAGAGGTTTTATGAAAATATGGAGTAAAATTTGACAAGCAAATGCGTACTTGCTATGATGGCGAGTACGCATTTAGCGTTGGTGTTTCTAGGGTTACTACCCTTATTTTATTAATTTAGTTAACAATTTATCTTTAATTCTTCGGGATTAAAGCACTAAAATTATATGGCAGCAGAATTTAATCGTTCAAAGACCCATGTTAACGTAGGTACTATTGGCCACGTGGATCATGGAAAGACAACACTTACTACTTCAATTCTAGCAGTACAAGCAAAAGACGGTCTTGCTACACTCAAGGCTTATGCTGATATTGCAAAGGGAGGTACTGTTCGAGATGCAACAAAGGTGGTTACTATTTCTCTAGCTCACGTAGAATACGAGACAGCAAATAGACATTATGCTCATATCGATGCTCCAGGTCACGCTGATTACATAAAGAACATGATCACAGGTGCCGCTCAGATGGACGGTGCTATTCTTGTAGTATCTGCTCTTGATGGAGTTATGCCACAAACAAGAGAGCATATTCTTCTAGCTTATCAGGTTGGAGTGCCAAATATTGTTGTTTTCCTTAATAAATGCGACATGGTTGCTGAAGCTGATCTACTAGATCTAGTGGAAGAAGAGGTAAGAGATCTTCTTACAAAGAACCACTACGATGGTAAGAATGCTACAGTTATCAGAGGTTCTGCTCTAAAAGCTCTTGAGGGTGATCCAGTATGGGTAGCCAAGATCAAGGATCTTATGAACGCTCTAGATACAGCAATCCCAACACCAGTACGCGAAACAGATAAGCCATTCCTTATGCCAATTGAAGACATCTTCTCAATCGAAGGTAGAGGAACAGTAGTAACAGGCCGTGTAGAAAGAGGAACTCTAAATCTAAACGACGAAGTTGAAATAATTGGATTCAAGGATACTTCAAAGACTACAGTTACAGGTATTGAAATGTTCAATAAGTCTCTAAAGCAAGCTATTGCTGGAGATAATGCTGGACTTCTGCTAAGAGGAACAGGCAAGGATGATGTCACAAGAGGTATGGTTCTTGCAAAAACTGGCTCAGTAAAGCCACATACAGATTTTGAAGCTGAGGTATACATCCTTAAGAAAGAAGAGGGAGGAAGACACACACCTTTCTTTACAGGATATAAGCCACAGTTCTACATCAGAACAACAGATGTTACAGGAGAAGTAACACTAGCTCAGGGAGTTGAGATGGTTATGCCTGGAGATACAGTAACATTTAAGGTTAAGCTAGTAGCACCAGTAGCTCTTGAAGACAAAATGAGATTTGCTATTCGAGAGGGGGGTAAGACAGTAGGTGCAGGAGTTGTAACAAAGATTGTTGCATAATTAATTTAGATTAATATCATGACTACAATCGCTAAAGAAACAAATAAAGTATCAAAGCCAAGAGCAAGTAAGGTTGCTAAGGAAGGAGAAGTTGCAAAGCTTCGAATTCGAGTTAAGGCTTATGAGAATAAGATTCTGGATGCTTCATTAAAGCAGATAATGGATACAGCGATTCGTTATGATGTACAGTTCTTTGGCCCTATTCCACTTCCAACAGAGATTAAGAAATACACAGTCAATCGTGCTTCTTTCGTATTCAAGAATGCTAGAGAGCAATTTGAAATGAGAGTTCACAAGAGATTAATTGATATTCTAAATCCAAATCAGAAGATTATAGAGGCACTTACTAACCTAAGCTTACCATCTGGAGTCAATATTGACGTTAAAATGATGTAAGATAAGTAAAATACTGCAATGAAATTTATTCTTGGACGAAAATTAAATATGACTCAAATATTCGATAAAGATGGTGTAGTTCAGCCAGCTACTCTTATCGCAACTACTCCAGTAGTGGTAACTCAAATAAAGACAAAGGAAAATGATGGTTATGATGCTATTCAAGTTGCAACAGGCAAGACAAATCCAAGTAGATTAAATAAAGCAATGAAGGGTCATGTAAAGGATCTAGGTGCTTTTACTGATCTCAGGGAATTTAGAGTTGATAATCCAACAAATAAAGTAGGAGACAAAGTTGAATTAACTCAATTCAATCCAGGCGATATTGTAGAAGTTAGTGCAATTACAAAGGGTAAGGGATTCCAAGGTGTAGTTAAGAGACATGGTTTCGGAGGAGGACCAAGAACTCATGGTCAGAAGCACTCAGAAAGAGAGCCAGGTTCTATCGGAGGAGGATTGAGAAATAAAGTTCCAAAGAAAATGAGAATGGCAGGAAGAATGGGTGGAGATAGAGTTACTGTGAAGAATTTAAAAGTTCTTCATGTTGATTCTACAACAAATACTCTATATATTTCTGGAGCAGTACCAGGTCGTCGAGGTACATTGATAGAGATCACCTCATAAATTTTATGGAACATATAATATACAATCAGAAAGGAAAGGAAGCAGGAAAGATTAAATTACCAGAATCAGTTTTTGGTATTGCTTGGAATGCAGACTTGGTTCATCAAGTTGTTACATCAATGATGTCTAGTGCTAGACATCCTATAGCTCATACTAAGACTCGTGGAGAGGTAAGTGGAGGAGGTAAGAAGCCATGGCAACAGAAGGGTACAGGTCGCGCAAGACATGGTTCTACAAGATCACCTATTTGGGTTGGTGGAGGTATTGCTCATGGTCCGAGGAATGACAAGAATTTCGACAGAAAAGTAAATAAGAAAGCTAGATCAAAAGCTCTTTATACTATTCTTTCAAAAAAATTAAAAGATGGTGAAATACTATTTGTAGATTCATTGAATTTCTCAAAACCACAGACAAAGGATGCAAAAGAAATAATTGTTTCATTCTCAAAAATCAAAGGATTTGAGAAATTCTCAACAAAACCAAAAAATGTTGCATTGATCGCTCTAGACAAGAAGACATCAGAAGTTACAAAGAGTTTCCAGAACTTTGGCAATGTTTCAGTAGAAGAATTGAGAACAATTAACCCCGTTTCACTTATGAATCATAAGTATTTGGTTATTGCTAATCCAAAAGAAAGCCTTAAAATTTTTGATAAATAACATGACAACAATAATCCGACCAAGAATAACAGAGAAATCAGGAATTGCAGGTGAGAACTTGAATGTTTACACATTTGAGGTTTTCAAAAACTCTACAAAGCTCTCAATAGAGAAAGAAATAAAAGCTTTGTACAAAGT
This sequence comes from uncultured Candidatus Saccharibacteria bacterium, assembly GCA_964467225.1. Classification (GTDB taxonomy): domain Bacteria; phylum Patescibacteriota; class Minisyncoccia; order Phycocordibacterales; family PALSA-1337; genus CAIOGI01. The sequence goes on from CAYXPQ010000001.1 coordinate 86,400, forward strand.
TAATCCTGAAAAGATTAGAATTATTAATCTTCCAGCAAAGACTATTATTGTCAGAGGCAAAAGGGGCACTCAATCTGCAGTTAAAAAGGCATTAGTTTATCTCAAAAAGGGAGATAAGATAAATATCGCTTAAATTTATAATAATCACCATGAAAAGCTATCATCCATCAACACCATCAAGAAGACACATGACTACGATTCCATATCGTAAGTATCTTACAGCATCTGAACCTTTCAAAGCTCTTACAAAGGGTATGAAGAGAGATATGGGAAGAAACTCTGCTGGAAGAATTACTGTTAGACATAAGGGTGGAGGAAATAAAAAGCTATATCGTATGGTGGATTTCTCTTATGATAAGAAGAATATTCCTGCTAAGATTATAACTATTGAATACGATCCATTCAGAACAGGATTTATCGCTCTTGCACAATATGCAGATGGTGAGAAGAGATACGTACTTGTACCAAAGAATATGAAAGTTGGTGATAAGTTCATTGTTTCTGAGACGGCTTCTATAGAAATAGGCAACAGACTACCATTGAAGAACATTCCAGTTGGAACATTTGTATATAATATTGAGATCAAGCCACAAGGTGGTGCAAAGTTAGTTAGAGGAGCAGGATCATTTGCTCAAGTTATTGCTAATGATGCAGGATATACTCATATTAAATTACCTTCAACAGAAGTAAGAAAAGTTCATGATAATGCATGGGCTACTGTTGGTACAGTATCAAATGATGAAAGCAGACTTGTTAATATTGGTAAGGCAGGAAGATCAAGATGGCTAGGTATACGTCCAACTGTCAGAGGTTCTGCTCAAAACCCAGTCGATCATCCATACGGAGGAGGAGAGCAGAGAGCGGGTCGAGGTCTACGAAGGCTTAAGACTCGATGGGGTAAGCCAGCCGGCAAGGGTCAGAAGACAAGAACTCCAAAGAAATATTCAAACATCTTTGTAGTATCACGAAGAAAGGTCGGTAAGAATAAAAATGTAGAGTCAAATGGATAAGTTCATTAAAAAAACAAAATCAATAATAGACAATTTGATAATCAGTCTTATTGATTCGCTAAATTAATGAATAATTTGACTTAATACGAAATTTTGTTAGTATAAAAAACCATGTCACGATCACTTAATAAAGGACCATACGTTGAAGAGCGACTCTTGCAAAAGATAGCTGGAAAGAAACCTACTGAAACTGGGGTTATTAAGACATGGTATAGAAGAAGTCAGATTTCTCCTGAAATGGTCGGATTTATCTTCGGAGTATACAATGGGAGACAGCATGTTGATGTACTGGTCTCAGAGGATATGGTAGGACACAGATTGGGTGAATTCGCTCCTACTCGTAAATTCCTTAGACATGGAGGTAAAATGCAGAAAGAGCTTGAATTAAAGGCTAAGGAGAATGAAATGGCAGCTGCAAAATCAGCAAAGGAGGCTGCAGCAGCACCTGCTAAAAAATAATTTAAATATATGATTACCGCATCACTAAAAAATTATAGACAATCACCACGAAAGGTAAGAAGTGTGGCTAATCTTGTACGCGGTAAATCAGTCGATCAGGCTTTAAATACTTTGAATTTCTTGAGTAAAAAAGCAGCAGACCCACTTTATGGTTTGTTACTTTCTGCAATTGCTAATGCCAAGAATAATTTTAAAATCGAAAAGGACAATCTTATTATAAAAGAAATACGAGTAGATGCTGGCTATATATTAAAGCGTCGAATGCCAAGAGCTCGAGGGAGTGCATTCCCAATTAACAAAAGAACAAGTCATGTAAATTTGGTACTTACACCAAAGCCAGTTAAAAAATAATTTTATGTCACATTCAGTACACCCATATTCACATAGATTAGGAGTAATACGAGACTGGAAGAGTCGATGGTTCTCTCTTAATAAAGGATATAGAACAGCCTTGAAGACTGATTTAATTATTCGTGAATTTTTAATAAAAGAGCTTAGAAATTTCTATTTAGCTGATATACATATTGAAAGAAATAGAAAGACTTTGAGAATTGTTATTAAAACTTCAAGACCAGGTATGATAATTGGTCGTGCAGCAGATGGAGTTCAAAAGTTAAATCAAAAGATTCTTAATTTATTAAAGAAAAAGGGTATAGATCTAGTTGGACAAGAATTGAGATTAGACATTGAAGAAGTTAAGAACCCAGAATCAAATGCATCAATCGTAGCTATGATGGTTGCAGAAGGTCTTGAGAAGAGACTTCCATTCAGAAGAGTTCTAAAACAAACTCTTGAGAAAGTTCTGGCTAACAAGGAGGTAAAGGGAGCAAAGATCAAACTTGCTGGAAGACTTGGTGGTGCAGAAATGGCAAGACAAGAGGATTTAAAGAAGGGTCAAATTCCACTTCAGACATTGAGAGCTGATATTGACTATGCTCGTGAGAAAGCCCATATGACATATGGAGATATCGGTATAAAGGTCTGGATATACAAAGGTCAAATTTTCAGTAAAGATATTAAGATAAATAATAAATAACTACCATGCTTTTCCCTAAAAAAGTAAAATTCAGAAAGTGGCATACTGGCAGGACAAATGCTAAGAAGCTTGCTAATGGTGTAGAGACAAGAGGTGTTAAATTATCTTTCGGATCATTTGGTCTTAAGGCGCTATCATATGGAAGACTTTCATCAAATGAGATTGAAGCAGCAAGAAAGGTTATGGCAAGATATGCTACAAAGTCAGGAAAGGTATGGGTTAGAATTTTCCCTGATAGACCATTTACACAGAAGCCACCTGAAGTTAAGCTAGGAAAGGGTAAGGGAGATCCAGTCGGATTCGTAGCCCAAGTCAAAGCTGGTCGTGTACTCTTTGAAATTGACGGAGTTGATGATAAGGTAGCACAAGAAGCTCTGAGAAAGGCTGGTACAAAGATTTCCGTTAAGACAAAGGTTGTTAGTAGAAATATGATGTAATTCAAACAAAATTATGAAAGAACTAAAAAATAAAACTCCACAAGAATTGAAAAAACTCGTAGCAGAGAAGCGAGAGGTTCTTCGTAATTTTAGATTTGGAACTTTGGGTGGAAAGTCAAAGAATGTAAAGCTTGGACATACAACAAAGAAAGAAATCGCAAGAATAATGACAGAATTGTCACTTCGATAAAAAGTAAAATAATTTTATGGATAAGAAAAATACACAAAATAATACAGTATCAAAAAGAAAGATTCTTTCAGGAGTTGTTGTGTCCGACAAAATGAAAGATACAATAGTAGTTCTTGTTGAGAGATTTGTTAAGGATAATAAATACAAGAAATACATTACTCTTAGAAAGAGATACAAGGTACATGATGCTGGAAACACAAAGAAGATCGGAGACAAAGTCTCAATAGAGTCATGTAGACCTATTTCAAGACATAAGTCTTTTAAAGTAATTTCATAACAAAACTACCATGATACAACCACGTTCAATAGTAAGAATAACAGATAATTGCGGAGCAAAAATTGGCCGTATATTCAAAGTTCTTGGTAGCTCAAAGAAGAGATATGCTGAGATAGGAGATTTGGTAATACTTTCTGTACAAAAAGCAGAACCAAGAAAGACAATTAAGAAAAAAGACGTTCTTCAAGGTGTAGTCGTAAGACAAGTAAAAGCTTATAGAAGGAAGGACGGTTCTTATATTAGATTTGATGAGAATTCAGTAGTTATTCTTGAAAAGGGAAAGAAGGAGCCAATTGCAGGTCGTATATTCGGTCCAATTCCAAGAGAGATTGCTGAGAAGGGCTTCCAGACAATTGCTTCTAAAGCACCAGAAATAGTATAGTAATTTAAATATCATGAAAATCAAAAAGGATGACAATGTAATAGTTTTGACTGGAAAGGACAAGGGTAAGTCTGGTAAAGTTTTAAAGTCTTTCCCCAAGGAGAATAAAGTTCTAGTATCAGGAATCAATGTATTTAAGAAACACCAAAGACCAACAAAGCAAGGTCAGAAGGGACAAGTGGTAGAGAAGAGCGGTCCTATTCATGTTTCTAATGTTGCATTAAAGAAATAATATGAAAACACATACAGCAAAAACTACATTTGAGATGAATAAGGAGTCTTTCAAGGCTTTGAAGGAGAAATTTGGTCTCAAAAATCCTATGCAAGCACCAATGCTTTCTAAGGTTGTTATTAGTACAGGTACTGGATCAATTAAAGACAAAAAGAAGATTGAGCTTGTTGCCGATAGACTTTCAAAAATAACAGGACAGAAGCCAGCTCCAAGATCAAGCAAGAAGTCAATCGCTTCATTCAAAGTTAGACAAGGAGATCTCGTCGGTTATCAAGTAACACTAAGAGGTAAGAGAATGTGTGATTTTATTGATAAGCTTATTCATATAGCACTCCCAAGAACAAAGGACTTCCGTGGTATTACAAAGACTGCAGTAGATCAGATGGGTAACTACACTCTAGGAATCAAAGAGCACACAATTTTCCCTGAGACAGCAGATGAAGATCTAAAGGATGTATTCGGATTTGGTATTACAGTAGTGACAACATCAAAGAGCAAGGAACAGACATTAGCTTTCATGGAGTATCTCGGTTTCCCATTTAAGAAAGAAGAGGTAAAGAAGAGGGGGTAGGTTTGACTAGAAAAATTACATTTGTTAATATTTGATCATGAAAGAAACTTTCGGCCGTGGTTTATATACCACACTTGGCGGAGGGTTTTTTTCTTTTAATCTATTTCTGTAGGAAATACTGACATTAAATGCTTATTTCTGTTCCTTATATTCTCAGTTATTTGAATACAAAATAGTTCTCCACTTTTTGTTTTTCCGAGAAACCTATGTAATTTTTCAGAAGATTTATTTGGATTTATTTTTGAAATAGGTTCAATACTCGAATTTTTAATTAAATCCAGAGCACATTCATAATACCTTAATCTTCGAGTGCGATCATTTGGATTTTTTGTTCTGATATGATCCCAAAAATAGTCAAGAAATATTTTATCCTTATTAAAGTATTTGGATCTAATATAAGGTCTTCTTTTAGTTTTTGAACATAGTTTTTTATAAATTGATAATGCTTGCGGGTATACATCTTTATAACTTGTACCAGATAACTTTTTAATTTTTGCTTCGTAAAATTTCCTCATTCACTAACCATAACAAAAACACTATTAAGAAAAGCTTAAGAAAAGTGTCAAAAAACAGCATTGGGAAATGGAGGGGTGAGGGTGTCTACATTTATTTTATTGAGTAGTTTGACTTATTTTTGGCTATTTGATAGTATAACTCCACGTTCTAGAAAACAAAGAAATACAAGGAATTAGCGACTTGAAGCATTAACCCAGCGAAAACAATAGGGTGAAGCTAACTAGTCCTCATTTTTATTTAAAATATGGCAAAGACATCAGTAAAAGCACGAGCAGCAAAGACCCCTAAATTCAAATCAAGGGTAGTTAGACGATGCTTCCGATGCGGAAGAAAGAATGGATATATGAGGGATTTTGATTTGTGCCGTATTTGTTTCCGAGAGTTTGCTAACGAAGGAGTTATTCCAGGAATAAAGAAATCATCATGGTAACAGACCCAATCGCAGATTTAATAATAAGAATTAAGAATGCTAGCGATGCTGGCAAGGCTTCGATAACAGTTCCTTATTCAACTCTTAAAGAGAATATTTCACATGCTTTATTAAAAGGTGGATATATTACTTCAGTAGAAGTTAAGGGAAAGAAAATCGACAAGACTCTAGAAATAAATTTAGCTTATATTGGCGGCGAACCAAGAGTTCATGGTATTGATAGAATTTCAAAGCCATCAAGACGCTTATACCAAAAGTCAAAGGATATAAGAATGTTTAAGAGTGGTTTTGGAAATATTGTATTCTCAACACCACAGGGAATACTTCTTGATGCTGATGCAAAGAAGCTTAAGGTCGGAGGAGAGATTTTATTTAAAATCTGGTAATAAAAATATTATGTCAAGAATAGCAAAAAAACCTATAGCAATACCAGAAAAGACAGAAGTTACATATTCTGCTGGGGTTCTAACTGTTAAGGGACCTTTAGGAGAAGTAAAGAAGACATTAAGACCAGAGATCAATGTTGCTATTGCTAACAATGAAATTACGCTTATTCCTTCAAGACAATCATTGGATGTTCTAGCTCTATGGGGAACATATGCTTCTCATATTAGAAATATGTTTGAGGGCGTTCACAAAGCTTTTGAGAAGAAGTTAATAGTTGAAGGTATTGGATTCAAGTCAGATATTAAAGGTAAAGAAGTTCATCTTGCACTAGGTTTCTCACATCCAGTTATAAAGGCAATTCCTGATGGTCTAAAGGTTACTTCAGAAAAAAACGTCATAACAGTTTCTGGTATCGATATAGAGAAAGTAGGTCAATTTGTTGCTCAGATCAGAGCGCTGAAGAAGCCTGAACCATACAAGGGTAAAGGAATTCGATATAGTGATGAAGTTATAAGACGAAAGCAAGGTAAGAAGTCTGTATAATAAATAATTTGTATGAATACAAGCAAACAAAAACAATTAAAGATTGCAAGACGACATAATAGAATTAGATCAATTCTATCAGGTACTTCAGAGCGACCAAGACTTTCTGTCTTTAAGTCAAACAAATTCATATATGCTCAGATTATTGATGATACAAAGGGCCATACTCTTGTTCAATCTTCATCAGATGATGCAAAGAAAGTCGGAAGTGATATTGCAAAAAAGGCAAAAGCACTTAAGATTGTAAAAGTAGTATTTGATCGAGGAGGATATCTTTATACAGGCAAGATAAAAGCAATAGCAGATTCTGCTAGAGAGGGTGGACTTGAATTTTAAGATTTAAATAATATGGAACCAGAAATAATTACAACTGAACAAAAGCCAATAGAAAGTAAGCCTGTAGAGAAGGTAGCTGATAAGCCTTTTGATAATAGACCTCCACGAGATAACAATCGTAGATCTGGTGGTAAGAGACCACAAAGAACAGATAAAGAGAGAGTTAAGCCAGAATTTGATACAAAAATCATTGCAATAAGAAGAGTGACCCGTGTTGCTTCAGGAGGAAGAAGATTCACATTCTCTGTAGCAGTAGTATCTGGAGACAAAAAGGGTAGAGTTGGTGTTGGACTAGGAAAGGCAGGGGATACATCTCTTGCTATTGATAAAGCTACAAGAAACGCCAAGAAAAACATGATAAAGGTTACTCTTTCACCAGCAATGACAATTCCACATATGGTAGAGGCAAAATATTCAAGTGCAAGAGTTATGATTATGCCAGCAAGAGGAAGAGGAGTAGTAGCAGGAAGTTCAGTAAGAAATGTTATTGAACTAGCAGGTATAAAGGATGTATGTGCTAAACTCCTTTCAGGAAGTAAGAATAAGCTTAATATAGCAAGAGTAGCCATAAAGGCTCTTTCCAAGCTTTCAAAATATCCAAGAACAGGATCAGTAGTAGCAGCTAAATAATTAATACACTACCATGCAACTCCATAATTTAATTCCAAAAACAAAGAATAAGAAAACGATGACAGTCGGCCGAGGAGGCAAAAGAGGCAAGACTTCTGGAAGGGGTACAAAAGGCCAAAATGCTCGTGCTGGACACAAGAAGAGACCAGAGCTAAGAGATTTTATTAAGAGAATCCCAAAGATGCGAGGTCGTGGTGTAAATTCTAATAAGTCTATTAATGATAGATTTATTCCTATTAACATTAAAGACATTGAAATGGTATTTGAGGCTGGATCTCAAGTTAATCCTAGTACTTTAATTGAGAAGAAGCTTATTTCAACAATCGATGGTAAAATACCTGCAGTTAAGATCCTTGGTGCAGGTGATATTACTAAAAAGTTACAATTTAGTGGTTGTAAAATTTCAGATCAAGCAAAAGCAAAGATCGAGAAAGTTGGAGGTTCAGTACAGTTATAATAGAATAAAAATATGAATGGATTTCTATCAAAAATAAGCATTGTTCTAAAAGATCCAACAATGCGCAAGAGAATTGCGTTTACTATAGTTGCACTTATAGTTTTTAGATTATTTTCAGCTATTCCAATTCCAGGTATTGATGTGGCAAGTCTTGAGAGGTTATTAGCTGGTAATCAGTTTTTTGGATTGCTAGATATTTTCTCAGGAGGAGGTATATCTAGACTTTCTATTGTGATGCTTGGAGTCAGCCCATTTATTACAGCTTCTATTATTATGCAATTGCTTGGAATGATGATTCCAAAAATGAAAGCAATGATGCAAGAAGAAGGGGAAATAGGTCGTCAAAAGATGTCTCAGTATTCTAGATTGATTTCTGTACCACTCGCTGCTATTCAAGCTTTTGCTTTTATAAGTCTTTTCCAAAGTCAGAATGTTATTCCAGAACTTTCTGGAATGATGCTAGTGGTAAATATTATAATTATCACTGCCGGTTCAGTAATGTTAATGTGGCTTGGTGAACTTATATCAGAGTTCGGTATAGGAAATGGAGTATCTTTGATTATATTTGCAGGTATAGTTGCTGTCTTGCCTACAAGAATAATGCAATTCGTAGCCGGATTTGATCCAGCACAGTTGCCAGCTTATCTTCTATTCCTTCTGATATCACTTGTTGTGATTGTTGGAGTAGTTGTTATAACTGAAGCAGAAAGATCAATTCCAGTCACTTATGCAAAGCAAGTTAGAGGGAATAAAGTTTATGGTGGTACCTCAACATATTTACCACTTCGTTTAAACCAAAGTGGAGTTATTCCAATCATATTTGCACTTTCTATACTTCTTTTCCCTCAAATAATCTCAAATGTTCTCTCAAAAGTTTCAAATCCCGTTATTGCAGATACCGCTCGATCAATTTCTGATTTTCTAAATGCTCCTTGGCCGCATGCAATAATCTACTTCTTATTAGTATTTATATTCACATATTTCTATACTGCTGTAACTTTTGATCCAAAGTTGATATCAGAGAATTTGCAAAAGGGTGGAGCATTTATACCAGGCGTTAGACCAGGTGAATCTACTATGAATTATTTAGGTAAAGTAGTTACAAGAATAACTTTAGTAGGTGCTTTATTTCTAGGCTTTATTGCTGTGCTACCATTGGGTATTCAAGCTTTCACAGGAACTCAAACCTTGGCAATAGGCGGAACAGCTCTATTGATTGTGGTGTCAGTTGTATTGGATCTCATCAAAAAGATTGATGCTCAGGCCTCAATGCGAGAATACTAGAAATATGTTATCCTGATCCTTATGGATCAAAAAGTCTTTATTCTAATAGGAAGATCAGGTTGTGGTAAGGGAACCCAGGGTGAACTTCTTACAAAATATCTAAAGGAAATAGATAGCCAAAGAGATACACTCTATATTCAGAGTGGTAGTGAAGTACGTGAATTTATAAAAGGTAATTCTTTGACTCAGAGAATATCAAATCAATACTATAAAGATGATAAATTACAGCCAGAATTTATCTCAGTTTATATGTGGATTAATGTATTGGTAAATAATTTTGATGAATCAAAACATTTGATATTTGACGGTACTCCAAGAAGAAAGCATGAAGCGGGAGTGCTAGATTCTGTATTTGATTTCTATTCTTTAAAAAAGCCTACAGTCATAAATATTGATGTAAGTGAAGAATGGGCCACTGCTAAACTTTCTGCAAGACACAGGATGGATGATAATATGGATGATATAAAAAAGAGACTGGCTTGGTATATTACAGATGTAGTTCCAGCCATTGAATTTTACAAAGACAACCCTCGTTATAATTTTATTTCAATAAATGGGGAAAGAAGCATAGACGAAGTATATAAAGATATTATAAAACACATATGATAAGAATTAAGACAAAGGAGGATATACAGAAATTGAGAGAGGGAGGCAAAAGACATGCGGAAATCCTCGACTTGCTTAAAAATATGGTTAAGCCGGGAGTAACTGCAAAGGAGTTGGACGATGAGGCATATAGATTGATCAAAGAAGGCGGGGATATTCCTGCTTTTTTAAACTATAAGCCAAGAGGCGAGTCTAGACCTTTTCCTGCCAGTCTATGTGTTTCTATTAATGACGAAATAGTGCATGGTATTCCAAATGAAAAAGAAAAGATTTTGAAAGATGGAGATATTGTTACAATTGATTTGGGTTTAATTCATAAAGGATTAATCACTGATGCAGCAATTACAGTTCCAGTGGGCAACATAACTCCCGAATTAAAAAAGTTATTAGAAGTCACCAAAGAAGCATTATATTCAGGAATTAAAGCTGCAAAAGGTGGCAAAAGAGTTGGCGATATTAGTGTGGCTATTGAGAGACTGGCTGTATCTGCCGGTTTTGGAGTTGTTGAAGAATTATCTGGTCATGGAGTTGGCTATAGTGTGCATGAAGATCCATATGTTCCAAATTATGGTGTTGCTGGTACAGGAGATGTACTCAAACCTGGCATGGTGCTGGCTATTGAACCAATTTTTAATCTAGGCGATCATAGAACTCTTCTAGATAAAGATGGGTACACCTATAGAACACGAGATGGAAAACCAAGTGCACATTTTGAACACACAATTTTAATTACAAAAAGCGAGCCAGAAATATTAACTAAAATGTAAACATATGAAAACACAACATTCAAAGCATGAAAGAACATTAGTAATAATAAAACCCGATGGTATTCAAAGAAGTTTGATAGGGGAAGTGATTAATAGATATGAAAGAACTGGTCTGAAGTTAGTTGCCATCAAAATGCTTGTACCGACAAAAGAAATGGTTGAGGCTCATTATACTCTCGATCCTGAATGGAAATTAAAAACCGGAATAAAGAATATTCAGGCATACAAAGATAAAGGTCTTACTCCTCCACATGATGATCCCATCAAACAATCAGAAATGATCTTGGAGAAATTAAAGAAATACATGGCAAGTGGACCAGTAATAGCAATGGTGTGGCAAGGAATGCATGCCGTAGCTATAGTTAGAAAGATTACAGGTGGAACTGAGCCACTATTGTCCGATGTGGGAACAATAAGAGGGGATTATGTTCTTGATTCATATCAAGTCGCTGATGAAGATATTCGAGCTATAAGAAATATTGTTCATGCTTCTGGTGCTGTAAAAGAAGCAAATGATGAAATCAAATTCTGGTTCAAGGATAATGAGATTATGAAATATAATCACATTCAAGACAGAATTTTGTACGATGTCAATCTAGACGGTATTCTTGATTAGAATATAATTATAGTAGGTTACGAGAGTATTAACTCTATAACTTTTAATTTGGGAGATCAACGAGTCCTCGTGATTCACATTATGTTGCACCTTGGTGTTAACATTGAGATCACCCACCTAGTATTTTACTAGGCTTGATACTCTTGTAGCCTATCGAAAACGTCTGCTTCATGCAGATGTTTTCGTATCTGATATAATTAATCATAATGCGTCATATAAAGATTTCTGTTATTACAATATTTTTCTCTACTTTACTATATTATCTACACAAAATAGCTTTAGATAATCATTTGTATATGCAGTTTTGGTTCTACGACATAATGATGCACTTCTTGGGTGGGGTATGTATTGCACTGCTTTTGTATTGCATTTCAATATTTTTTAATATAAATCATATAAGAAATAATATTTTTAATTTAATTTTCTATACTTTTATTATTGGTATATTCTGGGAAGTCTTTGAAGTCTATTATAGAATAGCAGGTCATCCTATTCATACTTTGGCATATAAGTTAGACACAATAAAGGATTTGATAATGGATAGCTTGGGGGCAGTAGCAGTTGGGTTAATTTTTAAAAATAAAAAATAAAATGAGTGCAAATATTACATTCTGTAGTGGTGTGGGCAGTGTAACTGGAGCGAATTTTCTCTTAGAAATTGCTGACAAAAAAATCTTAATAGATTGTGGATTGATTCAAGGTGAGAAGTCTGCTCAAGTAGAGAATAGGGGAGGTTTTGGTTATGATGCTAGGGAAATTGATATGCTTTTTGTTACTCATGCTCATCTTGATCATGTTGGCCGAATACCAAAATTAGTTAGAGAAGGTTTCTCAGGTGTAATATATTCAACACTTGAGACTCGAGAACTAGCGTTGCTAATATTAGAAGATGCTGTAGGTCTTCTGGAGAGAGAAGCAAATAATGACGGACTAACTCCTATTTATGATATGGAAGATGTAAAAAAATCTTTCACATTATGGCAAACAATTCCATACCATGAGGAGACGAATTTCCCTGAGGGATTCTCAGTATATTTAAGAGATGCTGGACATATTCTAGGTTCTTCCATGATTCAATTTACCTATGGTGGCAAGAGAATTGTATTTACTGGAGATCTTGGCAATACTCCTACTCCGATTCTTAGGGATACAGAATCAATAGAAGGTGCAGATTATGTAATTATGGAAAGTGTATATGGCGATAGGAATCATGAACCAAAGAGTGAAAGGATTAAAAAATTAGAAAATATTATTAGAGATACTTTCTCCAGAGGGGGAACTGTAGTTATACCTACATTTTCATTAGAGAGAACTCAAGTTATTCTTTATGAAATAAATAAATTAATAGAATCAAAGTCAATTCCCAATATTCCTGTATATGTTGATTCTCCTCTAGCCACAAAAATTACTGATATCTATAAATCCAGTACCCATCTTTTCAATCAAAAAGCACAAGATGAAATAAAAAATGGTGATGATATATTTGATTTCCCTAAATTATCATTTACAGTCAGTGGGGAAGCATCAAGAAGTATCGATCATATCAAAACTCCAAAAATAATAATAGCTGGCTCAGGAATGTCTATAGGGGGCAGAGTAATACATCATGAGGAAATATATTTACCCGATTCCAAGAATACTATTCTGCTTGTAGGTTATCAAACTTTAGGTTCTGTTGGCAGACATCTTATAGATGGTGATAAAAAAGTTCAAATACATGGTAATGAAATTCCAGTCAAAGCCAAGATAGAGAGTATACTAGGGTATTCTTCGCATAAGGATTCAGATAATTTATTGGATTTCGTTGTTACAACTCAAAAGACAGTTAAAAATGTTTTTGTAGTAATGGGTGAACCCAAGGCCTCGCTGTATTTGGTTCAGAAAATAAAAGACTATCTTGGTTTGAATGCTATTTATCCTGAAAGATTGAAGAAATATAAGCTGTGGTAGATTTAAGCAACCTTCTTTACAATTGCCTCAAATGACTTAGGATTCTCAGCTGCTAGGGCAGAAAGAACCTTTCTGTCTAATGCAATATTTGCTTTCTTTAGATTGCCTATAAATTTACTGTATGAATATTTCTCATTTAGATTTCTCAATGCAGCATTGATTCTTACATTCCATAGGTTTCTCATATCACCCTTCTTGTCTCTTCTGTGTGCGAAAGCATAAGCTCCAGCATGTGAAATGGCTTCATAAGCATTTCTTTCTTTCTTACTTCTTGAGAATCTGTAACCCTTTACTTGGCTTAATATATTTCGTCTTGTCTTTAGTGCGTGTACACCTTTCTTTACTCTTGTCATGGTATTTTATTTAATTAATTATGCATTTACTAAGAAACGACTCTTCTCTTTGTTAGTCATTGAGAATTCCATTCCTCGCTTCTTGGCTAATTGAGATCTTCTGCTTTCTTTTGAATTGAAATGATTTTGACCCTTTGAACGAGCAATAATCTTGCCGTTTCGTGTTAGCTTAAGTCTTTTTAAAAATGATTTGTTTGTTTTCATATTATTAATTATGATTTCCTCTCAATAACTGCAGAAAGTCCCTTTAGTCCTTTTGTTGGAGGTACTGCGACCTTATATTCAACAGTTATAAGCTTTAGGATTCTTTCCATTCTTTCTTTGAGAAAGTTAAAGTCCATAAACTTAGATCGTCCTACGAGATATAGATCAATTTTTACTCTATTTCCATCTTTTAGCCATTCTGAGGCTTTTTTGGCTTTGAGTTCTAGATCGTGGTCTCCTGTGCCGATTTTAACCTGAATATTCTTTAATTCTGACGTTTGAGTGCGAGATTTTGCAACCTTCTGCTTCTTCTTTTCGTCATATTGAAATTTACCATAATCCATGATTTTTGCAACTGGGGGAGTGGCATTGGGTGATATTTCAATGAGGTCTAGATTTCGAGCCTGAGACTGCTTTAAAGCTTCTGCAAGAGGAATAACACCAAGATTTTCACCTTCGTCGGTGATAACTCTTAGTTCTGGAGCCTTTATGTATTGATTAATCCTAACTCGTTGGGTACTCATGTATTAGAACATATTTATAGCATAATTTTTTTTCAATGTCTAGAAAAGACTTCTTATAAGTTTGATAAAAATTCCGGCAAATTTCTCTAACCAGTAACGTTGATCCCATTTCTCTAATGTTATCTCTTCAGTATTTTGTAAGTCTATATTAAATTGCTCTTTCAACTGATTTGATAGTATAACATTATTACTTACTATATTTGCTTCAAAGTTGTATAACAGACTTACGTGGTCAATATTTAAAGTGCCTATTGTCGACCAATTATCATCAATAGCAATAGTCTTGGCATGCATCATCCTATTTTTATAAAGAAAAATTCTAATTCCTGATTTTAATATTGTGTGGAAGTAAGTTCGGGCAGCCAAGTCAACAAAAGTATGATCTGATCTTTCTGGTATTAGTATCTTAACTTCAACACCTCTTCTTGATGCCCGTTTGAGTGCATGAGTAATCCTGTGCGTGGGAACAAAGTAGGGAGTAGTAATGCAAATGCATTTTTTTGAATTTTTTATTGCTTCTACTAATTGATTATATAATTTTCTCTGTCTAGGAAGGGGATTGTTGCTTACGTATCTGAATTCGAGGTCACTTGGTAACTCTCTTTTTATATTGCGCACCCTTTTTCTTTGAGATCTATTCCACATTTTTTCAAAATCTTTTTGCATGTTATTTACCACGGGTCCTTGTATCATAAGATTTGTCTCGCGCCAGTCTTTTGTCTTTTCCCAAATACATACACTGCCTGTGAAAGCGATTTTGCTATCGATTACTATTGTTCTGCGATGATTTCTAAAATACCACGATCTATAATTGGGCACGTCGAGAAAATCTGGCAAAAGCGTTTTAAAAAATAATAGCTCTATTCCTTTTTGCTTTAGATTCTCGATAGCATCATTGCCGAAAAATAAGAAGCTTCCTGCGGCATCCCAAATAAATCTAACCTTAACTCCTTCTGCTGCTTTCTTGGCACAAATATCGATTATTCTATTTCCAAATGCGTCTGATACGAAAATGAATTGCTCAAGATCTATTGTCTTTGTGGCAGATTCACAAGTTCTTACAATATCGTCCAAAACTTCTTCAGTTGTTGTATAGATTTTCCAAGTAGTCTGATTCATTCAACTTAATTATAGCTTTTTATAGCGACTAAAGAAATATTATAGGATTTGTAGTAAGATGATGGCAGAAAGGAGTGGTATGAAAAAAAATTCAAGACGCCGGAAAAATAGAATGACTCTCGTGGATCCGTTTGATAGGGATATGAGAGTAGTGGATGCAAAAGCTCTTTTCAGAGCTTACATGATCAAAAACATAGTTTATTCTAAGCTTCCACCACCTAAGAAGTGCTGTGATTGCTGTTCAACTCCTCTGGGAAATAATTGTAAGGTAAGAGGGATTGATTCAAATGGCTTAGAATGTATTGTGTATATTTGTCCAGCTTGTGATCTTATGCACAGACTATGAAAACTTTTTCAAGCGCTGATTTGTTCAACAAGTCAGCGCTATTGTTTTTATAGTACAACATAGTGTGGATAATAAAAATCTTAAAAGTAATATAATTATATGAGATCCTATGATAACCGTCGACGATATAACCCAAGTTGTCTTTGAGGGGGTCAATTCTGATTTCAATAGATGGTGTGCGGGAGTTTCTCTGGGGCATAGTCCAACAAGTATTGAGGCACTCTCACACTTTCTATCAAATGGTGGATATTTGTGGGCGCTTTCTGTTCTTGGTATACAGGAGAGGAATTATTGTGGTGAATAGTTATCAAGTTCAGAAGAGAGTTGGTCGGTATTATCGAGATCTTAGTCGTTGTGGCTGGGATCTTTTTGATAAATAAAATCAGACCACAGTAACTTGCGTCAGTGTGGTCTGTGAGTTGGGGGTATTACTGACCACTTTGGTGTTGGTGTGAGTTATTTGTATAATGAGATTATTGCTAGAAAATCTTCCCACACTGGGTGCAAATTTCATAGTCGCATCCAAAAACTGGATCATGATCACCCTCGATCTTGTCTTGGGGGTGTTCGCATGAATTCTGAAGATCTTGAATTCTCTTTTTCAAATCTTCAATTGATAAATTATGGACTTTGATTTGTTGATTTATCGCATCAACTTGAGCCTTGATAGTGTCAGACATATTCTTGGGTGTTGATTGTGATTACTCTAACTTTCTGGTCGCAATCATACACTTATGTAAGTAATAAATCAATTTCTGTGGAGATGGGCGGAATCGGTCAATGTTGTATACAGATTACCCTCTACAGATGAGAAAACTTTATTTGTAACGGACAAAAACAAATAAAATTTATAGCCTTATTTAAAAGGATATTTAGTAGATTTATTTGCAAAATATATACCAGGGATACACTACCACTACACCAAAAACACAGACCTTCTTTATATTTAATATTTATGGTATAGTGTTGCTACTATGGAAAATTTACAAAAAGGTTTTGCCAACATAGCTATTATTGCAGTTATTGTGATTTTAGCAGGTGCAGTAGGTTATTGGACATTAGGTAGGTCCGAATCAACGCAGCAAGAAAATATTGTTAATACTCCTTCAAATACTGAAACAGTAAATTCAGCAACAAATTCAGATAGGGTACCACAAGGTGCAAGTTATGTTTCCGAAGAAGGCCGTATTCAAGTTGCATATCCTAAAGGTGGAGAAGTCTTAGAGATAGGTAAAACCTATGAGATTAAGTGGACCAATTACGCTGGTGGTGATCCTTTGGCTATTGCTCTTCAAGTCACCACTCCTGATAATAAAACTTCAACTAAACCAATCACATCAAATGCTCCTGCCACCGGATCATATAAATGGACTGTAACATCTGAAAATACAAACAATAAATATAAGATTGAAATAAACCCTTCGGGTGGACGTGAGTTAGTTGGACGCAGTAAAGATTATTTCACTATTACAGGTGATCAGCTCATAACTTCAGTCTCTCCTCAATCTAATGCTCGTGTTGACGGACAACAACCTGTCGTAATAACTGGAAAAGCTAAAAATGTGTTTGGTGAAGGTGAATTTGACCTTACTGCTTCTTATATTCTCGATGGTAAAAAGCAGATCGTTTCTCGAGGAATTGCAACTTGTAATCTAGCCGGCAATGGTTGTGATTGGACTTCTGGTAAACTGATTGATTTTAAGGCAACTCTTGATCTATCTAAATCTCCGGTATGTTTTGTAAATGTGGAATTTTTCAAACGAGATGAACGTACGCCACAAATCAATTCCTTCTTCTCTTTGCCGTTATGGCTTTACGGAATAAACGACTGTCAGTAATTCAGAGTCTTTAGGAGTATTGCATAAACCTTACATACTTGTACAATTCAGGTATACCTTCCACATCTAAAAATGAAATTCTTGATCTATAACTCGGTACAGGTGAGAATTTCCAACTTTCATACGCCACCTACTTTACAGATGAGAAATCTAAGGAAGTAAGAGAACTGCTTAATAAACGACGCTTTACAGAAGGTTTTACGCTTGGGTCCCACCCCAAGCTCACCCGACTCGCTCGCCTACGCTCGTTCCGTCTTTCTATTCCTAGCATGCTCTTCAGCAGGTAAAAGAAAAAACCGACAAAAGTCGGCTTTTCTTTTACTGTGGAGATGGGCGGAATCGAACCGCCGTGCAGATGAAATCTTATACCACTTCTACATTGTATAGCTAACTTTAGCGAGGTCTGATCCTCTTTTAACTTACATACTATAAAGTAAACAAAATATATGTAAGCGATTCCCAAGGTTTCAAACTATAAGCAGGGAAGAGAATATAGTTCTAGTTCATGTATATATCACCTCATCACTACTCTGAACGCGTAGTGAGAAATGTCGCTTAAGCCGTAGCTAGAGCGAAAGTAAAATCACGTGATCCAAAATATGGAGACACAATTGACTTTACCTTTGCAACTGTTGAATTAGCAGTTAACATTTTCCATTAGTTTAAAGAGATAATGGAACTCTACAATGCGTAATATGAAGTACCTCAACTGTCGAGGCCTTTCATCCCCATGTATTAATTGTTAACGATCTGTGAATTCTCTTCGAATTTCTCGGTCTATATCGCGTTTCTTTATATCTTCTCTTTTGTCATGTTTCTTCTTTCCTTTAACTACTGCGATTTCAACCTTGATTTTCTTGCCTTTACTATACATTGAAATAGGTACTATTGTCAAACCCTTCTTAGTCTCAATAGATGCAAGCTTTTGAATTTCTGCTTTTGTAATTAAAATTTTACGATTCCTCTTGGGATCATAATCTTTCGGTGTATTATTTATTTGATATGCAGGAATATTGGAAGCAATAATGAAAGCTTCGCCACCTCTTACTGTGATATGAGATCCTAATAGGGAACCTTGATTATTTCTAATACTTTTGACTTCTAATCCCAGAAGTTCAATACCACATTCGAATGTTTCAAGAATTTCATAATCAAGATTTACTTTTTTATTGTATATAAGTGAATTGCTCATACATATTGATTCTAGCATCCTTTGACTTGTTTGGAAAATTGTGCCAATCTATAGTTGGCTTAGTAAACAAACAACAAGAACAATCAACAACATAAGAGGATATGTTTAAGATTGACTATACATCGTTTAGTTTGGGTATTTTGTTCATACTTCTGATTGGTTTAGTGGTTCTGTTGGTTTCAAATCACAGGCGACATAGTTGTACGGCATGTTCAAGAGGAACAAAGAAGACTTGTAGAATTTTTGTTCATAATATTGATAGGGATACTCCTACCGGATTCAGAAAGGTCAGTGTCTATGTCTTTCGTCAATGTATGATATGCGCAACAGTAAGAGTTGACGTCATTGATAAGCTCATGGAGGATTATAAGTTGAAGAGAAAACCAAGGGAGGAGATGGACTTCAGTTCAGATGTAATCAGGCAATTATTCAGACTTGTTCCACATGTCAGTAATCCGTTTGGTAGCAGTTCTGTGGTATTCAAGCATTACACTATTAGGTCGAGACATGTGACATTGCAACGTAAATGATCACACTTTCAGCGAATTGCCACTTAACTTTCGGGTTGGTGGTGATTTTCTTTCATTTTCTCAAATTTTAAGTATAATTCATTCATTAATACTTTATGAAAAAACAGCCAATACCGCCAAAAGTTGGGAATAAGAATGGAAATAGAAAGCCAAGAGGATTCGGTTTCCTTAATACTATTTCTATAGGTTTATTAATATTATTTGTAATAAGTGGTATCTATTCTGCAATAGTTGAAAATTCTTTAAAGGAAAACAAGATAACTCTATCAGAACTAACTAAAGATATAACTGCAGGCAAGGTATCAAACATTATTGTTAGAGGAGACAAAATTACTGCTGAATATACTGATAAGACTATTAGGCTTACAATGAAAGAAGCTGATTCTTCAGTTACTGAAACTTTGGTTAGATACGGATTAACAGCAGAGAAATTAAATTCAGTTAAAATAAGCACCGAAGGTCCTAGCGGATTTCTTTTCTTAATTTCTCAAATAGCGCCTTTTATTATCCCAATTATATTTATTGTCTTTATAATTTGGTTTTTGACTAGACAAGTTAGAGGTGCTGGAATGCAAGCTTTCTCATTTGGTCAATCTAAAGCTCGAATTACTCTTCCAGATGATAATAAGCAGAAAGTAACATTTAAGGATGTGGCAGGGGCTAAAGAGGCAAAACAAGAATTAGCAGAAATAGTCGATTTTCTAAAGAATCCCAAAAAGTTTCTAGAAATTGGAGCAGTAATTCCAAAGGGTATTTTACTAATGGGAGCTCCTGGAACTGGTAAAACATTATTGGCTAGAGCAGTAGCTGGTGAAGCCAATGTAGCTTTCTTTGCTATATCTGGATCTGAATTCGTAGAGATGTTTGTTGGTGTTGGAGCTTCACGGGTTAGAGATTTATTTAAAATTGCAAAAGAGAATTCACCAGCAATTATCTTTGTTGATGAGATAGACGCTGTTGGTCGTATAAGAGGTACTGGAGTAGGTGGAGGTAATGATGAGAGAGAGCAGACTTTGAATCAAATATTGGTGGAAATGGATGGATTCGAACCAAATGAGAAAGTTATAGTGATGGCTGCTACAAATAGGCCAGATGTTCTTGATCCAGCACTTCTTAGACCGGGAAGATTTGATAGAAGAGTTACAATTGATCTTCCAGATAGAAATGATAGAGAGGAAATTTTGAAAATTCATTCAAATAAGAAGCCGTTTGCTGAGGATGTAGTTCTCCGTGTGATAGCCGAAAGAACTCCTGGATTCTCTGGTGCGGATTTGTATTCACTTATGAATGAAGGAGCCATACTAGCTGCTAGAGAGAATAGGAATAAAGTTTCGCAGTATGATCTTATAAGAGCTATAGAGAAAGTTATGCTGGGTCCAGAGAGAAAGAGTCATTTACTTTCAAAGAAGGAAAAGGAAATCACCGCCTATCACGAAGCAGGGCATGCTCTTGTTGCCTCTGTTCTACCATTTGCGGATCCTGTTCACAAAATTTCTATAATTTCACGAGGTCGTGCTGCGGGTTACACCCTTCATTTGCCTCTTGAAGATCGCAAAATGCAAAGTAAAAATGAATTTCTAGATGATATAGCTGTATCGTTAGGAGGTTATGTGGTTGAGAAGATGATGTTCAATGATGTAACAACAGGTCCATCAAATGATCTGCAAGTATCAACTTCACTTGCTAGAGATATGGTTACAAAATATGGCATGTCAGAGAAGATTGGAGTCTTGGCTCTAGAAAGTTCTGGTGGACGAGCCATGTTTGGCAAAGGTGTAGAAGATAATACTTATTCAGAGAAAATTAGTGCAGATATAGATGCAGAAGTTGCAAGAATAATGGATGAGGGTTACAAAAAAGCTCATGAAATAGTTACAAAGTATCGTCCTGCACTAGATGCTATTGCCAAAAGACTAATAGAGGTTGAGACAATAGAAAGGGAAGAGTATGAAAGCATAATTATCGCTCATGGTATTCAACCAAAGAAAAAATTAGATATTGAACATCAAATATGATATAAATTAAATATGTGTAATTAACCAATACACATATATTATGCGCCTTTAGCTCAGTTGGTTAGAGCACAGAGCTTATACCTCTGGGGTCCTAGGTTCGAATCCTAGAAGGCGCACAGAATACTTCGAATGATTTAGGGATATTAGACTAATTACATTTGTATAAATGTGAAGAAGTCGCTTTAATAATACGACGTTTCTTTATTTTTTCTATGATATAATATTTTTATGAGAATAAAAAAGCTAGTTAGGGGTTTTACATTAATTGAATTACTTGTTGTTATATCAATAATTGGTTTATTATCAAGTATAGTATTAGCGTCTTTGTCGATAACTCGAGCAAGTGCAAGAGATTCAGAAAGAATAGCAGCTGTAAAACAAATACAAAATGCCTTGGAATTATATGCATTGGACCATGGTGGAAACTATCCGGGATATATAAATAACAATATAGTAAACGGAGAATCTCCTTTTGCAAGAAGTGTTGCAGGTTCCTTAGAGATTGGTACAGGTAATAGTGGATGTGGCTATGGTTCACCAGGAGCATCTGGTGATGGTAGCGCATCATATATGCCGGGTATATGGTGTAGATTAGAAAATGCCTTATCTCCATACATCAAGAAACTACCAAGGACATTTATCAATAACAATACCTATTATTATTACACATATAAGGTACCTACTGTTGCAAATGCACCTAGAATTTATGGTTTATCGGTAAGATTAGAGAGACCAAATTCTGTGAGTCAGAATGATGGTGGATTCTCCAGTACAGATTTTGAAGTTGGACAATTACCTGCGTATTGTATGTCACAAGTACCAGCTCAAGATTGGAATCAGTGGACCGGTAATCCATGTCAATAATATAGTACCTATTCAAAATGTTTAATCTCAGCTTTCCTTTTCTTTAAATAATTTTTAACTTGAGAATATTTATTTAAATTAATATCTAATTCAACAAGATTTCTAACTTCAGTTCTAGCGGCTTCTACTAATTTTATATTTTGTAGAGCTTCCATCGCAGTATCTGATACTCCCCATTGTTTGCCTCCTGACAATTCTCCTGCACCACGGAATTTTAGATCATATTCTGCTAATTCGAAACCATTTTTTGCTGTTTTCAATGCATTTAGTCTATTTATTGTTTTGTCAGATTTTGTATCTGCGAAGACATAACAATATGCTTGATGATTTGATCTTATAACTCTTCCTCTTAATTGATGCAATTGAGCAAGCCCAAATCTTTCTGCGCCTTCTATTACTATTACTGTGGCGTTGGGTACATTTACACCTACTTCTACTACCGATGTAGCGCAAAGTATATTTATTTTCCCTGATTTAAAATCAAGCATAACTCTATCTTTCTCCGCCGGTTTCATTTTGCCATGTAGTATTCCTATTTCATATTCTTGAAAGACTTTTTCTTTGAGTCTTTTCGCTTCTTCTTTCACTGACTTTGCATTTATAGATGCTTCTTTTGTAGGATCAGCTTCATCTATTCTTGGGCAAATTATATAGGCCTGTCTGCCTTGCTTTAATTCATCGCGTATTTTCTCATAAGTACTATCTCTGTTCTCAGGGGTAATTATTTCGGTAATAATTGGTTTCCTTCCATGTGGCATTTGGTCTAGTAGTGTCAGATCAAGATCGCCATAAATTGTCAGAGCAAGTGTGCGGGGTATTGGTGTTGCAGTCATTGACAGCAAATGTGGAGCACGTGCTTGTCCCAAAGCGTCTTTGTGAACTAGACTTGCTCTTTGTCTTAGACCAAATCTATGTTGTTCGTCTATTATTACATATGCAAGGTTCTTAAATTTAACTGTTTTTTGAATTAGAGCATGAGTACCAATTAGAATTGGTATTTCACCGTTTTCTACCCATTTTAATAATTGAGATTTAGAAATATCTGTCCAACCTTTGGGATTTAATTTTGAAGGGAATTTCTTGCAACCACTTCCTGTTATAAGTCCAACTTGTATTCCTAGATATGAGAAATATTGAATAAATGATTCAAAATGTTGTGATGCTAATATCTCAGTAGGGCACATATAGGCGACTTGAAGATTTCCATATTTTCTATCTTTCGGCACAGTTGTGACAACTGTATATGCAGTTGAAGCAGCTACGGCTGTCTTGCCTGAGCCTACATCTCCTTCAAGTAGGCGAGACATAGCATATCCTTTTTTAAAATCATTTACTATTGTATTTATTGAGATTTTTTGTGCATTGGTCGCTTCGAATGGAAATCTTTTTATAAATTCTTGAAGATGTTTGTCATCGGGCTGAATAGTGAAAGAAGGATTCATTTCATAATGCTTTCTTTGTATTTGTTTTTCTAATTGAATAAAGAAAACTTCTTGGAAGGCAAATCTTTTCCTCGCGGAGTGAGCGTCTTCTTGCTTCATTGGTGTATGAATCCATATCAGTGCAGTTTTTAAAGAAGGCAGACTGTATTTCTCCAATATTTCTTTTGGTATAGGATCAACTATTTCGTTCAGAATTTTTGATTTAAATATTTCTACAATTTTATGATAAATCCAATTTGAAGTTATTCCTCTTGATTCTGGATATACTGGATATAAAGTATGAGATAATCCTTCATTTCCAAATAACGATTCGCCGACTCCTGTAGGGATTTTGCTGATTATTTCTATTTTAGGATTAGAGAAATATAATTCCTGATTCTTTCTCCTCTCTGAGACCTTGCCCTCTATTCTAACTAGCGCTCCTTCGGGGGTCATCTTTGCTAAATACGGCTGATTGAACCACACGCAATGAATTTTGCCACTTTCATCTTCCACCCAAGCATCGGCCATTGGGATTTTTGATTTGAAACCTTTGCTAGTTTTTAATTTATCTATTCTTCCGAATATTACAGCAGATTCGCCTTTGGCTAAGGATGAAATATTTCTAGTCTCAGATGTATCACCATATCTAACAGGGAAATGGTAAAGTAAATCTTCGACTGTTTCAATCCCTAGCTTATTCAAGGCTTGTTTCTGTGAGGCTATTAGTCGGAAATGCTTTGATATTAGTGAATCGTATTGCATTTGTGCATTATACGATATAATCTAGTAAATATGGAACCGTGGCGGAGTTGGTCTAACGTACCTCTTTGCTAAAGAGGCAGGCCCTTTAAAGGTCTCGAGGGTTCGAATCCCTCCGGTTCCGCACTGGCATGATGAGGTGCCATAGGCACTGAATCATGCCGACGGTGGGTGAGAAAGGCGGAGGCACGTAGGTGCCGAGCCGGGGTCGAAAGCGCTTTCAGCAGAAAGCGACTTGTGACCGAATCCCTCCGTCTCCGCATCTCTACATTCTCTCGCCTATTGATGGAAAAGAAATTTCTAGATTTGAATATGTGGAAAAGTAAAATTTAAATTAGAAGTATAATTAATGTGTTATTAATTAATTTTTAATTAAATGGACTCATCATTAATCATTGCAAAAACATTAGGAGTGTATTTTATTATTAGTGGTTTATTCGTAATTTTAAAAAGAAAAACATTGGCAATGGTTTTGAAGGACATGCTTGATCATCGCGCGATAACTTATATTGTTGGAATTATCATAGTAATTGCGGGATCTGCTTTGATATATTCAAATAAAGTAACAAACAGTATTACTAATTTTATTGAAATTATCTCTTGGATGATACTTATAAAGGGAATTTTTTACATTTTTTTTCCAGAAATTATAAAGAGTACATTGAAAGGTTTTACTAGAATCACATATTTTCTAACTGGAATTGCTGTACTCGTGGTCGGTATTTATTTGGTTTGGTTTCTATAATTTTACCTGTGTTATAATACCAACATTATGATGAATAATTTAGCAAATTCATTTGGCGCAATGCCAATGTTCGGCTTGAGCTTAGGTTTATTTACCTTAGGTACAATATTGTTTTTTGCATTAATAGTCTGCGTCACAATATTGAAGGGTTATGCATTATGGACAGCAGCTAAGAGAGATGAAGTCGGTTGGTTTATCGCACTATTGATTATAAATACCTTCGGTATTTTAGAATTAATTTATCTCTATTTCGTAGTAGGGAAATGGAAGAATCATAAGCACTAATAAATGCATTCATTCGATACTTTTATCGGACAATCATTAAAACATTTTATAAAGATTGGCTCAGTATTTCCTAGTTCAAGTTTTTTGGCTAGGAGAATGGTTCAGGGTATTGATTCAAAAGTAATTCTTGAGCTTGGTCCAGGAACAGGAGTATTTACAAAAGAGATTTTAAAAATTTTGCCTAAAGATGGATTGTTAATATCTATAGAATCAAATGAGTCTTTTGTAGAATACTTAAATAAAAATCTTCATGATACAAGATTGAAGGTTTATAAAGCTGATGCACTTCAGCTTGGTGATATTTTGAAACAAAATGGAATTGATAAAGTTGATTGCATAATTTCTGGATTGCCACTCGGTCATTTTACTTTAGAAATGAAGAATAATATCTTAAGTGAAATAAAGAATGGCTTAAGTGATGATGGAATTTATGTTCAATTTGAATATTTCCTTGCAGGAATTAGATCTATAAAAAGATTTTTCCCATATGTATCTATTAGTTTTGAATTGTTAAATATACCTCCAGCTTTTGTTATAAGGTGCAAAAAAAATAAAAAATGATAAGCTAGTCTATGTTGGAGAGATGGGTGAGTGGTTTAAACCAGCGGTTTACTAAACCGCCGTTCTTTAATTAGAACCGCGAGTTCGAATCTCGCTCTCTCCGCAATGATAAGCAAGGACGGCTAAATGCCGTCCGAGCTTAGCATCATTGCGTGAGAAGAGCAGATGAGAAAGCCGGAGCGCGACGGCGCGAGGCAGGGTCGTAGGCTGAGCCAGCAGGCGAAGACCTATGACCGAATCTCGCTCTCTCCGCAAATTATTTACCCCTCAATCAACTCAACATTTATATCTAGAGTAACATCATTTGCAACTACTAATCCTCCCGCTTCCATAACAGCATTCCATGATACTCCATAATCTTGTCTGTTTAATGTACCTGTAACTGTAAAAGCTGCTACTCTTTTACCATATATACCCATAACTATTCCATCAAAATATGCATCAAGTGTAACTGTTTTTGTTACTCCTCTCATTGTTAGATCACCTTCTATTAAATATTTATTTCCAGATGACTTCTTAAATGATTTTGAGACAAAAGACATAGTAGGATGATTGGCAGAGTCGAATAAGTCTGCAGATCTTAGATGATTATCTCTTGTTTCATTGTTTGTACTGATGCTTGAAGTCTTCGTACTGAATTCTATCTTTGCATTTTCAAAATCATCATTATCAGTGATTACATTTCCTGAGAATTCATTGAAATGACCCTTTACAGTTGAGACAACCAAATGCTTTATCTTAAAACCTATTGTTGAATGTGCCGGATCAATATTCCATTGTGACATAATTTTATTTATTTATATTTTTAATGCATCTATTTTAACACTATGTACTTTACAAAGTAAAGTATTTACAAAATCATTTTATTATAATATTATTCCGAATTATGAAGGGCTCAAATAAAAAGCATAATAAATGCCCAGTAACTCTAGTAGCAGACCTATTATCAGATAGATGGACTATGTTGATTATTAATAATCTTCTGAATAATGGGGAAATGAGATTCTGTGAACTTGAGCGTGCTCTTGTTGGTATTAGTACTAGAACTTTAACTTTAAAATTAAAGCATCTGGAGGAACAGTTGATAATTGAGAAGAACGATAACTATTATTGTCTTACAAAAATCGGCTCTAAATTGAATCCAATAATCAACGAAATGCGCTCGTTTGGTAAATATTTAATGATATAATTAGAATATTAAAAACTAATTATAAAATTATGAAAGGATATGTAACAAATATTGAGAAAGTCTCTCTTGATAATGATAATTTTCGTAAAGTGCTCTACACAGATACAAATAGCCAATTGGTAGTAATGTCTTTATTACCAAGCGAGGATATAGGAGAAGAAGTGCATGATGTTGATCAATTCTTAAGAGTAGAGAAGGGAAATGGAAAGGCGGTTCTAAATGGAATTGAACATGAAATATCAGATGGAAGTGTAATAATAGTACCTGTTGGAGTAAAGCATAATATCATCAATTCTTCTAATGGGTCCATGAAATTATATTCACTATATATGCCACCTCATCACAAGGACGGAGTAGTACATAAGACCAAAGAAGAAGCTGAATCTGATACAGAACATTTCGATGGCGAAGTATCTGAATAGTATTAATGTGTTAGTGTTAAGTTCATAATATTATTATATCCACCTTCGTCGAGACATCTATTTGCTTCATTTAATGTACTACCAGTAGTTGTTACATCATCAATAACTACTATTCTCTGATTTTTATCAATACTTTTGACTAAACTAAATATTTTTTGAGAATTTACTATTCTTTCTTTACGATTTTTATGTGTTTGCTTTTCTATATTTCTATTTCTAATAATAAAATCAAAGTCTTTTTTAAATATTTTATCTTTATCAAGTTTAATTATTTCATCAATCATTAATTCACATTGATTATAGCCACGTTCTCTTCTTCTTTCTTTAGAAATAGGTATTGGTATCAGTAATAATGGCTGATTATGCTTAATGAGTTCACAATATAGAGAATACCCAGCGATTTCTATGGCCTTTTTATTTCTTTTGTATTTGATTTGCCATACTAACTCCTTAATTATTGGTTCTTGATATGGATAAATAGAGCTATTCCACTCATTTTTAAATGAATATTTACTATAAAGCTCTTCTTTATTGATATTTCTTATTTCAACTTCATTTATATTAGGAGGGAAAATAAAGTCTAGAATGTAGTCAATTATTTTTAACATCATATCATTCTACACTAATTCTTGATTAGTGATATAATACTGCAATGAGTTTTATGAGTAGTATATTCTCAATTTTCTCAAGCAAGAGCCCCAGTGTTCTTGGTGTTGATATTGGTTCCTCTGCGATAAAGGTAGTACAGATAAAGAAAAAAAGAGGAAGGGCAGTGCTCGAAACCTACGGAGAACTTGCTCTAGGCCCATATTCTGGTGTGGAAGTTGGTAGGGCCACGAATCTTCCTGTAGACAAAATTATTGATGCATTAAAGGATATTCTAAGAGAATCAAAGACAACTACAGTCTCAGCTGGAGTAGCTCTCCCGTTATCTTCAAGCCTCATTTCATTTATCAGTGTTCCCGCAGTTCCAGACAAGCAATTAGCTGATGTTATAAAACTTGAAGCTAGAAAGTACATACCAGTGCCTATGAATGAAGTAATGATTGATTATTCTATTGTTCCTAAGGAAGATAATTATCCTCCTGAGGATGATAGTCAAAATCAAAATACAAAGCCAGATCCTGCTCAACCTTCAAAGTTAGTTAATAAAGATGTATTGGTTGTGGCAATTCACAATGAATACGTAAATAATTACCAATCAATTATGACTGGAAGCGGTATACAACCGACTTTCTATGAAATTGAGTTATTTAGTTCAATAAGAGCTGTGGTAGATCAGGGTATTAATGCTGTAATGATTGTAGATATGGGTGCAAGTATTACCAAGCTCTATATAGTCGAAAGAGGAATATTACGCACATCTCATATTATAAATAGAGGAGGTCAAGATATTACCTTAGCTATTTCAAAATCACTAAGTGTTAGTGTCAGTGAAGCAGAAAACTTAAAGAGAGTAAATGGTCTCAAGGGTGGTCCAGAATACAAAGAATTGACTGAAATCATAACAGTTAATCTAGATTACGTATTCTATGAGGCAAATGCTACAATGCTGAATTATCAAAAGAAATACATGAAGAATGTAAGTAAAGTAATACTTACTGGTGGGGGAGTATTATTAAAAGGTCTTACAGATCTTGCAAAGATCAGTTTCCAAACTGAAGTGATATATGCAGACCCATTTTCAAGATTAGAAACCCCTGCTTTCTTAGCAGATCATTTCCTTCAAGCGGGTCCAGAATTTGCAGTAGCGATTGGTTGTGCTCTGAGAAGGCTTTCCGAGGTTGATTGATAAGATATACACATAAGCTATCGATTTAACTTTAATAATCTAGTATAATTTATACTGAATGGAGACTAAATTTCAAACATCATTTATACCAAAGAAACCTTTAGTAACTGATCCTACTAAACCTATAGTCGTTCACCGCGGAGGTGTAAGTATAATGATGATTGTATCAATAATTCTATTCATTGCATCAATAGGAGGTGCAGTATTTAGTGTTGTTTGGATTGGAGTTCTAAACCAAGCTCAAGAATCATATAAACAACAATTAGCGGATAGCGAAAAGAGATTTAATATATCCTTAATTGAAGATTTAAAGAAATTTAGTTCAAAAATTGAAATCAGTAAGGAATTATTCGAGAAACATTTAAGTGTTTCAGAGATTTTTCCAATTATTAATGAATTGACTATTGAAACAGTAAAATTTGATAGTTTTGTATTTTCTGAACCAGAGAAAGGTGGAGATAATATAAAGATTACAATGTACGGAGTAGCAAAAAACTATAATTCTATAGCATTTCAGTCAGATGTATTCGGTTCTTCAGAGAAATTCGGCAAGAATAAAGTAATAAAGAATCCAGTGGTTGCAGATCTCTCAGAAGAAGAGAGTGGTGAGATCAACTTTACATTTAGTGGTTTATTAAGTACCAATGATGTGTTGTATGAGAAGACGGTAGATGCAAGTGTTAATATCAACAATCAATAAATTATATGAATAAAGGAGTTGCACCAATTCTACTTTTAATACTAGCTGTCGGAGTATACTTTACTTTTACTAAGAGTAAGGTCGATGAAATTAAGTCTATAAAAACCGTAAATGCTGGATACGAAGAAGCTCTAGAGAATGTAGAGAAGCTTATTAAGGTCCGTGATGGAGTTCTAAAGACATATAATTCGATTGATGAGGTTGATAGAAGAAGATTAGATAAGATTATCCCAAATAACATAGACAATGTAAGATTGATAATTGATATTAAGGGAATTGGTGAGCAGCATGGCTTAACGCTAAGAAATGTTAAAACAAGTGCAAAGAGTGCCGCTACAACAAATTCAGCTAATGGTGTAGGTATAGGTTCAGAAGTTTCTGCCTATGGTAGTGACTCATCAAAATATGAGACAGTGACTCTTTCATTTGAAGTAGCAGCAAGTTATAAGAGTTTTGTTGAATTACTAAAATCAATAGAATCTAGTTTGAGAATATTAGATATTTCAAAAATAGATATTATAGCCAATGATACAAATATCTATGATTATGAGGTTGAGTTAAAGACATATTGGTTAAAATAATAAAATTATGAATAATCAATCTTCATCAAAAAAAACAATAATAGTATTCATCATAATTTTGGCAATTAGTGGATTATTGTATTTCTATTCTATTGGTTCACCAAGTGATTCCTCAGTGTCATCATTGGATGTAAGCATTCCACCAGATGCAATGGTATCAGGTGTGGTCAGTTCCAAGGCTTTAGTTTTACTTAGAGAAGTCAGTACATTAAAGATAGATCCTAATTTCTTTGGTGGTGCTATTTATAAATCTCTACTAGACTATTCTGTTGAAGTACCACCTCAAAATGTTGGAAGACCAAATCCATTTCAACCATTCCCAGGACAGTCAAAGACTTCCATGAATAAGTCGATAGCTCCAAGGACAAGATAAATATATGAGTGTAGTTGATATTCTATTAAAGAAAAATCTTATATCACAAGATGATATACGTGAGATTAAAAAGAGAACTGGAGAAGGAGAATCTCTAGATCAAATTTTGGTTGAAATAGGAGTCCATTCAGAAGATATATTGGCTGCCAGAGGTGAATTTCTGAATATTCCTATTAGAAATTTAGGTGAATCTAGTGTTCCATTTGAAGCTTTGGATTATATCCCAGAAGAATCAGCAACCCATTATAAATTTGTTCCAATTGGATTGAAAGAAGGGACTTTAGAAGTTGGTATTGTTGATCCTGATAATATAGAAGCTAGAGATGCATTAAATTTTATTGCATCAAAAAGTAATATTCCTTACAAAATATTTTTGATAAGTGGTACAGATTATACAAAAGTAATAGAGTTATATAAGGGAATTGGTGGAGAGGTATCAAAGGCTCTTTCTGAACTTGAAACTGTTCTCTCTATTGATAACGAAGCTACAGTAGATGTAAAGAAAGGCAAGACAGAGAAAGACACAAATGCAATAATCATAGAAGATGCTCCTGTGGTCAAGATTGTAGCAACTATTGTTAGATATGCTACAGAGGGTAATGCTTCTGATGTACATATTGAACATATGCGTGACAGAGTCAGGGTACGTTTCCGTGTCGATGGTACTCTAAACACTAGTCTCGTTCTTCCATCTCAAGTTCATAGTGCTGTGGTCGCACGCATTAAGGTTCTTTCTAATATGAAATTAGACGAGAAAAGAAAACCGCAGGACGGCAGATTCTCAGCAAGAATTGATGGTAGGAAAGTGGATTTTCGAGTCTCTACATTTCCAGCTTACTATGGGGAGAAGGTCGTGATGCGTATCCTAGATCAAGAGAAGGGTGTAAAGAAGATTGAGGAGATGGGACTGTCTGAGAAAAACCTAGCACATTTCAAAGAGGCAATTAATAAACCATATGGACTAATTTTGATCACTGGACCTACAGGTTCTGGAAAATCAACAACACTTTACTCTATGTTAAATGAAGTTGATAGAGAAGGAGCAAATGTGCTTTCTCTAGAAGATCCTATTGAATATAATATGGATGGTGTAAGTCAGTCACAGGTCCATCCAGAGATTGGTTATACATTTGCTTCTGGATTGCGTACAACTCTTAGACAAGATCCAGATATAATAATGGTCGGTGAGATCCGAGATAAGGAGACTGCGCAGCTTGCTGTGCAAGCTGCGCTTACAGGTCACTTAGTGTTCTCAACCCTACACACTAACAATGCCGCTGGAGTTATACCAAGACTTATAGATATGGGTGTAGATCCTTATCTTATTGCGCCAACACTTATTCTCGCAATCGCTCAGAGACTTGTCGGAACTCTGCCTCAAGGTGGGGGTAAGCCTATTCCGGTTGAAGGTAGTATAAAAATGCTTATTGATAGACAATTCTCTGATCTTCCAGAGCAATATAAGAAGGAGATTCCATTTACAGATACAGTATTCGGAATAAATCCAACCCCCGACTGTCCAAAAGGAACACGAGGACGTATGGCAGTGTTTGAAGTTATGAGAATGGATAAAGAAATTGAAGCAGCAATTCTAAAAAACCCAAATGAGTTAGAGATTTCAAGAATATTAAGACAAAAGGGAATGTTGACGATGAAAGAGGATGCAATGCTGAAAGCCTTTCAAAGGATAATTCCATTTGAGGAAGTTAATAAGCTCTAGTATAATAAAGTCATGAATAATGAAAATGTAAGCATACTTTTTATTGATGATGATAAATTTCTACTTGATATGTATGCATTGAAATTTTCAAAGAATAATTTTGATGTTCATACTGCTCAGGGTCCTGAGGAGGGTCTGAAATTACTAAGAGATGGATTGAGGCCAAATATAATTCTGACAGATGTGGTAATGCCTGCTATGGATGGAATAGAATTACTAGAGACAGCACAGAAGGAAGGCTTGGTTAAGAATAGCGTTCTTATAATTCTTACGAATCAAGGTTTACCTGATGATATAGCTAGAGCTAAGAAGATTGGTGTAGATGGATATATTATTAAGGCAACCACCATTCCATCCGAAGTACTTATACAAGTTCAAAAGATTTATTTATCATCAAAAAGACAATAGTATGGAATATAAAAAAGAAATTGAGCAATTAGTCGACATGGTTATAAAGGAGAATGCTTCAGATCTTCATTTGGCTGAAGGTAGGAATCCTATTATTCGTGTATCGGGCAATCTAATTCCTTTAGCTAAACTTCCCAAGCTTAGTTCTGCTGATATGAATGGTCTTATTTCTCAATTTTTAACTCCAGAGAACAAAGAGATATTTAAAAACGATAGGTCTGTGGATTTCTCTTATAGTATGACCTCAGCACGTTTCCGAGGTAATGCTTTCTATCATCAAGGTGAAATATCAATTGCACTAAGACTTATTCCAAAACAGATTAGAACTTTAGCTGAGCTTAATCTTCCACCCATTATTGAAACATTTACACGTAAACAGCAAGGGTTCTTTCTTGTTGTTGGACCAATTGGTCAAGGAAAGTCTACCACTCTTGCTTCTTTGATTGAGATGATAAATCAAACTAGAACTGAGCATATTATGACCATTGAAGATCCTATTGAGTATATGTATGAGTCCAAAAAATCTATCATTGATCAAAGAGAGGTTAGGGTCGATACTCCAGGTTTCAAAGAAGGACTTGTTTCAATGTTCAGACAAGATATTGATGTGTGTTTAGTAGGGGAAATGCGCGATACAGACACTATCGCTACTGCTGTAACTGCTGCAGAGACAGGTCATTTGGTATTCTCAACTCTACATACAAACAACGCAGCCCAGACCATTAACCGTATTATTGATTCATTCCCATCAGGTCAACAAGATCAGATTAGGATTCAGCTTGCTGGAAGTCTTACAGGAATATTTTCTCAGAGATTAATTCCTAGAATTTCTGGAGGTTTGATTCCTGCATTTGAGCTACTTATTAATAATAATGCAGTTGCGAATCTTATAAGAGAGAAGAGAATTCATGAAATTAATACTGTAATAGAAACAAGTTCTGGAGATGGAATGGTTGATAT
Source organism: uncultured Candidatus Saccharibacteria bacterium (assembly GCA_964467225.1). GTDB lineage: Bacteria > Patescibacteriota > Minisyncoccia > Phycocordibacterales > PALSA-1337 > CAIOGI01. Next base: position 120,420 of record CAYXPQ010000001.1, read on the forward strand.
GAACAGATCTTTGGCAGAATTAGTACGCGCAAGAGAGATTACTGTAGAGAGTGCATATCTGAATTCACTTAATCCCAAAACTCTTGAACGTCTGGTATAATTAAACAAAATTATGCTTTTTATATATCAAGCAATAGATCAAACAGGTGCACCAAAGAATGGATCAATAGATGCAGTGAATGTTGATGTTGCCATTGCTTCTCTACAGAGAAGAGGGTTGGTAATAACGTCTATAAATGAAGAAGGTGCGAAGAAATTCAATATGTCCATGAATATTTCATGGTTAGAGAGAGTGTCTAATAAAGATATTGTTATTCTTTCTAGACAATTGGCTACACTTTTTGAAGCTCAAGTCTCTGCGCTTAGAATCTTCAGACTATTAGGAGGAGAAGCAGAGAATAAAGTCTTGAGATCAAAACTTAATATAATTGCTGATGATCTTCAAGCGGGTAGTTCTATTTCTATAGCATTGTCTAAGCATCCCAAAATTTTCTCAGAATTTTATGTAAGTATGGTTAAATCAGGTGAGGAATCAGGTAAATTAAATGAGACCTTTAGCTATTTGGCAGATTATCTCGATAGAACTTATGAATTAGTATCCAAAGCTCGTGGTGCGCTTATCTATCCATCATTTGTTATTATGACCTTTATTACTGTGATGATACTAATGTTCACTATGGTTATTCCAAAAATTAGTACCATTTTGGTTGAATCTGGTCAGGATATCCCAATATATACCAAGATCGTCTTGGGTATTAGTAATTTCTTTGTTGATTTTGGCTTTATATTGGCGGGTATAGTTATAATTGGAGGTTTCTTATTAATTAGATATATTCGAACTCCGACTGGTAAAGCAGCTTTTGATAGATTTAAGTTAAGTGTTCCTTATGTTAGTAACCTTTTCCGTAAGTTATATTGGTCAAGGCTTTCGGATAACATGAATACAATGCTTGTATCAGGCATTCCTATTGTTAGAGCACTAGAATTAACATCCTCAGTTATTAACAATTCCATCTATCAGAAGATTCTGGCAGATGCAGTTGATTCAGTTAAGGCTGGTAAAGCTGTATCTGAAGCTTTAACTGTAAATGGTGAGATTCCTGGAATTATGATTCAAATGATGAAAGTGGGTGAGGAGTCTGGAGAGTTGGGTCCAATATTGAAGACTCTTGCTAGATTTTACGCTAGAGAGGTCACTACAGCGGTGGACGCCTTGGTGGGATTGATTGAGCCACTTATGATTGTCTGTCTTGGAGGTGGTGTTGCCGTGCTACTAGCTTCTGTCCTAATACCTATTTACAATGTAGCCTCTGCACAATAGTTTTCCACAAACAATATCATTGTTATGTTTTATCTGTTATAATTATAGCCATCAAGTAATTATTAATAAGTAATTTAATTAGTTTATGAAGAAATATTCACAAGGCGGTTTCACATTGATCGAGTTGCTGGTTGTTATTGCGATCATTGGTATATTGTCATCAGTAGTATTAGCAAGTTTGAGTACAGCGAGAAATAAGGCTAAGGATTCAAAAGTTCAGAGTCAATTGGGCGCAATGAGAGCACAAGCTTTGTTATACACTGGAACAGGTACTGGGGTTGCGGCAGTATCACCATGTGCAGCTACAGCCAATACGTTATTTGATACTAACAATAACGGTCTAGGTAATTTAGTGGGTCCAATTATTGCTCAAACAACAACAAGATGTTCATCTCAAGCAGGACAACCTTCAGCAGGAAATGTTAATTGGGCGGTAGCTGCTGATGTAACAGGAGGTACATGGTGTGTAGATAGTACAGGAGTATCAAGATTTTCTACAACAGCTCTTAACGCAGTTATTCAAAACGGAGGATACACTTGTCAGCCATAATTTTTTTATAGATAGAATACTTAATAAAGACCGCATGTTTATGCGGTTTTTTATGTGTTGTGGATAACTAGTATTTCACATTATTAACACTTATAGCTATTTATTGCTATAATTATCACCATAAGTTTATTATTAGTTTATTAAAAGTAATTAATTAGTTTATGAAGAAATATTCACAAGGTGGTTTCACATTGATCGAGTTGCTGGTTGTTATTGCGATCATTGGTATATTGTCATCAGTAGTATTAGCAAGTTTGAGTACAGCGAGAAATAAGGGTGCAGATGCAAAGATTCAATCTCAATTACAATCAATGAGAGCACAAGCTGAATTATTTACTGGTACACATCTAGCTATCTCTAACACAGGTACTCCATGTGCTACAACTGGAATCTTTCAGACTGCAAATAATGGTCTAGGTAACTTATTAGGTGGTATTACAACTCAAACAAGATGTGCCTCAGACACATCTGGTAATTGGGCTCTTTCTGCCGTCACATCCACTGGAGCATGGTGTGTAGATAGTACAGGAGTATCAAGAGGTGCTACTTCAGGAGGGGTGGCTTATACTACTACTCTAACTACTTCGATTGCAGCTGCTGGTGTATCTTGTCTATAATTTAATCAAATTACACCCTACATTACCTCACCTTACGGTGGGGTTTTGTTTTTTATAAACTGTGGAATTCTTTTGTATTTTTAATTTATATCTCTGATATACTTAAGGAATATGAAAAAACACTTAACAACAAAAGGTTTTACATTAATAGAATTATTAGTAGTTATCGCGATCATCGGTATATTGTCATCAGTAGTATTATCAGATTTAAGTACAGCCAGAAGTAAAGGAGGTGATGCGGCTATAAAGCAAGCATTAGCAGGAGCTAAGACTCAAGCTCAATTATTCAATACTACAAATGGCACATTTACAGGAGTATGTGGATCCGGAGGTGAGACTATTGGAGATATGGTTTTGAATGCAGCTCAGAATCTAGGACAGACTGCTATTGTTGGTGGTACTGCAGATGCATTCGCATACAATCTTGACGGTTCTGTTACAGGAGCGGCGGTATGTCATGAGACAAATGATGGATGGGCAGCTATAGTGTCATTAAAAAATCCTATTGCTACCAGTTCTGGATGGTGCGTAGATTATTCTGGTAAGTCAGAAGAGAATACAACTCTAAGTTCTAACTCAGTAGATTGTGGTTTGTAAAATTATATGAAATTAAAATTTAACAACAAAGGATTCACTCTTATAGAGTTAATGGTGGTGGTTGTAATAATTGCAATTCTTACTTCTGTTGTTATGGCAAGTTTTGCTCAAGCCAAGGCTAAGAGTAGAGATGCAAAAAGAATTTCTGATTTGGCACAATTGCAGTTGGCACTTGAGTTGGGATTTGATAAGTGTAATTCTTTTCCAGCAGTATCTACGGTTAATGGTGTTCATGTAGTCGTTCTGGGTTCTGTCTTTAGTACAACATGCATTCATCCCACTAGAGGAACTCCGTATGTTTTATCTGATTTTATTTCTAGAGTTCCTAATGATCCAAGTGGACCAACTGTCAACTATGTATATGAAGTTTATGCTACCAGATTTGATTATAGATTAATGGCAACCCTTGAGACAATGAATGGTGCAACTGCAGGAGGTGTGACGGGAAATATTGGTCAGGCATTGTGTGCTACAGGAAATAATTATTGTGTGGCTCCAAGATAATAAATGCAAAGTTATTTTTTTACATTTTCATTCATACTAGGTGTATTAATCGGTAGTTTTTTGAATGTTGTTGCTTTGAGATATAACACTGGTATGACTCTGAAGGGAAGATCAAAATGCTTTTCTTGTGGTAAAAATCTGAAATGGTATGAACTTGTTCCTCTATTCAGCTTTTTATTCCAAAAGGGTAAATGTAGAAATTGTAAAAGCAAAATTTCATGGCAATATCCAGTAGTAGAATTACTTGCAGGCATATTATTTGTTCTTGTAATATGGACTTTCCCTCCTCTTACAGTTCAGGCTAGTTTTACAACTCTATATTATATCTTTATTACTTGCCTGCTATTAGTCATTATTATCTACGATATAAAGCATAAGATAATACCCGATCAGATGGTGTACCTTTTTGGAGTTATAGCATTGCTTAAATTATTTATTTCTTCAGATCTAAGTTTTGTTGCTCCTTCAATAAATTCTATTCTGGCAGGACCATTGCTCGCTCTACCTTTTGCTCTTTTGTTTCTATTTTCAAAAGGTACATGGATGGGACTAGGGGATGCAAAACTCGTATTGGGTATTGGTTGGACATTGGGTCTCATCAAAGGTATTTCAGCGATTGTTCTTGCATTTTGGATTGGTGCAATATTGAGTGTTATTTGGATGTATATTGTATTTAGGAAATTAAAATCGCATTATGAAATTCCTTTTGGCCCATTTCTAGTATTAGGTATGTATTTGGTATTAATATTCAACATTCAAGTGATAGATTTCAGGCCATTCTTGTCTTTATTTTCAAATTAAATTATGCCTAAAATAAATTTTAAAAATAAAGGATTTACTTTAGTGGAGCTCATGGTGACTGTGGGTATATTTACGATTATTTCTGGACTGCTTTTGGCTCGATATAGTAATTTTAATCAAGGAATTATTCTAACAAATCTGGCATATGATATTGCGCTTACTATTAGAAGTGCCCAATCTTCAAGTATCAATGTAAAAAGTTATCCAGGTAGCACAGGATATTCAGGAGAATTCAATTATCCTTTTGGTGTATATTTTACTGACAACTCTACATCTTTTATCAGTTTTGCAGATTCTAACTATAACGATAATACTGATATCGGTAGTTATAATACAGGTGAAGCAATAGCGACGACAAATATTACAAGAGGTAGTAGAATTAGTGATATATGTTCTGGAACAGAGACAAACTGTAATAACAATATATCAGAGCTGAATATAGTTTTCAAAAGGCCAGATCCTATAGCTCATATAGTGTCAGTAGATCCGACTAATGGAAATAAAATCACTACAGAGAATCCATATGCAGAAATTACAGTATCATCAGTTGAAGGGCTAACAAAAAAGGTGATTGTTAGATCTACAGGTCAAATATCAGTTAGATAAAATGATAAGAAATAATATTAAATACAATAAAGGATTTACTTTGTTAGAGATGATAGTCTCATTAGGTATATTTGCTGTGGTGGCTGTTATAGCAGTAGGAGCTTTACTCAAGATTTCCGATGCAAATAGAAAATCTTTGATATTAAAGACCGCAGTTAATAATCTCAATTTTGCACTCGAGACAATGTCTCGTGAAATGAGATTGGGATCAGGTTATACTTGTTCGCCAAATATCAATTCAATTACTAGAAATGGTAACACAACGAATTGTTCTAATAATGGAGGTTGGGTTTTAGCATTTGATTCGCAATATAGAGGAAAGGATTCAACAAATATTAATGTGGAATGTAATCTTACTTATGTATATTTTTTTGACAAAGCAGTGAATAAGTTAAAAAAGATGCAAAGCAGATATTGTGACGATAATATTAATGATTCTAATAAATATTTTGATGTAATTTCCCCTGATGTAAATATTATTGATTCTGATATAAGAATTGATAGATCTAATCAACCAAAAGCATTTATTTGGCTAAAGGGGGAAGTGGGTACAAGAGAATTTGATAAAGTTGGGTTCTCACTTCAGACAACCATATCACAAAGAGCACCATAATTTATGACAACAATTAATTATAAAAAAGGATTTACAATTATAGAAACACTAGTTGCTGTGACAATACTTATGTTGGCAATTATAGGTCCAATGACAGTATCTCAAAAGAGTCTAGTAGCTTCTATATATGCTAAGGATCAGATAATTGCATCATATCTTGCTCAAGATGTAATGGAGTATTTAAAAAATAAAAGAGATACTTATTTATCCACTTCATCTTTCCAGAATTGGGTAAATACTTATGCAGTATGTACAAGTTCTAATCCATGCAGTGCAGATACATTCATGGATAGATTCGATGCTCCATGTGTAAATTCATGTAGATTATATGATAGGGGTACCCGTTATACTCCAGACAGTACTTCTGCTGAACCTACTATTTTCTATAGAAGTTTCTATATAGACCGTCTAGCAACCGCAACTTCAAATGCTGCAAATGAGGTAAGGGTGGTTGTAAGAGTATGGTGGCAGAATAGTAACAATCCGAGCGAAACATTATTAGAAAGTCAATTTTTTAATGTTGTAAGATGATCAAATTTAACTTGAAAAATAATAAGGGTTATACGTTACTATTTGCTGTTATAGTATCTTCTATTGTGCTCTCTGTTGGAATATCAATTTTGAGTATAAGCAAAAAGGAATATAAATTAGCTAGTTCTTCTCGGGAATCAATGTTAGCATTCTATGCTGCAGATACTGCACTTGAATGTGCCATAAATCAGGATGTAGTAATGGCGACATCTTCTCCAGGGGTAAGTATTACGTGTATTAATCAAGCTATAACAATTTTCCCCATTTTTCCAAACAATGATAATGGTACAGGCCTATTTACATATGACGTAAGAATGTCCACAAGTAGCAAAGCATGTGCAAAAGTTACTGTATTGAAGTATTATCAATTGAATTCTAACTTGAATGTATATGCTCCTGGGTCTAGAATAGAATCAAGAGGATATAATATGGGTTGGAATACTAATGATAGTACATGTAGTATAAATAGTCCAAACCGAGTAGAGCGTGCTATACGATATACAAACTAATATGAAAGATAGAGTTAGAAAACTTAAAGATTTGCTTGAAAGGCATAGATATCTATACTATGTCTTAGATAAACCTGAAATATCTGATGAGACTTATGATTCCTTGATGAAAGAGCTAGAGGAGATTGAAAGAAATAATCCAGGGCTAATAACATCAGATAGTCCAACTCAACGTGTAGGGGGTCAGCCCATAAGTGAATTTAAAAAAGCTCAACATAAGTATCAGCAATGGTCCTTTGATGATGTCTTTGATTTCAATGAGCTCAAAAAGTGGGAAGAGAAGATCAGAAATTTCATGGAAAAATCGGGAGTTGCAAATGAGAAGTTGGAATATTGTTGCGAATTAAAAATAGATGGGCTAAAAATAGTATTAGATTACAAAGACGGATTTCTAGTACAAGGTGCTACAAGAGGAGATGGAATAATAGGTGAGGATGTTACTTTAAATATTAAAACAATAAAAAGCATCCCATTAAAATTAAATAGAAATGTAGATATTATAGTTGTTGGTGAGGCATGGATATCAAAGAAGACATTGGAAATCATAAATAAGGAAAGAGAGAAGAATAATGAGGAGAAATATGCAAATACCAGAAATCTAGCTGCGGGTTCTATAAGGCAGCTGGATCCAAGAATTACTGCAAACAGGCGACTTGATTCGTTCATCTACGATATTGATGAAGTCGATAAAGACTTACCAACTACACAATTTAATGAAATTCAATTAATAAAGGAATTAGGCTTCAAAACTAATCCATTTTCAAAAGTTTGTTATTCAATTGAGGAGGTACAAAAATATTATGAGGAATGGACAGATAAAAAAGACAGCCTCGATTATGTTCTAGATGGAATAGTGATCAAAGTTAATTCTGTAAAAATTCAAAGAGCCTTAGGCTATACTGGTAAATCTCCTAGATGGGGAGTGGCGTACAAATTTCCCGCAGAGCAAGTTACAACTGCTGTTGAAGATATTGTCTTTCAAGTAGGAAGGACAGGGGTTATAACTCCAGTAGCTCATTTGCGATCAGTTCTTGTTGCTGGATCTACTGTGTCTAGAGCAACTCTTCATAATGAGGATGAAATAAAGAGATTAGATGTTCGTATTGGTGATACAGTTATTATTCAAAAGGCAGGAGATGTCATACCTGATATTGTGTCAGTAGTAAAAGAGTTAAGACCAAAGAATGCGAAGCCTTTTATCTTCCCAACCCACATTCCTGCTTGTGGTGGAGATGGTAGCATAGAAAGAATTCCAGGAGAAGCTGCATGGAGATGTGTATACAAAGATTCATTTGAACAACAAAAAAGGAAATTCTATTATTTTGTGTCCAAAAAATGTTTTAATATCGATGGTTTAGGACCCAAAATAATTGATATTTTGCTTGAGAATAATCTCATCTCATCTTTTGATGATATTTTCACTCTAAAAAGAGGTGATCTGCTCAATTTACCTAGATTTGCCGAAAAGTCAGTTGATAATTTAATTTTCTCAATCGAGAAAAGCAAAAAAATAACTTTGCCAAGATTTATAGCTTCACTCTCAATACTTCAAGTTGGTGAGGAGACTGCCTATGACCTCGCTGAAGCTTTCGGCAGTATTGAAAACATACAAAATGCAAAATACGAAGATATAGAACAAATATATGGAGTAGGACCAATAGTTGCACGTTCTGTGTATGATTGGTTCAAAGATTCTGAGAACAAAAAATTAATTAAAAATTTATTGAGATATGTTGAGATAATTAAGGAAAAGAAAAATCAGAAACTATCTGGACTATTATTTGTTTTTACTGGAAGTATGAATATTGATAGAACAGAAGCTCAAGAAATAGTAAGAAAGTTAGGTGGAGAAGTATCTAGTTCAGTTTCTAAGAATACAAATTATGTTGTAGCGGGTAAAGAAGCTGGATCAAAATTAGAAAAAGCTAAAGAATTGAAGATAAAGATAATTAACGAAGAAGAATTCTTAGAAATGGTTAAATAAAATAGTTTGTGATATATTTCTATTTATGATAACAGTTAAGGAAATAGAGAATCTGGCAAATCTAGCTCGAATTAAATTGGACGAATCAGAGAAGCAGTCTTTGACGAAGGAGATTGATTCTATATTGAATTATATTGATGAAATTAAAAAAGCTACAGTCAATATCGATTTTGAACCCACTGTTGGAGCTGTAAATAATATTTACCGAGAAGATAGCCTCGAGTCCATTTCCTCAGATACAAGAGAAGCAATTCTAAATGAAGCTCCTGACAGAGAAGGGGATTTTGTAGCAGTGAAAAAAATTATCGATCAAGAACAATTTGATTTATGATTGATTTAAATAATCTGACAATTAAAAAGGCGCATGAAGCAATGAAAAGATGTGAGTATACTGCTGTAGATCTTGCAAATGCTTATTTATCTGAAATTAAAAATAAAAATGGAGAAATAAATGCTTATCTAGAAGTGTTCTCAGATGTGATAGAACAAGCTAAGGAAGCTGACAAAAGATTTAAGGATGGTACAGCGACTCTTCTAACTGGTATACCTTTTGCAGTTAAAGATAATATTCTGATAAGAGGTAGAATTGCTAGCTCAGCTTCAAAAATATTGGATGATTACCATGCGACTTATGATGCTACTGTTATTGAAAGATTGAAGAAAGAAGGAGTTATATTTGTTGGGAGAACAAATATGGATGAGTTTGCTATGGGTGGATCGACCGAGAATTCTGCTTTTGGAGTTACAAAAAATCCTTTTGATACTTCAAGAGTTTCGGGCGGATCATCTGGAGGTACTGCAGGTGCTATAGCAATGAATGGAGCTCTAGCCGGCCTGGGTTCTGATACAGGAGGATCGATAAGACAGCCTGCGAGTTTTTGTTCCCTTGTCGGTCTAAAACCAACTTATGGCAGAGTCTCAAGGCATGGAGTAATGGCTATGGGTTCTTCTCTAGATCAAATAGGACCATTTGGTAAAACAGTTACTGATGTAGAGACAATTTACAATATTATTTCTGGTAATGATCCCAAAGATAGCACGACCATAAAAAAAGAGACTTATAAATCAAAAAAAATATCTGGAAAGCCAATAATAGGTATTCCAAGACATTTCTTAGGTGGTGATGGTATTGATAAGGATACTATGGATAATTTCAATGAATCTCTAGATAAATTAAAATCCTTAGGATATCAAATTAAAGATATAAATTTACCAAATATCTCTTATTCCTTGGCAGTGTATTATGTCATTATGCCTGCAGAAGTATCTTCAAATCTTTCTCGCTTTGATGGAGTAAGATTTGGTCTTCATAAAGATGGCAAAAGCGGCATAGATGACTATTTCGAAACTAGAGGAGCTGGCTTTGGTAAGGAAGTTAGAAGGAGAATTTTGCTTGGAACTTATGTTCTTTCTTCTGGATATTACGATGCATATTACAATAGAGCAAATGCCGTTAGGAGAATTATTACACAGGACTTCGTGAAAGCATTTGAAAATGTTGATATAATATTAACACCTACGACACCGGCACCAGCCTTCAAAATCGGTGAGAAAGTTTCTGATCCAGTAGCAATGTACCTTGAGGATATATTTACAGTAACTGCAAATCTCACTGGTATGCCAGCTATGTCTATACCTTCAGGATTTTCGGAAAAGGAAGGCAAGCAACTTCCTTTAGGTATACAGCTTACAGCAAGACATGGTGAAGAAAGTTTACTTTTTGAAGTTGGTAAAAAGTTTTTGGGTGAATAAATATGGAACAAACAACTAATATAGTTTCTCCACCTACTATTGATAGTGTCAGTTATTTGAGTAATCTACTTACTTATATAATTAATCATATACCAAATGTGATTGATTTTATGAAATATATAGTAGGTGTTTTTGTTGGGATTTCTTTTATTCTATCCCTCATGCTTTTTATCGGAATTATATATAGTGTTGAGAAATTGAAACAGATTAGAAAAAAGGAAGAAGAAATTTATAATCCAAAGATTGAAGTTGCTTATCAAGAAGTAATGAAAGGTGACCCAGAACTCGCTTATAGGTGGGATAAAGTCAAAAATCATATTGAAAGTGAGAACGATAATGATTGGAGACAAGCTATTATCGAGGCAGATATTATGCTTGGTGAATTATTAACCAAGATGGGTTATAAGGGTGAGGGAATAGGTGAGCAGTTGAAGCGTGTTGAAAAATCAGATTTTAATACTCTTGATGATGCTTGGGAAGCTCATAAAGTTCGCAATAGAATTGCGCACGATGGTTCTGATTATGTTCTAAATAAGACTGAAGCGAAGCGTATAATAGATTTATATAGAAAGGTCTTTGATGAATTTTATTTCATTTAGTTGCACTATTGCACCCTTGTCATTTTTATTTATTATGTTAATATTGTTTTAATAGCGGGGTAGAGCAACGGTAGCTCGTCAGGCTCATAACCTGAAGATTGTCGGTTCGATTCCGACCTCCGCAACAAGTATTAATTTAAAAACTGGCGGATTCTGGCTTTTTTTGTTATATTTTGTTTTATGTCGGCGTAGCTCAGTTGGCTAGAGCGTGGGACTCATAAGCCCAAGGTCGAAGGTTCGATCCCTTCCGCCGACACCATAGAATGGTTATTATATATTTTGAATTTATACAATATTATGTATAATAGGTTATAAATGCGGTCGTAGCTCAATTGGTTAGAGCACTCCCCTGTCACGGGAGAGGCCGCGGGTTCGAGTCCCGTCGACCGCGCATTCGTAAAATAAATAAGTTATAATACAAATATGAAACATAAAGTAGCAAAGATCCTTCTTGTAGAAGATGACCCCACACAAAGACTGGCTTTAGGTGTGAATCTTGTAAATGAAGGATTTGTTGTTTACAATGCTAAGAATGGAGAAGAAGGATTACTATATGCCTTAGGAGAACATCCAGATGTGATTCTTCTGGATATTGTGATGCCAAAGATGAATGGGTTTGAAATGATAAAGCAGTTACGAGCAGATGAATGGGGTAAGAATGCAAAAATAATAATTTTGACTAATTCGCCAGACCTGCAAAATGTTGAGAAGAGTATAAATAGTGAGGTCTATGAATATATTATAAAAAGTGATACAACTACTGAGAAGATTATTCAGAAAGTTAGGGATTTGTTATTAGTATAATTTAAGCCGACGTAGCTCGGTTGGTAGAGCACTCCATTGGTAATGGAGAGGTCATCGGTTCAATCCCGATCGTCGGCTCCATTTTGTGAATAATGTTGTTGATTGTACATATAGAAGTTGTATAATTATGAGCATGTGAGTACTAATAAGGCTGTTGCCTAACTGTTAGTATTTACCAAAATAGAATGTCTACATAAGATTCTGCCTTGGCAGAATTTTGTGTTTTACAGAGGTAAATATTAAATGTATAATTCTATATATGACGAATAGAGAAAGACTTGGAATAGTTTTTATTAGTCTATTTGTACTTTTTAGTTTAGTCTCATCAACTAGCCAGTTTGATCTCAACTATATTTTTACTAAAGTAAATAATTTATCAAATTCAATTCTTGCAAAAGTTGGTGATGCCTTACCAAATGAGACCCCAATAGCAAAATCTAATTCTGATACAGTTCAAGTGATTAAACCTAGTGATAGTCTCTTAGTTCAACTTGAAAATATAAATGATAATCAAGTCTTTTCAGTTGATAGATGTGAGACGAAGGAATCTCTTGCAAGATACCCTATCGACAAAAATAAGTTAGCTAAAGATGCAAAATGCACAGCAGGATACATGGAAGGTACTGTTTTGAATATCAAAATCGCTAATGCAAATAATAGTGTTGAAATTCTTGATGATCTAATTAAATTACTAAAAGGCACTTTAAATAATCTTAATGCAAAAGGCACAATAGATGGTATGGTAATTGCTGGCCTTCCTGTAGGTGCAGAGATAAAGACAGTAATAGAAAATGCCAATAATATCTCAGTTGCATGTATAAACAAAGATGGTGATAAGTTGAAAAATCAAAGAGTTGGAAAGTATAAGCCAGTTAATGATGAAATGTATACTTCTGTTACAGAAGAACAAAAGAAGAGTCTAGAATTTATCAAAAATGGAATTAAAGATTTAAATACAAAAATCCAGAAGTCACAGGAAAGTAAAGAAGATATAGTACAAAAATTATTGCTCCAGTCATTGGAGATTGTAAAAAGATTTAAAACAGATTTCATACCAGTTGATGCGTCACTTCTGGCAGATAATAGAAATCTTGATAATCTAGCTAAATTAAAAATGACTGTTGATATGCAAAAAGATAATTCAAATAATCTTATAATAGATAATCCGAATAAATTCTTATCATATAAGATAAGTATAGCAACAAGATTTATGTCTGGCATTCCGCATATTAGTGAACCTTATTATAAGGGCAAGGTTACAATGTCTGTAGAAGATGAAAGTATTGAGAATGACACTGTGGTGATTCCAGAACCAATTATTTTTAAAGATTTGAGGGAGACTATTGTTGCCAAAATCAATGAATTAACAAAAATAAGATCAAAGTTTGCAAAAAATTTATCAATAGCTCAAGAATCAAAGAAAAAGTTGGAATCAAATAGTTATTATTGCCAACTGTAAGTTATGAGAGATATATTCCAGCCTATTATAGCAAACTTGGAAAGCATTATTGAACATGGAGGTTATGTTATTTTATCTTTGATAACTATTTTGGAAGGTGTACCAATAATTGGTTCACTAATTCCAGGACATACAGTAGTGATAATATCTGGATTTTTATCAAAGATAGGAGTATTTCATCTGGGTGTTGTTATTTTTGTAGTGATATTATCTGCTATGATAGGGGATTTCTCAGGATTCTATTTGGGCAAAAAGTATGGATATGGTTTTTTGAATAAATTTGGAAAAGCGCTATTTATCAAAGATGAATATATAGAAAAGGCAAAACAAATAGTAGTAAATCACACAGGCAAAGCAATAATTCTTGGTAGATTTAATCCTATTACTAGACCATTAGTACCATTCATTGTTGGTGCCAGTAAGGTTCATATAAATAAGTTTTGGTTATTTGATTTTCTGGGAGTTGCATTGTGGGCAGTATTTTCAATTCTGCTGGGGTATATATTTGGTGCGAGTTATCATCTAGTTTCAGGCGTAATAGGCAAATTTATTTTTATCGCTGTAATTATTTCTATTTTAATAATATGGGGATATAGTTTGATAAACAAAAGATTTCATATTTTTGCTAAATATGAATTAATAGTACTTATATTTAACTTGATAGGTCTTTATGGATTTTTCAAAACAATTCAAGATGCGATTACTGATCATACTTTCATGGCGGAATTGGATATTTGGTTGAATACTTTTTTTATTACTAATGCCAAATTGTCATCACTTGTTTTCATGAATTTGATTACTGATATATTCAGTCCGTTATCGTTGTTGCTTGTTTCAATTGTGATCTCATTTTATTTATTTCACAAAAAAAGGTGGAGGTATTTGCTGATCACACTATCTTCGGTGTTTGGAGGTTTTATTATGGGTGGATTCATAAAGGAAATTATAGAAAGAACTCGACCACTAAATTCTTTTGTCTTTGAATCAGATTATAGTTTCCCTAGTGTGCATGCACTCATGGCAACAATCTTTTTTACTCTAATCATATATATTTTCATTTGCAAAATAAAATCTCTAGTTATTAGAGAATTATCTATTGTGTTATCGGTTCTTCTTATTGTACTGGTTTCTGTTTCTAGATTATATTTAGGTGTACATTGGTTGTCAGATATTATTGCTGGATGTTCGTTTGGTCTATTTTGGACTACCTCGATTATATTGTCGGTTAGATATTTTGGTCTTATTTATACTAATATCAGAGACAACTGGTATAAAAAAACAATATAAATTATAATTGAACATTATGTATAAAATAGTATTACTTAGACATGGACAAACAGTCTATAACAGGGATAAAGTATTTTGTGGTTGGACAGATGTAGATTTAACAGAACAAGGAATAAATGAAGCTATTGAGGCAGGTAAAAGCCTCAAACTTTCTGGTTATAAATTTGATATTGCATTTTGTTCAGTACTCAAGAGATCTCGAGAAACATTGAGTATTGTATTAGATGAATTAGGTCAATCAGATTTACCAATAAACTATACTTGGAGATTAAATGAAAGACATTATGGAGCATTACAAGGTCAGAAGCATGCGGATGTTGCTGCTACATGTAGTGTTGAGCAAGTTCAGAAATGGCGCAGAAGCTTCTGTGAAAGACCACCATTGCTTACTGAGGAAGATCCTAGAAATCCATGTAATGACGAGAAATATTGTGATATTGATAAAAAGGATTTGCCTTGTGGAGAATCTCTAGAAGATACTGTGAAGAGAGTTTTGGTATATTGGCAAAATGATATCGTACCTGTTGTTAAAGCTGGCAAAATTTCTATAGTCGCAGCAAGTGGAAATAGCCTTAGAGCACTTGTAAAACATATTGATGGTATAAGTGATGATGGTATAGTGGGATTAGAAATACCAACTGCTACTCCGTTAGTCTATGAATTAGATGAGAATCTAAAGCCTATTAGTAGATACTATCTTGTGAAGGATGGTGTAAAACAGCCATTGTCCAGAAATTAATATTGTTGATATAATATTTGCAGTTGTTCCAAGTGTTGGCGGACGGCTGTACTCACATATTAATTTAGACATTATATTTGGAGCTAGCACCCGTTCGCCAACATTTGGCGCAATTTTATGCTAGTATAGGGAAATGAAAATTACGGAGAATCAGGGATTGAAAGAATTGACTACATTTAAAACTGGTGGGAATGCTCGTTATTTTTGTATTGTTACAAATGAAGATGAGCTTATAGAAGCTATTGGATTTTCTAAAAAAAATAAAATTCCTTTTTTCATATTAGGTGGTGGCTCTAATATTCTTGTAGCAGACAAGGGCTTTGATGGTCTTGTAATAAAGATTGAAATAAAGGGAATAAAGTATGAAGAGAATGGAAATTCTGTAAAAGCAATTGTAGGAGCAGGGGAGAATTGGGATAATCTGGTAGCTGATACAATAGAAAGAGGATATTATGGTCTTGAGAATCTTTCTTTAATTCCTGGTACTGTGGGAGCTTCTCCGGTGCAGAATATTGGCGCGTATGGAAGCGAGGTCAAAGATACTATTGAATCCGTCTATGTTCTAGATGTTAAAAAAGACGAATACAAAACTTTTTCAAATTCAGAATGTGATTTTTCATATAGAGATAGTATTTTTAAAAAAGAAAAGGGTAGATATGTGGTTATTTATGTTACTTTTAATTTAAATAAAGATGGCAAATTAAATTTAACTTATAAGGATGTACAAGAATATTTTAATAAAAGGCAGAATTCCAATCCAAGTCTAAGACAAGTTAGAAATGCAATAGTTGATATTCGGACAAATAAATTACCAAATTTGCAGGAATATGGTACTGCTGGATCATTTTTCAAAAATGTGATTGTTTCTCAAGCGAAAGCAAGGGAATTGGTCTCAAAATATCCGGATATAATAGTTCATCAAGTAAATGATAAGAAAGTCAAAATCCCATTGGCTTGGATACTTGATAATATTTGTGGATTTAAGGGTAAAAGAAAGGGAAATGTCGGTGTCTACAAAAATCAGGCATTAGTATTGGTAAATTATGGCAATGCAATTTCAAATGAGGTTATTGAGTTAGCTCAAGAGATGGTGGACTGTGTATATGAAAAGACTGGTATTGAGATTTTTCCTGAGGTGGAATATGTGATATAGTGTCATTCACATTATGGCATTTTCAATAAAGAACATATTTGGCGATCCTAACAAGAAATTATTAAAGAAATATGAGCCAATAGTGGCTCAGGTTAATAGTTTTGAAGCAAGTATATCTGCTCTAACAGATGAACAGTTGAAGTCCAAAACTGCAGATTTTAAATCTAGGCTGAATTCTGGAGCGAGTCTTGAATCTATTTTACCTGAGGCATTCGCTACTGTTCGCGAGGCGTCTAAGAGGCTTCTTAGACAAAGACATTTTGATGTTCAACTTATTGGAGGTGCAATTCTAAATAGTGGAAGTATTGCCGAGATGAGAACAGGAGAGGGTAAAACTCTTGTTGCAACTCTGCCTGCATATCTCAATGCTCTTACTGGTAAGGGTGTGCATGTTGTAACTGTAAATGATTATCTTTCAAGACGTGATGCAGCATGGATGGGTCAGATCTATAATTTCCTAGGATTATCTGTAGGAGTTATTAATCACGAGAGTTCATTTATTTATGATCCTACTCATACTGAGAAAGATAAAGAAAGAGATGAGCTAGGATCATTTAAAGTTGTTCATGAATTTCTAAGACCTGTAACAAGAAGAGAAGCATACAATGCTGATATAACTTATGGTACGAACAATGAATTTGGTTTTGATTATTTGAGAGATAATCTTGAATACGAAATCGGTGCTTTGAGACAAAGGCCATTTAACTATGCGATTGTTGATGAGATCGACTCTATCTTGATCGATGAGGCTCGAACACCCCTTATCATTTCTGCTCCAACTACGGATTCTGAGAATTTGTATAAAACATTTTCTGTTATGGTTAGAGATTTTATCAAAGATGAGGATTATACAGTTGATGAGAAGCAGAGAACTATTTCCCTAACTGCAAAGGGAATTGAGAAAGCAGAGAGAAATTTGGGAGTTGATAATATTTATACTGATAAAGGTATCAAATATGTTCATCATCTAGAAACAGCGGTTAAAGCTAAAGCTTTATACAATTTAAATACAGAATACGTTGTCAAAGACGATCAAATAGTGATTGTCGATACATTTACTGGAAGATTACAACCTGGACGAAGATGGTCAGAAGGCTTACATCAAGCTATTGAAGCCAAAGAAGGTGTAACAGTTCAGAAAGAAAGTAGAACTTTTGCTTCTATTACTTTCCAGAACTATTTCCGACTTTATAAAAAGCTTTCTGGTATGACAGGTACTGCTGCGACTTCTAGCGAAGAATTCTACAAGGTGTATGGACTTGAAACTGTAATAGTTCCGACAAACAATCAAACTCAAAGAAAAGATCTTAATGATTATATTTTTCAAACTGAGATAGGGAAATTTAAAGCTATTGCTCGTAAGGTGAAAGAATTGAATAAGACTGGACAGCCTGTGCTTATCGGTACTGTTTCAATAGATAAAAACGAAGTGCTTTCAGAATTTCTAAAAGCAGAAGGTGTTAAACATGAGATTTTGAATGCCAAAAACCACGAACGTGAAGGAGAGATAATTGCGCAAGCGGGTAAGAAGGGTGCAGTGACGATTGCTACAAACATGGCGGGTAGAGGAGTAGATATTAGACTTGGAGGCAATCCTGGTTCAAAGGATTTATATGAAGAAGTAAAATCTCTTGGAGGATTATTCGTACTTGGCACAGAAAGACATGAAGCAAGAAGAATAGACAATCAGCTTCGAGGTCGTTCTGGTAGACAGGGAGATCCAGGAGCTACTCAGTTTTTCGTATCTCTTGAAGATTCACTTATGAGAATTTTTGCCTCAGATACTATCAAATCCTTGATGGGCAGACTTGGTGTTGCTGAAGATGAACCTATTGAGAATAGAATAATTACAAGATCTCTTGAAACTGCACAGACAAAGATCGAAGGATTCAATTTCGATTCTCGAAAGCATATCTTGGAATATGATGATATTCTCAATCATCAAAGAAAGACAGTATACGAAAGAAGACTAGCTATTCTTCTGGGAAATATTGATGAAGTAGAAGCAAAATTAATGGAAGTTGTAGGTGATAATGCAGAAATAAAGAAGATTATTGATGATAAGATTAAGTTGATTGGTCGAGAAAGATTTATCAATACTGCTAGACAATTAATGCTTCAATCTATTGATATGTTCTGGGTTGAGCATTTGGAAGTAATGGATTATACAAGATCAAGTGTAAATCTTCGTGCTTATGGACAGCGAGATCCATTGGTGGAATATAAAAAAGAAGGATTAAGATTATTTAAAGAAATGCAAGCTGCAATTAATAATCAAATATTAAATCTCTTACCTCATGTTGGTGGTAATGTTGCAACCCCCGAGGCAGTAGAATTGAAGGAAGTACATGATCAAGCTCAAGTAATAGGTAAGGGTGATGGTAGTGATTCTATTGTTAATACTTCATCTTCCAATAAGCCAGAATTAGGTAGAAATGATCCTTGCTATTGTGGATCGGGTAAGAAGTATAAACGTTGCCACGGCAACGTGTAAATTTCCGTCGCTCGTCCATTATGTAAGTAGACTTCCATATGGACTCGCTAGGAAATAAAAAAAGTGTCATGGGAAGTAGGGAATGAAATAAGTCCCAGACAGACTAGCTGACTGGGACTTGTGTTCATTCTGATATGCGTAAAGTGTTGATACTACCAACACTTCGGGGCAGCAGGATGACTCGGACTAGTGAGGTTGAAAGCATGAGTCATAAGAGGGCCTATATCGCATCTGAATGCTCTGACTTCAGCATTGAATCTCTCATGTTCATCCTTTGCTCTTTCAATGGCCTCTTTTTCATTTGAGGCCTTCACATCAAAATTGCGGCCACAACTTGTGCATGGTACACTCCAAGTATTTTCCATAAAGAACTCCTTTCTTGAACTGAATTATATATTAAATAAAACACTCAGTCAAGTTGATACCTACTGTACATGCTATATAATACCCCTACATTATTAGACTTAATTAAAATAATAAAATGGCAAAAAATATAGATATTTCAAAGAAAATTAAACCGCTTGCTGACAGAATTTTAATTAAAGAAATTAAACATAACTCAGAAAAAAAGACAGCATCAGGGATTATAATTCCAGGTACAGTAAATGAAGATAAAGAAAGTAAAAAGGGAGAAATAATTGCTATTGGAAATGGTCGTTATGAGGACGGCAAACTAATTCCTATTTCATTGAAGATTGGTGAGCAAGTTATATTTCAATGGGGAGACAAAATAATAGTTGAAGGAGAAGAATACTATTTAGTTAAGGAAAGTGAATTATTAGCAATAATTAAATAATCTACAATTATGTCAAAAAAAATTATTTTCAATGAAGATGCAAGGAAAGCTCTAAAGAGGGGAATAGACGCAGTAGCAGATGTCGTGAAGATTACTATTGGTCCAAGAGGAAGAAATGTAGTGCTTGATAAGGGCTACGGGGCTCCAACCATTACAAATGATGGAGTCTCAATTGCAAAGGAAATTTCCCTCAAGGACAAATTTGAGAATATGGGAGTTGAAATTATCAAAGAAGTTGCAACAAAGACAAATGAAATTGCAGGTGATGGCACAACAACTGCTACAGTTCTTACTCAAGCTATTATAAATGAGGGAATGAAACATACAACAATGGGTGTAAATGCTATGGGAATTAAATTTGGTATAGAGTCTGCTTCTCATGATGTAGTCAAGGCATTGAAAGAAATTTCAAAACCAATAAAAACAGATGAAGAAATTCGCCAAGTAGCAAATATTTCAGCAGAATCTATAGAACTTGGAAATATAATTGCTGACACAATCAAGAAAGTTGGTAAAGACGGAGTCGTAACAGTTGAAGAATCTCAGACAATTGGTTTGGAATCAGAAGTTACAGAGGGAATTGAATTTGATAAAGGTTACATTTCTCCTTATATGGTGACAAATGCAGAGAGAATGGAAGCAGAATACAATGATCCTGCAATTCTAATTACAGATAAAAAAATCTCTTCTATAAAAGAAATACTTCCATTATTAGAGAAATTAGCTCAATCAGGTAAGAAAGACTTAGTAATTATTGCTGAAGATGTAGATGGTGAAGCGCTGACAACTTTCTTGGTAAATAAATTAAGAGGAAATTTCAATGTATTAGCTATTAAGGCCCCAGGATATGGAGATAGAAAGAGAGATCTATTGCAAGATATAGCTGTTACTGTGGGAGCGAAAGTAATTTCTGAAGAATTAGGATTGAAGTTTGAGAATGCTGAAGTGGATATGTTAGGTAAAGCTAGAAAGGTTATATCTACAAAAGATAATACTGTAATAGTTGGTGGAAAAGGAAAGAAAACAGATATTGATAAGAGAGTTACTCAACTTAAAAAGCAGAAAGAATCAATAAATTCTAAATATGATAAAGAAAAGATTGACGAAAGAATAGCTAAACTTTCATTAGGGGTTGCTGTTATAAGAGTGGGTGCTGCGACAGAGACAGAGATGAAGTATCTAAAATTAAAAATAGAGGATGCGGTAAATGCAACAAAAGCAGCGATTGAAGAGGGAATAGTAGTAGGAGGAGGTGTGGCACTTATCAAGGCATCTCAGAAAGTTCAATCAACTATGAAACTAGATAATATGTCAACAGAACAGAAGATTGGTTATCAAATAGTTCTAAAGGCCCTAGAAGCTCCACTTAAGCAAATAGCAATGAATGCTGGTAAGGAAGATGGTTCTGTAATTGTGGATAAGGTAAAAAATGGAAAAGGAAATGCCGGCTACGATGCTCAAAAAGATGAAATTGTATCAGATATGATAGCCTTAGGAATTGTAGATCCAGTAAAAGTTACAAGATTGGGTGTACAGAATGCTTGTTCAGCATCTGCTATATTATTAACTACAGAAGCAGCTGTTGCTGAGGAACCAAAAGAAGAGAAG
Source organism: uncultured Candidatus Saccharibacteria bacterium (assembly GCA_964467225.1). GTDB lineage: Bacteria > Patescibacteriota > Minisyncoccia > Phycocordibacterales > PALSA-1337 > CAIOGI01. The sequence goes on from CAYXPQ010000001.1 coordinate 141,744, forward strand.
CCAATAAATCCAGCAGGTGGCGGTATGGCTGGTATGGACTATTAAAATCTGTTATAATCACATAATCATGAAAAAAATATTATTTATTATCGTCATTGTAGTGATTGGGGGTTTGATATGGAAGGCAAATTCAAATTCAACCACAAATATACCTAATCCAACTCCTACTGAAACAGAAACAGTATTTGTGCCTTCAAGTCAGACTGTTAAGGTTTCAGAGAAATTATCAGAATACAAGAATGATGAATTAGGATTCTCAGTTAAATATCCTACAACATGGGAAAAGCTAGAATCATCATCAAATGTTACTTTTATCATTCCTCTCGGAAGTGAGAAGGAGAAGAATACAGTAAGTAAGATTGAGTCAAAAATCGACGTCAGTTCTGGTTCATGTACCTTCCCACCAGTTACTACAGTAAAGGAAAGAAATACTGTAAAAGTTGGAGATCTTTCATTTAATATGATATCTCTATCAAATACAATTCAAGGCAGGACATTCTTCAACAGAATGTATTCTCTTCAGAAGGATTCTATTTGTTACTACTTCACTCTAGGAGCTATTACTTCAAGTCCATCAAGCAAAGGATATACTGGAGCTGATGCACAGAAGGTTGGTACAAGAAATACTACAATAATTGACACAGTAGACAATCAATTCAAGGATATGGTCAAGTCATTTGCATTCGTCGTTGGTCCAGTAGGTCAAGATGAGACAAAGGTATCTCCTAAGAAATAAGTTTTACAATTTTATTTAAAGAATAATGAAAAAAATAATTATTGGTATTGTTATAATCGTAGTCTTGGCAGTATTGTATGGCTTTGCAACATATAATGGCTTGGTTACTCTAAATGAGAATGCTGATACTCAATGGAAGCAAGTTGAGACTCTGTATCAAAGACGTTTTGACCTTATTCCAAATCTAGTAGAATCAGTAAAGGGAGTAATGACTCAAGAGAAAGAAGTATTCACGGCAATCGCTGATGCTAGAACAAGATATGCGGGTGCAGTAACTCCTGATGAGAAAGCAAAAGCAGCTAGTCAAGTTGAAAGTGCATTGGGAAGACTTTTAGTTATTACAGAGAATTATCCTCAGTTAAAATCTTCTGAAGTAATGCAGACATTTATGTCACAACAAGAAGGAACTGAGAATCGTATCAATGTTGAAAGAATGAGATTCAATGACACAATAAGAGTATATAATTTGAAAGTAAGGAGAATCCCAAGTTCAATTATTGCTTCGATGACAGGTTTTGCTGAAAGATCATATTTTGAAGCAGCCAAGGGTTCAGAACTTGCTCCAGTAGTTGATTTTTAATTTATGAAGAGAGCATTCTCGCTCGTAACAATTATATTTCTACTTTTTGCGTCTATGGCGTACGCATTTACTAGCCCTGGTAAACCCCAGGGTTTTGTAAATGATTATGCAAATTTACTAAGTAAAGAACAGAAGGCAAATCTTGAGACAACTCTCTCTGATTTTAATAAAACAACAACTGTACAGATTACAGTTGTAACTATTCCTGATTTGGTCGACGAAACAATAGAAAGTTACGCAGTAAAGTTATTTGAAGAATGGGGAATTGGAGATAAGAATAAAGATAATGGAGTGTTATTTGTCACTGCTTTAAATGATAGAAAGACAAGAATAGAAGTTGGGTATGGATTAGAAGGTGTTCTAACTGATGCTCAATCAAATGGAATAATTCAGAAGATTGTTCTTCCTGAGTTTAGAAATAATGATTATGAGAAAGGAATTGTTGATGGTACACAGGCAATAATATCGGTTGTTAAGAGTGAGGCTGATTATTCTACTCCTGTAAGTTCTAGAGCTAGCTGGGATTTTATTTATAATTATGGATTTATTGCTTTTATAATACTTGCTAGTGTTTTGGGTAGAAGCAAGAGCTGGTGGCTTGGTGGAGTATTTGGTGGTATAGCAGGTATTGTTATAGGAATTATTTATGGATTTTTCTTTGTTGGAATTATTGCTATACCAATACTTATTCTTACCGGTTTATTGTTTGATTTTATTGTGTCAAAGGGTGGAGGTCATGGAGGAGGATTCTGGGGCGGTGGATTTGGCGGTAGATCTGGTGGAGGAGGCTTTGGAGGATTCAGTGGAGGCTCATCTGGAGGCGGTGGATCAAGTGGTTCGTGGTAGTATATAGATATATGACAACTCCAATACATAAAGAATTACATAGAATTGCAACAACTTGTATTATTTATAATAAAGACAAAAAGTATTTGGTGACCAAAAGAAGTCCGACCAAGAAAGTTCATCCCAACAAATGGACTGTTCCAGGAGGGGGATTGGAAGTCGATGATTATATAGGTTCAAAAGAAACATATCCAGGTCAATGGTACAGTCCTATTGAGAAAGCTTTGAGAAGAGAGGTTAAAGAAGAAGTAAATATTGAAATAGGTAAAGTTGAGTATTTGTTGGATTTGACTTTCATCAGACCAGATGGAATTCCGGTTATCGTTTTGAGTTATTATGCTCCATATATTTCTGGAGATGTTAAGCTTGATGAAGATGCAGTAGAATTCAGATGGGTTACGCTAGAAGAAGCTAAGAAATTAGATTTGATAGAGGGTATTGCAGATGAAATAGAAATGGTTAATAATAAAATCTAAATTTGGAGAGGTGCCAGAGTGGTCGAATGGGCAACCCTGGAAAGGTTGTATATCCGAAAGGGTATCAGGAGTTCGAATCTCCTTCTCTCCGCAATTGATATGTACCCCATAAAGTAGACCTTTGTAGAGTTACTGTGCTTATTCTTATAGTATAATTAACTAATATGAAAAATCAAAAAAATTTAGTCATTTCTCTACTATTAATTATTATTCAGTTTGGGTTTGCTTGGATTCCAAATCTACCAATTAGTTGGTCAGTATCAGTCTACCTATTCTATATTATTGCGGTTCTTGCATCTATATTTGCGATATTGTCACTTATAAAAAAAGAAGCTGTTTCAGCAATAGGTATACTTCTTTTAGAAATAGCTGTTGTATGGGTAGTGATAATGGGTGGTGGATTGGGAAAATAAATATATGCTATAGTATTAGAGATACTGTCATATTCTTGTGCTTTTATGAAAAGTAAAATTTATTTAATTCTTTTAATATTATTAATTATTCCTAAATTTGTTTTTGCAGTTTGGTGGAATCCTAGTTCCTGGAATTGGTTTAATAAAAAATATAATAATTCATCAAAAAACATAGAGATTATAAAACCGATACAGAATACAGTTGTATCAACAACAACTGAAGATAAGTATGAAGAATTAAAGAAAAAGATTGATGATTTAGAGCAAAAAATATCAGAACAAAAAAAGCAGTTAGATACTAGAAATATTCAACCAATTTTTAAATCAATTGCAAGTACTACAGTTAAAAATAGTTTAAAAGCCACTCTGTCTAATCAGGAAATAATTTCTTTGGTAAAGCCAGCGGTTGTTTATGTATCAACTGAGTATGGTTCAGGAAGTGGTTTTGTGTTTGATACAAGAGGATATATTTTGACAAATGCACACGTTTTAAAAGGTGTTTCAACTGCACAAATTACATTTAGTGATAAGAGGAAATTATTAGCTAATGTTATAGGTATTAATAGTGTTGATAGTGATATAGCAGTGTTGAAAATTGATAGTTCTGGAGTATTTCCTTTTATTAAAATTGGTAATTCAGCGCATTCCATGCAAGGGGAAGAAGTTTTTGCTTTCGGATTCCCATTATCAAGTTCTATTGAGTCTGTTGATGCCATTGCAGATGAAGTTAGTTTTAAGGAGGGAACTTTGTCTAGGAAAGTAACCTATAAAAATATACCTTGTATTGAAATGTCAGCTGAAATTCATCCTGGTAATAGTGGTGGGCCATTAGTGAACCGAAGTGGTGAGGTAATAGGTATTAATACTTTGGGAGTAGGTCCAGTAGGAGAAAGAATCAAATGGGCTATTGAAATAGATAGTATAAAGAATGAGTTAAAAGACTTGAGTGAGGGGAAGCAATTAATTAGGGATAAGGTTAAAAGTGAATCTGAGAAAAGAGTTTATCTTGAGTTAAATAAATTAAACAATACCATATTATTTGATCGAGATATAAAGAGATCGACTGATAATTCTTATAAAGAGAATTCTTTTTCATACCTTGAAAAACAAATATTAGCCGGAGTTGACAATTTGAATGAGTCACAAAAAAACTTAAGAAAAACTTATTTAAATTCTATTGTAGGCAACTACAGCATATTAGTTATAGGTATGGAGGTGTACAAATATGAAATTCAATCTTTTATTAAATTTTCTGACAGCAATGAGTCATTATTTAGTACAATTGGAAATAACTATTCAAGGAGTAAATTGAAAGAATTAGTGAACTATTTAAGTGTAAATTTAAAAGAATATGACAAGAGAATTACAGAAATCTACTCTAGGATTAATATGATAAATTCAGTTATTCAAAAAGATGATTTTATTAATTTACCTACATCATATTTCATTCAACAAAAAAATTTTTTAAAATCAGATTGGGAGTATTATAAAAATCAAAATACAACTATTCTAGAAAAACTTTTAATAATAAAACTCTTTTAATGAAGCAATGATATAATATTAACATGCACTGGACTATTTACGCATTATTATCAGCACTATTTGCCGGAGCGGTTGGAATACTGGGGAAGATTGGTTTAAAGGGAATCGATACTACACTAGCAACATCTATTCGTTCGGTTGTAATGATGTTATTTTTAGTGACTGTCTCTATAGTATTAGGTAAATTTAGTAATTTGTCTTCTATTGATAACAAAACCTATTTATTCATAATAGCTTCAGGTATAGCTGGAGCATTATCATGGCTATTCTATTTCTATGCTCTAAAACTCGGTCCTGCAACTGGAGTATCAGCAATAGATAGAACAAGTGTAATATTTGTTCTTATATTAGCTATCTTGTTTCTAGGTGAGAAATTAACATTATATAAGACTTTAGGTGCAATATTGATTGCTGGAGGAGCGATTTTGATGTCTATTTAATTAGCCTTTAGGAAGATGTAATTATGTGAAAGCCCCATATTGCCTATGGCTCCATGGGGCTTGTGCTAAGACACTTTTTTTACTGCAGCTGCAACTGTTTCTTCTAGTGTCTTGTATATCGGAAATTTCGATCGAGTTGCACAATCGAAATTGTATTGAATTGGACTTAAGCCAATAAAACCTGGTTCAGCTCCAATAACGATACGAAGATTTGAATTGTGCATAAGCCGACCACGCCACTCTCCAAGTTCGCCAAAGGTTTCCATGGAGTATGGTTCGCCATTTGTTCTTGGGTCTGCCTTGCTCTCGCATGGTAACCAGAAAATTATGCAGCCACCATTTGCTGCAAGTTCAAGATAATAGCGCTCCCAAGCATTCTGACGTTCAAAAATATCATTTTGTCCTTTAATCTCATATTCCATGATCGGGTGATCATTGGGGTATCGACAAGGTAATGCTGCATGGAAATTTGGAATCAATTTCCTTATTTCACTACAGCATTTAGATTGCCAGTCTCCACCACCACGCCCTGGTCCAGCGAGAAAGAATAATGGCCCGTACGAGGATTCTATTTGTCCAAGTGTTTTTGGAAGAAGAATTTTCAAAACATGTCCTTTCTTATAGCTAAAAAAACTTTAACACACTTATTTGATGATTACAATACGTAATTTAATTAAATCCTCCTACTATCATAAGCCCAATGTAGTACTGCTTGTCTTTGTTTACTTCTACAGAATTCATCCCCGACTCTACAATTATGGGCAATCTGAGCGATATGTCGCTTAATTGCTTTCCATCTTTTGATTTGTCTCATATCTTCCTCTGGTATTCTTCTTCCCATATAATATCTGCAATACCACTGGAACCATCCTCGAGGATCTTCAGGATATATCCAGCCTTTTGCTTTCCATACTGATAGTGGTTGGCTTGCATTGATTCCAAAATAATTTAGTTTTGCTTGTGGTTTGTTGGTGTCTGCTGGGGCAAATTTAGCTTTTCCAAACCATTCAGCGGGGAATTCATCAGTACAGTCTCTCATATACACTCCACCGAATACACCTAGTTCTAGCATTTGTTTTGGCGTTAAATCTGGTTTAAATTCTTTATCAAAATTTTTACCAATAGGTTCAATTAGGAAATATTTGTAATTTGACTGCATCTTGTCATTCACAATTATTCCTTTTGGATTTTCTTTCATTATCTATATAATATCAATTTTTTGAACAAAAAAATACAGCGCAGAGATTTTACTCTCTACGCTGCTGGTTCCCAAGGGGAACCACACTGTTCTGGCTATGCACTGGGCCTTCTGCTCGTGGAGGCTCAGGCGCCGCCGTTATCGTGGATGAGGTTGGCCGAGCCGCTGTGGACGGTGTTGTTGGACTGAAGGGCAACAACGGGCGGTGATTTCATAGGCACTTTTGGGTGTATGATGTTGGTGTGCGTGGTGTTGGTTTGCTACTCATCCTTCAGAGGGATGCTTGTAGCTTACCGTTCCGAAAATAAATAATACTCCTATTAAAATTTATGTTAATCACTTATCCACAGATTTTATGTTATCAATTATTTTTGTAGCTTTGTCAAATAATTCTTCTAGACTGCTGTCATTTATAATCTCAATATCAGCCATTTCTATTACTCTTTGAACATTTTGGCTATTTTTGTCTGGATTTGAATATTCTTTCTCTTCTGATATTTTGAAATTTTCAAGTGATATATTGTCGTCAATTCTTTTTCTGATTTTTGCTAATTCATATCTTTTTTGTAATGGGGCAGTGATGCAGATTATTTTGCCACCATGCTTTTTGAAAGTATTTACTTCATCTATTGATCTTAATCCGCTTAATATTAGATTGTCAGGAGATTCTTCTAAAGCTATTTGTACTAAAATATCACCACCAAATTCTGTACGCATTTTGTTGGCTATTATTCTTAAATTATCTCTATCTATATTGCCTAAATTATTATTTTTAACATAATCCCTAATAATATTTCCGCTTGAAATGTGTTTTAATGAGAATTTCTGTGCAATATAATCTGATACGGCATCTTTACCGACAGCTGGTGGTCCGACGAAGGCGATTTTCATATTTTATATATTATCATATGCTATAATAAAGTGAATGAAAAATTCTTTAGAAAGGTTTGATATTTGGTTTATTGGATTTTTACGAAGATTAAGTATTCCTTTTGCAAGATTTTCTCTTTTTGTAGTTTTTTTCTGGTTTGGAATTTTAAAAATACTTGGTACAAGTCCAGCTAATCCTCTTGTCCAGGGTTTGATGGAAGCAACTTTACCATTTATGACCTGGAATGTGTTCATAGTGCTGTTTTCAATATATGAAATGATAATTGGAATTACTTTTATTATCCCAAAGCTCGAAAGATTGGCTATAGCTCTTCTTATTCCTCATATGATTATGACGGTTTTACCATTGATTTTACTTCCATCTGTTACATGGCAAGGATTTATGACTCCAACTTTAGAAGGGCAGTACATAATCAAAAATTTAGCAATAATCGCTCTTGCTATGGGTATAGCTGCACATCTCCATCCTTTGCGGAAGAGATAATCAAGTAAATGAAAACCAAACTAATATCACTGATATTTCTAATTGTTATCGCTCTGGCTTTTTTCTATTTTGATAATAACAATTCTGTCGCTGATAAGCCCATTCTGAATATAAATAATGAATCTATCGCTTTAATAGTTGCCGATGATCAACAGGAGAGGGAAAAGGGACTCGGAGATAGGGATTATATTTCTGATTATGAAGCAATGATATTTGTTTTTGAACAGCCAGATATATATGAATTCTGGATGAAAGATATGAAATTTCCACTTGATATTGTTTGGTTAAATGAAAAAAGAGAAGTGGTATACATTAAAGAAAATGCCAAACCCGAATCTTATCCAGAGAGTTTTGTCCCACCACAAAAAGCTCAATATGTTATTGAATTTAATACAGGTTTAGTGTCTAAATTAGGCATCAAAGTGGGAAATATTTTAGATTTTAAATTATAGTGGTATTTACATTTCAATATTTGTGTATCTTATCTATATTTTTTTTGCTTTTCCCCTTTTTTTAAAATTTTTATTAAGGTAAAATTACTCCCACCAAAGTTAATTTTATAATTTTAATTATTAATTTTTATATATGAGTATATATATTACAAAAGCAGATGGTAGTCGTGAGCTTCACAATGCAGATCGAGTCAATCGATCTATTGAACGTGCATGTGCGGGGCTAGTAGATCCTATCGCCATGGTTACACAGATTGCCACTGAGACTCAATTAACTTTGTATGATGGCATTACTACAGATGAACTAGATCAAGCTACTATAAATGCGGCAGTACAGAATATCAAAGAAGATATACAGTATGATAAAGTTGCGACAAGACTGCTTTTGAAAATGATTTACCGAAAAGTTGTTGGAGAATATAACAAAGAAGATCCACAAGATATAAAGAATAAACATAGAGAATTTTTTGCTAGTTATATTAATAATGGGGTAAAGGATAATAAGTTACACCCCGACATGGCATCAAAGTTTGATTTAGATGAACTAGCAAGATCTATAGATGTAGATCGGGACGAGTTATTCGTATATGCCGGATTAGATGGCCTTATTAACAGGTATTTCATGAAGAATGAGAAACAGCAGCCTATTGAAACACCACAGTATTTTTTCATGAGAGTAGCTATGGGATTGTCATACAATGAGAAGAATCCTACCGAATATGCCAAGAAATTTTACGACAAAATGTCTAGACATCAGTATATAGCTGGTGGTTCTACAAATCTTGGTGCAGGAACAACAAGACCTGCTCTATCAAATTGTTATTTGCTTGAAATTCATGATGATATGGGTCATATAGCAAAGTCAGTCTCTGATGTATTATTACTATCGAAAGGTTCTGGAGGTATTGGTGCATCTATAACAAAGTTGCGCGCTACAGGATCACCACTTAAGTCAAATTTTGGAGGTGTATCAAGTGGTCCAACACCATTCGCTAAGATTATTGATACTGCAATACGAGCAGTTATGAGAGGGGGAAAGAAAAAGGGGGCACTATGTTTCTATATGGAGAATTGGCATTATGATTTTCCAGAATTTATAGATTGGAAACACAATGCAGGAGATGATTATATGAGAATGCGAACTGCCAATACAGCTGTATTTCTTTCAGATGAATTTATGAAAAGGGTAGAAGCCAAAAGAGATTGGTATATGTTTGATCCTGCAGAAACCGCAGACCTGAATGAGCTTTATGGACAAGAATTCAGTAATAGATATGCATATTATGTAGAGAAAGCTGAAAGAGGGGAATTGAATATGTTCAAAAAGGTTCCTGCAGAAGAACAGTACAGACAAATTCTTGTTTCATTGCAGTCAACTTCACATCCATGGTTGGTATGGAAGGACACTATCAATATAAGAGCTTTGAATAACAATACTGGTACAATACATATGTCTAACTTATGTACTGAGATTTGCCTTCCTCAAGACAAGGAGAATGTCGCAGTATGTAATCTAGCCTCATTGAATCTTGCAGCTCATATTAAAAATAAAGAGGTAAATTGGATGAGGCTTGAAGAAAGTGTGAGATTAGCTGTAAGACAACTAGACAATCTTATAGATATTAATATTCTTCCAATTCCAGAAGCGGCAAAGTCTGACAGAGAGAATCGAGCAATAGGACTTGGAGTTATGGGATTTGCAGATACTATTGAACAATTAGGCATGCCATATGACAGTGAGCATGCTTGGGACTTTGCCGACAGAATATTCGAATTCGTTAGTTATATTGCTATAGATGAAAGTGCAAATCTTGCCTTAGAGAGAGGTCCATACAAGAATTTTGCCGGATCAGAATGGTCAAAGGGACGTGTTCCAATAGATACACTTCAGAAGCTTTCTGATGCTCGTGGTATACCAGTTACTGTCGATGTTCAGAGCAAGCACAAGGGTCTGAATTGGAACATGTTAAGGCAGAAGGTTAAGAAAGGTATGAGAAATGCGACTTTGATGGCAGTAGCTCCAAATGCAAATATTGGACTAGTAGTAGGTACAACTCCAGGAATTGATGCAAGATTTGCACAGATTTTCTCTCGAAATAAAATTTCAGGCAAGTATCTAGATTTGAATCATAATTTAGTTAAGGATTTGAGAAATATGGGAATATGGGAGAAGGTTAGAGAAGCGATAGTAGAGAATCAAGGAGATATTTCAGGAATACCAGAAATACCACAACACATAAAAGACGTTTACAAAACTTCCTTTACAACCTCACCATATGCTTATATTGAAGTAGCAGCACGAGCTCAGAAATGGGTTGATCAGGCTCTTTCAAGAAATATGTATCTTGAAACAAGAGACCTAGATGAGACAATGGATATTTACAAAACAGCATGGAAGAAGGGTCTAAAATCTACATATTATCTTCACATGAAGCCAAGACATACTGCTGAACAAAGTACAGTTAAGGTAAATAAAGCAGAAAAAATGGGTATGAGAGGATTTGCGGCGGTGGCTTCAGTTAAGAAAGATGATGAAATAGCAATCAATACACCAGTACAAGCGATTCCAAATCCTACTCCAATACAGGTTCCAGTACAAACTCCTATTGAAGTTCCAATAACTGCACCAGTTATTGCACCAGTTGCTTCATCTGCTCCTGCTCCTTCTCCTGAGGTTGCGGTGGTATCACCAAGAAAGACCTCAAGTGATTCAGCTGCTAATGTGTGTCCTGTAGATCCCGCTCTTAGAGCTCAGTGTGATAGTTGTCAATAGACAGTCGATTTTATTAGAAAATTTTTATAAAAATATGCTTTTAGGTAAAGCTGCACCCGAAGATACAAGTTTGCATCCCATCAAATATAAATGGGCTTATAATCTATACAATCAAGCCGTCAGAAACACTTGGTTCCCTCACGAGATTACATTGAAAGAGGATCTGGATGATTGGAAAAACATGACAGATGATGAGAGACATGCGGTTGAATTTCTTATGGCTTTTTTTAATCCAGCAGAATTGATAGTAAATAGATCAATTGCACTTGGAATATATCCATACCTCAAATCTCCAGAATGCCATCTATATCTTGCAAAGCAGATGTGGGAAGAGGCTAATCATTGTGTAGCATTCGAATACGTACTTGAGACATTCCCATTTGATAGAGAGAAAGTGTTCGATCATCACCTGAATGTTCCATCAATGAAGGCAAAGGAAGACTATATCAACAAGTACATGAAGAGAATGACCATGACAACTCTTGATGTTGAGACTATAGAAGGTAAGAAGGACTTTATTAGAAATCTTGTTGCAACAAATATCGTGATGGAAGGTATATGGTTCTATTCAGGATTCATGGTGGTTTTGTCTTTCCGACAAAGAAAGCAACTTAGAAATTTCGGTTCAATGATAAATTGGGTACTAAGAGATGAGAGTTTGCATCTTCAATTCGGTATGAATCTTATACAGAATATTCTAGAAGAGAATCAGAGTCTGCTCACTCCAGATTTTGCAGATGATATTAGAAATATAATCATTGAAGGTGTAAATTGTGAAATTGAATACAACAAGGATCTATTTCCAAATGGAATCCTAGGATTAAATGCTGAATATGTGAATCAATATGTAAAATACGTTGCAGATCGCAGATTAGAGGAATTAGGTTTTCCTAAGTTTTACAATGTTACAAATCCAGCAAAATGGATGAGTACAGCTACTGATGTATATGAATTGGTCAATTTCTTTGAAGCACAGAATACAAGTTATGAAGTAGATTCTCACGCACATTCTAATAAGAAGCAAGAAGAGAAGAAAGACATCCCATCATCAGAGTAGGTTGTATTGATTTTATTATAATTTGTGTTATAGTATAAGTTACATATCAGACAATTGCTGTTGATATGCGAAAGTATATTGATAGAGGAAAGTCCGAGCATTGGCAAAAGAAATTTTGCAGGATAGTAGTGGGTAACACCCATCCATCGTAAGATGCGAGGTGCGAACAGTGACGCCCGTCTTTAATTAGACAGTTCGAAAGAGCAGGGTATCCACTTATGTGGATAAATCATAAAGGCAACTTTGTGAATGCAACGGCAAAATCCTTACTTCAATGCAAGGCCGTGCCAACAATAGAAATATTGTTGGAGTGCCGCTAGAGGGATGTGGCAACATATCTCCCAGATAAATAATTGTCGTCTATCGCAAGATAGATACAGAACTCGGCTTATAGATATGTAATATCAAATAACCTCCTTAACCGGAGGTTATTTGTTTGGTATAATTAATCAGTAAATTATTTATAAATAAGTTTTGTCATTATATGGACATACACAACCCAAATAGCGGAGAACAAGTTAATACAGCGTCAATCTCACCTAGCAATAAATTAGAAAAATTATCTTTAATAATATTATTAGTAACAATAATATTATCTGCAGTAGTCTTTAGCACTAGTAGTCAATCTCCTATAGATAGTATCAAAACTATTGTCCTATCATTAGGTATACTGATATCATCAATACTATATTCAATTGTCTTATTTAAGAAAAAGACTCTCTACATCCCCAATCATTTAATTACATATAGCATTTCTCTGATTGCACTATCTACAATAATATCAACATTTTTCAGTAATAACTTTAATAAATCCCTATTTGGACAGGGTTTTGAGTTTACAACTACAAGCTATACTCTTTTAATGATCTTAGCTGCTTTCTTAGTGATTCAGTTGGTGTATAAGAACAAAGAGAGATTCTATTATATTTTGAGTTCTTTATTTGCTGCGTTTGGGATATTGATGATATTCCATGTGGTTAGATTATTCGATTCTTCACTTTTAAGTTTTGGAGTTTTTAATTCTTCCACCGCATCATTGATTGGAAGATGGAGTGATTTGGGCGTGTTTTCTGGATTAATAATGTTGATAGCTTTCTTTACTCTAAATTTGACTGATTTGAAGGGTATAAGGAGAGCTTATATCTGGATATTATTTATTCTATCATCTTTTTTCGTGGTTTTGGTTAATAATCCAATAATATGGGCTATACTTGCACTTATTTTCCTTGGTTATGGTATCTATAATTATAGATACTCAGTTAAAGCTGGATTTCCAAGTAAGATATCTTTCTCTGCGCTCGCATTATTTGTAGTTTCATTAGTATTAACAATATGGGGATCAAATATTGCTTCACCTCTAATAAAATCATTGAAAGTTCAATCAACAGAAATTAATCTCCCATGGCAATTATCATTAGATATTGCCTCTGATGTTATTAAGAATAAGCCTATATTCGGAGCAGGTCCTAATCGCTTTGCATCAGAATTTTTATTGAATAAACCTCGGTTATTAAATCAGACTATTTTCTGGAATGTTGAATTTAATAGTGGTTCAGGTTATGTGCCAAACTTTGTTATCACAAATGGTCTGTTAGGCTTAGTTTCATGGTTGCTTTTCTTGATATTCATATTCATTCTTGGTATTAATAATTTGAATAAACAAGATACAGAGTCTAGTAGATTCGCAGTAGTGTCAACATTCTTCCTTAGTGTATTTTCTTGGTTAATGTTGTGTTTATATAACCCCTCTCATTTCGTTGTTTTCACTGCTTTCTTAGTAATTGGATTGTTCATTTCAACTTCTGCAATGAAACTGTTTATAAAAACATACGAATTGAAGAAATACGTAATAGCTATTGCTGGGATATCTATAATAATATTATTTGTTTGGACATTTTCTCAGGTAAAGAAAACAATCGCTTTGGCATATTTCAATAGTGGAATTGGAGAATTGAGTAAGGCAGACAAGGAGAATCTTGATGGGGTGGAAGATAAATTTAAAAAGGCAACAACATGGGATAATTCAGATATATTTTATCAAGCTTTATCTGAGGTTAATATACTAAAGATAAATGAATTAACTCAAAGTCTACAAAGTTCAAAATCATCTGATTCAGATATCGCTAAAAAGATAGGTGAATTGATTGAAAAATCAGTTAATTTCTCTAAAAAAGCTATAGAGATTGATCCAACAAATCATTACAATCATATTGCCCTAGCTAGAATTTCAGAACTAGCATCAACTCTACAGATTCCAAATGCATATGAGAATTCTAGACTATCATACATAAATGCCATAAACTTAAATCCATATAATCCTGGACTTTATCTAAATCTTGCAAGACTTGAAGCATCAAAAAATAATTTAAATGATGCGCAAGTATATATAGGTAATGCACTACAACTAAAACAAGATTATATTGAAGCAATATTCCTCTTATCACAACTCCAGGTTAGTCAAGGTAAAATAAAAGACGCAATAACATCAGTACAAGTTGCCTCTCAAATAAATCCCAACGATCCTCTACTATTCTTTCAGTTAGGTTTCTTGCATTATAATGATAAGAATTACTCTGCAGCAGTGGAGGCTCTTTCAAAGGCGGTATCTTTGAATGATCAGTATGCAAATGCAAGGTATTTCTTGGGATTATCATATGCTAGATTAGGAAGAAATATCGATGCAATTCCTCAGTTTGATAAGCTTTTGGAAGCTAATCCTGATAATCAAGAAGTACAATTTATATTAAGTAATTTACAAGCTGGCAAATCTCCTTTTGCTGATGTTAAGCCACCTGTTGATAATAAACCTGAGCAAAGGAAGACTCTTCCGGTAAAAGAGAAGACAGCTGAAACCTCAAGGAACAAAATCACGAAATAGTATATACTGTCTTAATTCATGGTTAAGAGATTCTTCAACATAGTAAATCAAGAAATACGCGGACTTCACGAGGCTGCGTATCTTCTTGCTTTCTTTGCCTTCCTGTCTCAAATCTTGGCCCTGATTAGAGATAAGCTTCTAGCATACAATTTTGGTGCGGGTGTTCTATTAGATGTCTACTATTCGGCATTTAGAATTCCTGATTTAATTTTTGTATCTATTGCTTCACTTGTCTCTGCTTCTGTTCTAGTTCCTTTCTTTATTGATAAATATAAAAATGATAAAGATAAGGGTCAAAAATTTGTTGATTCGATTTTCTCTGCTTTCTTTTTCTTGATTATAGGTGTAAGTGTAGTTACCTACTTCTTAATCCCTGATTTAACGAAACTATTATTGCCAGGTTTTTTAGATAGTCAGTATCTGGATGAATTAATAAGGGCAAGCAGAATATTGTTGCTCTCTCCAATTTTTCTAGGTATATCTAATTTTCTTTCTAGTATTACTCAAATGCATAAAAGATTTTTGATATATGCATTAAGTCCAATTGTCTATAATATTGGAATAATTATTGGTATTTTGCTCCTATATCCTATATTTGGTTTGCAAGGATTAATATATGGAGTTGTGATTGGGGCATTTTTGCATTTAACTATACAAATCCCTTTTATTTTTAATAAGGGAATATTCCCACATATTAAGTTTAGTATTGATTGGAATGCAATAAGGAAAGTAATATTTGTATCTTTGCCTAGAACATTAACTTTATCTTCAAATCAATTAGCCTCTTTTTTCCTAGTTTCTTTAGCTTCACTTATGAGTGGGGGATCTATTTCAATCTTTAACTTGGCCATAAATTTACAATCAGTACCAATGACTATCATCGGTATGAGTTATTCATCTGCTGTTTTCCCAACGTTATCAAGATTTTTTGTTGAGAAGAAAAGGGAAGAATTCTTAAAACAAATGATCGATTCTGCAAGACATATTGTATTCTGGTCAATGCCAATAATGATTTTATTTATTGTTCTTCGAGCTCAGATTGTGAGAACAATATATGGTGCGGGAAGCTTCGATTGGGCGGATACAAGATTGACCGCTGCTGCTTTGGCTGTGTTTGTGGTATCTATTATTGGTCAAAGTCTGGTTTTGTTATTTGTCCGTGCGTATTATGCAGAAGGCAAAACCAAAAAACCACTGATAATAAATATTACTTCTGGAGCTATAATAGTAGCTTTAGGATATGGTTTGACCAAGGCATTTTTTGCTTTTCCTGTATTTAGATTTTTTATTGAAGATCTTTTGAAGGTAAATGGTCAGATAGGAACTAGTGTTCTGGTACTACCATTGGCATTTTCTGTTGGTGTTTTATTTAATACGTATATGCATTGGCATATGTTTGAAAATGATTATAAAGGATTCACAAAACCTGTTATAGTAACTCTTTTTCAGAGTTTCGCTTCTTCTGTGATCATGGGTTATGTGACTTTTCTTTCTTTGAGATTCTTTAATATATTTTTCCCTCTGACCAAGGCTTGGAATGTGTTTTTTCAAGGATTCTTTGCTGGAATCACTGGTATATTTATTGGAATAATTGTACTTATACTTTTGAAAAATAGGGAAATCAAAGAAGTTTGGGCTACTTTGCATCATAAGTTCTGGAAATCAAATGTGGTTGTGCCAGATCAAGAAACATTGTAATTATTGTATAATAAAATAATATGAATAGACCATATACAACTTTATTTATGCTCACATCACTTGATGGCAAGATTTCTACTGGAGATAATGATCTACTTGATGTTGATAATGATTACAAGCATATTTCGGGCCTCAAAGAAGGTTTACAACAATATTATGATTTAGAAATGCAGACAGATCTTTTCTCTTTTAATACTGGAAGGGTATTTGCTAAGATTGGAATTAATAATAAAACTGATGAACCAAATAAATCACCAGTAACCTATATTGTTGTGGATAATAAGCCACATTTAACTCAAAATGGTTTAATTTACCTTTCAAAAAAATCTAAAAAAATAATTATTATTACTACAAATATTTTGCACCCAGCTTTAACTATTAAGAAGGAGTATTCTAATTTGGAGATTATATTATATAAAGATCAAATTGATTTTAAAAATCTTTTTTCTAGACTTAAAGAAGAGTTTTCAATTGAAAGAATAACAATTCAATCAGGTGGAACTCTTAATTCAATTCTTGTAAGAGAAGGACTTGTTGATAGGATGTTGTTAGTAGTCGCACCTGCACTTATAGGTGGGAAAAATACTCCATCACTTATGGATGGTGAATCATTGCATTCAAAAATGGATCTATCAAAAATAAAAACATTGGAACTTATTAAGGCTAAACCACTAGAGGATTCATATTTACTATTAGAATATAAAGTTAGGAATTAATTTATTTTAGTATGATTGCACAAAGATGTAGTTGTATATTACAATATAATTACATATGGGGCGAAAGAAAATAAATATTAAAGCTGAAGAATTAAGGCACTTATATATAGATAAGAATTTAACTCCCAAAAAGATTGGTGAGATTTTCGATTGTGATAGTATAACGATTAGGAACCGTTTAAAGGAGTTTAAAATTAAAACTAAAGATCCATCCTTTGCTCGTATACATACCAAAAGAATAAATTTTGATAATAATCTTATGAATAAAGCCTATATGATAGCTTTCCGTATTGGTGATTTAAATGTATATAAACCAAGTCCAAAATCTCAAACAATAGTTGTCCGTTGCCACACAACTCAAAGTGACCAAGTGAGTATAATTGAGAATCTTTTTAGTCCATTCGGTAAGATAACTGTATCATTAAATAATGGAAATTATCATGTAAATTGTTTCTTAAATAGCACTTTTAGTTTCTTGTTACCTAAAAGTAATGAAGCTTGGGATTGGATTAAAGAGAATGACGAACTAATTCCGAGTTTTATTGCTGGATATGTAGATGCAGAAGCAAATTTTATTTTGAATCAAGGCAGGGCGAGATTCAAAGTAGATTCATACGATGTTGATATACTTTCTTTTATTTCAGAATGGCTAATTTCAAAAGGAATAAATACTAAATTTCGTAGAATCTATAAAAAGGGAGATGTATGGAAAGGTAATTATCCATTAAATAATGATTTGTGGAGGTTGAATATTAATGATATGGTATCCTTAATGTGCTTCATTAAAATGTTGTTACCATTTATTCGACACAATAAAAGAAGGAAAGATATGGAAATTTGTTTAAAAAACATTAATGAAAGGCAAAATAAAAAATATGGATCAAAGTAAAATTCGCAATTTTTCTATAATGGCACATGTGGACCATGGTAAGTCAACTTTAGCCGACCGTATGTTGGAGTTAACTAATACTATCGAAAAGAGAAAAATGCAGGAGCAAGTTCTTGATAGTATGGAATTAGAAAGGGAAAGGGGAATAACAATTAAGATGCAGCCGGTAAGAATGAAGTTCAAAAAGACTTCAGGTAATGATTCTGGCAAGGAATTCATTCTAAATCTTATAGACACCCCTGGACATATAGATTTCTCATATGAGGTATCTAGAGCATTAAAGGCAGTAGAAGGCTCAATTTTGCTTGTAGATGCCACACAAGGTGTTCAGGCTCAGACACTTACAACATTAAATATGGCCAGGGAAAGTGGATTAACTATTATTCCAGTTATTTCAAAAATCGATTCTCCATTAGCTAGAATCAATGATGTTGTACATGAGGTATGTGAATTGTTGGATTGTAATGAAAGTGATATCTTGAAAGTATCTGGCAAAACAGGCGAAGGGGTAATCAATCTTCTTGATCAGGTAATAGAGAGAGTTCCAGCACCAAAGTCACCTGATAATACAGGTGAATTTCGTTCTCTTGTTTTTGATTTTCAATACTCAAATCATAAGGGTGTAATAGTCTATGTGCGTGTAATGAATGGTACAGTTAGAAAGCATGATCAACTGCTATTCAAAGTCTCAGAAGAGAAATTTCAGGCTTTAGAGGTGGGTATATTCGCTCCGGATGATACTCCTACAGACTCATTGAGTGCAGGTGAGATCGGATATATTGTCACTGGTATCAAACAACCAGGTATTGCTTCAGTCGGAGATACTGTCTCTTCTGTCAGAGATATATTGCCTCCGCTACATGGCTATATGACTCCAAGACCAGTAGTATGGGCTTCTGTGTATCCAGAGAGTCAGGATGACTTTAATTCTCTAAGAATGGCATTGGGTAGACTTAGATTGTCTGATTCTTCATTTACTCATGAAGAAGAGGCTTCAGGTACATTAGGTAGAGGATTCCGTTGTGGATTTTTGGGTATGTTGCATCTAGAAATTATTACCGAGAGGCTAAGACGTGAATTTAATTTAAATTTAGTAGTTACTATACCTAGTATCACTTATAATGTTGAATTGAAAAATGGAACAATGGTAACTGTATATTCACCCGCTCTATTTCCTGATGATCATGAGGTTAAAAAGGTTTATGAGCCATTAGTTAAAATGAAAATAATTACTCCCCCTGATTATTTGGGTGTAATAATGCAAAGTGTTTTCAATCATGAAGGTGAAGTATCTTCAACAGATAATTTTGGAGAGAATAGAACATCTCTTTCGCTTGTAATGCCATTGCGTGAACTTATGAGGAATTTCTTTGACGAAATAAAGAGTGTATCATCTGGATTTGCTTCTATATCATATGAAATTGGGGAAATGAGGGAAGCTGATGTTGTTAGACTAGATATTTTGGTAGCTGATGAACCGGTTGTTGCATTTACTAGGGTTGTTTCTAGAAGAAGATTAGAAGAAGAAGCTAAATTATCAGTAGAGAAACTTCATAAAGTGCTTCCAAGGCAGATGTTTACTTTAAAGATTCAAGGCAAAGCACAAGGAAGGATAATCGCTTCAGAGACATTAACAGGAATGCAAAAGAATGTAACTCAACATATGTATGGTGGAGATAGAACTCGAAAAATGAAATTGTGGGAGAAGCAAAAAGAAGGAAAAAAGAAAATGAAAGAATTAGGCAGGGGAAATGTAAATATACCTCAGGAAGTATTTATCAAAATGATGAGGTCAGATTAGTATTAGATAGCGTAATAAAATAGAGAAACTATCATACTAACGATAATCAAAACACCTACAACTATCATCAGTCTTTTAAGTATTTTTGTTGTTGTCTGGTGGAATAACATAGACGAAACATAGTATACTATACTTAAATATAATATCAATGATTGAATTTCAAAAAAAGAATAGAGTCAAAAGAATTGTCTATTCACCAGCAGTTCTAATATTTTTATTGATTCTACTTCTCTTGTTACTAAGAGGTGTTTTCAATGTTCATCATAAAGCTATTCTGAGCAAAAATAATTTAAAAAGGGAACAAATCGAATTGAATAAAATAGTTGAAAGAGAGAGAAGTCTTGAATCATCTCTTGAATACTTAAAAACCGATCAAGGTATTGAGAATGAGATTAGAAGCAAATTCCGTGCTGTAAAAGAAGGGGAGAGACTCGCAGTAATATTAGATGATACTCCAGCAACTACTACTTCTACAACTACAGAACAAAATAATAGTTTATGGAACAGGATAATTAATTGGTTTGTGCTATAATGTTCTAACTTATTAGCAATAATCAAATAATCAATATGAAAAATGTAATTATTTATTCAACTCCTACATGCCACTTTTGTCATATGGCAAAGGAATTTATGACTGCAAATAATGTTAAATTCACTGACTACAATGTTGCCACAGATCTAGAGAAGAGAAAGGAAATGGTAGATAAAAGTGGTCAAATGGGTGTTCCAGTTATAGATATTGAAGGAGAATTAATGGTTGGTTTTGAACAAGATCGACTTGCCACAGCACTTGGTATAAAGTAATAGTGCAGCTCTCGTAGTTCAATGGATAGAACAGGTCCGTCCTAAGGATCTGATGTCAGTTCGATTCTGGCCGAGGGCACATTTACCCCTATTTTAAGCCATTTATTGGTCTACTTGCTATTTCCTGTACTTGTGTGCTTGACAAATTTAATAGATATGCTATACTTAGTAAATAAGGTTGATAACTAAATAAGCAGATTTTCTTAGAGGGGAATCTGAATCAAGTCAAAGCGACTGATATATCTCTTCTAGGAAATGAGGCGATGTATCAGTCGCTTTACGTTGGAAGAAGCGTGATGACGAAAAATGCGATCATATAAATGCATCATCACACTTCTCTCAATGTAGAGAGTTGTTGTTTGAAAATTAAATAGGAGTAGATGAATACATAAGAAATTATTGTTATTCCTCTTCGCCTAACCGAGTGGATAGCGTAAAAAACTTCAAATTCGGTCAGGTCAGAGGGATTGCAAATTGTTGCAGTTCTTAGTCAGTCACCTGGACTTAAACAATATGGTGAGCTTGTCCGCGAGACAGTGGAGAATCCACAATGAAGAAGCAAGTAAAACATGATAGTTGTGTGGATGTGGTATATGGAATCTTGTCTCTCTTTGAGGGGAGACGAGAGTGGTACGGGAGGGAAGTAATGAGCCAGATTGGCTCATTCATTGTAAGTTCATTTAAGCTGGGGTTAAATCCTCTGCCACACCTCAGAAAGATTTTTTTCGGTTGGACTGTGACCCTGAAGAAGGGTCACAGGTCTACAGAAAAAGAATATGGACTCCATAGGGAGTCTAAGGGGCGTTCGTTGATGGTGTCTGTATGGTGGAACCATACAGATGTCGGAGGTCACGAGTGGCATGTCCTAGTCACAAGACCGAGGATGACACTCCTCCGCGTGGAGCAGAATTCCCACGAAGAGTGGGAATTCAAATGCTTTGATGGCGAGGATTGGTCGGAGGGCGAAATCGCCCTACCACTTGAAAATGTGGATGGTCTTGGTACCACTGGGTACCAGACCGAGGCCATTTGCCCCGATGGAGAAATCCATCGGATCTTGGTCGAGTTCAAGCCCTGTGCCTGACACAAAATACCCTGCAAGGTATTAAACACAACCGGTGAACATTTGCAGATGTTCACCACTTTATTGAACCCATGAGTGAAAGATTCTCGTGGGTTCATTGGGTAAATATAGAAGTCCTCATAGAGCTATAGATAATATAACTAAATTAAATTAATAAAAGTGCTGAAAGATGCAAATCTTTCTCCTCTAAACACTTTGCTTGATCTGATTATATGTTATTTTGGTCTATAGCTCTGTGGGGATTTTATTTATATAACTGCTTTATTTTTTCTTATATTCTGGTATACTCATTTCCATGAGTCCTGAGGAGCGATCACTTCTTGAAAGAACATATAAAATGGTAGAAGAGAATAATACAATTCTCTTATCTATTCGTCGCAATGCAAGAATTGGCACAGCGATGAGATTTATTTATTGGGCGGTGATAATAGGACTCTCATATGGTGCGTATTATTTTATACAACCTTTTATTAAAGCTATAACTGGAGGTTTGGGTGATATACAGTCTGGAGGCTTAACAAGTGATATAGGTAATATTCAAAGTACAGTAAGTCAAATTCAAGACTTATTAAAATAAATTGCCAAGGTAGCTCAGTCGGTAGAGCATTCCCCTGAAGAGGGAAGGGTCACCAGTTCGATCCTGGTCCTTGGCACCAAAATAAAAATGGCGCATAATTATGCGCCATTTTTATTTATTCTATATAGTTTTTACCTTTAGCTTAGACTGCCTCTTTCTGTCTAATTTAGGAAGCTTCAAAATCAATAATCCATGTTTCTCTACAGCTTCAGCTTCATCTACATCTATTTCTTCTGGAAGAGTTATGGTTCGTGAGAAACTGCCCCAATATAATTCTCTAATGAAATAATCATCGTCTTTCGCTGTTCTTTCTTCTTCTCTAACACCTCTAATGGTAATAAGATCTCTTGTAATAGAAATATCCAAATCTTCAGGGTAAACACCAGCAATCATTGCTTTAACCACTATCATATCAGCAGTTTGATAAACATCTACAGTTAGTTCGCCATCTCTTTCTTCTTCTTCATCTTCTATCCACGAAGAAGGGTTCTTGGAATTATTAAAATTCTCCTCTTCTGGCTCGTATCTTCTGTTATCCATTTTTATGGTTCCTGTTAGACGTTCAAAAAATGATTTTTTTTCTTTTGGCATACTATTTTATGATGTGCTGTTTAATTAATTAACTATCTTTGGTCTAATAGCTTTAACTTCTTCAAAGATAATAAGAAGTATTATTACTGAACACCAAACCCATCCGAAAATCTTCAATGTATTCGATCCTGTTGCATTAATTATAGACAAATTAAAGGCGCTATGCAATGCAATAGCGAGGATAACTCCAAAAATTACAGAAATTATCTTTACATAAATATCTTTATAGAAAGAAATTCCAATCATTAAGCCAATTAATGCAGACGAAATAACATGAACCAGCGTAGCTCCAATGAATCTCATATTTCCAGTGATTATACCCTTGGTTATTTCACCAGCATTTAATTGTCCTAATATAAATAAAGTGTTTTCTATAGCTGCAAAACCTAGTGCGACTGTTATGCAATAAATCATTGCATCTATTGGTTCATCCATATTAGATGTTCCAAAAGCAATTATTCCAACTGCTAAGAATTTAACTAATTCTTCTATTCCTGCCCATAGGATATATCGAGTAGTTTCATTTGATACTAGGTCTGCAACGAATTTCTCTAGAAATATTGCAAATATAACGACTATCATGCCTGCTACAAATGAGCCAATTAGTATAGAACGGGGTTCAGGATGAAGATTGTCTTCTTTTAACCAAAACCATAGCCATAATAGTGCAGGTAATATTCCCGATAGCAATGCATAAGCTATAGTTGTAAAATCCATTTAACTATTATACATCATCAAAATTAGGGGATTTATTTAAGTTGTCTACATATTGACAATAACCCTATAATATGATAGGGTCAGGGCAGAGCTGGTCATTCTGACCAGCAAAAGATCAACAAAATTCGGTATTTGGAGACGAAAGCTCTATGAAAAACATCTTGACTTGGTTGTCGATTCTGGTGTCGGGACTGTTTGGTCTCAGCACTATGGCTTACGAACCTGTCATTGTCGATAACGGCAATGCTGGCAAGGCAACTGTTCAACTCGGTCGGAGACTTGCCTCAACTACTGACGTGCGAGAGAATCGCATCAAGTATGTTGACATCAGAACGTATGCATATCTCGGATATATCAAATCCGAAATGGCATATCGTGAGGTGTCTGAAAGGATGCTCACGAATCTAAATAGTGGGCAGTTCTGGTCTCATGTAACTTTGGGGCATAGCCTTGAGCCCGAATATCTGATGGCTCCCACTGACCCGTCATCTGGTGTTACTACCATTTGGTTTGGAGTCAGTGTGACATGTGAAGAGGGATTCTATCCCTCGGATCTTGTCTTCACCCTTTCCAGTAATGATTCTGATTCTCAAGGGTCGAATCGTTTCGGTAAGGTTGAGGTCTACAGTAGGAGCAACTACATCTACTCTGGGACTTCGTTCGCACAAGTGAATGGTGGACCTCTTATCACTTCAGGTGAGTGGAAGTCTACCAAGGTCAATCGATTCATCTTTATTGGATCGTTGTCCAAGACAGCGAATGCCAATAATCAGGGTGAACGCGACAGTGTTCGTCGTTGGATGTGGTCATATCCCAACTTTGGTATTACAGGGACTTGGTCCCTAGTGGAGAATGGGAAGACTATCGCCAGTTCGTCTCACGAGATGAGGCTTCTCAACTCTCCATCAATGAAAATGGCCATCCACAGCACTCCTCAGAATAGCAAGTTCATTCTTCTGGAGGTTGCTGGTGATATTGGTAGGGATATCATTATTGAGTTCTCGCCTACGGTCAATGGTCCATGGCGAAGAGTCTTTGTTGTTCCGGGCGGTGGTCGTTTCAGCACTCCCATTACTGGCGAATGGGGTAAAAGTGCTATCTTTCGATCATACGTCGTCAAACCCTTTGGTTTCTAAGGGTGGTAAGTTAAATTCCGCCCATCGCAAACGCGTGTCGTCCTAACAAGGATTGACACGCGTTTTTTGCTTTTACCTATTGACTTTTATTTCATAATATAGTATACTCCGCATGTTATCAGTTAGACGAATAAAACACAAAATGATTAATAAAATTACAAAAATAATTCAGATTACAGCTATATTTATGGCTTTAATGGTGGTTATACCAGTGATTGTACTGGCACAAACCCCAACACCAACTTCTGTTCCTTCTATAACTGATCAAGGTAATGGTGGTGTTGTCTCTGGTAGAGGATCTGCACCAAGTATCACTGATCAAGGTAATGGCGGGGTGGTTTCTGGTGGTTCAGCTCCTAGTGTGACTGATCAAGGTAATGGTGGAGTTGTTGGTTCAAATAACTCAACCCCAAGTACAGAGAGTAGTTCTCCATCTGGTGAATCATCAAGATCAGGTGGAAGATCTGGTTCAAGGAGAAGTATTGTAACAGCTATCAATCCAGCGAATTGTTCATATTTGAATGATTATTTATCAATCAATTCAAATAACAGTGAAATGGAGGTGATAAAGTTACAAGCATTTCTACTTAATACTGAAGGATTAAATGTTGATATAAACGGTAAGTTTGATCAGAAGACATTTGATGCTGTAAGGGCATTCCAAAAGAAGTATTCAAGTGAAATTCTATCTCCATGGGGATCAAGTATTCCTACAGGAAAGGTATTCTACACAACAAAGAAAAAGATAAATGAAATTCAATGTAATTCATCATTTCCTCTAACTACTCAGCAGATTTATGAAATTGAATTATATAAAAATAGACCAGTAGTATCTAATGTTGTAGTAACTGCTCCAGTTACAACAATTACTCCTGATCAAGACATAGAATTAGATACTCAAACATCTACTTCAAGTGAAGCTGCAGTTTCTACTAGTTCAGAAGATTTAAATTCTACACAACCTGGAGTAGTTATAAAGGCTCCAATTACAACAAGAGTATATAACTTTATAAAGTGGTTATTCGCATTCTAATCTAATTGAAGAGTCTATAAAGATAGATTGCCTTCAGCTCTAAAGCCCTCGTAATCATTCGAGGGCTTTATTGCGCCTGCTAAAGCAATCATCAAAGCATTATCTCCTGTAAGTCCAGAAACTGGCAGATAAATAGGTAAATTAAATTGTGAGGCCAAATTTTCAAATGATTGTCTTATGTGCTTATTAGCTATTACACCCCCACCTATTATTAGGCTTTGTATATTGTCGCTTTCAATTACCATTTGGGTTTTGTGTATTAGGACTTCTGTTACTGAATCTTCAAATTCTCTTGATATATCCTGTTTTTGTTCATCTGTAGGACTTTCTATCTCTCTTAGGGTATATAAGACTGCGGTCTTTAGGCCTGAAAAAGAGAATTTATAATCCTTTGAATGAATCATTGGTCTAGGTAATTTGATTTTATTTTCAATATTATCTCGTCGTGCTTGTTCTGCTAGTTTTGATATTTCAGGTCCTCCTGGATAAGGTAAATTAAGCATACGAGCTACTTTATCGAAAGCTTCACCGACCGCATCATCAACTGTAGATCCTAATATTTGATATGAGCCTATTTTATTTATTTTTACTAATTCAGTATGCCCACCACTTATTAATAATGCTAAAGATGGCATTGGAATATTCTTTAGCTCTTTGTAATCCTCATGAGATTTTGAAATGGAAAGCATCGATGACACTATATGTCCTTCCATATGGTTGATAGGGAAGACAGGTATATTTAATCTTTTACCCAAATCTTTTGCAAATAAGATTCCTGTCCATAGGGCGGGTTCCAGTCCAGGACCATTTGTCACGGCAATTCTTTCGATATCTTTTTCGTGAATAGCACTTTCTTTAAGAATTTTTTCATAAATAATTGGTAGATTTTTGATATGTTCTCTTTTGGCTATTATTGGCACAACTCCACCATGTTCTTTGTGATCTTCGATCTGAGAATGCACAATATTACCCAATATTCTATAGTTATTGTTTTTGAATTCTAATATGCATAATGCTGTTTCGTCACAGCTTGTTTCTATTCCAAGTATGATCATGTGCGCGATGCAGGACTCGAACCTGCGGCCCTGAGAACGTCAATCCCATGCTCTACCAACTGAGCTAATCGCGCAAATTAAATTAATTATAACTGGCTTCGCGATGTATATCTACCAAGACAGCTAATCGCACATAAATCTTTTCAATAATTTATATTATATCAATGTATCTAAAAAGTACACTAAGAAGTAATATTGAGCCAATAATTACTATAAATATTGAAAATACTTTGTTTATTATATTAATGTAGCCTTCTTTGATTTTGTGGGATAGTTTCTCTGTTACGAAAGTTAATATTATCCACCACAAACCTGATCCCAAGAACACTCCTATAACAAATAATAGGGAAATAATAAAACTATGACCTACTTTGCTAGTAATACTTGCAAATCCAGCAAAAAATACAAAAGCTGTTAGTGGATTTGTGATAGTCATAACAAATCCCGAAAGAAATTCATCTACATGTCTAAGCGCCGTATCAATTTTGACTATTACTTTGTTCCTTTCATTATAAAATGATGAGATACCTATAAAGATCAATAATAATGAACCCAAAAGTCTCATTATTATATGATTCTGAACTATTAAGTCTATTATAAATCTAATACTGAATGCACCGACAATTGCCAAACAAGCGTCAGCAATAGATGATCCTAAACCTGATATCAGTCCAGATAGTTTGTCTTTTGCTAGGGTTCTTTGGATGCATACTAGGCCAACAGGTCCTACTGGAATAGCAGAAGCAAGACCTATGATTATTCCCCAGATTAAACTTATTGAAAAAGCTAACATGGTAAATTTTGTGTTAAATTATACCATATTTTGATATTATGCCTTGTGGGGTAAAGATTGGATGCGGAAAGGGAGGGATTTGGTCACGGATATTCGCCTGCTGGCGAATTCCGCGACCCCGCCTCAGACACCTTCGTGTCTTCCGGCTTTCAAATCCATATTACCAATGCGGAAAGGGAGGGATTTGAACCCTCGAGACCATTTCTGGCCTGCCGCTTTTCGAGAGCGGTGATTTCAACCACTCACCCACCTTTCCATAAAGTAAACTCTAGCATTTTTTGCCTTTTTCTCAAAAAATGTTATAGTACTTTTTACCAGGCCCTATCGTCTAACGGTTAGGACAACGGGTTTTCAATCCGTTAACCAGGGTTCGACTCCCTGTAGGGTCACACGAAAATAAAATGCGACTTTTGTCGCTATTTTATTTTCGCTAGTGATCGCAGGCGAGAGTCGAAAGACGGAGCGAGCGAAGGCGAGCGAGTCAGGGTCGTAGGCGAGGCTAGTAAGCTGAGACCTATGACCGACTCCCTGTAGGGTCACAAATTTTTTTAATAAATATTGTGCTGTAGCGTTAATTGTGATATTATTCAAGGTATTATATGAATTTTATTCTTAAAAAAATATTCAGAAATAAGAAAAAGATTACTACTGATTCTGATAGAAAAATTATTATAACCAGAGCAACCAAAGTTACTCTAAAGGATTTTTCTAGTACTTTTAAGGCACTTGCAAAATATGACAGAACGGAAAGAATCAATAATTGATTACCTTGATTTTGAGGATATTGAGTTAATATATTTAATTGTCTCTGAACAGTGGAATGTTGATGGAGAACCTATACCTTCATTTAATACCGCAAATAAGGCATATATAGATTCATTAATTAAAATACCAAAGACTAGTTATTTTGGTAATGAACAATATCCATCGTTGGCCAGCAAGGCTGCAATTCTATTTTATACCATCAACAAAAAACATATTTTTTTAAATGGTAATAAAAGACTTTCTGTGGCTTGTTTAATAATTTTTTTGAGAATCAATAAGAAAGATTTACGTGTAAACCAGAATGAAATGTTGTTGAAAGCACTTGAATTAGCTAAGACAACTCACACTAATGATTTTTCTCTCGTTATGAAAGAATTGGTGAAATGGATAGATGATCGATTGATTGATTTTGATTTTGATGATAGTGGATTGTAGTTTATTTTATTATTTGTATGAATTTAACTTCTGAGGACATAAAATTAATCAGGGAAAATTACAAGAAAACTCTTAAATTACCTATAATAAAAGATGATAGTTATCGTCAATTTTTTCTAGCAACAGTCGGTTTGGTTGGTGCAGGTAAAAGTACTGTGATTAAACCTCTAGCTGATAAATTATCACTTGTAAGAATTTCTAGTGATGAAGTTAGGCAAATGTTAAAAGAAAGAAATGTTGGATATGAAAGTTTAATGGAAATTATCAAACCACTAGTAGAAGAACTAGCGATTCAAGGCTATAGTATTGCATTTGATGCAGATTGCGGAAATCCAAGAACAAAGGAGATGATTCTGAACCTCGCAGAAAAATTGAAAGTAAAAGTCTTTTGGATTCATATTGATCCACCCGAAGAGTTCATACTCAACAAATTACGAAATTACAATCACACCTGGCTTTTTAAAGATGCTGAAGATGCTATTAATAATTATTTAAAACAAAAAGATAAAAGGAAAGAGGGGAATACACCTTTTGATTTTCTAGCTACTATTGATACTTCTCGCTCTGATCTTCAAGATCAAATAGAGAAGTGTGTTGACAAGATTCGTATTTCAATGTAATCTTTCATCCCAGAAGGAGAACTGAAATTGAAAACATTCATTAAGGCTGATTTCCGCAACCTGTGTGTGAATCTGGGTGGATGGGGAGCATTTCTCATCTGTCTCCCAGTAATCTGGAGTATATATAATGGAGATAAATACAGTGCTACCTCATACTTTCTGTGGTCACTACTCTCTATTGTGGTCACAGTTGTGCTTATCCGTGCAAGGAGGGGTGGATACAAAATAATGTTGGGATATGTACTCTCTGATTTTTCAATTGGTTTTTATGCATATTTGAAGGATAGAAGTCTTACCTTTGGATATTTTGAAGCTATGATAGCTACACTTACGGTTATGTGTTTGATTATGTATGTATGGAGTGAAAGAAGGGAAAGATTTCGACCAGCGGTGATAATGTCAGCGATCGCTGCAATCGTGGCTGGTATTCCTCAAATCTTCTATTCATTTGCACATCCATTCTCAACCAGCGTTACTGTTTGTGCTTTGTACATTATTGTTAGTATGTTGTCTTACTACGGTGACAAGCCAACCTTCGAGGCTAGGTTAATTCCTGGATTATCGGTTGTGTATTGGCTGGTCATCGTTGTTGGAGTGTTTTATTACCGCATGGTCTGAAATGGTTCTAAGAGACAAAATTCTTTCACAAGTACCCTTCAGGGGTGCTTTTGTTTTTATATAAAAACTAAGTGCTGGGCGTTAAAACGCTTCAGCTCTGCTCTTACTCCAAGGAATGCATTCATCTAGGATATAATGCTACTACTAAAATATAATTATACAGTTTCATTAAGATACATTAAGTGTTAATCTATATGAATGTTATTTCTATTTAAATATAAATTAAAGATAATTTTAATTACAACAATTTTTATTGTCACCCTTTTTATTAGCTATTCCTATCAGCCAAAATTAAAATTTGATATAGACAAACAATATTTAGTTTCTAATGTTATAGATGGTGATACACTTGAAGTAAAATCAGATAGTAAGATTATAAAAATTAGAATGTTGGGAGTAGATACGCCAGAGACAGTAGATCCAAGGAAAACAGTGCAGTGTTTCGGTAAAGAAGCATCGGACAAAACAAAAGAACTATTATTAAATAAAAATATTAATATTGAAATAGATAAAAGCCAATCAGTATATGACAAATATGGCAGAATTTTGGCCTATGTTAAAAGAGAAGACGGATTATTTGTAAATGAGTATTTGATCAAAGAGGGTTATGCTCATGAATACACCTTTAATATTCCATATGGATACCAAAAAGATTTTAAGAAATTAGAGAAAGAAGCTAAATCAAAAAAGCTTGGTTTATGGGGATCACTTTGCTCTCAAAAATAGATAAATATCCTCTAAAGCTTTAACGGCATCACCTGCTGCTATATTATTCTGATGATATAGTCCATCTGTACAATCTCCAGCAGCCCAAATACCTTTAACTGAAGTCATTTGAGTTCTTGGGTCTACAACAATATGATTCCATTGATCCAATTTAACTAAATCTTTGACAAAATATGTTGTAGGAAGAGAACCTATTTCAACAAAAATTCCTGTTATAGCTAATTCATTATCTGTACCTGTATTATTATCAGTATAAGTGAAACCTGTAACGAATTTATCACCCTTAACTTCTTTTGGTATTGCATTTGTTATTAATTTGAAATTTGGGTGCTTGGAAACTACTTCAATGGTTACTGGATCGGCTCGGAATTTATCGGATCTATTTATTAGAGTTACACTTTTGCAGTATGCTAGAAGTTGTGAGGCACTTTCAAAGGCTGCGTTGCCTCCACCAATGACAATAACATCTTGTCCTGCGAATAATGGACCATCACAAGAGGCACAATATGTTAATCCCTTATGTTCGAATATATCTGCACCTCTTATATCCAACTTTCTTCGGAAACTTCCTGTTGTTACCAGTGCTGTCTTTGATTCATAGCTACCTTTATTTGTGGTTATCTTGAAACCTGTATCAGTTTCGGTTATATTCTCACATGATTCGCCGACATGAATATCAACAAAATCCTTAGCATAAGCTCTCAAGTGAGATTCTAGACTTTTGGCAAAATCTAAGCCATGAATTTTGATTGTACCTATCCAATTTTCAATTCCTTCTGATACTGTACTTTGACTATTCCAATCCTTCGTTATAAATAATGTTTTTAATTCCTTACGTGCAGCATAAACTCCTGCAGCAACACCAGCTGGCCCTCCACCAATAATTGTTAAATCATATTGCATTAAATTGAATTTGTTTTATTTTAATTTTGATCTTCTAAGGAAAGCAGGTACAGCACCCCAATCATCATCGTCCTGTATATCATTTTTGATTTCTTTTTTCTCTTCAACTTTCTCTCTGATAGGTGCTTGATTTGAATTTGATGAAATAGAATTAAATATTCTGCCCTTAGATTCTTCTTTTAGCTTACTGTCAGTCACTGGAATCTGAGTTTGTGGTTTAGATGTTGTCATATTGTTTAGTGCCGATTCATTCATATTTGTCTCAGGGAATCCTGCAGCTATAACTGTTATTTTAACCTCATTTTTCTTAAGTTTGTCATCTCGGACTGTACCGAATATAACCTTGGCTTGTGGATCCACTGATTCTGTAATAACCTTCGCCGCATCTTGTATTTCGAACATTGTTAGGTCTTCACCTCCTGCGATAGAGAATAGAACACCCTTTGCTCCATTTATTGAAACATCTAGAAGGGGGGAATTAATAGCTAGTTTTGCAGCTTCAATAGCTCGGTTATCACCTGAAGCAGAACCTATACCCATAAGTGCGGATCCTGCACTTTCCATTACTGTTCTTATATCTGCAAAGTCTATGTTAATTAATCCTGGAGTAGTTATAAGATCAGAAATACCTTCAACTGCTTGTCTTAATATTTCATCACACATTGAGAAGGCATTCTTGACTGTAGTATTTTTGTCTATTGTCGAAAGTAGCCTATCATTTGGTATTACAATTATCGCATCTACTTCTTTCCTCAATTCTTCTAGCGCTGATTCACTAATTTTAAGTCTCTGTTGACCTTCAAAAAAGAAAGGTTTTGTAACTACGGCAACTGTAAGTGCTCCGAGTTCCTTTGCAATTCTTGCAACAGTAGGACTTGAACCGCTACCTGTACCTCCACCTAGTCCACAGGCCACAAATACCATATCAGATCCCTTTAGTACTTCTTGAACTTCTTCTTTTGTCTCTTCTATAGCTCGTTTTCCCATTTCTGGATTCATTCCAGTGCCTAAGCCTCTGGTTAAATTTTTGCCAATGTGTATTCTTTTTTTAGCAAGAGAGTGATGTAGATCTTGTGCGTCTGTATTAATAGAAATAAAATCAACACCTTTGACTTTTGTCGTTATCATGTGGTTCACAGCATTTTTACCAGAGCCTCCTACTCCGATTACTTTAATTCTTGCGAATGCTTCAATTTCTGGTGTGATGTTGGGCATGGACAAATCTTATCAGATACAGAAAATTAGTCAAAATCTCTAGGGAAGGAACTGTTTGAACCATATTACTATCTTTTTCCAAGCATTTTCAAGTACAACACTACTGTTGTCTAATGGCATGTCTTCATCAGTATGAATACCTAAAATACACAGACCATATGCTACTGCCCATGTTGAATCTTTATAACTTTGTTTTTCAGAAAGTCCTAAGCCTGCAGCACCGATTCTTGAAGGCAATCTAAGTGCAATCTTAGCTAAATCTTCAATATTTGATAGTCCTGAACCGCCTCCTGTTATTATTATTCCTGCTGGTAATAATCCGTTTCTGCCTATCTTTTTGAGATGGGCCTCTATTAATTCGAATATATCTGAAAGTCTTGCTGAGACAATTTCCTCGAGCTTTTTTCGTGGATATGAACTACCAGTAATTGCACCAATTTTTATTTGTTCTGCTTCTTCAAGTGGTACCTTTAGTCCTAATGCAATATCATTTGTAATATCTGTTGAGCCAATAGGGAATATCTCTAATGAAACTGGTATATTGTTTTCGAATACTGCAATGGAGACTGTTTCAGCACCGATATTTGCCAAAACGCACCCTGCGATCTTCTGTGTCTTTGTAAGAGTCACTAGACTGGCGGCAATTGGAGATGCCATTACATCTTGAACACTTATTCCTGCTTCTTCTACAGCTTGTATAATATCATTCAAATGATGTTCAAGTGAGGCAATGTATAGAGTTTTAACTTCTAGTTTATTTCCTTTCATTCCCTCTGGTTTACCCAATGCGATTTTGCCATCAATTTTGAAATGAAGAGGAATAGAATGTATGATTTTTTTGTTCAAGGACATTGCTGGAGGAATATCTTTCTCGCATTGCTCTTGTACCTTTCTAATATCTAATGCAGTTATTTCAGAATCTGCTCGTGTAATTATTACTGAGCTTGATGAAGTAATGCTCGACAATCCAATTCCTCCAACTGAGATGAAAGCTCTTTTGACTTTGATATTTGCTCTCTTTTCGGCTTCACTGATTGCCTTTTTGATACTTTCTACTGCATCTTGCATGTTGATAATATAACCATGTCTCAAACCTCTAGATTCTGCTGATCCCACTCCTATTATTTTTGGGAAACCTTTCTCATTTTTTTCTTTGGAATTAGAAATAACCACTTTGATGTGGTATGTTCCAATATCAATTCCTGTAATTATTGCGCTGGACATCGAGACAGAGAAGTCAGATGCCGAATTGTTTTCGGAAACGAGCTTCTATACTCTCCATTGTACTACCATGATCGAATCCTTTCAAATGCACCAGACCGTGGATAAATAGGAAACCAAAAAAATTTTCATAATTTCTATCAAATTTCTTTGCTTCAAGTTTGGTCATTTCGGGATTTATATATATTTCTCCAAAATCTTCAGAAAGAGGGAAGCTAAGTATATCAGTCGGCTCATTAATATCTCTATATTCCCAATTTAATTTCTGAATTTCCTTTTTATTTACAATTATTAATGAAAGTTCATAATTCTTGCCCAAAATTGAATCTTTCATATCGGCAAAAGCCAAGCGTGGTAGCTTGGCTTTTGTGGTGTTTGTTATATTAAAGGTGATGTTTGACATTACTTGGAGAATCTAGATGTTTTCTCTTGCATTTTGCCCATTTTGATCAATTCTTGAATTTCAGCTCTTCTTGCAATTGATTTTAATGTTTTGACTTTTGTCTTATAATGAGAAAGTCCTCTCTGATTATATCTTAAACTTCGGACACGAGGTAATATGCCGGATCCT
Source organism: uncultured Candidatus Saccharibacteria bacterium (assembly GCA_964467225.1). Taxonomy (GTDB): domain Bacteria; phylum Patescibacteriota; class Minisyncoccia; order Phycocordibacterales; family PALSA-1337; genus CAIOGI01. Next base: position 176,478 of record CAYXPQ010000001.1, read on the forward strand.
TGTACTCTTTTTGTAAAACGTCTAAGAGTAGACATACTATTCTCAGTGCCGTTTCTTGTAATTTCTACGTTTATCATAGGATTAGAATGATATCACACAACATATTATTTCTCAAGTCTTTTCATGTACTTTGGTAGTTCGTTCAATGGAACTATATCTTGGGCGTGTGTATCCATGTTTCTGACTATAGCTGTTTTGTCCATCGCTTCCTTTTTTCCCATTATTATTGAGTAAGGTATATTCCTCTTTTCGACTATTGATACTTGTGCCCCTAATCTGTCCTTTGTAAGAGATAATAGAAGAGGAATTTTGACGCTTCTTAAGCTCTCTATAACCCCCAGACTTAATAATTTTGATTCAAATCCAAGTTGTACAAAGGAAGCAAATGGTTTTTTTATTTTTTTAACTTCTTTTCTTAATTCAGTTTTTTTATTCTTTACAAGTATAGATATCCCTACTCCTTGTATTTCTTTTTTAAATCCTATTTTTTTGGACAAACCATCGTATCTAACTCCTATTGCTAAGACTTTTTGCGATTTTGATTTTGAGTCATAATTTCCGTCGATTATAGTAAATATTGTCTCAGTGCAATATTTCCTATTTCCAATTAAGGCGTTATTTATTTTGTAAGGAATATTTAATGCTTCAAGATATTCTAGTACCTCTTGGAAATGAATCCTACTTTGCTCAGAGAGGAAGTCCATTGATTTTGGTGCTGTTTCATTTATCTTTTTACACTTATCATTTTGACAGCCAAGTAGTTCAAAGGGGTCCTTTTTGAAAAGTTGTCTACATTCTGTATGCATGTCGTTTATATTCTTTTTGTAGTGAGATGTTAAATCGCGAGTAAATTTGTTGATTGAATCTTTGTCACCAATACTATTTATTTCAATACATATATTTTCATAACCTTCTTCTCTAAGAATTGCTCTAGCAGTTTGTATTAATATTGCTTCTGCAATACTCTTGGAATTTCCAAGAATTTCTAAATCGCAATATCTGCTATACGAAGTACTACCTTTCTTGATAGAACCCTTAAAAGGTTCTTTGAAATACATCAAAACTGGTTGGCTCTTTGTGTGTAATTCTTCTTCTGTGTATTTTCTTAGTAATGCGATTTTCTCTTCCACATGAAGTGGTAAGCTTTTCTTGTCATTGTCGTTTTCATCTATGGAATCACCTTCAAGTAGATTTTTAGCATTGTCAATATCAGTCTTTTTGATATCTGGGCTTTTATGAGGTTCAAATCCGTAGTATAAAGTTATTTCTCCTACTTTATCCAGGTTATCGTAGGTTAGAAACTTCATTTCCGAATTTGTTTTATTGATCTTTGACATAAATCTTATATTCCTGGAAATATTGAAATCTTTGAAATTGGAAATAATCTGAGAACAGGTCTTCCAACTATATATTTTCCATCTAAAGGTCCCCATGATCTAGAATCTGAACTTTCTGGTCTATTATCTCCCATGACAAAATATTCTGTTGGTGATAATTTTATTTCAAGTGTATCAGATGTCTTGTGGTTCTGGGTTATGTATTGCTCTTCCAACTGAAATCCTTCTGGATTGTCAGTATTTTTGATTGTTACCTTTCCTGTATTCATGACTAAGGTTTCATTTGGTAATCCAACTATTCTTTTTATGAAATAAATACTTGGGTTAAGGGGATTTTTTAGGATAATGACATCACCACGTCTTGGATTATTAAGATGATAGGTTAATTGATCAACAATTAAATATTGTCCTGTTATGAAAGTTGGATCCATTGAAGCGCCGCTTACGATAAATGGTTGTGCTATGTAAGTTCTTACTGGTATTACTATTACAAGAGCAATGATTGTAAATTTTAAAATTTCTTTTAAGAAATTTTCTTTCTTTGGATTATTGTCAGGATTCATTGCGATAATTGTATTATGGATATTCATTTGACACAAGATTTATGTCTGTGGCACACTAGTGATATGTCGTACGTAATTGCAGGTTTGGGAAATCCAGGTCAAGAATATGAAAATACCAGACACAATACTGGTAGAATTATTCTTGATTTTATTAAAGATGAATTCTCAGGAGATGATTTTGTCTTTGAAAAGAAATTAAACGCATTAACTTCTGAAATAAAAGTAGGAAAAGAGAAAATTAAATTAATTGAACCTGAAACATTTATGAATAATTCAGGTAAGAGTCTTGTTTATCTCATAAAAAGCGTGAAAGCATCTGAGAAATTAATAGTTATATATGATGATTTTAATTTACCTTTAGGAAAGATAAGAATTTCATATAATAGAAGTTCAGGAGGGCATAATGGATTGGAATCTATAATCAAGTCTATCAAAACCGAAGCATTTGTAAGGGTGAGAATAGGTATTGCGCCAGAAAATTCGAAAGGTAATGCCAAAGTTCCTCATGGGGATGATAAGATTGAGAAATTTATTTTAGGAAAGTTCAAAGATGAGGAAATGAAGGTGCTCAAAAAGATTTCAAAGAAGATAAGTGAAGCTATAGAAGTTCTAGTTAAAGAGGGAAGAGATAAGGCAATGAGTATATATAATGCTGAGTAAATTGTGTTAGAATTGTATCAAATAATATGAGAAGAATAATTATAAAAGAAGGGCCACTGGTCTTCTTGAGAAATGTTGTAATAATGGAATTCGTTGCATTTGTTTTCTTCTTTTGTATTTCTTTTCTAGGTAATTATGAGCAATTTTTTAGAAGTATTAGATTAACTGATTATATTAGATATGATATTTTTGGAATAATTATTTTCTCAAGTTTTCAGGTTGGGTACATTATTCTACTGTTTTTGGATTGGTATTTCTCACGTTTTGAGATTTTTGAAAAAGAAATTGTTAGAAAATCTGGACTATTCTTCCGAAGAAGAAAGTCAGTTAACCTTTCCGATGTTGCTTCAGTTGAAATCTATCAAAGCCCTTTGGGTAGAATGATGAATCATGCAACAATCATCCTTGAACACAATAATTCTAGGTTAACAAAGATCAAAAATGTCTCTAACTTTGATGAATATGTCCATATAATAAAACAGATGATCTATAGTTCATCAGGAAGAATTCTTACAAGGGATCCGAAAGTTTTGATTGAGGAGGGTGAGGGTTTATTCTTGGAATTTAAAGAAACATTAAGAAATGATATTCGCAAAGGGGAAGTGAGTAAAGAAATGGAAAGGGTAGTAATGAAAACTATTGTTGGATTTTTAAATTCTTCTGGTGGAACTCTGATTATTGGTGTAAGTGATGATGGGGTTGTTAGGGGTTTAGAAGGTGATTATAAGACTTTACCAAGGAAAAATCGCGATGGACTTGAGAATCATATTAGTATGCTTATAAAAACTATGATCGGTCTGAACTTTTCAAAATATATAAATATTAAATTTGAAGTAATAGATGGTAAAGATATTTGTATGGTAACGGTATTAGAAAGTCATAAGCCTGCATATCTCAAAGATGGTGATAAAAAAGAAGAATTCTTTGTCCGTGTCGGAAATTCTACTCAGCCATTCTCCATGAGTGAAGCATCAGAGTATATAAAAACTAAGTGGGGGTAGGGTTAATAAACAAAAAACCGCATGAATGCGGAGTTTTGTTGGATTTACCAATGTTTTGATTTGTTGAATCCCTTCTTGTCAGTGAGATTAGTTTATCAAATGAATTTAATATGTCAATGTTCAATGGTGAATAATTACTTTTTCCTGTGGACCCGAGGGGAGTCGAACCCCCAAATCCCAGCTGACAAGAAGGAACCCCAAACCATTGGCGGGCCCATAGGAAAAAATAATC
>CAYXPQ010000002.1:0-77733 GCA_964467225.1 uncultured Candidatus Saccharibacteria bacterium
ATCAGCTTTTTTGACCTAAACCTTAAACTCAATAAGACTTCCATCTTCATAAAGTCGAAACCCCACCTCCTATTTTCAAGAAGATGGGGTTAGCCGGTTTGGTAATCACTCCTTTTTCCATAAGCCGCGACCATTCGCGCCGTTCTTGAGACCATCAAGGTATGCAATCGCAACCTTTTTTGCCTCTTCCCGGTCATCTGGAGCTTGGATTGTGACTTCCTTGCGACTGATTGTGCTGAGGGCTGCGCCTGGGCAATCTGGCACTTCATACATGACTACCCAGTCTACAAGCTCTTCCTTCGAAGCTTCGGTCTTCATGTCGGGTTTTCCTTTCTTTGGATAACATAACATGACTTTTTGACTCAGTCAAGATTCCTAAACCTTAAACTCCACCGCATCCCAAAAAAACAGAAAGTAACTCATATTCTTACTTGACTTTTTATTGGAAAGGAGTAATCTCTAGATCAAGTCAGGTTCCGGTTTGAATGGAGAGCTAAGCAGGACTCGTACGACTTCGGTCGTATGACTGGTCTCAGATAACCTCTCTTCATTTGACCAAAGTACAAGGTCAAAGCTTCATTCCGGTTGGAAATCTGACATATGCCCTGAGGTTCACACCTCAGGGCTCTTTTCTTGTTTAAAACTTAACCTCTATGACACCACCGTCTTCCTGTACTTGACAAGAAGATGGTAATTTGATATGATGCTTAACGTCACATGGTTTTTACGGCTCTGATCCTTCGTCGTAGGACGACTCAAATCACCCTAAATTCCGTCTGACAGCCCCACTTGCAGTAACGCGAGTGGGGTAAATTTTTGCCTAAATCTTAAACTCCATCACATCCCCATCCTTAACCACATACTCCTTCCCCTCTGTTCTTAACCATCCCTTCTCCCTCGCATTACCAAATGATCCTGCTTCCAATAACTTATCCCACTCTATTACTTCAGCTCTTATAAATTTATCTTTGAAATCTCCATGTATTGCAGTACCTGCTTCTGGTGCTGTCCAACCACGGCCTATTGTCCAAGCTCTTGTCTCCTTTTCCCCTGTTGTAAAATATGTAATCAAATTTAACAATTCATAACCCTTTTTAATAAGATTATCTATACCATCATCTTTAGCACCTAGTCCTTCTCTAAATTCCTTTTTATCCTTATCATCCATATCCTTTAATTCATGCTCAATACCAGCATCTACTATCACCCATTTAGCTTTATTATCATCAAAAAATTTAATAAGAGCTTTATATCTATCATCATTTATTTCATCAAGATTTTTGCCTCCTGACTTCTTGTTCAACACATACATAAATGGCTTTGATGTAAGTAAGTGTAAAGATTTAAGAAATGGTGCCTCAAATTCATCTGGAATTACAGAGGATGCTAACTTGCCAGCTTCTAGAGCAACTTTGATCTTTTCGACTAAACCATTTTCAATAATTGCTCCTTTCTTGCCTGATTTAACTTCTCTTTGTAAATTAGCAAGTCTTTTTGTAACTGTTTGAAGATCAGCAAGTATTAATTCCAAATTGATAACTTCAATGTCTTTAAGAGGATTGATTTTACCATCCACATGAATAATATTGTCATCCTCAAATATTCTTACAACCTCAGCTATAGCATCTGTCTCCCTAATATTGGTTAAAAATTGATTACCAAGACCTTCTCCATCTGAAGCACCTTTTACAAGTCCTGCAATATCTACGAATTCAACCACTGCTGGTATTGTTTTTTGAGTCTTTGAGAATTCGGCAAGCTTCCACAATCTCTCATCAGGAACTGCTACAACCCCTACTGACGGATCTATAGTTGCGAATGGATAATTTGCAATGAGAACACTTTTCTTTGTAAGTGCGTTAAATAATGTGGATTTGCCTACATTTGGTAAGCCGACAATACCGATTGATAATGACATAGGATCTAGAATATCAGGAAATATCTGATTTGACAAATAATTTTATTTATGATAAGATTTTAGAGAATATCAGAGGTATTTGACATACACAAATCAAGAAAGAACAATAAAATGAGCGCATTCAAATTCCCTGTATGGGGCACTCAAGGGGGCGGTCTGGTTCGAGCAGTCAGTGGAAAGTATATTTTCGTCACTGAACCAAACTGCCCAGGTTTGACAGTTGGTGATGAGATGCCCGAGGAATGGGGTCTAGCGCCCGCTAATGATCTGGCACGTCAAGAAGATGGTCGTCAACAACGCGAGATGGAAATGGGTTTTAATGAGTTCTTCGACACCCTGATCTTGGCTCGAAAGGAAAGCCGGATCACCCACGAGCAGGCGCTCAATTTCTTCCCTGAAGAAGTTCGAGAGCGATGTGGGTAGATCGCCAACAAAGGTACTCTGACTACCTTCCAATACTGGGAATTGTCAGAAGTCACAAGAAAGTCCTTGTGGCTTTTTTGTTTATTTATCACTTCCCCATCACCGCTCTTAACTCAGACTCATGCGCCTTCATCACTGCCATCATGGCATCTTGCTGAGACATTCCACCTTTTATTTTCTCTTGTGCTTCCTCGGCAATCTTCATAAAAAAATCAGGATTCTTCTCAATCATTGCAAATATTTGCTCTTGCTGTTCTGCAGGAACATTTTTCATTTGCCTTTTTAACATTGTTTTAAGTAAAAAATTTTGAAACATGGTTTAAATTATTTCTTGTGAACCTTTCTTATAAATTGTAAGCGGAACCGCATTCCATGACGATATGACCGTTGAAATGTACTTCCAAGCATACAGTACCTCATCAGTACTTGTAAAGAGAGTCTGATCGCCCATAATAGCATCAAAGAGAACCTTCTCATAAGCATCAGGAAGAACGGATAAAGACTGGAAATCGGCATATTTAAATTTCATTGTTTTTGGCTCAACTTTCATATCAAATCCAGGGGTCTTGACCCAAAAACGAATTTTGATTCCTTCATCTGGCTGAATTCTAAAGGTCAAGATATTTTGTCTATCTTCCACTTCGTTCTTGAAATAAATGTCTATTTCAGTTTTAGTCTCATAGAGTGATTTGCCACTTTCCAAATAGAATGGTACATTTTTCCATCTTGAAGTATCAATGTATGTTTCGAGTCTGAAATATGTCTCAGTCTGTGTATGCTCTCTAACACCGACTTCTGACTTATAACCCTCATACTGACCCTTGACTGCAAATTGATTAATATTCCTAGTAGTCATAGGTCTCAAATGCTTTAGAATATGCGCTCTTGCACTTCTAATATCAGATGCATCAAATGAGTCCGGATTATCCATTGCCACCAAGGCTAGCATTTGTAGAATATGATTTTGTCCAACATCCTTCAATGCACCAATATAATCATAAGTAGCACCTCGACCTTCCATGCCAATTTTCTCTAATAGTTTTATATGGACCTTATCAATATGATGATGATTCCATAATGGCTCAAATAATGAATTAGCAAAACGGAAAGCCATAATATTTTGTAACGCTTCTTTCGCTAAATAATGATCAATTCGAAATATTTGATTTTCATTGAAAAGTTGGCCCAATTTTTTGTCTAAGTTTTTTGCAGTTTCAACATCATTACCAAATGGCTTCTCAACCAAAACCCTTGTCCAACCTTCATCACCACCACAAGGAATTGTTAGACCAGAATTTGCTAAGTGGTCAAAAATAGATTCATAAAGTGAAGGTGGTATTGAAAGGTGAAATAGTTTGTTTGAACATTGTCCAAAATTATCATCTATTAATTTTAATCTTTGTGACAATTGCGCATATGATTGAGGATTGTCAAAATTCCCTTGTTCATAATACATATGATCAATAAAGTGCTTTATATCCTCTTCTTTGTACTGTCCAACCTTAACTTTCATATGTATACGAATAAATTGCCTGAAATCCTCACGTGTAAATGGTCTTCTAGAGAATCCAACAATAGCGAATTTCTTTGGTAAATTATTTTTTACATACAAATTTAATAATGCCGGAAGAAGCTTGCGCCCGGCAAGATCGCCAGTGATACCAAATATAATAAAAATCGTCGGAGCTATCATTGGGCTTATGTATTTTTAACTCTAAAGTCGTTGATTATTTTACCATCTGATAGCTCAATAACTCTATCTGTAAGAGCTGCATAGTCTTTCTCGTGGGTTACCATCATAATTGTCTGCCCATCTTTGTGCAGTTTTATAAAAGCTTCTAGAACCATCTCTGATGTCTCACTATCTAGATTTGCAGTCGGCTCATCTGCAAAAATAATTTTTGGTTCATGAGCAATAGCACGAGCAATAGCTACTCTCTGTTGTTGTCCGCCAGAAATCTGAGAAGGATAATTCCTTAATTTGTCTGCAAGACCAACCTTATCAAGAGCATATTCTGCTTTTGTCTTGGCATGTTTAGTCTCAACTCCAAGCATAAGAAGCGGGAGCATAACATTTTCCAAGCTAGTAAGAGATGGAAGAATAGCGTAATCCTGAAAAACATAACCTAATTCTGACAATCTAAGGAATGTTCTTTCCTCTTCACTCATAGATAAAACATCCTTACCATCTATTATTACAGAACCAGATGTTGGTCGATCAAGTAATCCTAATTGATACAATAATGTACTTTTGCCTGAGCCAGATCGACCTGTAATAGCTAGGAACTCTCCTTCTTTCATTTCAAGAGATACATTGTTAAGAGCAGTTAATTCTACTGTTCCACTTTTATATTTTTTTGTTAAATTATGTGTCTTTATCATATAAATTATCTTCCAAGAATTGCATCAAGAGTATTCTGTTTTACAACAATTCTAGCTGGAATATAACCTGCTATTAAAGTTGCTATAAATAGAATAATAGCCCGTATAAGAGTACCGCTAAATGTGGCTACCAATATTCCATCACTAAATGGGAAATTTATCGGATGCGCTGCTATGAAAGGTTTTAGGAAAAAGAATACTACAATACTACCAATAATAATTCCGCATAATGCATAGAAAAGTGACTGAATTACATATGAGAACTCAATAGCTAAAGATCTGATACCAATACCTTTCAATATTCCAATAAACCTTCTTCTGGTAATTGCATTTACGAAAATAATAATAAATATTGTAATAGCAGCAACAGCCAAACCTATAGAACCAATAAGATTACCCAATAAACCGAATGTTGCTTTTATGTCATTTAAGAATTTTGGCTGAGCTTCTTCCCAAGTTTGAATAAGAGCATATCGATCATAGCCTTCTGAAACTAGTAATTCTTTTAATTTCATTGGGTCTTCTTCAGGCTTCAGTATGACTGATATTTCATCAACATTATTATCTCCTCTACCGATTATTTTCTTTAATTCTGTATCAAGCATTATAACTCTCATATCAATATCCACCTTACTCTTTATAATACCCTTTATTGTTACTTCTTTTGTCTTACCAGCAATAACCAATCTGACCTTAGAACCTAATTCAACATTTTTTAGAGTTGAGAATCCTGGAGACTCTATGGGTGTATATTTATACAGAAGATTAGCGCCAATTAATATTTTGTCAGTATCACCTTCGTCCAAATATTCCCCTTCAACTAAATATTTTGATAAATTCGTTGTTTTGTCTTCATCTAAGGGATTTATACCTGCAACAAGTCCAGCGGCATTATCTACCTGGTCGCTTAATCTAGTTCGATTTTTGTAATTTGCTTCAATTCGAACACCTTCAGCATATCTCGCTGATACACTCTCTACATAACTCTGACTCTTTATTAATTCTATAATTGGAGAACTTCTTTCGATATACGTTTTTTTTGGTAGAACAGAGACAATTAAATCTCCTGTATATCTATATCTGTTAGCATCAGTAGAACCTTCAATAAGACCAACAAGGACACCACTAATAACTATTAGGTTTAGAAATGTTAGAACCATAACCACAACAATTAATAATGTTGTCCATTTATTGGCCTTTTTGATATCACGCAGAGCTAAAAACAGTCCTATCTTTAGTGACTGATAATATTTTGACTGATAATTCATTATTAATTATATTATCACAATTTACAAACTCTAGAAATCTTCACCCCATTTCTCCCATCTAGGATATATTACACTCGCAACGAATACACACGGCAATATAAATGCTGCTCCAACAACCCATAACGCAAAATTTATTGCTTTCATCATGTCATTTATTAAATTACATGACTATAATAATAGAATAAATTATATTAGGAAAGAGATAATAAGTAGAGCAACTATATTTAGAATCTTGATCATAGGATTTATAGCTGGTCCTGCTGTATCTTTGTATGGATCTCCTACAGTATCACCAGTAACTGCAGCCTTGTGAGCATCACTACCCTTTCCACCATGATTACCTTGTTCAATATGCTTCTTGGCATTGTCCCATGCACCTCCTCCAGATGTCATTGAAATAGCTACGAACAATCCTGTAACTATTGAACCCACTAGAAGTCCTCCAAGAGCAACTGGTCCAAGAACAAATCCAACAATTATAGGTGCTAGAACTGGAATCAAAGCTGGAATTATCATCTGTTTAATAGCTGCTGAAGTTACAATATCAACACACTTAGCATAATCTGGCCTTGCACTACCATCCATGATTCCCTTTATTTCTCTAAATTGTCTTCTTACTTCTTCTACAACTTGTCCTGCAGCCTTACCTACACTTTCCATTGAAAGCGCCGCAAAATAGTATGGAAGTAATCCTCCAATAAATAGACCGACAATCACAAGTGGATCACCTAATTCGAACTTTAGACCATTTGTCTCTTGTGTATATGAGGCAAACAATACAAGAGCTGCAAATCCTGCTGAACCAATAGCATAACCCTTTGTAACTGCCTTTGTTGTATTTCCTACAGCATCCAATGGATCTGTAATATCTCGTACCTCCTTTGGAAGATTAGACATTTCTGCAATACCTCCAGCATTATCTGTAATAGGTCCATAAGCATCGATAGCCACGATAATACCGGCCATTGAAAGCATGCTCATAGCAGCAACTGCAATTCCGTATAGACCAGCTAGGTGATATGTTACCAAGATACCAATAACTATTGTTACAAGAGGCCAAGCTGTAGATTTCATTGAAATAGCAAGACCTTGAATAATATTTGTGCCGTGTCCTGAATTTGATGCGTGAGCAATAGACTGTACTGGCTTATACTTTGTTGAAGTATAATATTCTGTAATAAGTACAAGTGCACCTGTAACTAATAGACCAATTATTGCAGAACCGTATAATTCATAAATGGTATACAGACCATTTGTATCCATCATGAATCTTGTTACAAAAAAGAATCCTATCGCAGAAAGAATAGCAGCGACAACAAGTCCTTTATACATAGCACCCATTATGTCTTTTGATTTACCAAGTCTTACAAACCATGTTCCAATTATTGAACAAATGATAGCGACACCACCTAATACCAATGGATAAACAATAGCTGCAGTGTTCTCAACTCCAAATGTAACTACTGCAAGCATCATAGCTGCAATTGTTGTTACAGCATAAGTTTCAAATAGATCCGCTGCCATACCTGCGCAATCACCAACATTGTCTCCTACATTATCAGCAATAACTCCTGGATTTCTAGGATCATCTTCTGGAATATTTGCTTCCACCTTACCTACAAGATCTGTCCCTACATCTGCAGCTTTTGTAAATATACCTCCACCAAGTCTAGCAAAGACTGAGATCAAGCTTGAACCGAATGCAAGGCCAATTAATGAATCAACATTCTGAGTTATTGCATAGAATCCAGTTACACCTAGTAAGGCAAGTCCCACTACAAGCAACCCTGTAACTGCTCCACCATTGAATGCTAGTGTCAGTGCTTGACTAAGGCCATTTCGAGCTGCTTCAGCTGTTCGAATGTTTGTTCTAACTGAAACATTCATACCAATATATCCAGCAAGCGCTGAGAATAATGCGCCAACCAAGAATCCTAATGATGTCTCAAGTCCTAGTGTTCCCCATATAACAAAGAACAGAATTGCTGCAATTATCGCAATAGTCTTATATTGTCTGTTTAGATATGCCTTTGCACCTTCCTGAATAGCATGTGCTATTTCTCTCATCCTATCGTTACCTGTTGGCTTTTTGATTATATTTAATATTAAAATAAAGCCGTATATCAAAGCTATAACTGAACTTACAATTGCAAATATAACTGAAGAATTCATAATAAATATTGTTAATTGAAAACACTATTAATAATAGCCAGAATATTAGCATATTTATTGAATTATGCCAGTATTTGCTGGGTTTATAATAAATCTAATACTTTCGTATTACACCCTTCACCACCGCAACAACATTTAACTCGTTCTCTGGGTAAATAGGCTTATAGTTTTTATTGGCTGGCTCTAGATATACTTTATTACCCTTTCTTTTGAAATATTTCATTGTCCAACCACCATCAACCTCAGCAATGACAATATCATTCTCTTTAGGATTATTTGTTCTCTCTACTATTACATAATCCCCTTCCTTTATGCCCTCTTCGATCATAGAATCACCCTTAACCTCAAGTATATATGTAGAACTTCTATCCTCAATCAAATATGAATCAAGGTTGAGTGTATCAAGTATTGATTCATCAGCAACAGTAGGTATTCCTGCTTCTACTAATCCAAGTAAATTTACTTCAGGAGATATGCTATTGGGAATTAATTTGCCTGTACTATCCTTGCTTAGAATATTTGCTTCAATGAGTTTATTTACCAATTTATAAACTGCATTTTTGGACTTAAATCCAACTAACTCCATAATCTCACTGTAGCTCGGCATTCTTTTTTTCCTGTCATAGAAATTTAGAATGCTATTTTTATATTTCTCCATCACAGTAGTATACTTGTTAATAATCCCAATGTTCTCCTAAATATACTGAAATTAGACTGTCTCTCAAAACTATTGAACTGAGTCATTAGGAATTTGTGTCTTCTAGCTTCAGCTTTATATGGCAGACCTTTAATAATTTTTAAATCAATAGTGTTATTTAACTTTTTAATTTCCTTTTGAACATTGTATACAATTTTAAATTTACTCATATATTTTGAAATTAAATATCTTGCTTATATGAGTATATTATATAGTGAACATTCGTTCACTGCAATGTGTAATTGTGGATAAGTATTATTTAAATTGCATTTTCTCAATATAAACAGAAACAAAAGAGCCAATAAAAATTATTAATAGATACAAAGATATGATGCTGTAATAATCTAAATTCAAATTATTTATTATCCCCAGAATGCATACAACAATCCACGATATTACTGATATAGCACCAGCGATAAATGCTAGACGCCTAACATTTCTTCTTTTATTTGAAATGAAGAAATCTTTTTTCAATAAATTATCCCAAATATAATTATTAAGTATATAACCATTTACAAGAAGAACTGCCATAATGGTCATTTTAGCTAGAAATTTTGCTGATGATAAATATTTATCAATATCAGAAAGGAAAATTGCTATCCCTGATAAAATAATGAAGAATAAGCTGATCAAAACTACCTTTGACAATATTGATAGAGTGCTTATTTCCGTTTTATTTAATTTCTTATCTTTACTGAAGAAAGTAAAGAGTATATCAGAGATCAAAGCTGATCCCATGCCAAATATTACACTTATTACATGCAGAATAATTGCAGGTACTTTTGTACTTTCAAAAAATTCAACAAACTCCATTTTATTTTTTTGCAAACCCTTCTAGAGCCTTTATTGCTTCAACTGGGACCATATAGACTACTGTATTACTTTGATCTGATGACATATCATTAATAGATTGTAGTGTTCTTAAATGTAACGCTCCTGGAGTCTTGGCTAGCATTTCTGCAGCTTTAGCGATATTTTCTGATGCAGCAAGCTCGCCTTCTGAGTTTATTATTACCGCCCTCTTCTCCCTCTCTGCTTCTGCCTGCTTACCTATTGTCCTTTCCATTTCTGCAGGTAGACTCACATCCTTTAACTCTACATTTTGAACCTTTAACCCCCAAGCATCTGTTTCTCGATCTACTATCTCTCTAATTCTATCTGCTATCTTATCTCTACTTGAAAGTAATTCATCCAACGTTACCTCACCAACTATATTTCTCATTGTTGTCTGAGCATATTGAGATATAGCATATCTAAAATCTTCAACTTCGTTGATAGCCTTATCAGCATCACTGACTTTATAATAAATAACTGCATTAACCTTAACAGACACATTGTCTCTAGTAATTGCATTCTGATCTGGTACATCTACAGCTTTTGTTCTTATATCTACCTTTTGATAGCTTTGAATAATTGGCCAAACAATTCTCCACCCAGGTTCCATCACAGAACTGAATTTACCAAAAGTAAATTTGACTCCTCTCTGATATTGATTTATCTGGCGCACACTCGCAATAATTAGAAATATTGCAATATAGATAATTATGTAGGACATATTATTAAAATAATTTAGCTTATATACTTATATTTATACCATATTTATAAAAGAAAAGAACCGCCCGAAGGCGATTCGTGAAGGTTTGCTGATCAAGTTTCGATAAGCTCTGCGTGACTGTTATTTAATTCACGCAAGTAGCTTAATGCTGCACCCACAGCGTTACGGCCACCTACATAAAACCACGCATTAGACCTATCATGATTTTGAGGTGGTGGTCCAATCTGTCCTGGATACTCACCAGGCTCCAACTCATGAATCTTAGCTTTTCCTCCAGAGTGATCCATGACTTGAAGCTTGCTTCTAACAATCAACTTCATACTTATTATCCTCCGTATATATTTATATCACTAATTAAATTTGGGTCAATTGTTTGTTAATTTCAATTTTAGAAAACAAAAAACCGCATAAAGCGGAATTTTGCGAATTTAATATACGGTGTATATTTCCCTCTCGTCAATATACATATATTATTTCATTCTTAATGATAAGTCAAGACTAATTTTGTAAATAATTACTTTTTCCTGTGGAGGTGAGGGGACTCGAACCCCCAAACTCCATTTGACGAGAAGGAATTGTGTACCGCACACCACCCCCATAGGAAAAAATAATCATTCTTGAATGAATGTTATCAAAGTGGGTATTAAGAAAAGCTTAAGAAGTTATTAAGATTTAATGAAGATTGGGGATAGGTTATTATAACTGTTTTGTTTTTCCGTAATGACTATTTGGATTACTATTTTATACCTTGCTGATTACTATTTTTAATTTCCTCAATAATGTCATACAGGAATATTGAAATTTCTGCTGAAATATCAATTAGAATATCTCTCAATAGGCCTTCTTTAGAATCAAAATTATATTTATTAATGATATAATTCTTACCTCCAAACATTCCTAATTCATCAATGTCTGATTCTGAAAGATTATATTCTAATTCATGTCCAACTTTATTTCTAAGTTTATTCAATCTAAGCAATCTATCAGCTACTTTTTTACCATCTTGAAATGATTTCAAATTACTTTTAAAATCCTTTAATTTAGAAATCTTATGATGAAATCCACTTCTTTTAATTTCATCCATTGTAAATGCATCAACCAAAATAAGTACTTGATTTAAATAATACTCACAAATTAAATTAGCTTTGATTATTAGAACATCTGATGGTTTATCGGGCGATAAAAAATTTTTAACCTTATTCCTAAAAGAATCCAGATGATTTTTTATTGAATCTTGATTATTGTTATCATTTTGCATGATTTTATTTTCATGTGACCCTACAGGGAATCGAACCCTGCTTTGAGCCTTGAGAAGGCTCCGTCCTAGCCGATAGACGATAGGGCCATAGGCACAACTAAAACAATAGAACAAAATCTACTTCTTAGCAAGCCACTCTGGTTCTTGTCTAACCAATAAATCAGAAGCTCTGTCTGGATCAGACAACAAAATCTTTGTAGCTCTTTCTAATCTAATAGATTGAGAACCCTTTAGTAAGACTATATCACCCTCCCCAATTATTCCTTTTACATATTCACCAGCATTTATTGATGAATCAAAATGTACTGAATCTTTACTCATTAGTTTAGCTCTTGGTCCAACTGTTACTAGAATATTGCAGACTTTCATTGCTTTCTCGCCAATTTTCCTATGTTCATCAGTAGAATATTTACCCAATTCCATCATATCTCCTAATACTGCTATTTTTTTGCCTGTAGTCTCAATTTTAGATAAAGCATTCAACGCTTCGCTAACAGCATCTGGTGATGAATTGTATGTATCATCTATAAGAGTACTACCATTTATTCCAGACAAAATATTCATTCTGCCCTTTGATGGAATATGATTTGGTATGGATTCAACTATTTTATTAATGGAAATATTTCTAGCAATTCCCACTACAGATGCAGCAAGAACTGGATAAATAAATTGATTACCAATAGCTCCCTTGATATTTACAGGAATACTGTTACCTTCATAATTTAATTTAAATAATACTCCAGATTTTATATTCATAGATATATCTGATGCAGATATTGTTGCAGAGTTGTCTATACCAAATGTCATTACTTTCTGTTTATAATTTTTACTTGCCTCTACAAGACGCTTGTCATCAGCGGAAACAATCAGTGTTCCACTATTTTTCAAGGATTCTGCCAAGTATAATTTCTCTTTCAATACATCCTCAGGTGTAGGGAAAAATTCAGCATGAGCAGGAATTTCACTGACCTTTGTAATAACAGCAATATCCGTTTTCAACCATTTTGATACTTTTTTTATATCATTAGGATGATCTGCACCAACTTCCAGAACAAGACATTCTGGATATTTGGATTTAAATAAAATCAGCTCAAGACCATAGAAAATATTTTTTAACCAAATAGCAAAATCGCTCCAGCCATTTTGACAGCCAAGAATTGTTAGTGGTATACCAATATCACTGTTGAAACTCTTTTCGCTTTTCCTTACATATGAGTTATTGGTCAGAACAGTATAAATAGCATCTTTTGTTGATGTTTTTCCTACACTTCCAGTTACCGCTACTATAAATGGCTTATATTTCCTTATAATTAATTTTGACTCAAGTATAAGTATAAATACAATTATTTTCTTTATTATAAATTTCATATTATCTATCTGGTGGTAACTCGTAATAATTTATAAGGAATTTAGTAATCTGTATAAATGGATCTGCCAAGGTTTCTGAAGCGAAATCAGCATTTTTAGGATAGACATGATATAAGAACACAATAAATCTAGGGTTATATGCTGGGAAATATCCAAAAAATGAGTGCAGATATCTGTCTCTATAATAACCCCTGTTTATCCTATCTGCAATCTGAGCTGTTCCAGTCTTAGCAGCAATACTATAATGATCCATCTTGTAGGCTCCCTTTTTCAACGACTCATCTACAACCCTAACAAGCATTTTTGTAACATCATCTGCTGTCTCTTTACTGAGAACCTGAACCACAGGTGGTTCCAATGTCTCAATAGTTCCATCAATATACTCAAATCTTGTTGTAAGATGAGGAGTGACTAATTTACCACCATTTGCTAATACAGACAATGCTCTAATGGTTGCAATGGGAGTGAGAGCGATACCTTGCCCATAAGATGCTGTTGCTATTTCTACATCTCTTTTACTTTCAATATTTTTAATTATACTCAATTGTTCGTTCGGCTGATCGATGCCAGATAGTTCAGAAAGTCCAAATTTTTTAAAATAATCTACAAAGGTAGTGTGCCCCATCTTCAATGCCACGTTTGCCGCTCCAATATTCAATGACTGACTTAATATCTCTTGAACATTTGTCCTACCTCTTGCTCTACCATCAAAATTAGCAATCCTCTTTCCATTTAACTCCATTGTGCCAGTGTCTTCATAAGTGTAATTTTTGTCTATTGTTTGAGAATCAATTCCAGCAGCAATTGTCAGTGGTTTTATAATGGAACCCATTTCAAAAACATTTTCAACTATTGCATTTGAGAAAATCTTAGGATCAGTAATTTCCTTTAAATTATTAGAATTAAAACTGGGTGATGATGATATGGCATATATTCTTCCATCATTAGGATCCATAATTATAGCACCCATAGAATCTGAATTCCATTTAGATCTAACACTTGCAACAGTCTTATCTAAATAGTTCTGAACAGATGGTTCGATAGCTGTAACGATATCTCCAGAACGTTGCTCTGAATTAAACACGGAACTAGTAATAGTATTAAATATCTCAGCAAAAACATTTATAGAAGTATTTAAAGAAGTTCGTGAGAGAATTTCTTCATAATATCTTTCAAGTCCGTATCTACCAGCTATTTTATTGTTACTATCTGATCCAACAAGTCCTACAGAATGTGACGCCAGAGAATCTCCTGGATATACTCGCCAGGATTCTCTAGAGAGAATAACGCCCTTAATTCTTAAATCCAGAATTGAATTTCCAATACTCTTTTCAACTCTTTTTTGGATTTCCTCATATGGATCATTTCTCTTCATTGCCTTTACCAAAAAATTTTCTCTATCAAGATTAATATAAGTAGACAAAGTAAGATATACTGCTTCTGGATTCTCAATATTTTTTGGATTTATGGCCAAGGTATATCCTTCTTTAACTGTAGCAGCAGCGATTTTTGTACTATCTTTTAATTCAAAAAAAATAGAACCTCTATCGAAATTTGAAGACGTTGGCTTTTCATATTGCGCATTTGCCTTTTGAATATAAGTTTCCTTATTTATAATCTGTAAACTATATAATTTTGATACAATCAAAAGACCAAATACACAAAATACAGCGAGAATGATTCTAATTCGTAAAACTGAATTTACATTCATTATTTTGTAACAAAGGCTGTTAGAGACTTCTTAGAAATAAAGTTACTAACTTCACTATCCCTAAATCCCCTAGCATGAGCTAATTCAATATTTATCTCATTTTTTGTTTTAAAATATACACTCTCTAATTCACTAACCTTAGTAGATCTTTCTCTAATTTCCTTAACAATCTTCTCTTTTGCCACAACGTTTACTATAGTTGAGTGTATAATATAAACATAATATATACTAAAGATAGATATCAAAACCACAAGTAAGCCGAATATTCTTTCCCTATACCTTAGAACTGTCTGCAAATTATCTACTATTACTTGTGTCATGTTATTTTATTTTTTCTATTATTCTTAATTTTGCACTTCTTGATCTAGGATTCTCAATAATTTCATTTGCAGAAGGTACTATTGGTTTTTTGGTATGAATCAAGGCCCAACCTAACTCTTCCTTTTCCTTATTAAAATTTTTTACAATTCTATCTTCTAAACTATGAAATGATATTACAGAAATCCTTCCTCCTACTGCCAATCTACTAAAACCATCTTCTAATCCCTTTTTTAAAGTATTCAATTCATCATTTACTGCAATTCTTAAAGCTTGAAAGGTTCTTGTAGCTGGATGAATTCTTCCTCTTCTATAAAATATTGGTACAGATTGAGAAATTATTTCTACCAATTCACTTGTCGATTCAATTGATTTTTTCTTTCTATAATTTACTATTGCTCTAGCGATTCTTCTTGCGTATTTCTCTTCTCCATATCCATAAATAATGTCAGCTATGCTTTCTTCTTGCCAAGTATTAACAATTTGATTTGCAGTTATGTCACTTTCAGAAGGACTCTGTTTAAATGTCATTAACAAAGGTTCATCATTCTTAAATGTAAATCCTCTGCCAGACGTTTCAAATTGGTCTGATGATAGCCCCAAATCAAGCATTATTCTGTTTACTTTGTCTATCTTTAATTCATTGAGAACCTTAGAAATGTCTCCATAGCTTGCCTCTTTCAAAATTATATTATTTGAATCACCTAATCTTTCTCTTGATCTTTCTAATGCACCAATATCTCTATCAAGTCCTATTATTGTGATTTTTCCATCTGCTTGTTTTAAAGCATATTCTGCATGTCCTGCACTACCAAGAGTTCCATCGAGATAGATGTCTCCTGATTTTATAGCAAGTCCATCAATTGATTCATGTAAAAGAACTGTCTTATGTATCATAGCTATAGTATTCCGACTGATCCTAATTTCTCTGCCAAGGCATCAGTCTTTTTCTCTACTGTCGTACGATACGATGACCAAACCTTCTCATCCCATATCTCAACCCTATTGAGCACACCAATAATTGCTACTTTTGACTTAATATTGGCATGCTCACAGAGATGAACCGGAATAAGTATTCGACCAATCGAATCAACTTCAACTTCGGTCGCTCGACCAAATATTATTCGGTTGAAATTACGATTGTCAGCCTGCAAAACCGATGAAGAATCTGGCCTCGATAGTCGCTCGGCGAATTCCTTCCATCCCTTCAATGTAAAAACGAAGAGACAGCTATCTATCCCTGGAGCTATAACAACTGTATTTCCCATTTCCTTTCTGAATTTTGACGGAAGTGAGACTCTACTTTTGTCGTCTATCGTGTGCAGATGTTCTCCGATTAGCATAGGCTGAGTGTTCAAGTTTCAGAGCTAATTTTAAAGTGTCGATAATTTAAAATTATTTCCTACTTCTTCCCACTTGCATACCATTTTATCCCACTTCATTTAACTTTGCAAACAAAGTTATCCACTTTTTTACATAAAAAAATAAAATCCCACTATCTTATTTAGTGGAATTCTATTTCTTAGGATTTTGGAGATTTAAGCGAAGGCTTCTTTCTCTAATTTAGTAATTCTAAACTTATGATCTTGAAGAATTGGTAGAATTTCTTGTTTTGTTACCATATTGTTATTTATTTCAGCAACATTCAAGTTGATTTGAGTAATACTTAACTTAACTCCTGCCAAATCAAGCTTAATCTCAGAAATTTCCTCTCTTACATTACCAAATTCTTCATATACCTTCTTGAAGCTATTTGCTGTCATCACTGCTAAACCCTCAATCTCTTTTTCAATGTGAACTTCTAATGAATTAAATCTATTATCTACATGATCCTTGAAATCTTTAAGATCATTTCTTAGGCTCATAATGTACTTTGGTTCCGTTTCATCCATATTTTTTGTTTTTTAAAAATAATAATTTTCACGTAACATTTGGGTACGAATGTTAATGTAATTATAAATTATATTATCTCGAATACAAGATAAAATAGCATCAAGAAATGAATTTGATTTGACGTAAATAGATAGATTATTTCTTCGGTCTCATTAGCGGAAACATCTGTAATTCTCTTAGAGGCTTGTCTGCAAGAAAGGCAAATAAGCGCTCACCAAAACCAAAACCACAAGTAGGAGGCATGCCATGCTCTAGCATCTCTACGAACTCTTCATCTGCCATCATAGCTTCTGTATCTCCAGAATCTATTAGTTTTTGTTGATTATCGAATCTTTGTTTCTGATCTATGGGATCATTTAACTCAGAATATCCTCTACCTTGTTCACTACCAGCGATTATTGGTTGAAACATTTGAACTATACCTTTGTTCTCAACGCTTTTAGCCAAAGGTGCAACTAAAACAGGATGATTGATGAGGAAAGCTGGGCCAGATATATTCTTTCTACAATATTTCCAAAGCGAATCTGTAAGTCTTTCTTTATTCTGACCTTCATAATTTACCTTTAAATCTTGCAACTTATTCATCATATCTTCCTCAGTAGCAGTCAAAATATCTATACCTGTTTGTTTTTTTATTTCTTCAGCATAATCTATCTTTGTCCATTCATCAGCCAAATCAAAAGTGTGACCTCTAGTAGTAAATTTTGTAGTGCCGAATACTTCTTTTGCAATTTTGATATACATTTCTCTCACAAGCTCCATACCATCATTGTAATCAGCAAAAGACCAATAGAATTCCATATTTGTAAATTCTTGTGCATGTTCGGGACTTGAACCTTCATTTCGATATATTCTTCCTATTTCAAATGTCTTAGGGAATCCCGCAGACATAAGTCTCTTCTGCCATAATTCTCCAACTGAAATTCTTAGATAAACATCTAGATCATAATCATTATGATGAGTCTTGAATGGAGTTGCCTCGGCTCCCCCTGTAGTAACTTCAAGAGTAGGTGTTTCAACTTCTAGGAATCCATTATCCTTTAGGAAATTTCTAGTAACATCCCAGAATTTAGCTTTTTTGATAAATAAATCTCTAAGCTCATCATTCATCAAAATATCCAAATATCTCTTTCGATACCTCTCATCATCATCTTTAATACCATGCCATTTCTCTGGTAATGGAAGTATAGATTTTGTAGCTATTGTCCAAGATTTCACCAATAAGCTTTGCTCTCCCCTCTGTGTATTAAAGAAGGTTCCCGTTACAGAAATAAAATCCCCAATATCAACAGCATCATTAAAAAGATTAAATAACTTCTCTTCTATTTCATCCTTTTTAAAAACAGCTTGGAATTTAGCTTTGCCATCATATAAAACAATAAATTGAATTGCACCTTGACCTCTTATGGCCATTATTCTTCCAGCAAGTGAGACTTCTTTATTTTCATTCTCATACTCAGAAAAATTAGCTTTAGCATCAGCCAAACAGAAAGTACGAGGAACCTTGCTTGGATAAGGATTCATTCCATACTTTTTTAATATTTCTAATTTAGCTAATCTAGTTGATCTTAGCTCTTCTATTGAAGCCATATACTAATATGATAGCACAATTACTCTACGGATATAAGTTTGTAATTAATCTTACCTTTTGGAGTATTAACTGCGATAGTATCACCTTTTTTTCTACCAATAAGAGATGAGCCAAGGGGTGAAATATTTGATATCTTGCCTGTAGTCATATCTGACTCTTCTGAACCAACAATTGTATAAATTCTTGTATCTTTCTCTCCTTCCTTTTGTATTCCAACTTTTGAACCAATATTTACCAATTCACCACCTTGTCCTGCAACTATTACTGCGCTCTTTATTAAGTTCTCTAAATGATTTATTCTATCTTCAACTTCAGCCTGGGCTTGTCTAGCCTCATGGTATTCTGCATTCTCAGAAAGGTCTCCTAACTTCTTGGCATATTCTAGACTTTCAGCGACTTGTTTTCTCTTTTCGGTTTTTAAAAAATCTAATTCTTCTTTAAATTCAGACATCTTCTCGCTTGTTAGATATTTTACATCACTCATGCTTTTATGTTGATTGATTTAATTATAAGGATTATATAATACCTTAAATAACATCAATAGTAAAGAAATATTGAAAGATCGAATTTAGTAAACTACTATCTAAAATATTCAGGAGTGTTTACATTCATCCAATCCAATAACTCCCGCATTGCAGATCCAGCTCCAATGAGATTATGGACTGAACCTTTTTCTAAAAGAATAGCAAAGACATACTTGGGATTATCATATGGGAAATAGCCAGTCATCCATGAATTCACTTTTTCTTTTGTTATACCTAGTTCTGCAGTACCAGATTTTGTGGCAATTTTGACATATGGTAGATTTAATGATTGTCCCGTACCTTCTGTTACACCCATTCTCATTCCCTCCTTTACAATTGCAAAATGCTCACTTGAAATATCAGCATAGCCATATATTGGACCAGGTACTCCTTTCACAATACTTGGATCTCTAATTAAACCATTATTCACCACACCAGATAATGCCCTGACAACCTGTATTGGTGAAACTTGAAAACCATATTGACCTATTGAAGTATGGTATGTATTACCTAGAGTCCATGCTTCTCCCTTAAACTGGATCTTTTTCCATTCTGGAGACGGAATAACACCAGATAATCCAGTAAAGAAAGAATTTTCAATCTTACTTCCAAAACCAAACATTTGCATATATTTATCAATTCTTGAGATTCCTAACCCCTTTTGGTCTTTATAGCCTCCACCAATTGCGTAGAAATAAACATCGGAGGAAACAGCTAATGCTTTTCTCATATCAGTATATCCATGTGCTTTCCAATCTCTAAAGATTGTTTTAAGATCTGGATAATATTGATTTTGAATTGAAATGGAACCTGTACTCAGTATCTGTTTTTTAGGATCAATTATCTTTTCATTTAAAGCTGCCAAAGCCATAAAGGGTTTGGTAATAGATCCAGGAGTATATAAGCCATCCACAGCCCTATCTAGAAATGGCTTATCTTTACTGGTAAGATATTCTCTAACTTTTTTTACATCAGTTTTAGATGACATAATCTCTGAATCATACTCTGGATAACTTGTCATGGATATCACTTCACCAGTCCTAATATCCATCATTACACCAGCACCTCCTTCAAATCCTACTTTCTCTGAAATATCTTTCAGAGCCTTATACATTTCGGTTTGAATTCTCGAATCAATGGATAAATAAATATTCTGTCCTTCAACCGGTGGTAGTATAGTATTTTCTGATTGAACTTTACCTCTTGCATCAACCTCTATTAGTCTAGTTCCATTTTTGCCTTGCAATTCTTTGTTGAAATATTTCTCAACACCATCTACTCCCTCAAAGTCTTCTCTATAATAAAATCCAGCACTATCTTTAGATGGATATTGCACATAACCAACAACATGTGCTAATCCTAAATCTCCTTTATATCTTCTATTGGCAATTTCTGAATCCTCACTTGGTGAATTCCACGCCAGTTCTACTCCATTCCTATCATATATAACTCCTCTAGCAGCAAAGATTGGTATATGTCTTAATCTATTGTTTTCACTTCTATTTTTGTAAAGTTGACCGTTAGCTATTTGAAGATTCCAAATTTTAGTACCATAAACAATAAGAATAGCGACAAAAAAAGAGAATAGGATAACTAATGATAGTTTTGATATTGGCTTATCGAGCCGGCCCTCAAATTGTTGAATATCAAATTGTGGTAGATTCTGAGAGTCCAAAAATATTTCATCTGGATCAATTTCGTTATTAACTTTTTTTCTGGATTTAAGATTCATATACAATTAAAAGCCTTTTTATAAATAAAGAAAAAATAAATATCAAAATAGAGAATATAGTAAAAATATATTTTATATTCCAAAATTCTGGTATCTGTAAACCATATAAAGAATCATATATTATACCCCAAACTATTATTTCATAATATACAGGGAAATAAAAAAGAAATAAAATTGCCATAATCCAAGTTAGCCACCAATAGCCAAATAGTATTGAGATGAATATTAGCAAGCCAAGTATAATTCTAATCATATTGTATTTCTATTTCTCTAATGATACTAAAACCCACTTCTGTTCATATATATTTATCGGCTGATAAAACATAACAGTTGAGAAAGCTCTAGCGGGGTCAATTATAATCTTCTCAACTCTACCAAAAACTGAATTAGTAATATCAGGAACAAGTATAGAGTCACCTTCGGTAACCCTTACATCGCGTGGCACTATCGATATATAAGTTCCTCCACCATTTCCTGTAGCAACTGCTTCTACATTATTCTCACCGATCAAGATATCGAATTTATTTCCATATGAAGAATACAAACTAACTTTAGAAGAAGTATTGTTCACCTCAGCAACTGTACCAATTAGTATATTACCAGAAGCATAAACTTTATCACCTATTTTCACCCCATTTTTATATCCAACATCAATAATATATGAATCATAGGCAGTGAATGGAGGTTTTTTTAGGACATATGCAAGTAGTACATCTGTATTTTCTTTTCTATTCAAAATATTCTTTAATTCTATATTTTCCTTCTTTAATTCTGCAATAATAGCATTTTGAGTCTCTGGCAGAAGAGTCGAAATACTCACTGAATTGTCCTTATTTACAGACCATAGAGGCTGCGCAATTATCATTAATATATTAGAAACTAAATTCGGAGATATAAAATACAATATAATTGAAATAACAATTACAATAATAACTACTCTGGATGGCATATTTATTCTATTTCTTTTTATACTACTTTTGAGTTCGTAATTCATCCTCATTTTGAATTAATACATCATTAAATTTCTCTAAGTCCTCAAGGATCATTCCTGTACCACGTGCAATAGCAGTTAACGGATCCTCTGCTATATATACCGGCATCTTAAGAGTTTCTGACAGGAGAATATCAAGTCCTTTAATCAAAGCCCCTCCACCAACAAGATGTATACCTCTATTCATCACATCAGCTAATATCTCTGGTGGAGTTGTTTCAAGCACTTCTTTTGCAGAACTTAATAGACTATCAATCGATGATGACATTGCTTCTCTAATATCAGAATCAGTAATAACAACCTCTCTAGGTAATCCCGTAATAAGATCCCTACCTCGTATAGTTGTTTCTAATGACTCACCCTGTATTACTGCACCTACTGACATTTTAATATATTCTGCTGTCTTTTCACCAATAAGAATTTTAAATTCACTTCTTATATATGAAATAATATCATTGTTAAATTTATCACCTGCTATTTTTAGATTTTTAGACCTTACAATACCACCTAGAGAAATAATTGCTATATCAGTTGTACCGCCACCAATATCAATAATCATACTTCCAACAGGTTCATGGATCGGAAGTCTTATACCAATAGCTCCTGCCATTGGTTCTTCTACGATATAAACCTCTCTGGCACCAGCATTTCTTGTAGCATCTCTAACTGCTCTTATTTCTACATTTGTAACGCCAGAAGGCACACCCACGACAACTCTAGGTCCAAGTAATTTCTTGGAATACATCTCTGCCTTTTTAACCAAATATGCAATCATCTCTTCTGTAACCTCAAAATCAGAAATAACACCATCAACAAGTGGTCTAAGAGCAACAATATGAGTTGGGGTTCTACCTAACATATTTTTAGCTTCAGTGCCTACCGCCACCACTCTTCCGGTCTTTTGGTTTACTGCTACTACAGATGGTTCGTTTACAACAATGCCATGACCACGAAGATACACCAAGGTATTCGCTGTACCGAGATCGATTCCAATATCATTGGATAAGTATTTATAGATTTTTTCTTTGAAT
Organism: uncultured Candidatus Saccharibacteria bacterium; assembly: GCA_964467225.1. Taxonomy (GTDB): domain Bacteria; phylum Patescibacteriota; class Minisyncoccia; order Phycocordibacterales; family PALSA-1337; genus CAIOGI01. The sequence continues at coordinate 22,833 of CAYXPQ010000002.1, forward strand.
TCTTTCATATAGTTTCGGTATTTCTATCATTTCAATTTTGCCAGTAGATCTCTCCTTCAGTTCAACTGAATTTGATTTTAGAGTCTTATCACTAATAACTATTCTAAATGGAATTCCAATCAAATCACTATCAGCAAATTTCTCTCCCGCCCTTACATCTCTATCATCATACAAAACTTCAATTCCATTATCCTTGAGGTCATTGTAAATTTTTTCTGCTTTATCTGCAATGTCTCCTATTGAAATCAAATGACAATCAAATGGAGCAATGCTTCTTGGCCATACCAAACCATCTTTATCGGATAATACTTCTGCCACAGTTCCCATAACTCTTCCTGGACCGATACCATAACTACCCATTATCACCGTCTTCTTATTACCGTCCTTATCAATATAATTAAGTTCAAAAGGATCAGAGTACTTAGTTCCCAAATTAAATATATTTCCAACCTCAACTGCTTTCTTTTCAATTAATTTATTTCTATCCACTCCTAATTCTTTAAGAATATCATCTTGCATTACCTCTTTGTTAATAGCTATTTTTTTGTCTTCATCGATAAAAATTATGTCTTCACCTGCATCAGTTATAGTTTGAAACTCGTGAGAGAATTTAGAAAAAGTACCTCCATTTGAAAAAGTCATGTATGTCTTATTTCCTAGTCCAACTCTTTCAAATATATTCATATATGCTTTTTGAGATTTCTTGTAGAATTCATCATGAGAAGCTTGATCAAGTGAGAATGAGTATAAATCTTTCATTATAAATTCTCTACATCTCATTATTCCACTTTTTGCTCTTGTTTCATTTCTAAATTTAGTTTGGAATTGATAGACATATCTTGGTAGATCTCTGTATGAAGCTATATAGTCTTTCATCAATGGACTGACCTGTTCTTCATGCGTAGATCCAAGTCCTAGTTCAGTGCCATTTTTTAATTGAGTCTTAAACCAAACATCTAGAATATTATCATCCCAACGATTAGTCTTCTCCCAATTACTCTTATCTTGTAATGTGGTCATACTAATCTCTTGTCCTCCTATAGCATTCATCTCCTCCCGAATAATATTTATAATATTATTTATTACTCTTAGTCCCAAAGGCAAATATGAATACACACCAGACATCTCTTTGTGAATAAATCCAGCACGAATTAGTAATTGTGCATTCTTTGATACTTCATCCTTTGGTGCATCCTTGCGAGTCTTTGTAAAAAGTAATGATTGCTTCATATAATCCTAATAATACTAGAAAATAAAGAAAAAGCCACTCTTTACGAATGACTTTTCCTTTGACCTATCTATATTATTTATACTTTTGAAACACCTGTAGCTGCCGGACCCTTTGGTCCATCAACTATCTCAAAGCTAACAGTATCCCCTTCCTTCAATTCGTCAAAAGTTACTCCCTTTAACTCCTTTGAATGGAAAAAAAGATCCTTTGCCTCACCTTCTCGAGAAATGAAACCGAATCCCTTTTCTCGCAATATTGTCTTTATTGTTCCTGTCATGTGATTTTTTATTTAATTAATATGTTCACGCCTAGAAACTCGACTCGGTTTCTTGTTCAAAACCTCATTAATTATATCCAATTAAGAAAAATACGCAATAACTCCAATATTATTTTAAATATACCCCTCAATTTGTCTAGTAAATATTTTAATGATATAAATAAATGCAGAAATTTTGAAATTGAGATGTTATGAAAATCATAATTAATACTCGGGAATTGGAGACTGCATGTGGTGTTCTGACAGAACAAGGAAGAATTCTGTCTAGCTTCATTGATGAGATCGCATGCATACTAAGTAATTGTTTTGCCAGTGAGGATTATATTGATCTACCTGATGGATTAAGATTCCAAAATCAACCACCAAACAATTACAAATTAACATGTGATGCTGATAATATATGCATCACTAAGAACAGAAAGACTCTTAGAGAATTAAGGTACTTCTGTAGACTACTTCATGATCGCTGGCTGGATAGACTTGTTGGACAAATAGATTCATCAGCGAGCGAGCTTAAGATTCCAATGAATTTGGATAAAATCCCAGAAAGCTTTGCCGACTAGATCATGATTTCACTCATGAATCACACATAAGACCCCAAAAGGGTCTTTGTTTTATTTCACAAACACCTCCCCTTTGAAATTATCTGACTTTCTAAATGCACCATCTCTATACAAAATCAGATACTCAAAATCATAATCACCTTTTAATTTTTCTGGCTCAACAAAGAATAGACAAGTAGCCATCATATCGGAAACAATAGTTTTCTTACTCATTACCCATGTTGCAATTATATTTGTTGGTGATGATAAAGTTCTGGGATTAATAATATGAGTGAAATTCTGCCATGCTCTTCTATTCCCTGCAGAACCACAAATACTGGATGATGAGTATAATTCACAGACACCTATCACTTCTTCTAAATTATTAGGACTTTCTAAACCTATTCTTATAAAATTCCCACCATTATAATAAATATCACCTCCAGCATCTATACAATAACTTGTATACCCCTTTTCTTCCAATAATTTAGAAATTATATCTACTAAATATCCCTTGCCTGCTGCTCCAAAATCAAGTAATACTGGCTTTTTGATTTTTAGTTTGGGTAATTTAAATTCAACAGTATCTTCCCAAGTAGGAGGCATAACTAATTCTCTCTTTCGTTGCAAGGTATATTGCGCATCATAACCTGCATCAGAGATTAGATTCCCGATAAGAGGGGTGACAAGTCCATTTGTCTTCAAATATATATCATAATAAATTTCAAACAGATCCTTTGAATCTTCTGGCATATCATACTCACCTTCTTTTTGAGACATTAAAGTCACAAGTGAATCTGACCTGAATCTAGAATAGTGTTTATCAAATATATCGATGCGCTCTTTAATATTAGAAAAAAGCAAATCCTCATCAGATTTACTTAATTCTATATATATATCTATTTGCCAACCAGTACCAATAGCATCAAAGTTAAATTGTGCCATTGAAGTAGTTAATTATATTTTTGCTTGTTGTTTAATCTTAGAGATTGCATCATTAAATCCTATTGAAGTTAATGATGAACCAGAAACTTTATCCAACCTTACTGAAGTGATAGATTTGCCAACTACCAGAGACTTATAATTATCTGTAAATTCTTTCATAAACTTCTTTGACACGTCATCACCTGGCTTAGCGATAGCAGTTGTATCTGTAATAATATTATCCTTAAGCGTAACTGTCACATCGATATCATCCTTACCTCCTGGAGACATATATGATCCTGTAGCACTATATATACCATCTTTGTAATTAGTATTAATACTGGTATCTTCTAGAGTTATTGTAGGTTGTTGTTGAGCAACAATATCATCATCATCTTTACCAGCGAACACCGCCACAACTACAACTAAAACAACTATTAACAAACCGAAGATTAAACCTGTCTTTTTTGAATTATTTTGTGGTTCCATTTTAAATTATTTTTTTATTTTCAAAAGAAAGTATATCAGAACCATTCATAAATACAACAAACAATGCTACAGCTAATCCAACATCTCTGATAGCAGTCTCGCTATAGCCAAGACTAATTGCAATTTCTATTAAATGTAGTGATAGAAGTAATGCCGATAATCTAACCTTCCAACCAATTATCAACATCAATGTAAAGATTAACTCAAAAGTAGCATTCAAATACACCAAAGTAGTTGCACTTAGGCCGGTCATTTGTACAGCAAAATTAGGTACATAGGCAGTCCAAAATCCAGTATTTCTGAATTGTTCAATACTAAACCAAAGAACAATCGCGCCCATACCTAGTCTTAATACACTTGATCCATATTTCTCAAGATTTAATATAATATTTTGCATATATACATTATACACTATTAGTTTTATAATATTAATGATGAAGTTTCTAAAATTACTATTAGTATTATTGATTTCTTCATACTTTATTTATTATATTAACAGCTATACAGAATGGCATTTTCTAGATTATGTTAATTTAATATTTCACGAATCTGGACATACTATATTCTTTTTCTTTGGCGACTTCTTTAGAATATTAGCTGGAAGCTGGTTCCAAATGTTATTACCCTTAATAATTACTTTATATTTTTTCTGGAACCAACAGTTCGTATCTGGATCAATATGTCTTATGTGGTTCGGGCAAAACATTATAAATGTTTCAATCTATATTAAAGATGCAATAGTAATGCAATTACCATTATTAGGTGGAGATTCTGTAATTCATGATTGGAACTACATATTAAATAAATTGGGTCTATTACATTTATCACCAAATATCGCCTCAATTTTCTATTATTGTGGAATAATATTTATTATGATTGGTATTCTTTCTGCTGTATATTTTACAATGAAAAATTATGAGAAAGAATCAAGCATGCAAACCTATCTGTAATTCATAAAGTCTCTTATATTCCCCTCCTTCTATCTTCAATAGTTCATCATGTGTACCTGATTCTATAATCTTTCCATCCTTAAATACCAAAATTATGTCTGCCTTTCTAACTGTACTTAGTCTGTGAGCAACTATAAATGTTGTTTTACCTTTCATTAATTCATCTAGAGACTCCGTAATTATTTTTTCTGATCCTGCATCCAGAGCAGAAGTTGGCTCATCTAGTATAAGTATTTTTGGATTTCGGAGCATTGCACGAGCGATAGCGATTCTTTGTTTCTGACCAACAGAAAGCTTGACCCCTCTTTCTCCGACAATCTGCTCCCATTTATTAGGAAATTTCTCAATAAAATCTAGTGCATGAGCTTTCTTTGCCACATCTTTCACTTGTTCATCTGTAACATTGAAATTACCATATTTAATATTCATTAATATTGTATCGTTGAATAGAACTACTTCTTGAGGGACGACAGCGATCTGTTGTCTTAATGACTTAAGATTTACATCATGTATACTGTAATTATCAATCAATAATTCACCTTTATTTGGGAAATGATATCCAGAGATCAAATCTATCAAAGTACTTTTACCTACGCCTGATTCACCAACTAAAGCTATAACATTTCCCGCTTTTGCTTTAAAAGAAATATTCTCAAGAACTTGCTTGCCTGATTCGTATTGGAAATTTACATTTTTTAATTCAATATCGCCCTTTATATCTAATTTAACTGAGCCCTTTTTATCATATGGTTCTGTATCCAATTCTAGAATTTTCTCTGTTTCTTGAATGTTAACTATACCATTTTGAATTGTCTGCCAATTTCGAGCGATAACAATGAACGGTCCGAAAACCATAGCAGCATATGTATTGAAAGCTATCAATTCACCTATTGTCATACTACCTTGTTGAATATAGTAGACAGATAAAATAAAAATAAGGATTTGAGTTACTAGAATAGTCATTCTCTGGTATAAAGTTAGACTTCCCCACAAATTTGTTAATTTCATCCAGAGCGGCACGGCACTTTTCATTTTTGTTGAAAGTCTTTCTCTTTCATAATCTTCTGCACTTGCTTGCTTTATTGCCAAGGCATTCTCTACAACTCCATAAGATTCGCCAAATACAAAACTCAAAACATCCCAGTATTCTTTCTGATATGCAGCAGTATGCTTGATCTTAGAAGAGAAAATAAAGATATATACAATAATTCCAATCAAAAGAAATAAAGCTAGAACTGGCTTTAAATAAAATGCTATAGCAAATGCAATCAGAATACTTAGAATTTGTGGACTTAGATCAATCACAATTCTTCCCGCTATTGTTTCAAGTGCACTTGCAGCTACATTGATTTTGCTACTTATTTCCCCTATTTTATTAGTTTTATGAAATGAAGCAGGCAAAAGCAATAAATATCCAAAACCCTTACTAAGATAATCAAGCCAAATTACATTTGAAAATTTTTCACTTAGAATATTTATTTTCCAATCTAATACATATGTAATTAACTGAATAATTGCCCATAATATCAATAAAGCCAGATAAACTGGTATGAAATAGTCAAAAATATTTACTTTCTCTGTGCTACTTATAACATCAAAAAATCTACCAACAATATATGGCACGAATCCATTGCCAATGGCAGAGAGAATTCCCATTACACTAAGAGTGATTATCTCCTTTTTGTATTGGCTTATATACTTGAGGAGGACTTTGATTCCTGTATATAGATTTTCTTTATTTATTTTTTCAACTGTTTGTTGTTGTTCCACCCAGACACGATAACACGAAATTTTATCTATTCAAATAGCTATCATTGCCCAAACTAGTATAAAGAAAACAAGTAATATATCAATAGTAACGAGAAAATTACTTCTCAAACCAAACTGAATAGGAGTAAAGATTAAATTAAAAATTATATTTAAAATAGAAAACCCGCAACACATTTGTCGCGGGTTTTGAAAACAAACGGCAGTCACCCAGATTACTCTACTGTGTCCGAGTCACCGAGTACGATCCATCAAAGTGGACCACAACACGATACTTCACAACAGCTGTACCGTTCGTGATGTAAATGGGAAAATTGATCTTCCCAATACTTTTTTCCTCAAGCTGAAGTGCCAAGGAGAAAACCGGCAAGTTATTTGGTCCTGTCGAGGTATTATAATATCCCGAAGGAAAAGTCAGAGTAACGATCACATCTCGGACGGTTCTATACGAAATTCCGTCCATGTAATCGGTCCCAAAGTACTTGAAATAACAGAGGGTTTCCTTGACCTTTATCCAACTGATAGTCGGAAAATAGTAGTTGGGTACCTCGTACGAATATGATTCATACGGCAAGGTTTTTTTGACATTTTCATGCTCAAGACCCCAAGAATTCAGGGTAATGTTTTTTCCATTTTCGGTGTACTGGATAATCGGTTCTGCCGTCTTTGCGGTGTAGAAAAGGGGTAAATCATCCCCAGTGTACACCACCCCAGCAGTATCGAAATACCGAATCGTCAGATTCAGTCCGTAGGCGTAGCCAGAGACTGAACCAAACATGGCTATCATTGCCACCAATATCAAAACCAGCATCTTGATACTTTTCATGCGTTGCTATCCTCTTAGCTTCTGTTGTTTTTGGTTGTCAAATGCACTCAAATGAAGATCCTCGTTCTTCTTAAGTGCAAAAAAGAACCTAACACACTCTATATAAAAAGTCAATATATACCCCTATTTCCTTTCTTGACTCATATAATTACTCCACAAAGCCTTAATACCCTCTCTATTTCTCTCCTCTTCTGACACATCTGTGTTTATATCTACATTCTGGATACAATTCCAGAATCTATCTCGGTTATCATAAAAAAATTATAACACAAAGGCCGCCACTAAATGACGGCCTTGAGTTCGAAGACCACGACTCCAAGATCTTCGTAGCACCTGGAGTAAAGTTGTCTCAACCCACTAAGCACTTGCTCTGCAGTCCATCCAGGCATTATTCTTCCAGGATTTTCTACTTTAAGCATTGAATCGAAATTTTCATATTTTCTAACACCCACCACCCTACACTTCACAGTATCAGAAAATATGATGTTATCCCCAACAGCCACCTCACTAAAAAATCTTTGAGAGGTTCTAACTTCTAAATCCTTTTGACCAGATACTATGAGAGGGATTACTCTCTCAAACATACGGAAATGGTGAGTTTTCAATTTGTTCTCCTTTCTATAATAGAGAATATTACTTACGATATCTAAAGTCAATTAAAATACCACACCCTCACTCAGTAATAATTTCCTTTTTTCTCCAGTACCTCCCTTACCAGAATAACCACCTAATTTACCATCATTCCTTATTACCCTATGACATGGTATCTCCACAATCAACGGATTTGCACCTACCGCGTTTGCTACTGCTCTATATGCATTTGGCTTGCCTATTTTAATTGCTAATTCTTTATATGTAATAATTTTACCTTTTGGAACTTTAGATATTTCTTTCCAAACCCTCTTTTGAAATTCTGTGCCTTTTAAGTTTTTGATCATACAAAATTTGTTGCCTATGCGGTGCGATGTTTGATATATTATACAATATAATTTATCTAGATACGAAGGTTGGGTATGATTTAAGAAAACAAATCATTCACAAGAATTTCTTTTATATCAGGGAATACTTCTTTAATAACACTAACTAATTTATCATATTTTCTATAGGAAACTGGATTTTTATAAAATCGAAGTTCATTGTATCTTTCGTTATGAAAAATATACAAAGAGCATTCTGAGCTATCTCTTGAGATATTTACATTTTTGTTCTTAATTCTACTACCATCTTGTCTAATACGAACAAGTCCCCCTAAAAGATAAAGAATACTTTGGAAGGTGAAATCATTAAAACGTATTATAACTGCAGACTCATACCCTTGGTAGTTTTTAAATTTATTATGAGCATCACTTATATCACTCTTATAACGGTTAGACAAAGTCTCTAGATTTCTAGTGCGTATAAAAAGAGGATTTGAAAGATTTAATTCTGGTGGACTTTCTGAAAAATCATCTTTCACTTCAATTACCAATTTCTCTGTGTGATTTACTAGATCTGCAGATTTAATGTTTTTATAATCTTCTTCCTTATCTCCCATTAACCAGCCATTATTAACCTTAATAAGATTTTTTAATAAATTCTGTATGTATTCAATTTCTCCTATATTCATTCGGCTGCCGGACTTGGAATCGAACCAAAATTCTCGCTTTCAGAGAGCGATGTCCTACCTTTAGACGATCCGGCAATACCTCTATAAAATACATTAAAAATATAGATTGTTCAAGGAGGTAAAATGAGAAAGCACCCTATCATTTCTATATGATGCAGTCTTTAAATTTTAACAATTTACACAGTATCCTGGATATGACGCAGCTTCATCTACATGCGATCTACAGTAACCGGAAACACAGTAGTATAAAGCGCTGTTAACATTGAAGCCACTTGCCCATGACTCATTCGGAAATTTACAGGTAGAAATATTTCCACCAGCTGGACAAAACCTTACACTAATTTGATAGATTTTTTGTCCTACATGGTCTGGGTCATCCCAATTTTCCCAGTCATAATAACTACCAGGCCAAGATGGGCGTGGCCATGAACTGGTCGTAAGATATGATGTAAAAGCAGCGGGGAGGTCTCTTGCTGTATCTGGTGGATATACATAATTGTTGTCCATGAGGTATAAAGTCAAGGCTCTTTCTAAAGATCTAAATTCAAGCTTTGTTCTTGAGAGATTAGCTTTATTTTTTGCTGAACTCATTGAAGCCAATACAACTGTTGATAATAAGCCTATTATAGAGATGACAATTAAAAGTTCTATAAGAGTAAATCCGCCCTTTATGTTATACATCATAAGTATATATCTATTTTTTATTCCTCTTCAACCCCGCTTTTATAAATGCTGTAAACAAAGGATGAGGATTAAGTGGTCTAGCTAGAAATTCTGGGTGAAATTGGGTACCAAGAAAAAATGGATGCACTGATGATGGCAATTCAGCTATTTCACATAATTTGTGATCAGGAGAAACACCAGAGAAAACAAGCCCAGCATCTTCTAGACTCTTTACATATGCGGGATTTACTTCATAACGATGTCTGTGTCTCTCAAAAATAATATCTTTGCCATATGCTTCACGAGCTATAGTTCCCTTTTTCAATCTAGCTTCATAACAACCCAATCTCATACTTCCACCGTAATCTTTCTCTAATAATTTCTTCTTTTGATCTGGCATAATATCGATAATAATATGCTGTGACTTTGGATTGATCTCTGTAGTATGTGCTCCTACTAGACCGAGAACATTGCGCGCATATTCAATAGTCATAAGTTGCATGCCATAACATAATCCAAAGTATGGAATTTTGTTCTCTCTAGCATATTTAATAACATTCAACTTTCCTTCAATTCCAGTCTCTCCGAACCCTCCTGGAACAAGTATTCCATCATATTTATCTAGAACAGAATAATCAGGCTTTCCTTTCTCAAAGTCTAAAGCATTAATAGTACTAATCTTTGCTTTTGCTCCTTGCGAACAAGCAGAGTATTTAATAGCTTCCAAAACCGAAAGATACGCATCCGTAAGTACAAAATCACCAGTATTAAAATACTTACCAACAATAGCTATATTTACTTCTTTTTTGCCATTTTTGATAGCACTTGCAAACTTTGACCATTCGAGCAGGCCTGTGCTCTTTTTCTTTTTTAGATTTAAAGATTTTAAAAGAGTATCGCCTAATTTATCCTTTTCAAAATTAATTGGTACATCATAAATACTTTCTATATCGGGTGCCGCAATAACATTCTCTTTCAAGATATTGCAAGTAAAAGCTAATTTTTCTTTCCTCTTTTCATCAATAGGCAATTCACTTCTTGCTATGATGAAATCCGCTTGAACTCCGCAAGAATTAAGCTGTTTAATAGCATTCTGAGTTGGTTTTGATTTCATTTCCCCAATTTTACTTGGAATTGGAAGAAATGAAACCATAATAAAAATCACATCCTTAGGATGGCGCAACTTAAGTACACGTGCTGCTTCAATAAACATAATATTCTGATAGTCGCCAATAGTTCCACCGATCTCAACTATAGAAATATCACTATTATTTAATTTGGCAGAATGCTCTATTCTTCTTACTATTTCTTCACGGACATTATCAGAATCTACACATTTACCTTTGTATTCAAGAGCTCTCTCTTTATCAATTACACTTTTATAAATCATTCCACTGGTCATATAGTCATCATTGGTAAGATCATGATTTAGAAATCTTTCATAATTTCCCATATCTTGATCAGTTTCGAGACCAGAATTCAAAACAAAAACCTCACCATGTTCGGTGGGGTTCATCGTTCCTGCGTCGACGTTTAAATATGGATCAACTTTGACCAAATTTACCTTATATCCCTTCCCTTCTAAAATCGTACCAATCGATGAAGTAGCTATTCCTTTACCGACTCCTGACATTACGCCTCCTACTACAAAAATATATTTATGATTTCCTTTCTGGTTTTTATCTTTCATAAAAACCATTGTATCAAACACAATTAAAATCTCAAATATCTCTTTACGGCGATATAGCTAGATATTGCACCCAATACTACTCCAGAACCAACTATTAAGATAAAGATCTGCGTGAAATTATTAATAAAATATGATGAGAAAATATTCACTAATAGTTCAAAATCTTTTGCTCCTTGTACGCCTGCTAATTTTAGAATTAATAAATCACTATAATAAGCAAAGACTCCAAGAATAACTAGAGTAAGAACAGAAGAGAATAGTCCGTACATAATACCTGAAACAACAAATGGGCCTCTTATATAGAAATTTGATGCACCGACAAGTCTCATAACAGATATTTCATCTTTTGCTGTGAAGATAATGAGCCTAATAGTATTCAAAGTGATTATCATCGCAACTATTATCAAAATAAGAGCAATCATTGAACCAATCTTTTCAATCGCAGGAATTATTCTTCCTAATCTCTCAATTATTAATTTATTCTGATTATAATTTACTTTCTCTAATATACTTATTCCATCTTTTGTAGAGGAGTTCTTACTGTCCAAAAAATGTGCAATACCTGCATATTGAGAAGGCTCTTTTGCTTTGATATTAAGTACTGCAGGGAAAGGATTATCGCCGATTTCTTCTAAACCCTGTAATATAAGAGTATTGTCCTTCCATTTATTCTTAAAATCAGTAAGAGCTTGTGCTCGTGAAATATATTCTACTCTATCCACCTCTGGCAAATTCTCAATAGTCTTTTTTAAAGAAAGTATATCAGTTTCAGGAGCATCCAGAGTGAAATATACATTTATATCCACCTTACTCTTTACTTCTGATATTAAAGCCCTTCCAAATGCTGAACCAAATATTAATGCTCCAAATACCACCAATGACAGAGTAATCACAACAATAGCTGAAAAAGATAGAAATCCATTTCTCCAAAAATTAATAAAGCCTGATTTAGTTATTCTCTTAAAATGTGTGAATATCATAATATATATTTACCATCTATATCATCACGAATAATTTTACCCTTTTCCATTGTAATTACTCTGCCACTTACTTCATCAACCACTCCTTTATTATGAGTAGTTAATAGAACAGTTGTACCAAGATTGTGGATTTTTTGTAGTATTTTAATTATTTCAAAAGTATTAATAGGATCAAGATTACCAGTTGGTTCATCAGCAATTATTATATCAGGCTGAGTGACAATAGCACGAGCTATTGCTACTCTTTGTTTCTCTCCACCAGAGAGTTCATGTGGGAAATTCCAAATCTTATTACCCAGATCCACGAGTTCCAATACATGTGGCACATCAGAAGCTATTTCTGCATCTGTTCTACCTGAAGCCTCCATTGCAAAAGCAATATTTTCATATGCAGTTTTATTGGGTATAAGTCTAAAATCCTGAAAAACAGTACCAATTCTTCTTCTAAGCTTGTTCATTTCACCTTTTTTGAGTCGATGAATATTTGCAGATTCAAAGAATACAGTCCCATCACTAGGCCTATCTTCTGCAATGAGCATCTTGATAAGAGTAGTCTTACCTGCCCCTGAGTGTCCGACAATAGTAATAAATTCATTAGGCTGAACACCGAAACTTACTTGATCGAGCGCAACAGAATCATCTGGATATACTTTTGAGACTTTATCAAAATAAATCATGAAATAATTATATCATATTTTTCTCTGCTACAATAAATTCTTCAATTTCACCATCCAAAACTTTCTCAACTTGGGAAGTTTCTACATTTGTTCTGTGGTCCTTCACCATTTTGTATGGATGAAAAACATATGAGCGAATTTGATTTCCCCATTCTATTGCAGTTGTCTTGCTAATATACATACCCTTTTCTTTAGCAATTCTTTCTTCCTCTATCTTTTTAAATAATTTACCCTTTAGAATATCCATAGCTTTCTCCTTGTTCTGAACTTGAGATCTTTCTGATGTTACATGTACAGAAAGACCTGTAGGTTTGTGAACTATTCTTACTGCTGTCTCTCTTTTGTTCACATTTTGTCCTCCAGGGCCTCCTGACTTCGCAATTGAAATCTCCAAATCCTTCTCAGATAAATCTAGATCCGTGCTATTTGTCTTCTCAAACTTAGGAATTACCTCAACCATGGAGAAGGAAGTATGGCGAAGTTGCTTGGCATTAAAGGGGGAAATTCTTACTAGACGATGAACTCCACTTTCATTCTTTAATATTCCATATACGCCCTTACCGACAAATTCTACTGTTATATTTCTGTAACCTCCATGATCATTATCATTACTGTGAATCAATTCCATTCCCCATCCATTCCTTTCTGCAAATTTTCTATACATTCTATATAGAATAGCTGAGAAATCTTCTGCATCATCCCCGCCTGCACCAGAGAAAATTGTCATGATCGCATTGCCTTTATCAAATTTACCTATACCTTCCAATGTGTCTTTGAGATCTTGAAGTTCCTTAATCATTGACTGAGCTTTATTGGGATTATTCCAAAAGTCAGGTGCCTGCATCGCTGATTCTATTTCTTCTATTCTTTTTTGGGTGTTTTGTTTTGAATCCATGTTAATTATTCTGTGAGCCAAATGTGAGAATCGGACTCACGTTCCTACTTTACGAAAGTAGTGTTCTGCCACTGAACTAATTTGGCAAATATATGCCTATATTATTTTATATTAACACATTTAATGACATTTACGTGACCCTAGTCAATTTGCATTTTTTCTGATACAGTATATTTTACCCTTAATACTATGAACTCAAAAATAATTAAGCGTCCACCAATAGTAGTTATCATGGGTCACATCGACCATGGTAAATCTACCCTTCTAGACTATATAAGAAAGACAAATATAGTTGCTAGAGAAGCTGGGGGTATTACGCAACACTTAGGAGCATATGAAGTTATGCACATGACAAATGAAGGCAAGCAGGGCAAAATAACTTTTTTAGATACCCCAGGTCATGAAGCTTTCTGTAGTATAAGAGAGAGAGGAGCACATTCAGCAGATGTTGCTGTATTAGTAGTGTCAGCAGAAGATGGAGTTAAACCACAGACTATAGAAGCATTAAAATGCATTATCACTGAGAAGATTCCTTATATTGTTGCAATAAATAAAATTGATAGACCTAGCGCAAATATTGAACTTACAAAGCAGAGTTTAGCTGAGAATGAAATATATGTAGAAGGATATGGCGGTGACATACCTGTCGTCCATATTTCTGCTCTTAATGGAGAAGGGGTTCCTGAGCTATTGGATATGATTCTCTTGGTTACAGATCTACAAGATCTAAAGGCTAATACAGAAGTTAATGCAGAAGGATCAATTATAGAAGCAAAAAGAGATAGTAAGAAAGGCATCTCCGCAACACTCTTAATCAAAAATGGCACAATCAAAAGTGGAATGTATGTAGTAGTGGAGAATGCTATATCACCAGTAAGAATTTTGGAGGATTATCAAGGTAAATCTATCAAATCCGCAACTTTCTCAAGTCCAGTTAGAGTAATTGGTTTTGACAAAATACCTAGAGTTGGTGCGAATTTTATTACCTGTAATAATAAAAAAGACGCTGAAGAGATAGCTAATCAATTCAAAAACAATACAAAAGCAAAAGTAACTCAGTCAATCAAAAAGGATGACAATGACACAACAGTAATAATACCTATCATTATAAAAGCAGATGTAATAGGAAGTCTTGAAGGAATAAAATATGAATTAGCTAAAATTAAAAACGATAAAGTTAAAATCAAAATAGTTTCAGAAAGTATTGGAGATATAAATGAGAATGATGTAAAAACAGCACAAAGTGATCCTAATATCATTATTCTCAGCTTCAATACAAAAGCCGATTCAAAAGCTAGTGGCATCATAGAAAGAAATAATATTCAGGTAAAAACATTTGATATTATCTACAATCTAATAACTTATCTTAAAGATATTGTTACTTCAAAAATTCCAAAAGAATACATTGATGAAGTATCTGGTCTAGCAAAAATACTTGCAGTATTTAGTAAAAATAAAGACAAACAAATATTAGGAGGTAAAGTTCAATCTGGAAGCTTGGTAGTAGGATCAGAAGTTAAAATCTTAAGAAGAGATAGTGAAATCGGCCGAGGCAAAATAAAAGAGCTTCAACAACAAAAAGTCAAAACTGATGAGGTTAGAGAAGGTTATGAATTTGGCTGTATGATAGAGTCAAAAACCGAAATAGCTGAAGGTGATAAAGTCCAAGGTTTCATCACAATCGAAAAGATAAATTCAATTAAATAAAATGAGTAGTTCAAGAGATCAAAAATTAAAGGATGTAATAAAAGAAGCTGCTGCCCTTTTCCTCCAAAAAGAATCAAATTACACATCAATTCTTACCGTTACAGATGTGGCTTTGTCTGAGAAGAGCAATAATGCGACAATTTATTTTACTGTTCTTCCTGATAATAAGGAGAAAGCTGCACTAGACTTTGTAAAAAGAAAAAGAGCAGAATTCAGGGAATATTTCAAAAGTCGTGCTAGAATGAGAGTTCTTCCATTTTTTGATTTTGAAATAGACAAGGGAGAAAAAAATCGTCAAAGAATAGACGAAATAGCTAGAAATGTTATAGAATAATCAAAGTTAACCATGGCGTAGTGGCGAAGTTGGTCAACGCGACAGTCTGCAAAACTGTTATGCACCGGTTCGATCCCGGTCTACGCCTCAATATTATTTATTCCCTGTGCAAACTCTTGAATACTGAACCAATAATAAAGAACACTAGTGACAATCCAATAATTACAATAGCTGCACCTTGTTGATAATCAGTGACTTTTAAATTGTCTGTAAAATAACCAACCACAGTAACAAAAACAGTTAGTAAAATAAATACAGAAAAAGTAGATTTAAAGGGGTACCTACTAACTTTAGTAGAATCATCTAATTTAAACATTGGATCAGGTTTTATAGCTCCTTCCTTTTCTAAGACAGTTATTTTCTCTTTAACTGATTTTGCTAATAAGTCCTCGCGTATATTTTGCATACTATAATTCTAACATATAATATATTTTGATTATCAACAGCAAAAATGTTAGACTACATTTAGAAATGCCCGAGTGGTGGAACTGGTATACACGCACGACTTAAAATCGTGTCCTTTACAGGATGTGGGTTCGATTCCCACCTCGGGCACAGACATCATACAATTGCTAAATAACTATATTTCTGTTATATTTTTTATACAAAATATAATAAATACAGTATGCGTCCATAGCTCAGCTGGTAGAGCAGATCCCTCTTAAGGATAAGGTCGTAGGTTCGATCCCTACTGGACGCACCCGTTATATAACGGAAATGCCGGGGTGGCGAAATTGGCAGACGCACTTGCCTTAGGAGCAAGCGGGGTAACCCATGGAGGTTCAAGTCCTCTCTCCGGCACTAGATTATTACTATAATAAATATAGCAGCAATATGTGCCTTATTAACCATTGACTTTCATGGTCATTTATGATACATATCTAATGTAGATTTCCTTTACCAGATGTGATGAACATTGGTTGAAAGGAAACGAAACTTTGACAACTAGTAGAAAGACATGTTATGGCAAACCCAACAAATCCGCCTGGACCGACACCGAATCCGACACCAACTCCAGCGCCTGCTCCACAGCCTGCGCCGAATCCGACACCTGCTCCACAACCCCCAAGGAGAATCTCGAGAACTCTGCCTAGTTTGACTCAATTCTGGAACAAACATTAC
Organism: uncultured Candidatus Saccharibacteria bacterium; assembly: GCA_964467225.1. Lineage (GTDB taxonomy): Bacteria > Patescibacteriota > Minisyncoccia > Phycocordibacterales > PALSA-1337 > CAIOGI01. The sequence continues at coordinate 39,513 of CAYXPQ010000002.1, forward strand.
ATGAAATTTTGGGGGGTGTTAGGGGTTTTCCTTGTACTGGTTTTTTTTGTTTCTGTATTTCTTATCATCGACCCTGTGGGAAGATATCAGAACTATAAGAAACAGCATACCGAAGAGGATTCGAAATCCCAAACTTCACCCAACACAAGCGATTTGGTAACAGTTCCGATAACCAACACCTCTCCCGATTCGATCGTACTAGACAGCAACAGCAGAGAAGGTGTGTCTGTTAGTCACTCGACTAACGGCAATGCCATAAAAGTTGTGGGCAACAAAGATTCCCGAGTAATAATCAGCATCGGGAGTGACAACCCCACGATTGCTCAATCTCGAAACCCCCTACTCAACCCGGACAGGGTGATCAAGCTCGATGCCTTGAGAGACGGGAAAATTGAAGCCATTACTGGCTTTTACTACATCACGAATACGGTAAATGCCCTGGAAAACGTTTTGTTCCAGATACCGACGGGATGGGCTATGCAAGCCTCTACTCTTCCATATCCACCAGGGATGGTGAAGGCGTTAGATGAGCGAGGAAATCCGCTTAATGGTAAGTTGGTAAGTGGAGGTTGCATGTTGGTTCAGAATTGCAGTTCCACAATCGATGTAGAACTAAGATGGGAGTGTATGATAATTGCCACAAGTGGCAAGTAACTTCCATCACTCAAAGGGGCGTCACGCAAGTGGCGCCCTTACTTTTTATATTTAATCATTTATCAATTTATAATGATTTTTCATCATTGACTTACATCAAAAATCATGCTATTATACTAAGTAGACTTTAGTGACTTATCCAAGTCTCCTCTACACTTTGTGTATTGGGAAATGAGGAAAAGTTTTGACAATCACTGGAAAGAGAGAATGAAAAATAATGACATTTCATACCTAGGAGCATTCCTTAGGTTCATCCTACTTGGAGGTATTGTGTCGGTAGTCATCTGGTTGATTCTCGGAACAAACACCAAGAATACCCTGTTCATAGGGTTCTTGGTATGGGGATCACTGTACTTCTTTGTTTTGTTTGATCGCTTTTGGATTAACCCAGACGCAAACACCCAGGTCATACTACAAAATTATTTCCAAAAACCCAGTAACGGTGGTTATGGAAATATGGTAGACGATCTTGAAATACCAAAAGGACAAAGAGTGGTGGGTACCGGCTGGTCACCAAAGAGGTTCTTTGAGTATCCAGTTGGAAATCCAATAGCTACCAAGAATGAGGAAGTTAGAAAACCGATTGAAATCAGGGATAAAAATAACATACCGTTTTCTATTACTCTTCGATTCTTCTTGAGACCAATCAAAGGTCACTATCTGGCTCGATATCCTTTAATACCAGATGATGTAGCGAAAGACTACTTTACTGGGAGATTCACACAATACATGGAAGGTGTATTGGCTGACAAAGACGGGGACAAAGATGTCATCAACAAACTTGAAGATGCCAAGAGTGACTTTGCATTAGGTCTTGAGGCAATCTTCGGTGGTTCAAATACCATTAGTGATGATGAAAAAAGGTATGCAAGAACCGTTCATGACATTGCAATTGTTGAGATTGCAAAAGGAAAAACCGCTCAAGCTGCAGCACAAGTCGAGGTGATGGCTCAACAACTGGCCACCGCAACGGAAACTCTTATTAGGAAGGGGGTAGATCCGAGCATAGCAGCTTCCATATCAGCAGCATTAGCTGAAACTAATGCTGATATAAGGATATTTGGCATCAGTGGTGCAGAACATCTCACACACCTTGGACTCGGTGCTGACACTGATAAATCCAAAGGTCAGAAGGGAGGCAAATCAAAATGAATACTAAGAAATTAGGAAAATGGCTTGGTGCCGCATTCCTACTACTGATGTGGATGCTTTACAGATCTAGCACGTGGTCAAATACTGAGAAATCAGATCAAGCCACCACCTTCACCACCCCCATCACCCCCAGCGAATGGACCTGCATACCCACCAAAGGTAAAGACCTCCATTTCTCAATCACCCCAACCAATGGGGTGAAACTCAAATACACCGTTGTACTCGACGGCAATATGAGCAACAAGTTTGTCTTTCCAGGGACAAACATACCGCCACACTTGTACTATGGTGTGACAAATCTCTGGGTCAAGCTTAATAGTGGACAGATCCATAATGTTGGATACTTGTCCTACTATTGGACTGACTAGAGACCAAGAGACCTGCACGCGAGCGTGCAGGTCTCCTTTCTTTTAAATTTTTTAGTAATTCAGTAACTAGAATGGTAATACTTCGGGCTGTCCAACTGTATTAGCGACAAATCTTATTATTCCATATACAGACACCATAATGAATATTCCCACTACTCCCCATAATATATGATTCTTGGATTGATTCCTTCTATCTTCATCTCCCCTGAAGAATCCATACAATCCCCATATAAATACTAGAATTGTGACCCCAAATAAAACTTGAATTACAGGCATAACAATATTATCTACAATTTTTGGTACTATAGCATTAAGAGCCGCATCTGCATTTGAGGCACCATAAACAATTGTAAATAATGGAAACATATAAACTTATCTACTTACATTAGTATTTGGATCTATTGTCTTTGGGAAAAATTGAGTTGGAACTGTATCATCTGTTCTAAATGATCTCTTAAGTATATTTACAAGACCCCAAATAGATAGAATAACAAATAATCCAATAACACCATATAATATAGCACGTCCACCTTCTTTTCTTTGATCTTCACCACCTGCGATCAAATACCTTACAACATTCACAACAATCCAAATAACAGAGAATGAAATAAGGAGAATTATTATTGTATCGCCGATCGTTGTTGCCTTTCGAGTTACATCATCAAGATTATTTATTTGACCAGTAACTTGAGCAAAAACTGATACAGGCACGAGAGAAATCAAAAACGCAATGAATTTTTTCATAATTAATTATTTAATAATAAACTTCTAATACAGTCCATATTGTAACATTTAGATACCCATTTACAAACTTATCTGTGGAAAGAAAGAATAGTGATATTACATATCTCTATTACTATCATAATCAGTATTTGATCCAGAACCAGGATTTGAAACACCACCAAGATTTGTCGAGCCACCAGTATTAGATACTCCACCCAAATTTGTGGATCCACCTGTATTTGAAACACCACCAAGATTTGTTCTAGAACCTCCTCCTGAATTAAAGATAGGATTTGAACTACTATTGTTACTAGATCTAAAACTTCCAAATATAGTATTAGGTGGCAAGTTATTATCTAACTTGAAGCTATTCATCAATATATTTACCAAACCCCAAAAAGAAAGCATAACAAAGAAACCTATCACACTCCACATTACATATAGTCCAGCCTCTTTCTTTGCAGTTACATCATCACTACCAGAAATAAAATATTTGTAAACATTGTATACAAACATGAGTACAGCTAATGAAAGTATAAGATATATTGCAATTTGTATATAATCAGTTATTACTCCTGCCAAACCCCTTAAATCTTTAGTTTGTTGAGCATAAGATAGGAATGGTATAAAAAATAATGAAGTTATAATTGTTTTTAATTTAAAATTTTTCATATTTATTATTTTATTGGACTATTAAGAATACCCTCTTTCACCACTCCAGCTTGCTTCAAAGTATTTTGTACTATAGTAACGATTACCTTGGAACTTATCAGTACTGCTAATCCTATTATTATATATGTAAATTTCTTTTTTGCATCTTCTATCTCTTTTGGATTTCCTTGAGCCAAGACGAATTTGAAACCTGTGAATATAATTGCAAATACTGCATATAGTATTCCTATATAAATTAGTATGTCTATGCCTAAATAAATAACTTCTTCAACGCTATCAACCTTTAGAGGGTTCTGAAGCTTCACTAACTGCTGAACTGGTGTTGTTTTATTTGGATCAGGTTTACCACTAACCGAACCATCAGACACCTTTCCACTGACACTTCCATCGGACTGTGCTAGAACAATATTGGATGCAGATAATAATAATATTGTTATTAAAAAAATTTTAATTAATTTATTCATATTATTTTAAATTAGACAGTGTATCTATTCCAGTAAAATTAGGATTCTTTATCCAATCTACCAATGTTGTAACAATAAACCATGCTGTCAATGCAATTATAAAACCTATAATTGCATTTTTCATTATCTCTCGAGACCTCTTCAGATCTGTCTCGGAACCACTAATATGCAGATAACCTGCGTATGCGAACATTCCGGCTACTACTGGAAGTGAAAGTGTAAATGCCCAATTTATCAGTTGATTTATTATTACTATAAGATTATAGAAATTACATGATATATTCCTATCTGGTTCAACTAGTTCATTAACCACTCCATCGCATTTTACTAATCCACTATAATCAAGTGAGGCTCCAACACCCTGAGCCGAAGAGTCATTTGGTATTAGAACTAGTGATAATAGAAATATTAATAATAACTTTTTCATATATTATTTAAAACAATATCATATTCATCACTACCATCCTGCAACGCTTGCAATGAATTCTTCCTTCCACTTGTTACTGATTCAACAATATTCTTAAATAATTTTGTCGATTCATTCTTATTAGTGTCTAACCATCCCTTGGAGATAACTGCTGAATCGTAGAATATAGATAAATATGGATCTGTAGTTCCAGAAATAATCAGGTCAATTTTGACTGGTGGTAAATATGCTAAATCTATCATCTCTTGAAGTGCATCACTGGATATCAGTGAAGAAAGTACAGTAAATGCAGATGCAGGATCTGCTGAACTCCTAACAATAGAAAATCCATACATAGCTCCATATGTAGCACGGTTCTGTGCACCTCGAGCTTGAGGGATAGGTGCAATATCGAAGTTTAAATTTGGATTTTTATTTCTCAAATCAGAAATCTCGGAAGCAAAACCAAAATATGTTGCAAGATTACCAGACAAAAAGGAACTCTTAGAATTTGCTATAGAACGATTCCAAGAATAATTAGGATCAGTTGGATTTGAGAATTGAGTAAAGAAATCCAATGCAGGTTTTGAAGTCTTAGTACCATCAAATCCTCTACTACCTAGTGAGCTGGCTAATGAAATTGGAGCATTAGTATCAAAATTTGTCTTATATGTTATAGGATTACCTGCTTGAAGAAATAGTGTACCTAGTATTTCTCTAGCATGAGAAATATTTGTAAATTCACCCATAGCTATGGCACTCTTTCTTACATTTGAATTTACATCTTTGATTGTTAACTTATTATTTAGATTTGTAAATTCATCCCAATATTTAGGGTAAGTTGGTATACCTGCATTAATAAATGTATCCCTATTCCAATACATTACCATAGGGTCAATTACGAAAGGCAAAGCCAGTGTACCTCCTGACACAAGATACAATTCTGCTTGCGATATAAAACTACTTTTAAAATCTCTTTCTGTAAGAGCTGTTGGTGGAATCAGAGTAATCTTGTCTACATATCTAGATATTAAATCTTGAGACACCAATATCGCATCTGGTCCTTGTCCTCGTGCCAAAGCCTCTATAAATGTTTTGTCAAAATTTAATTCTGATATTTCTGTATAATTTATTTTTAATTGTATTGCTCTTGTTGAATTAATTCTGCCAACATAATCATTAAAAACCCTAGCTGGAAATGTCCCCCATACAGCTATTGTGGGCAATTCAGTCTTCTGGCTTGCCCCTTTATAGGTGGCAAATAATGCCACACCAATGATTGCAAAAACTACAAATATTGCTGTTAAAATTGCTTGAAATTTACTCATGGTTTTTTAAATATAATTCCATAATGATGGTCGCCTGCATCAAAACTTTTTTCTAATTCCATTCCAACCTTTTGGAAAATACCTTCAGCCAACAAGCGCGGAACTAAAGTCTTAGGACTTAGTGTGGTACCTTGAGCCCAATCGATCACCATTAATTTGCCACCGGATTTTAAAAGTCTTTTGATCTCAAGAGCTAAATTTTCCCTATCAGCAGATTCAACTTGAAACAATGTATTGGAAAGTATTACTCGATCAGCAATAGATTCTCTTAATTTTGTCCCACCAATTTTTTCTATATTTCCCCAAACAACTTCCACATTATGCAGACCCATGAGGCCCGCAGATGTCTTGATTTTAGATAGTAAATCTTGCTGAACATCTACTGCATATACCATTCCACGAGGTCCGACTTTCTTGGCAGATTCAATAACATAAAAACCTGACCCTGCACCAAGATCAACAACCCTCATGCCATCTGTAATACCACATTCAGCAATATTTTTTTGCGGATCAGAAAACATAGGTATATTATACCCTTTTATAGACAAATAAGTGAAGCCAAGGAATCCCCATCTCTTAATTTCATTACTCTAACACCTTGAGTTGATCTTCCTAATGTTGGAATCTCTTTTAGATTAACTCTAATTACTTGACTTTTTTTGGACATTGCAACTATTTCCTCTATATCATCAGTCACAACTTTTGCAGCCATAAGTGCACCCGTCTTGTCAGTTACATTCATTGTAAGTATTCCGGATCCGCCTCTATTCTGGACTTTATATTCATCAAGTGTTGTTTTCTTTCCATAGCCATGTTCACCCATCACAAATAGTGCTGGATTCTTAGCATCTTTTGAGACAACATCTGCACTAATTACTGCATCATCTTTACCAAGTTTTATTATTCTAACTCCTGTTGCATTTCTACCCATTTCTCTTACATCACTTTCATCAAATCTGATTGACTGACCATCCCGAGTTGCTATAACTACAGAATCACTCTTTGAAACAAATGATGCAGAGATTAGTTCATCTCCACTTTCAAGAGTAATAGCAATAAGTCCCGATCTCCTTACATCATGGAAATGCTTGGCTGAGCTCTTCTTGCCTGTACCATTTCTTGTAACCATCATAAGAGACAGTCCATCTGCTTCCTTTTTATTCTTTGGCATAGGAAGTATTGAGGTGATTTTCTCACCATCTGAAAGAGAAAGAAAATTCATTACAGACTTGCCTCTTGTGGCTCTTTTGCCTTCTGGAATATCATACATTTTGATCTGATAAGCCTTACCCTTGTCCGTAAAGAACAAGATATCATTATGGGAGCTTGCATATACAAGATGAGTAATGAAATCTTCTTCTTTTGTATCAAGGTCTACAACCCCAACGCCCCCACGCTTCTGTTGGCGATATTCATCCGGATTTGTTCTTTTTATATATCCACCCTTTGTTAGAACAAGAACACTTTCTTCATCTGCTATCAAATCCTCTGGATTGAAGTCCTTTAGTGCATGCTTTACTAATCTCGTTCTTCTTTCATCACCGTATTTAGATTTAATCTCTGTTAATTCATCTTTGATAATACCCCTAACCTTCTTCTCACTACCGAGAATTTCTTTTAATTTAATAATCAATTCTTGTATTTCTTTTAATTCATCTAGAACTTTCTTTCTCTCAAGACCAGCTAACTTCTGTAGTCTCATTTCAAGAATTGCTGTTGCCTGCTTATCTGAGAATTTGAATTTCTTCATCAAATTTGCATGTGCTTCTATAGCATCCTTTGATTCTCGTATCAAAGTAATTATTTCATCAATATGATCAAGAGCCTTTTTCAAGCCTAACAAGATATGCTCTCGGTCTTCTGCTTTTGTAAGATCAAACTGTGTTCTTCTTCTTACAACCTCTATTCTATGAGTCACAAATTCTTCCAAAAGAGATTTTAGAGAAAGAGTTTGAGGAACTCCATTTACAAGTGCAACAATATTTACATGAAAAGTATCTTCTAATTGAGTATGCTTATATATAAAATTAAGAACTTTCTCAGGATATGCACCAGATTTGAGATCAATAACGATTCTCATTTCCTTATCTGATTCATCTCTAAGGCCCTTTATACCATCAATAACCTTATCTCTTACAAGATCGGCAATTTTGATAATTAAATCAGACTTTGTAACTCTGAATGGTATTGACTTGATAATTATTTGGAATTGACCCTTTTTGTCTTCTACAACCTCAGCTTCACCTCTTACAACGATACCTCCTCTACCTGTGGTATATGCATGGTGAATGTCTTTCTCTCCATACATTATTCCTCCAGTTGGAAAATCAGGACCTTTTATAAACTGTAATAAATCTTCATTTGTTGCACTCTTGTTATCAATAAGATGTGTTGTAGCATCAATAACCTCACCAAGATTATGAGGGGCAATATTTGTTGCCATACCAACTGCAATACCTAGAGTTCCATTTAGTAGAAGATTCGGTACAGCTGTAGGCAAGACTGTAGGTTCCTTTCTTGTACCATCATAATTTGGATTAAAATTTACTGTATTCTTCTCAATATCCTTTAATAATTCGGATGCAAGCTTTGACATTCTTGCTTCTGTATAACGCATAGCAGCTTGTGGATCTCCATCAATATTACCGAAGTTACCTTGACCCTGAATAAGTGGGTATCTCATCTTGAAGTCCTGTGCCATACCTACCATAGAATCATAGACAGCCACATCTCCATGTGGGTGATAATTTCCCAGGACATCTCCTACTACCACGGCTGATTTACGGAATTTAGCTGAGGAAGTCAAACCTTTCTCATGCATTGAATATAGTATTCTTCTATGTACTGGTTTTAATCCATCTCTTACATCTGGTAATGCACGATCTGTAATAACTGACATAGCATAGTCAAGAAATGACTCTCTCATCTCTGTAGTGATATTTCTTCCAATTATACCCTTTGCTGGATCTCTTGGGATCTGATTTTCAGTATTATCAGTTTGTTTTTTAGCCATATTTGTCAGACTATTATAGCAAAATCATTAATAATTGTCATATTAAATTAGTATTGACTTATACATATTTTTGTGATAGGTTTTGATTGGCGTTCAGTAGTTCTAGACACAAACCAAACAGGCGCAGTGAGCCTTAATCACTGGGAAAGGTAGAATTATGCTTTGGGTAATTATTACAGCCATATTCACTTCCTTCTTTGCTGGAATTCTGTCGGTTTTTTCCTGCAGGACTTTTGAGAAGCGAGCTGCGGGCTTAAGGATTTTCTTTGTATCAGGATTCACTCTGGTAGCAGTTCTTCTTACATGTAAAGTCTGTTACGATAGAAGTTTTGAGGAAGGCGCTATAACGCGTGAAGGAATTTCAATTCCGGCCGCGCTTCGCCCTGAGCTTGAAGGTAAGGTTATCACACCGTTGGGTGTAGTCTGTCACGGTGAAGTGATATTTGTAATCGCAAATGACAAGTTATACACATTGCTTGGCACCGTCCTAGAGAAAGATCTCACCCCCACCAACATGGTCGGTAGAAAATTAATCTTCTACCAGAAAGGTAAAGTCACTCACATCGGTGTCGTGCAACCTGAAGCACAGGCAGTCCCCACCCAAATCGGCTATACGAACACGAATGAGCATTATCAAAATGCTCTACCGAAGGTGAAATAACACCCTCATACACCCCGTCAGCAAATCTGAAAAGAAATGCTCACGGGGTGGTTTTTATATTGCAAAAACAACTTTCTCTAATTCTACAATTCTAGCCTTATGATCATTTAATAAAGTTTGCTCTAAATTTGTTGATCTGACCTCATATCTACCAATATGAGCTTCTATCTTAGTCATTTCCTCTTTTATTTCCTGAGTAGTAGATTCTAATCTGTCTAATCTATTATCAATAATTTCAAATTCAACAGAATGTTCATCTAATTTTTCATTTACTCTTCTAAATTCATTTTCATTTATAAGTGCCAAATCGTTAATTTCTTTGCTAATTTCGTTGAATCTAGAATCAATTGTGGAGAATTTAGAATCTATTGAAGAAAATTTTGAGTCAATTTTATCAAACTTTTCATCTATTTTAGAGAATTTCTCATCGATCTTATCAAATTTTTCGTCTATAATATCAAATTTCTTATCCATCTTATCGAATTTCTCATCTATCTTATCGAATTTTATATCTAACTTCTTATTTAAATCTATAATGTAATTTGGTACTGTTTCTATCATCATTATTTTTAATTAGTAATTAATAATCGCACGTAACATTGGGTACTTATGTTGAGTGAATTATAAACTACTTAAATATGACAATGCAAATAAAATTACAGATAAGACACAGAAAAATTAATTAGTGAAATTATGATTATCTATTACCTGGTAAAATCTCTATTGAATCATTTGTAAATTCAACTTTATTAGAACCAAAAAATACACTCTTGATATCACTCCAAGCATCTAATGCGGTAGCAGTGAGACTAGAAACAGGTGCATCAACTTTAACAGCAGTATTTTTTAAATCTTTTGCAATTTTTGTATTTGAGACAAAACCAAATGAGGCGATCCATCCAGCAAATACGACAAATGTAAATGCAGATGCAAACATAAATGCTACACGTCTTCGAATGTGTTCTGGTTTAGATTTTAAATTATTTACATAATCTATCATCAATATAATTATACTATTCTTTTGATGAATCTAGAAGCATCACATCACCCTCTTTACCCTCCAAATCTTTCTTCTTCAATGTTAGCTTTGATTCTGGACTTGGATTCTCACCAGCCTCCTTCAAAAACTGTTTTAATGAGTCTTTCTCTCCAATATCTCCATAATGCATCGGTATAATTATCTTTGGCTGTAATGATACAGCGAGCTTATATGCTTTTGCAGGATCTAGAACTCCTTCACCACCGATAGGTACAAATAATATATCTATCTCATCAAGAGCTTCAATAGTTTCTGCTTTTAATTCTGAATTATTGATAGCACCTAGAAAGCAAATATTCATATTTTCAAGAGAAACAGTATATATAGTATTTATTAAATCCTTACCACCGTATTTAGACTCCGAAGGAAGACCCTTAATAAATACATCATTAACCTCATATTCGCCAGGACCAGAAATAATAAAAGGCTTCTTGTCACCATGAGCTACTTGATCGAATCCAATAAAATCTTCATGGTATGTAGTATTGAGAACTATATCAGTACCAAATCTACTAGATTTCAACTTTGAATCTTTGGATATTGGATTAAATGCAATTGTTGTATTACCAAACTGAACCTTGAAAAATTCCGCTCCGAAATATGTAATAATCATAAGTAATGGCATTATAACAGAAATCTATGATATCGTTAAGATATGCAAGATAATACATGGGAAAAGGAATACAGAGACCCAAAACTCATATCACTCAGTGATGAGCCGATAAAATGCTTGAAGGATTTTGTAAGATATTTAAGAAAAGAAGAAAAAATTGAATTAAATAATTTAAATATCCTAGATCTTGGCTGTGGTAATGCAAAAAATAGCATTTATATTGCTAATCAGGGAGACAATAACAAAGTCTTTGGAATAGATATATCTCCCACCGCTATCAACTTAGCTAGAAATGCATATACTGCTGGTAATTTCCAAGTTGGTAATATCGGACAATCATTTACTTTTCCTGATAGAAATTTTGACATTATTCTAGACATAACTTCATCAAATTCTCTTACAGAAAGTGAAAGAGGTATCTATCTTTCAGAAATTAATAGAACAATTAAGAATAAAGGTTATTTATTCGTACGAGCTTTATGTAAAGACGGCGATTCTAATGCCAAGAATTTATTAAAATCAAATCCAGGTAAAGAAAAAGATACCTATATAATGCCCGAGCTTGGACTGACTGAAAGAGTTTTTTCAAAAGACGATTTAATTTCCTTTTATTCTGACTCATTTGAATTATTGTATTTAGATAAAGAGACACATTATACTAAGTTTAATAATAGATCCTACAAAAGGAATTTCTGGGTGAGTGCGTGGACGCATACACTAAATTGACATAGGAATAAAATTTGATATGATAGTAGTAGCACTTGGATGGGCTTGCCCTCTCACGGTCAATGTTTATCCAAACCGTAGCCAAGTGCCGACAAAACGTATCACTTTAATTAGTGGTATTTTTTGTTTTAATCTATTTCCGAATCACCATCATACAATTTCCTATTGTTTAAAATTTTATTTTGCTTCCAAAATGGAATTATGCTCCAGAAATATGGTTGTGAATCATTAATCTGCTTTACAATAATTTTGATTCTTATCTTTCTATCAATTACAGCAATAAACTCATAGTATGTAACATCAACAAGAATCCTCTCATTTCTCTGATTACTTCTATTTAGTTCAAACATTCTTGTTTCATTAATTCCTTGTAAAGTTTTCGAATCTTGGATTACTAAGGGAGCATATTTAAAGAGTCTTAGTCTGGTATATTGATCTAATATAGATCTTGCTTTGTGTCTATCTTTAAATTTTAAGTGCTCCTTGCCCTTTGAGTTAAAAGTGATTTTACTTCTCAGATACGGACACCATACTTCGCCAATATTTGAGTATAAATATTCTGCCTTGTCTTTAATCTCATCAAAATCCATTGGTGTTTTACTATTCTCCATGTATTTGTAATCATTAATTACTAATCCTATAACCCTACCAAATCAGTTATTAAGAAAAGCTTAAGAAAAGTGTTGTTTTCACCATTCAGCAACAATTTTTAAAATATGTAAATAAAAACCACCCCGTGAGCATTTCTTTTCAGATTTGCTGACGGGGTGGGTGTTAAGAGGATAATCCAAAACAACTTCACCCTCTGTTCACTTCATCGACTGGAGAAGGTTTGGTAGTACAATAATGCTTTTCAGCAAGCTCATATCCTTCTATCTTTCCATCCTGCTTCCCTCTTGCGTATCCACCATTAAATCCCAAAATCCTCGCCTTCATGTGAATACACTCTGCATAAACATACAAAAGCAGTAATAAGACTGGGGATTTAACATTGGCACTCAGTGTGCAAAAATAACTTGAAATACAAAACAAAATAATTACCAGCCACATTGTTAATGCACACTTACCCCAAAAATTCGCAGAGCGAGATTGCAGAAACTTTGTCATAACTCTTTTCCTCCTCAGTGATTAAGGCTCACTGCGCCTGTTTGGTTGTTGTTTGAACGAACTAAATACAAAATTAACTTATCATAAATATATGAGGTAGTCAATAGCAATTTTATGCATTTTATATTATAGTATGTCAACGGTTAGATTAACTTAAATTAACCGATTATTAACAAATCCTATACGCTAAAACCGCACCTTTTATCATTAATAATTAAAAAGCGGATCGTATAGATATAAATATGCCTAGAAAAACAAAAGAAGAATCAGTAGTAGAAGCAACAGAAACAAAGAAAGTTAAAAAAGAGAAGGTTGCTGTGGAGCCAAAATTAGACACAGTAATGGACAGAATTATTTTTAATTCTGCTAATCCCCCATTAACTGGAGATCTAGTTGAAGGTCCAGTTATAAATATAGAGAAATCAGCAGTATATATTGACCTAGCACCATTTGGTACAGGTATTATATTTGGTCGTGAATATTTAACAGCAAGAGATATTATCAAGAAGATAAATATTGGTGATGTTGTTGCTGCAAAGGTAGTAGATACAAATAACAAAGAAGGTTATATTGAGCTTTCTCTAAAAGAAGCAAGACAAGCCCTTATCTGGAGTGAAGCAGAAGCTGCAATTAATAATAAAGCAATACTAGAATTACCAATTGTTGAAGCTAACAAAGGAGGTTTGATAATACAATGGCAAGGTATTTCAGGATTCCTTCCTGCATCACAACTAAAAACAGAACATTATCCAAGAGTAGCTGATGGAGACAAGGATAAGATTCTTGAAGAATTAAAGAAATTAATCGGAACAAAGATTTCTGTTTCAATAATTTCTGCTGTACCAAAGGAAGGTAAGCTTATCTTCTCAGAGAAGAGTCCAGAGCAGAAAGACAAGGAACATATAATTGGCAAATACAAAGTTAACGATACAGTTGAAGGAACAGTTACAGGAATTGTAGACTTCGGAGTATTTGTTAAATTAGAAGATGGCTTAGAAGGACTTGTACATATTTCAGAAATAGACTGGTCTCTTGTAGAAGATCCTAGATCTCTATTTAAAGTAGGTCAGAAGATCAAGGTTAAGGTAATTGAAATTAAGGAAGGCAAGGTTTCTCTATCAATCAAAGCATTGAAGGAGAATCCATGGATGGAAGCTTCAAAGAAATACAAGAAAGATATGCTAGTTGAAGGAGTTGTAATCAAATTCAATAAGCATGGAGCTCTTGCATCTATAGAAGAAGGAATCGCTGGACTTGTTCATGTTAGTGAATTCGGTTCAGAAGAGAAATTAAGAAAGAATCTTGAACTTGGCAAGTCATACAATTTCAAGATCACTCTATTCGATGTGAAGGAACAAAAGATGGCATTATCTTTCACTGGGGAGAAGAAATAATCTCTTTATAGAGTAAGCCAAAGCAGGTACATTATGATCAATACCTATATTATGAGCTAAAGTTCTCATATAGGTACCACTGGAACATCTCACTTTAAGCTTAAGAATAGTGAAATAAGAATCAGAAATTTCTTGAGAAATACTGCTCCAACGAGCAGTTATTTCTTTTTGACGGAAATCTCCCTTCACCAAATTTACCTTAGCTAGGATTTCATTTATTAAATCACTTCCCTTAATTTTCCTTTTACCTAAAATCTCAATAAAATAAATCTCAACTTCTCTACTGGGCATTTCTTCTGGAATCTCTTTCATTGCAATAACCTTGGATGAATAACGAGGATATTCTTGTTTAAATCGCTTAATATATACCGAGAAATCCGTGCCGGAGAGACTTTTTGATACGCGGAGCGAAGCAAAAAGTTCTACGGCAGCAAGAGATTTCTCGGGCAATAAACCTAGAACATCATAACTATCAGTTGAGAAACCAAAAAGAATTTCTACTTCATATTCTTTATCATAATCAAGATACTTCTCCTTATTCCTACACTCATCACCAACAAGAATAATCATTTGACCCTCTGCAAGCGGATCAAGACGTCCTGCGTATGTCATAGGAATATCATTTGAAATTCCCTCTTGAATTCTCACTCTTTCAAGACATTCAAGTGGCGTTTCTCCTATATTTTTGTTTGTAATAATGACATTTTTCATAATTTTGTTACAATACTACCATGAAATTATCAACAGACTCATACAAGGGTGTTCGTGACTTTTATCCAGATGATATGGCAATTCAAAACCAAATATTTACTATTTGGAAAGGGGTTGTAGAGAAATACGGCTATCAGGAATACAGTGCATCAGTCCTTGAGCCAGCAGATCTATATAGAGCAAAGTCTGGTGAAGAAATAGTAAATGAGCAGACATATACTTTCAAGGATCGAGGAGATAGAGAGGTTACATTGAGACCGGAAATGACACCTACAGTTGCTCGTATGGTAGCAGGCAAAAAACGAGAATTAGCTTTCCCTCTTAGATGGTTCTCAATTCCCAATCTATTCCGATACGAGCAACCTCAAAGAGGAAGATTGCGAGAACACTGGCAATTAAATGTTGATATATTTGGTGTAGAAAGTCTTCAAGCAGAAGTTGAAATAATTCAAATGGCATATGACATAACTCTTGCCTATGGACTTAAGCCTGCAGATTTTGAAATTAGAATAAATAATCGTAAATTAATGAATTACATCACTAAAGATATATTCGCGCTTGATGAGGACAAAGCCAAGAAACTTTCGAAGTTGATAGACAAAAGAGAGAAGCTACCAAAGGATACATTTGAATTATTGGCTCAAGAAATATTGGATAATAAAAGTCAGCAATTTTTAACATTAATTAATTCTAATAATTTTGAAGAATTTACAACCCACCTACAGCAGACCAAGGAAGAGCATGAAGGAATTAAGGAAATAAAATCAGTAATAGAATCACTTGAAAAATTAGGTATAACAAACGCTCGTTTTGATCAGACACTTATGAGAGGTTTTGATTATTACACTGGAATAGTTTTTGAAGTTTTTGACAAGAATCCACTTAACAGAAGATCAGTATTCGGTGGCGGTAGATATGATGATTTACTTTCCCTATTTGGTGGAGAGAAAGTACCAGCGTTTGGATTTGGTGCGGGAGATGTGGTTGCTAGAGATTTGATGGAAACATATGGCAAGATAAATAAGGAGAATAGACCTTCACCGGCAGACATATATCTATGTCTGTTGAACAAGGATGTTGTAGGATTTGCGCAAGACTTAGCTCAAGACATTAGAAGTAAGGGCAAGAAAGTAGCAATTGATTTCTCATTCAGGAAGATTGGCGATCAGATCAAGAATGCAGACAAAATGAATATACCAAATGTGATCTGTATTGGAGAGGAAGAAGTCAAATCAGGTAAATTAAAAATAAAGAATCTAAAAACAAGTCAGGAGAATGAATTTGTAAATTAAATGCGCAAGATCACATTTGATGTTGAAACAAGAAATATATTCCAAGATGTAGGTTCAACAGAATCTACAGCTTTGGATATTTCAGTTGTATGCATACATGACTCACTGACTAATGAGTATTCTAGTTATTTGCAGGAGGATTTCCCTAAGCTTTGGCCTATTATTGAACAAGCTGATATGTTGATTACATTCAATGGAGATCATTTTGATATTCCCCTTTTAAATAAATATTACTCGGGTGATTTAACTAAAATTAAAAGTCTAGATTTACTAGTTGAAATTAAAAAATCACTAGGAAGAAGAATTAAATTGGACACAATAGCTGAAGCAACTCTTGGAATCAAAAAGAGTGGTCACGGACTTGAAGCAGTAACTTGGTGGAAAGAAGGACAAATAGATAAAATAATTAAATATTGTATTGATGATGTAAAAATCACCAAGGATATTTATGATTATGCTATCAAGAATGGTAAATTAAAATACAAAGATCTTGGACTAAATGGAGAAATTAAAGATATAAAATTAGATACAAAAAACTGGGAAAAAGCAGAAGAGAATGTGATGAATTTCACTTTACCCTTCTAGATTTAAACTCCAGCCAATGTTATAGCTGTATAAAGCACAGCTATTCCAAGAATAGTCATAAATGTAGTCCAGAATGTTGGATGCTGATGATGACTCTCTGGTAATAAATCACTCGCACCAAGATACAAGAAGAAACCACAAAACAAAGATAATATTATTCCCAACACTGATCCTGGTAAGACAATAAATGTTGAGACAATAATACCTACAACTGGAGCCAGAGCATCAACAACAAGCCATCTTAATGCCTTTTTGATTGAACCCCCATTTTTGATTATTAGACCTACAGTATTTATACCATCAGAGAAGCCATGTGTAAGCACTGCTATAGCCACAATTATTCCAACCGCTGTAGACACTTGAAACGCTAAACCAATTGCAATACCATCCAAAAGGCTATGTATGGAAATGCTACCTGCGCCAATACGACCCCTATGACTTTCATTCTCGCAATGATCATCACCATGATGATGAGGCGCAACAAATCTATCAATAATCATAAAGATAACAAAACCAAGAGCTACACATGCAGTTATTGTTGAAATATCATATACAGATTCTGCAAGCTCTATTGCTTCAGGTAATAAGTCAAAAAAAGCAACTCCAATAATAGCACCGGCGCTAAATCCTAAGACCAAGTGTAATTTATCTCTAAATCTTAAAGCCAATAAACCACCAGTAAAAGTTGAAATGAATGCTCCAATAGCTATGAATGTTAGTACCATATGTTATAATTGTTTATATTAACAAGAATAAGCATAACATAGTATGGAATCAACACAAGAAACAAGAACAAACCCACTAAACATACCAACAGCAATTGTCATTGCAGGTGCGATTATAGCAATAGCAATAATCTGGACAAAATCTCCATCAATACCTAAACAAACAGCTTCAGTAGCTGATTCTTTTGAAACTCAGGTAAAGCCACTTTCAGACACTGATTATATAATCGGCAATCCAAGTGCTCGCGTAAAAATAATTGAATATTCTGACCCTTCATGTCCTTTCTGCAAAGTATTCCACAATACAATGAGGAAAATTATGAGTGAATATGGAGCAACTGGCAATGTAGCTTGGGCATATAGACATTACACATTAGACAAACCAGATGCTACAGGTTTCGTCTTACACCCAAATGCAGGTCGTGAAGCACAAGCCATGGAATGTGCAGGATCTCTAGGTGGCAATGATAAATTCTGGAAATTCACTAATAGACTTTATGAAATAACACCATCAGTTACAGGTCAGAATCCTAAAGGTCTAGACCCTAAGGAATTACCTAAAATAGCAGAATACTCAGGTATTAATGTTACAGATTTCAATAATTGTCTAGCTACAGAGAAATTCAAGGAGAAGGTTGAATCAGACTTTACTGACGGAATCAACATTGGTATTCAAGGTACTCCTTCAAGCATAATAGTATTGGACAAGGCCTTCCCTGCATCAATCAAAGAGAAATTAATGCAAATTTATGAACCATACAAAAATTCTCAAGGTGAGTATCCAATTAGATTAAGTTCAGATTCAAAAATGATACTTATGGGAGGTGCATTACCTATAGAGACTGTTAAAGCAACCATAGACTTACTCTTTACCTACTAAGCTAGTACTGAGTTTACAGAATTCACATTCTTTATCATCACAATTTTTATCCCAGAAGGCTAATGAATAGATTTCATTAGCTTTTTCTGATATTAATTTCTTTAATTGTTCTATATCATTATCTGTAACCTCAACAACTTCTTTTTTTTGTGATTCAATAAAATCCAATTCACCAGATCTCATTATGTATTTCTTCTTATCATCTAACTCTAGTAATAATTTATAGAAAATAACTTGCCTCCTATAATTGTCTTTGTTTTCGGATTTCTTTTTGCCAGTCTTATAATCAATAACATTCACCTCTCTATCATTATAGAACTCGAGCTTATCTATATTTCCTTTTAGAATTAGATCGAATACTCCAGTGTTTAAATGAACGCCTCTAATACTATATTCTGTGATTAAATTCCTATTCCATATACCCTTATACTTACTATAATATTTAGATAATGTATCTTTACCCTTTGCTAGACTTTCTTTTATATCAGCAACTGACATAGGAGTCTTTTTTAAATTAAATTCAAAAAGATCTATTAATTCAGCTTCACTAAGATCCTGCTCTTCTCTGTATTTGTTGAAGAAAATTTGCAATGTATTGTGTATAGCTGTTCCATACATTTGATACTTGGTCTGTGACATTGGTAGTCTTATCAAATTCTTGAAAAAATATTCCCAAGGACATTTAAGATAATTATTTAATGCTGTAACTGCTAGACCTTGCTCAAGGAATAGCTCTTGCAGGTACTTCTTATTTTTAATTTCATGATTTAAATGTGTAATAGATTCTGAATGAATATTGATTTTGTGCTTTATCTCATGTTTAGCATTTATTTTATACTCATCTGATATTTCTGAAATGAATTGACAAGGTAACATATCCCTGCCACTACTACTAACCTTAGAATAACTTATATTTACAAGCTTTCTAGCTCTCGTTAATGCAACATAGAACAGTCTTCTCTCATCATCAATACTATTGTCTTCCACCGAAGCCACAGTAGAGAAATATCTTCTCCTTGTTTTATTGCTCCAATGTCCATCGTTAGCACCAACTATATAGACAATATCAAATTCTAAACCTTTTGATCTGTGAGCTGTCATAAGCTTCACACTATCATTATTATTTGAATCCTTATTTACTCTAGTTGAGATTCCATGCTCTCTCACTCTATCTATATGAACAATAAAGTCTGATAAGAAATATTCCCTCTTGGATCCAGTTAAATTCTTTATCTCAGTAAAAAATGATTCAAGAATAGACATTCTATCTAAAGAATCTGATTCAGATAGAATGTAATCAATATATCCAGACTCCCTAACTATCAGACTAAATAATTCAATAAATGAAATATTCTTAGACTTGCTAGACCAAGAAGATAATCTGTGAGCTAAATCAGGGAACTTCTGAAGTATTATATCTATTAATATTATTTTATTGCGTCTTGATTCTTCTATTGCCTTATATATTTCTATAATATTAAGATCAAAAAAATCAATAAATAATATCTTTGCTAATTTCTCCTCATTTGATAAATCATCAATACTATCAAAAATCAGTAGTAATTTTCTAATGTCATTATTTTTTAAAATATCATTGTCTGACTCAATAACATAAGGAATATCGGTTTTGCTTAGCAACTCTGCAATAGGAAACGCATCTACATTATCTCTAAATAATATTGCAATTTCATTTGCCTTAATACCTTGATTTATTTTTGATTTTATATCCTGGATTAGAAAATTATATTCATCATCACTAGTATTAAATTCATAAATATTGACTGGTTCAAGATTATTTTGTGATTTTGACTTTAATTTTACTCTTTCTAAATTATCAATTTTTCTATTATTATCAATCACAGAATGTGAGGCGTCCAATATGGTTTGAGTTGATCTGTAATTCTCTTCTAGATTTATTATTTTTGCATCTTTATATAATTTTTTGAAATAAAGGAAATTATCCAGTGAAGCACCTTGAAATTTGTATATTGCTTGCTTCTCATCACCGACAATAAACAAATTTGGATTTGAATGAAAATTAGATAATAATTCTAAAATTGCATTCTGAATATTATTGGCATCTTGATGTTCATCTGCGAGTATGTATTGATAACTCTCTTGAAGAATTAATAATAGATCAGAATCACTTCTCAATGTCCTCACAACCTCAACAATCATATCCTCAAAATCATAGAATTTATTGATAACTAATGCCTTCTCATATTCAGAATATAATTTATATAATTCTTTATTTTTATTTATTCTATCTCTCAACTTTATAAATTCCCCTTTCATCTTGCCCTTATGAACACCCTTGGCATGCACCTTGTCAGGAATATTATCAAAATCAAATTGTTGCTTGCTTATTATTTCTTCGAATTTTTCTGGGCTAATATCATCTTTTTTTAAATTTTTGATCTCACTTAATGCGGGTTTTATATAGTAATAAATATCTCCAAACGGTTTAATGATTGAAAAATCATTATTATCAATTATCTTCTCCATTATTGAAATCTGATCAATCTCGGTGATAGATGTAGAACCGATTATTCTTGGGAATTTCTCAGGGAATTGCTTTATTATTTCATTACAAAATCCATGAAATGTATTTATATTTACCTTATATGCAGAAGTACCTATAAGTTCCAACAACTTCTTCCTCATAGCAAATACTCCTGATTCAGTAAAAGTTAAAGCCAAAATATTCTCAGGTGATGTATCTGTTTTATCTAAAATATTTGCAATTCTTAATGTTAGGATTGAGGTTTTACCTGTTCCTGGACCTGCAATAACCATCACTGGACCCTCTATAGTGTCCACTGCGTCCTTCTGGGCCTTATTAAGGCGTTTGTATTGTTCTGTGAAAATTTGTTGCATATGGATTGGATTAATGATATATTAACATTACAAACGGCTTTTAGCCCTCCCCGCAAGGGGTAAAAAGGGAAATCTCATACAAGTAATTGTGTGAGATTTTTCTTTATTTCAATAAAATCGCCTTTTGATAAAATACCCATTTTATACTGAAGCCTCTTTCCGTCAATTAAGCGAATTTGTGAAAGTATTGCTGTACTAATTAAATTATCCATATTGAATGAAAAATAATATGGTCCCTTTTTGTTATTTTTTGTCAGTGGAACACCCCATAAGATCTCATTATTGAATTTTTTAACTACCACAATTGGTCTCAAGAACTGAGGTCCTCTACCATCCTGTTCAAAACCAACATTTAATCCCATAGAACATGACCATATCTCTGCTTCACGGAAATGTGGCCTTGCCTTATCATTTTGTAGTATTGTTTTATTATTGTGCCAATTGAGATATTCTTTAGACTCCATGAATTAATATTTAGATAAATAATATATCAATTATACCCCCTCAATTTTGCTTGTGAAGTTACATTAACAAAGTATTTGTGTTGGAAGTATTAAACCCTATACCACCCCACCCTATAGCCTTAGTAATTCCTCAATCTATTTATCTTCTCATGCTGTCTTATCTTCTCATGCGCCTTTGCCTCAATCTGTCTTATTCTTTCTCGAGTTACACCAAATTCTTTACCCACTTCTTCTAGTGTATGTGTTATACCATCATTTAGTCCATGTCTCATCTCAAGTATTCTCTTCTCCTTCTCTGATAGATCATCTAGAATTTCATTTACTTGATCACGCAATATTCTATGTGAAGATTCTTGATCGGGAGATAGAATCTTATCATCAGAAATAAAGTCTCCAAGTGTAGACTTACCATCATCACTATCATCTCCTACTGGACTTTCTAGTGATACAACATCCTGATCTATCTTCTCAATATTGTAAATCTTATCTACATCTAGACCCATTTCTGTAGCTATCTCCTCTGGTAATGGATCACGTCCAAGATCTTGAGTCAGTCTTCTTACTACTTGCTTATATTTAGCTATTGTCTCAACCATGTGAACTGGAACACGGATTGTTCTGCTCTGATCTGCAAGAGCACGAGTAATAGCTTGTCTAATCCACCAAGTAGCATAAGTTGAGAATTTATAACCCTTTGTCCAATCAAACTTGTCTACTGCCTTGAATAGACCAAGATTACCTTCTTGAATAAGATCAAGAAGTGTTAGATCTGGACTTCTACCTACATATTTCTTTGCAATTGATACTACAAGTCTAAGATTCGCTCTAGCTAAAAGATTTTTTGCTTCATTATCGCCTTGTTGTATTCTTCTTGCTAATTCCTTCTCATTTGAAGCAGAAATAAGAGAGTACTGACCTATCTCCTTCAAATACATTTGTATTGAATCATAAGATGAATCACTAACACTTCTTGATCCATATGAGTACTTCTTAGAACTTGGGGCCACCTCTGGCTCAACCTCAAGCAGACCTCCACCTTCCAATATATCAATTCCGGCCACTGAAAATTTACTATATAGATCATCCAAGAAAGTTATATCTTGTTCTACATTTGGGAACTCCTTAAGAATCTCATCGTATGTTACGAATCCTCTTTCTCTACCCTTTGTAATTAATTTTTGAGATTTTGTTTCGAATTCTTTATTTTTGTTTTGCTTTGGTGATGATTTTTGAGATTTTGCTTTTGTTACTGATTTTTTATTTACCTTTTTGCTTGATGACTTCTTAATTATTTTCTTATTTTTTTTAATTTTTTTCATAATTATTTTTTAAATAAATTTTGTTTTCTTTTTTCTAAATCTGATCTTCTTTTTATCAAATCATTTAATTTATTTGCATCAATATCATTTACATCACCTCTTATCTCAGAGAATTCTTCTCTAATGATATTGTCCTCAAAATTGAGCATAAGCTCAGATAACTCAGCACGATAATCAGATTTTAAACCATATGTGATCTCTGCTTCTAATATCATTTCATCTTTATATGGTTCTATGCTTAATATTAAATTGTTGTATTTATCCTTGGTAATATTCTTGATGGTAGTTTTGTAACTATCAACATCAATACCAAGATCTGGATTTTTGTCCAAAAAATAAAGTAAGCCAAGTAATTTCCTTGTTATAGAATCAAGTTGTGAAGAAATATTATTTTGCCTTTCAACAATCTTATATTCTTTAACTTCACTGTTAATTGCTGATTCTGTTGATTTCAGATCTGCAATTATTGATTCCTCAGAAAGTCCTGTTCTTTCCTTTATTAACTTTATATAGTGTGCCTTTTCCATTGCTCCTGTAAGAGGCGCTATAAATGGAAATACATTGTCCCTTAATGCCTTTGGCAATTTCCTTGGGTCCAATTTTTGTGAAAGCACAGTATCAAGTTGAAATTCTACCACAGGTTTAGAATTACGCAAGACATTTTTCCACGATTCAGGATCATTCAATACAAGATCGGCAGGGTCTTTACCATCAGGTAAATCTGCAATTTTTACATCCATACCGAGTCCAAGGGCAATACTGGCTGATCTCATTGCAGCTTTCCTACCAGCATTATCAGAATCAAAAGCTAAAATTATATTATTTGATAGTCTTTTTACAATACCAAGATTATTTACAATATTCTCCTTTGAGACAAGAGTATCTGCAAGTGCAGTACCAGAGACTGCTACAGTATTTCTTATACCCGATTGATGTGAGAGTACTAAATCCATTTGACCTTCTACTAAAATAGAATAATTCTTGATTCTTATGTCTTGTTTTGCCTTATCAATTCCATACAATACTGTTGATTTGTTAAATAGAACAGTATCAGGACTATTCAAATACTTTGCAGATTTTCCATCATCAACAAGAATTCTTCCAGAGAAAGCTATTACTCTTCCACTTGAATCAGATATTGGAAACATAACTCTTCCTCGAAATCTATCATAGTACCCCTTGCTAGGATCATCGGGCTTTTTTGTTAGACCAGCCTTCTCGATATCAGAATCAGAATATTTTTTGTTTTTTAAATATGTATATAACAATCTCCAATCCAATGGAATATATCCAATTCTAAATTTCTTAATTGTATCCTGTGTTAAACCTCTATTCTTTAGATAATTCTGAGCCTCATTTGATTTAGATAAATTGGATTCAAAAAATTCAGTAGCGTGCTCCATTATCGCAAGTAATCTTTCTTTCTCACTTTTGCTTTCTTGATTATTTCTATCAAATTCAAGTGGTATTCCAGCTCTCTCTGCCAGCAACTTAAGTGCACCCATAAAATCTAAACCTTCGAACTGTTCAACAAAACTGAATATATCTCCTTTAGCACCGCATCCGAAGCAATAGTAACTTCCCCTCTCCGGAGTCACGAAGAAAGAAGGAGTCTTCTCATTGTGAAATGGGCATTTGCCTTTTAGATTTTTGCCAGCTGTTTCTAGCTTAATATATGAGCTAATAACCTCCTCAATCCCAAGCTTTTCCTTGATTTTATCTATATTAGTCGACATATAAATGCCATTATAACTAAATTATCTGCTTAACTCCACTAAGTATGCGCACTGGGATCTGTTTGATGAATTCAGCAATTTTATTTAATATTCCTTTGATATATTGAACAAACACATCATTATATGATAAGGGATCAAAATTAAAGTATTCGGAATCATCATTGAATATATAGTCAGTCATTTTATCTGGAGTAGGATTAGTAGATTTTATGTTTTTAGTTGAAACACCAGTCGGATTATTTGTCGAAGTATTCTTTACTGGAGTTACTTTTATATTTACTTGTTTGACTGTTGGTACAATAGTACCGAGACCAGCCTTTATTGGTGTATAAACAATATTTGGTGCAATATTTGGAACATAATTTGCCCCTCCTTCTATTACTTCGTACACAGAGAATCCATCGACGTTAAATACTAATGTTTTATTTATGAATGAAATAATACTACAAGTTGTACATGGAGTTCCGTCCTTCAAGATCTTAGGTTTTATTACATTTACATTGTACATAGTAATAATGGCTCTCTTATTTAATTGTGGTAGATTTTTAGAATTTAGTGAGACCTTATTTTGTGAGAATACAAGATTAGAATCAATATCTAATTGATTAATAATTGATGAATCATCGTTATATAATTTTGTTGGTTGTCTAAAATTAATTTTTCCAAGTGTGCTTTTGCCAATTATGAAGTCCGGATAATATGATAGATCTTGATCGAAATTTGGCTTTATATCAAAATTATCGACTTTTGGCTTTGGACATCCATATTTATTAACTACCGATCTTAATGATGCAGAAGTATTCTGACACATATCAGAAGAATCCATAACTCCATCTAAATCTGTGTCGACAGTAATTAATATTCTTGTAGTAAATGTATTATCTGTTGAAACAGAAACATTGCCAGATGCATCCTTAGTTATTACTCTATAGTGGTACAAAGTATTTGGATTCAATCCTGAAATTGATATTGAATGAGAATTTACAAGAGTTTGACTAAATGAAGTACTATTGCCATAAGAATCAGTCAAACCATATTCTATCTGAGCATATGTTGGCTCATTAGTCTGGAATGTAATTGTTGTTTCTCCAGCAGTTACAGAAGGTGCAGCAACATTATTTATTATTGGAGGAATACTATCTATTTCGACAATTACATTAGCAATTGTAACGTTTACTGGATTAGATATTGCGGTATTACCATTTATATCTGTAGCTTGAGCAGTTAATATATGATTACCATTTGTAACTCCTACAGTATTCCATGCACCAGAATATGGAGGTTGAGTAAATAAACCTCCAAAATTCACACCGTCCAATTTAAATTGAACACTTTGTACTGCTATATTATCAGTAGCAATAGCCAGAATTGGAACAGAATCTTTTATAATAGAATCATTTGTTGGTGAAGAAATAGAAATAGTGGGAGGAGTTGTATCAGCCGCGATAATATTGAAAGAACATGAAGCATTTGTACCACCATTTGACTCAACACAAGACCAAAGATTTTGAGTTGCAGAATCTGGCAAATCAGAGAATGCTCCAGAGACACATTGGTTAAGAATCGCTGAGCATTGTCCAGTAACAACAATAGGGGTTGGAGGCGGATCTTCAGGTAGTGTTGGTGCTGAATAATTTACAGCACTATTCTTTATTGCTGTTCTAGTAGTTGTATTACCTATGAATTCTGTAAACCAATAATAAGTTTTACCAGAATTTAATTTATACCGATTATATATTTCACTATATGTTAAAGCTTTTTTGTACATCACAAACTCATCAATAAAACCGTTAAATGAAGCCCCGGAGCCAGAATATCCCAGTACAAATAGATTGTTGTTGTCAGACTTTGTAAATGCAGGAATTTGGCATGCAGGAGCTGGAGTAAGTCTTGGTGTAGGACAATTTGTGTCTTTCGTACCTCCAAGATTTCCATTTACATTCTTACCATCTAGATATATGTCCATTTTTCTTAATTCTTGCTGAAAACCAGAACCATCAAATACAAAGACTAGGTGATGATAGGTGTTATCTGCTGGGAATTTAATATTGCTATATCTTTCTCTAGTAATTGTTCCATCAGAGACTTGAAATATTATCTCCCTACCTGTCTCACGTATTCTAGCTGCATAAGGTGAGAAATCTAATGAGAAACTACTAACATCGCCCTTTGAAAATAGTCGAGAAGAACCATTCAAAGATGGGGATTTGAGCCACATCTCAATAGTGAATTGATTTAAGTTATTTAAACTTAAATCATTTGGAATTCTAATGCTCTTTGAATTAGTTGTACCATCAGATTTTAATCCGCCAGCAAATTTTCCATATGAATCTCCATACTCAAGTGTTCCAGCAACTGTGTTTACCAAAGTGGCATTTCTAGCATAAGAGCTGAAATCCTTTACACTAGTTGTAGTCTCAGCCATCTCTGCTCTTTTGTCAAAATGATACAACATTAAGGTATTTGAATCAGAAGTACGAATAGGAGCATCCCACGGATAAGTTATTGTACTTCCATTTGCCACATCTTGAGCAAACAATAGATCATTAATTCCAGGTGATGGATTTTCACTTCCAAAAACTCTTACTCTCATAGGGTTTTTGTCACCATTTACTGCTTCACTAATTAGTATACTGTCATTACTTGCAACAGTGCCAAATTGGAAGAAAGTTTTATTAACTAAATTGGGATCATATGTATTTACTGTAATATAAACTGGGTTATTATTGAGAGTATAGCTAAATCTTTGTCCTGAAGAATAATTACCCAATACCTTACCAAACATATCATAAATTGTAATTGCTGCAGGTAATGAGTTATTCTCTATTACAACTGTCTTGCCGGGTACATCTGTCCACGCAACCATCACACTATTATTTGTATCCTTAATGAACTGCATCATTACAATACTCTCGTCATCCACAAAATCGCCTTTAGCAACATAACCTTTAAATTTAATATTCGCACCATCAAGAAAATACGCTGAGTTCGCAATTGCAACTGCAGTTGCCTTTAGACTTGTATCATATTCATTTAATGTCCATGTATATGAATATCCAGGCGAATGATCACCAGTTGAAGGGAAATTCAACCAGTAATAGTATAATGGAGAGTCAGCAGCTTTATGATTAGCTAAATACCTTACTGAGTCTGCCGCATGGCCATTTCTATCATCATTTGGATCAAAATCTGCTTTTGTTTTATAGAAAGTTCCCCCACCTAAAGCACCTCCCTCAGTATTCCACACCCTCATACTACCTCCACTTATTACTTGAGTGTGATTTTTTAGCGTGTCATAGAAATTAGTACCCATTAATGTTGCATGAGTAGCATAATAATGAGCTGATAGAATATCCAGTTGGGAAATTAATTGATCCTTAACATCTTTATATGAATAATTCTGTCCAGGAATTAAAGAAACGGTACCTGACCAGCCCACTAATTTTGCTGAAGGATCAGCTCTGCTTGCACCTCTCTTTGCGGCTTGTACCAGTGATAAATATTCAGGACCAGTCATATGCTGGATACCATTTGATGGATCAACAGAAAAAGTCTCATTATAAATTTCCCACTCTTTAATATCGTTTTTATAACGATCGACAATTCTATATACATAATTTTCCCAATCAGAAAGGGAATTCGGCATTGACTTACTTGTAGCACCCGCCCAAGAAGGTGTCACGCTCAAGAATCCATATGGCTGTAGTCCCATTGCTATGGTTCTATTTATTCTAAAATCTGGGAAATCAAAGACTCCCTTTGTCTTCTCAACTACCCCCCATGCCAAATCTCCATGAGGTCTAATTCTAGTTAAGCCCAATTTTTTGACCAACTTTACACTTCCAGCATTTAAATTTGAATCAATACCATAAATAGAATCACTTGGATTGATATTTTTTTGTACAGGTATTGTTGAGAATACCTTCTCTGATTTAATTACACCATTTACCTTAGCTATTATCCTATAGTGACCTCTCAAATTTGTACCAAAAGAGGTATTTTGTCTTACTCTTTGTTTTGATGGAACATTAAATGAAATTGATTTTTGAGAAACAATACTTCCAAAAAAGTCTTCTAGGGTCAGATCAACTGTGTCTGAAAATGTCTGATCAGAATTATTAGCTAAATATACACCAACTAAGGTGTCTGCACCCCATTGAAATGCATTAAATTCACTTTCTGGATACATACCAACTTCAATTGGATTAGTTGTATAGTTTGTTAAATTACCCTTCTCAAATTTTATAGCATCTATCAAACCAGCAAACCTTGGGTTTGTAGGGTATGGATTTTGCCATGGTGGATCACCTGGGAAGACTATCCTAATGACATATTTACCACTAGCTGATGAAGGTAGAGTAAATGTCCAGTCATACCTATTCCATGTATTTGTAAGAGTAAATTTTGGACTTTTTGCAAGAAGAGAACCAAAGCCACCTCTACCTCTTGTAGAGTCGTATATTTGATACTCAACTTGACCACCACCGACAATATATTTAATACTTGCACTGAGAGTATAAACAGATCCAGCATCGGCAATAACGGGCTGATATGATAATGTATTTTGATATTCACCTGTATAAGGAGAATTGAATGGTAAATCATTTGCATTATTCACATATGGCCATTTCAAACTATACATACCATGAACAGAATCAGCAGATAATTCACTTTCAGATATTTTACTGCCTCCAAAACCCCAAAAATTATCTCCAGGTGTTTCAAAACTACTATTATCTAACAAATTATTATTATTTAATAATTGTAACGTTGCTCTAGTCTTTTCTGTTACAATAGTAGATTTTGCAGAAATATTATTTGAAGTGTCGTAGGCATATACAGTGTAGGAATATGATGTATCAGGACTTAAGGAAATATTTGAAAAAGTGAGATTTGTAGTGGTAGCAATATCAACACCATCTCTAGAGATCACATATCCAGCAATAGCCACATTGTCAGTACAAGCACCCCAATCCAGCTTTATTTCAGAGCTTGAAATAGCAGTAGCAATTAACCCTGTTGGAACTGTTGGTGGAGTATTATCAGTCACTGCTACAGGATTTACAGTTATTACAATATCTGAATTTGTTGTTGCAATTGAATCCGTAGCCGTCAATCTTAAGGTATAGGTTCCAGAAGTTGAGAATGTAGCTGATGTATTCAAACTATTTGAATTAGCAAATGTAACAGTGCCAGGGCCCTGAACCATACTCCATGTAGTTGTTAGGATTGAACCACTTGGCTGACCATCATCATTTGCTGTACCACTCAAGGCAGCATTGGCAGGCAAGGTAATTGTCTGATTACTACCAGCAGATACAGTTGGAGCTTGATTTGTTGGTGAAGAAGGTGGAGGGGATGAGGATTCTGTATAACTATATACTTCAGAAATTTCTGAAGATGATAATGCTCTATCATAAATCCTCACATCATCTATTAATCCATTAAATGATAGTCCCGCTGCTGTATTATGCTCCCATCCCACAACCAAATTGAAAGAAGTATCAGGCAAAAAAGCTGGAAAATTTCCAGTATAATTTGCAGTTCTTTCAGAACCATTTATATATATTTTTGCCTTTAAAGAATTGGTTGATTGAGTTCCATCAAATACTATAGCAACATGGGTCCATGCATTAGCACTCAAAAATGAACCAGTTGTATATGCATCGACTACTGCACCTGAAATATCTCTAGTTTGGAATCTAATATCATTAGTATCATCGGTAGCATGCACAGCCCATCCGAATGCTGCTGCTGCAGCATTCGCTTTTGTGACATGGTATGCTCTCAATTTCAAGGTAGCAGGATTGATCCAATAGGTTACAGTCATTTGCTGTAATCCATCAACAGCACCCACATCACCTACTCTTACATAATCATTTGTACCATCAAATTGAATAGCTCCTGACCCAACTTTACCCGATGTCCAAGTAGGACCATTTATCAAACTGCCTGTATTACTCATTGCACTATCATTGGCTATAGTCCCTATACTTTCATCAAATTTATAATAAGCGACTAGTCCATTGCCTATAGACGACGATACCTGTGCAACTTGATAATGCACAGGTATGTCGAAATTTGAATAGGAATAAATCAGCGTTAAAGATAATAACAAAGTAGAAAAAATCAATGCTATTCCGTATGATGTATGTATCCTCGTTTTCAAGATAATTTATTAAAATTGTTTAATAAATTATAACATTGAATCAACAATAATTTTAGATTGATATGTTGATAAAAAATTAAAATTAATAGCTTTCTTCTTCCTTTGGCCTTACATCTTCAATCATTCTGTTCTTAACACTTCCAATAAAGCCAGAACCTGCTGGAATTAACCTACCTATAATGACATTTTCCATTAGTCCAATCAGATTATCTTCTCCACCTCTTACAGCACTATTTATTAGTACTTTTGTTGTATCTTGGAATGAAGCAGCTGACAAGAAGCTCTTTCTTGATAGAGAAACTTTTGTTATACCCATTACTACTGGTATAGCCTTAGCAACTTCTCCATCATTCTTCTTTACTCTTTCATTCTCTTCTCTTAATTGTAATTCAT
This sequence comes from uncultured Candidatus Saccharibacteria bacterium, assembly GCA_964467225.1. Taxonomy (GTDB): domain Bacteria; phylum Patescibacteriota; class Minisyncoccia; order Phycocordibacterales; family PALSA-1337; genus CAIOGI01. The sequence continues at coordinate 70,984 of CAYXPQ010000002.1, forward strand.
CTACAATCATACCTTCTGCAAGATTTGTATCGCCTGCATTCTCCACTCTTCTTCTTGAGAACATTTGTTTAACAATAATTTCAATATGCTTTCGTGCTACGGTTTCTCCTTGAAGTTCATAGATCTTTGCAATTTCACCGATAACATAATCCTTTGCTCTTTCAGCACCTCCAAAATCGAATACTTCATCTATATCTGCTGATCCATCTGTTAATAGATCTCCTTTATGAACTGTATCTCCAACTCTTACTAGAGCTGTTCTCTTAACATGGAATAGATACTCAACCTCGCTTGCCTTTTTACCCTTTGCTCTATCTTCTAATTCTGGCATCACTCTTATAACCTTCTCTTTACCAAGATCCTTTACTTCTGTGACTGCACCATCAACTGTAGCAACTACAGCAGGATTCTTTGGTCTTCTCTTCTCAAATATTTCTTCAACTCTTGGAAGACCTTGAGTAATATCTCCACCCACAGAAGCTGTACCTCCGGCATGGAATGTTCTCATCGTTAGCTGTGTTCCTGGTTCACCGATAGCTTGTCCAGCTACTGTACCTACTGCCTCGCCGATTTCTACTAGTTTATTCTTTCCTAGATCAGCTCCATAACATTGAGCACATACACCTTGTATACTCTTACATGAAAGAGGAGATCGGACTTTAACTATAGTTATTCCACTCTCTTCGATTTGCATCGCTTCAAGCTTAGTTAGTAAATGATTTTTCTTAAATAGGACCTTTCCTTTATCATCAACAAGATCTTCAGCCAATACTCTTCCTCTAATATTCTTAGATAATGGGATATTAATTCCCGAAGCTGTTTGTTTCTTTATTACAATAAAATCTTTTGTACCACAATCATCTTCATTAATCATCACATCTTGAGCCACAACGAAAAGCTTTCTTGTAAGATAACCAGCTTTTGCTGTATTCAAGGCTGTATCTGTTAGACCCTTTCTTGAACCGTGAGTAGTAATGAAATATTCAATTGGTGTCAAACCTTCCTTTGAACAAGATAGAATTGGGAATTCGATTGTCTCTCCAGATGTAGAAGCGATAAGACCTTTCATACCTGCCATCTGTGTAATCTGTGAATATGATCCTCTTGCACCAGAATTTACCATATCATATACGGATCCCATCCTATTTAATGAACTTGGAATCAATTTCTCTACATCATTCTTAGCTTTATGCCATATTTCAATATTCTTTCTCAATCTCTCATCATCTGTAAGAAGGCCTTCATTAAATTGATTCATTACTTCCTCTGACTTCATCTTTGCACTTGATATAACTTCAGATTTACCAGCTGGAATAACAACATCGTCAATTCCCCAAGTAGTACCAGAATGTGTTGCATACTTGAATCCAAAGGCCTTGATCCTGTCTAGAATAGGCGGAATGTCTTTCATATCATGAGTGATGATCAAATCATCCATAATTCCTGACAGTTTCTTTCTATCAATTTCCTTGTTTATAAATGGATAATCAGCTGGCAACATATCGTTAAATAGAATTCTACCTACTGATGTCTCAAATATCTTCCCACCAAATTCTGCATATTTTGTATTATCAGGAGCTAATACTTTGATTTTTGCTCTGTATGTTACTGCGCCGAAGTTATGTGCAACTAGGGCAGCCTCTGGACTTTCAAATACTTTACCTTCACCCATATCACCGTCCACTAATTTTGTAATCCAGAAACATCCAAGAACAATATCAAGAAGCTTAGCAACTACTGTTGGATCTCCATTTCCTGGCTTTAAAATATTCTTATCAGAAGCCATTATTTCCTTTGCCTCTAATTGAGCTTCAACTCCAAGTGGAACGTGAACTGCCATCTGGTCTCCATCGAAGTCAGCATTGAATGCTGTACATACTAGTGGGTGAACTTGAATAGCATTACCTTCAATAAGTATTGGTCTGAATGCCTGTATACCTAGTCTGTGAAGTGTTGGTGCTCGGTTTAGAAGTACGTATTTACCTTCAATAACTTCTTCAAGAATTTCCCAAACTTCCTTTACTCCATCATCAATCAATCTACCTGCACCTCTAATATTAAATGCTAGCTCTCTCTTCAATAGTCCAGAGATAACAAATGGTCTGAACAATTCAAGAGCCATATGTTTTGGAAGTCCACATTGATCTAGAGCTAATTCTGGTCCCACAACAATCACAGAACGTCCAGAATAGTCTACACGCTTACCAAGAAGATTCTGTCTAAATAGTCCTCTCTTGCTCTTTAGGTTATCAGAAAGAGACTTTAGAGCTCTTTTTTGTGCTTGAATTGCTGCTGCACCTGTTCCTGCTCCATGTCTTATTGAGTTATCTATAAGTGCATCTACAGCTTCTTGTAGAATTCTTTTTTCATTTCTAAGAATAACATCTGGTGCGTCTATTTCCTTTAATTTCAAAAGACGATTATTTCTATTGATTACTCTTCGGTATAAATCATTTGCATCTGATGTTGCATATCTGCCTCCATCTAGAGCAACCATTGGTCTAAGTGCAGGTGGAATAACTGGAATTCTTGTAAGGAACATCCACTCAGGTCTTGTTTGAGACTTGATCATAACTTTCAAAAGAGAGATTCTCTTTGAAACTTTCTCCTTATCAAGAGCACTGATCTTATCAAATGTACTCTCAAGTTCTGCGAGTAATTTGTTAAGATCTGTCTTTTTTAGTATTTCATAAATTGCTTCAGCACCGATTCCAGCTTCGAACAAAGCTCCATATTTAACTGAATATTTATGATACTGAACTTCATCCATTACAAATCCTGGCACAAGACTTTCTATCTCTCTTTTTGCATTCAAGACTAATTCCTTTAAGGCTTCCTTTGTCTTCTCGTCATTTGCTGCTTTAACTTTTGTCTTAAATTCAGAATCAAGCTCTTTTAAGAAATTATTTTTCTCTTCTTGATGTACTTTTGTAACAATATATCCTGCGAAATATACTACTTTTTCTAAATCAGTAGTTGTCATTCCAAGAATCAATCCGATTCTTGATGGCATTGATCTTAAGAACCAAATATGTGCAACTGGAGTAGCTAGTTCAATATGACCCATTCTGTCTCGTCTTACTATTGAACGCGTGATTTCAACTCCACATTTTTCACAAACGATTCCCTTGTATCTTATTCCTCTATACTTTCCGCAGTAACATTCATAGTCCTTATCTGGACCAAATATCTTCTCATCGAAAAGTCCGTTCTTCTCTGATCTCTGTGTTCTATAGTTAATAGTCTCTGGCTTTGTAATTTCACCAAATGACCATTCCAATATCTTCTCAGGAGAAGCTACACCTAGCTTCACTGCATCGAAATCCTGAGGATCACTTTTTCTATTGTTATATGTATTATTTTGCATGGTTTTTAATTTAGTGAAATTAATTATTCAATCTCCTCCTCTACCTCGCCCTTTTTAATAAGCTCGACGTTTAACGCCAATCCTCTCAAACTCTTCAACAGAACATTGAATGATGCAGGTAGGTTTGGTTGCTTCAATGGCTCACCCTTAACAATAGAATCAAATGCCTGAGAACGACCTTGTATATCATCAGACTTAATAGTTAGAATTTCACGAAGTGTATGCGCAGCTCCATGACCAAGAAGTGCCCAGACTTCCATTTCTCCAAATCTCTGACCTCCTCCTTGAGCCTTTCCTCCAAGTGGCTGTTGAGTAATAAGTGAGTAAGGACCGATTGATCGCATGTGTATCTTGTCCTCCACCATGTGATGAAGTTTCAATATGTACATGTATCCTACTGCGATTGGCTGATCGAAATGTTGTCCTGTTCTACCATCTCTTAGCTTCATCTTTCCACTCTCATCAAATCCTGCCTTCTTCAATTCTTGTTTGATCTCAATATCTGTTGCTCCAGCAAATGGCGGAACAATAGCTTGATATCCAAGTGTATTAGCGGCAAGACCTAGGTGAAGTTCCAATATCTGTCCAAGGTTCATACGAGAAGGCACACCTAGTGGAGTTAGAATAACATCTACTGGAGTTCCATCTTCCATATATGGCATATCTTCTTCAGGAAGAATTCTTGAAATAACTCCTTTGTTACCGTGTCGTCCAGCAAGTTTGTCTCCTACTGATACATTTCTAAGCTCAGCAACTTCTATAAAGATTTTCTTGATGATGCCTGATTCTAGCTTATCACCCTTATCTCTTGAGAAGACTTTAACAGAAATAACTCTTCCTCTATTTCCTCCTTCCATTCTCTTTGATGTATCCTTTACATCACGAGCTTTCTCACCGAAGATTGATCTTAACAATCTCTCTTCTGGAGTAAGTTGAGTCTCGCCTCTTGGAGAAATTTTACCTACAAGAATATCTCCAGGTCTTACTTCTGCTCCAATTCTTACAATTCCATCTTCTGCTAGATTCTTCAATTTAGCTTCTCCAACATTTGGAATATCGCAAGTTGTAACCTCAGGACCTAGCTTGGTATCTCGAACATTGATTACGAATTCTTCAATGTTTATAGAACTAAATTTACTATTCTTAACTACTCTTTCTGAAAGAATAATAGCGTCCTCGTAGTTATTTCCTGACCATGACATGAATGCTACCAGCATATTCTGTCCTAGAGCTATTTCTCCATGATCTGAAGTTGATGTATCGACTAGAACATCACCTTTTTTAACTTTTTGATTTAGACTAACTATTGGTCTTTGATGGAATGATGTAAAACCATTTGTTCTTGAGAAATGAACAAGATTGTACTCTTTCTTACCATTCTTCTTTCCTTCAAATACAACTTTCTTTGAATCTACATAAGTGATTTCACCATCTTCTGGAGCTAGAATTATTCTTCCTGTATCTACTACTGCTTGCTTCTCGATTCCTGTAGCAACCAATGGTGCTTCTGGAATTAGACATGGTGTTGCCTGTCTTTGCATGTTTGATCCCATGAGTGCACGGTTTGCATCGTCATGATTCAAGAATGGAATAAGTGATGTACCTATAGAGAAGGCCTGATTTGTAGCAACATCGATATAATCAACTTCGCTACCTTTAGCTAGTCCAGGTTTGCCATTTATTCTTACTTCTACCTCATCTGCAATAATCTTGCCATTTGAATCATAAGGAATAGCAGCATGAGCAATTCGATAATTCTCTTCTTCCAAAGCATTTAGATAGACAACCTCTGATGTAACCTTTCCATTCTTTACCTTTGCGTACGGTGTCTCGATCATTCCAAAATCATTTACTCTCGCATACATAGATAGACGTAGCACAAGACCGATGTTTGGACCTTCTGGAGTGTGTATTGGACAGAGTCTTCCATAGTGAGATGGATGTACGTCACGAACTTCAAATCCTGCTCTCTCTCGTGTAAGTCCTCCAGGACCTAGGGCTGTTAGTAGTCTTAGGTTCTCGATCTCTGAAAGCACATTCTCTTGTCCCATGAACTGTGATAGTTGGTTTGTTGTGAAGAATTCCTTGATTCTTGCTTGGAGTGGTCTAGGGAAAACGAAATTCACAGGCAATGTTACATCTGGCTCAACTGTAGACATCTTATCCTGTATATTTCTTTTCATTTGAGTCATACCAACTCTTAACTTTTGTTGCAATAACTCACCTACATATCTAACTCTTCTTGAACCAAGATGATCAATATCATCCTCTACTGCATCAGGAGTGTTATTTAGCTCTACAATATGAGAAATAATTGTAGATATATCATCTGCATTTACAGTCTTAGCCTCAAGAGCCTTCTCATCCATAGACTTTCCGAATCGCTTATTAAATCGGAATCGTCCAACACTTGAAAGATCATATCTTTCTGGATTAAATATATTACCAAGAAATTCTCTTGCATTGTCTGCTGTTGCTAGATCACCATCTCTCAATCTCTTATGGATTTCAATGTATGCCTCATCTACAGTCTTAGCATGATCCTTTGCTAGAGTTGTCTCAATTGCCTTTGTTGCAAGTTCATTTCCCTTAAATAGAGCTAGAATCTCTTCATTTGTCTTGGCTCCTAATATTCTTAGAAGTGAAGTGATTGGGAACTTTCTCTTTCTGTCAATTCTTGTATAAATTGTTCCATCAGAATCACTCTCAATCTCCATCCATACTCCTCTTGCTGGAATAACCTTGGCACCGAAGAGATTTTTGCCCTTCATTTCATTTAAGGTAAAGAAAATTCCGAATGATCTTGCCAGCTGAGCAACAATCACTCTCTCAATACCATTTATAATGAATGTTCCGTGATCTGTCATTAATGGCAAATCAGCAAGAAACATTTCTTGCTCTTTAACAGCATCAAGCATTTTGTTCTTGAGCTTTACCTTTACCTTTATTTGACCTTCATATGACAACTTATTTGTCTTAGCATAATGCTCGTCATACTTTGGCTTTGTGAGTTCGAATCCTGTAAAAGATAATTCGAACTTCTTCTTGGCATAGTCCTCTATTGGTGAGAACTCCTTCAAAACTTCTGCAATCCCCTTCTCTATTAACGTATTAAATGATGACACCTGCGCCTCAACAAAATTTGGCAATGTTGTAAGAGGCTCCTTGAACCTACTAAAATATTTTTTTGTTGTATACATACAAAAACAAGAAAATTATACCGAGGGATTAATAATAAGCCTTATAATCCTTCAATTTCTTGGCGTAACACAATCAGATGAAGTTGCCCATGAGTCTAGCAGATGGGAAGCTGGAGGTCAAGGGAGGGTGGTAATGTGCACACACATTTGGCGGTTTCCTGTAAACTCAGGAAATGTCGATAT
>CAYXPQ010000003.1:0-77081 GCA_964467225.1 uncultured Candidatus Saccharibacteria bacterium
ACTTTATGAAGATGGAAGTCTTATTGAGTTTAAGGTTTAGGTCAAAAAAGCTGATTGACATAAATTATTAAACATAATATTGTCTTGTAAACATAGCGTCAAGGAGAAAAAAATATTCCAACCGCTATTCCAGATTTTGGAAAATAGGGCAAAAAGGAAAGCTTTCACAGAACGCTAGCGAGCAATCGCTGGAAAATCTTGTCATTTCAGAAATTACTAAAGGAATACAATTTAATTTATAGAGATTTAGCATCTATTCATTCAAAGCATGATCCAGACAATGATGTAGAACACTCATTTAGAGTAGCTATATTATGTTGGATGATAGTAGAGGAGTATAAGTTGAAATTAGATGTTAATAAAGTTATAAAATACGCTCTTCTACATGATTTGGTGGAGGTGTATGCAGGAGATACTTCTATATATTCAGACAGGAAACATGAGGATAAGGTTAAGGCTGAGCATATTTCATTTTTAAAATTAATTAAAAAGTATCCAAAACAAAAATCAATGTGGAAGTTGATAGAGCAATATGAAAAGAAAAGTGATGAGGAGTCAAAATTTGTATATATAATAGAGAAATTAGAACCAATACTTGTAGTATTGGTCTCAGAGGAAGATCATTGGTTAAAGAGAAATATTGATTTTGACAGATTCTTGGCTGTAAAACAAAAGAAGCTAAAAGATATAGAAAGTTTTGCTCAGAATTTCAATAAAGAGATAATGAACTATTTAAAAAAGAAAAAATCCAAGTATTTCAAAAAACCCAATAATGTTGTATGATATTATTCACTTATGAAGCAATATGATCATACAAAAATAGAGAGGAAATGGCAGAAAGTATGGGAAAGCAAAAAGCCTAACAAGGTAAAAGAAGATAATAAAAAGAAGAAATTCTACGCACTCATTGAATTTCCATATCCCTCTGGAGATGGTCTGCATGTAGGTCATATAAGAAGTAATACTGCGATGGATATAATTTCTCGCAAAAGAAGACGGGAAGGCTATAATGTTCTGTATCCAATAGGTTGGGATGCATTCGGACTTCCAACTGAGAATTATGCTATCAAGACTGGAATTCAGCCAGCAGTAGTTACAAAAAAGAATACAGATACATTTAGAAGACAATTAAAATCTTTGGGCTTTTCATTTGATTGGTCTAGAGAAATAAATACTACAGATCCAAAATATTATAAATGGACTCAATGGATTTTCCTACAATTTTTTAAAAAGGGATTAGCATATAAGAAGAAGATGACTATCAATTGGTGTCCAAAGGATCTTATAGGTCTTGCAAATGAAGAAGTGATAAATGGCTGTTGCGAAAGATGTGGAACTAAGGTTGAGCAAAAGGAAAAGGAACAGTGGATGCTTGCTATTACAAAATATGCAGATAGATTGGACAAGGATCTAGATGATACAGAATATTTAGACAAGATCAAAACATATCAAAGAAATTGGATTGGAAAGAGTGAAGGTGCCGAGATTGATTTCAAAGTTAAGAATAGTGAAATTAAAATAAAAGTCTATACAACTAGACCAGATACATTGTATGGTGTTACTTATGTTGTAATTGCACCTGAATATTCAAATATTGAGAGTTTAATTTCCCTATCTTCTAATAAATCCGAAATAGAAAAGTATATATCAGATGTTAAGAATAAAACCGAAATTGAAAGGACAGATGCCAAGTCAGACAAAACAGGTGTTGAGATAAAGGGAGTTAAAGTTATTAATCCAATTAATAAGGAAGAAGTGCCATTGTGGGTTGCTGATTATGTTCTTGCTGATTATGGTACAGGAGCAGTTATGGCAGTTCCTGCACATGATGATAGGGATTTGGAATTTGCAAAGAAATATAATTTGAATATTAAGAAAATAGAGGAATCAGATTCAATTGAAATTAGGAAAAAGATGACAGAGTCAGTGAGGGGTGAATGGGTTACAAAATTTAAATTAAGAGACTGGGTGTTCTCAAGACAGAGATATTGGGGTGAGCCAATTCCTGTTATTCACTGTGAAAAATGCGGAATGGTAGCAGTACCTGAGAAGGATTTGCCACTTGAATTACCAAAAGTTAAGAATTATACACCAACTGGAACAGGTGAATCACCACTTGCAGCTATTTATAAATGGGTGAATACTAAATGCCCAAATTGTAATGGTAATGCAAGAAGAGAGACAGATACAATGCCACAATGGGCTGGATCAAGTTGGTATTATCTTCGCTATATGGATCCTAAAAACTCTAAAAAATTTGTTGATAGCAAAAATCTAAAATATTGGGGACAGGTGGATTGGTACAATGGCGGAATGGAGCATGCTACATTACATTTACTCTATTCTAGATTCTGGCATAAATTCCTATTTGATCTTGGTCTTGTTCCTACTAGCGAGCCATACATGAAGAGAACATCACATGGAATGATTTTGGCTGAAGGGGGCGAGAAAATGTCAAAATCAAAAGGTAATGTCGTCAATCCAGATGAAATAGTAAAGACAGTTGGAGCGGATACACTAAGAATTCACGAAATGTTCATGGGTCCATTTGATCAAGCTATTGCATGGGATACAAATACTATAGCTGGTTCAAGAAGATTCCTTGAGAGAATATGGAAATTGCAGGAGAGAATTTCTAAAGAAAGTAATAATGAGAAAATAGAAATTCTAGTTAACAAAACAATCAAAAAAGTTACCGAGGATATTGAGGCAATGAGATTCAATACTGCTATAAGTTCAATGATGATATTGTTAAATGAGTTTGAGAAGGAAAAGACAATTTCTAAGAAAAATTATGAAATACTAATTCAATTACTCGCTCCATTTGCCCCTCATATTACTGAAGAATTGTGGTCAATATTAAAAAATAAAAAATCTATACATCAGACCGAGTGGTTAAAATATGACGAATCTCAGTTATTGGATAGTAAAGTGAATGTTGTAATCCAGATTAATGGTAAAGTTAGAGGTACTATAGAGATAGATGTAAATGAGTCCGAAGATCAAATAAAAAGAAAAGTCCTAGAATTGCCAGATATTAAAAAGTGGGTTAATGGTTTAAATATCAAAAAGGTTATATATATCAAGGGTAAATTGATGAATTTGGTGATTTAAAGCTATTCCTTGACATTATATTAATGCTGATGTAATATCTAATTATCAATATAAAAACAAAGTATGGCCACAATAAAATTTAAGCCAAAACAAACATCAAAGAGACTTCTGTCTGTGTTACCAGATAGAGCAAGACAAGTATTAATAAATCGATACGGACTAGGCAAGAAGACAGAGAAAATGACTCTAGATTCTATCGGTAAGTTGTACGGTATTACTCGTGAAAGAGTAAGACAAATTGAGAATTATGCTTTAGCAAATATCAGAAAGTCTGATGTCTACAAGACTGAGAAATCCACATTTGCTGAATTAGAGGAATTACTACATTCCTTGGGAGGTATTGTGGTTGAAGAAGATTTTCTCGGTCATGTTTCAAAGGATAAATCATTACAAAATCACATTCATTTTGTCTTAGTCGTTGGGGATACATTTAAGAAAAGGAAGGAAGATGATCATTTCAAGCATAGATGGCATGTAAACGAAGAATTAGCTAAGACAGTTGAAGAATCATTAAGAAAGCTATATTCCGGTCTTTCTGATCAGGATTTACTTCCAGAATCTGAGATGGTAAATAAATTCCTGTCTCATCTTGAGAATGTTGCAGAAAAATATAAGAATCAAGAAATAATAAAGAGATGGCTTTCGATTTCTAAGAAAGTCGGAAAGAATGCTATCGGTGAATGGGGAATGTCATCTTCACCAAATGTTAAGACAAAGGGTATGAGAGATTATGCTTTCTTAGTTATCAGAAAACATGGCTCACCAATTCATTTCAAGGAAGTAGCTCAACAAATTACTCAGGTCTTCAAAAAGAAGGCTCATATAGCTACAACACACAATGAGCTTATTAAGGACTCAAGATTTGTTCTTGTTGGAAGAGGATTATATGCACTTAAGGAATGGGGATATATCGCTGGAGTTGTTAAGGATGTTATAAGAAATATACTCGAGAAGAATGGTCCATTAACGAAAGAAGAAATTATACAGAAGGTTCTAAAAGAGAGATATGTAAAGGATAATACAATAATGGTAAATCTTCAGAACCAAAAGTATTTCAGGAAAGATAAGGATAATAAATATTACATAGTAGAAGAGAAAAATTGATATTAGAAAAAAGCCGAAAGGCTTTTTTCTTTTATTCAATACCCTGATATAATATTTACTATGGTACAGTTGTCTGAAATATTAACATTTCTACAGTCACCAACTGCTTATTCGTTATATGATGATGTTTTTCAAATTTTGATTACATTATCACCTATAGTTCTGGCATATATTCTCCTAATAATATTTGCTCCATTATGGGTAAATTATGTTCAGTCAAAGTTTTTTTTAAGAACTAAGACAGTTCTACTTGAAATAAGATTACCAAAAGAGACTATGAAGTCTCCGTTGGCAATGGAATTATTCCTCACCTCACTACATCAAACTGGTGGAGAAGGTAGTTGGTATGATAAGTATTGGGATGGTAAGACAAGACCTTGGTATTCACTAGAGATGGTATCTATTGAAGGGCAAATAAAGTTTTATATTTGGACAAGAGTATCTCAGAAGAGTTTTACTGAATCAAGCTTGTATGCGCAATTTCCAGGAATTGAAATACATGAAGTAGAAGATTATGCCAGATCAGTGAAGTATGATCCAAAAGAGATGAGAATGTTTGCTTGCGAATTTAAACTTGTAAAGGATGATGCTTATCCAATAAAAACATATATTGACTATAATTTGGACCAAGATCCCAAAGAGGAGCTAAAGGTAGATCCATTAGCTCCACTTATTGAATATCTTGGTACTGTTGGATTCAATCAGCAAGTCTGGATACAAATAATCGTGAGGGCTCACAAAAAGGAACAGCCGAAACCAGGTCATTGGTGGAAGAAGACTGATGCATGGAAAGATCGTGCTGAGGCAGAAGTAAATAAAATAATGCAGAGAGATCCCAAGACTAAAGTTGTGGGCAAAAAGGATGCTGTCTCAGGGAGAGTTATACCTCCAACATTAAGTAAAGGAGAACAAGAGACCTTAGCAGCTATTGAGAAAAGTCTAACGAAGATATCATTTGATGTTGGAATTAGAGCTTTATATATTGCTAAAAAGGATTTCTTTGATGGAGCAAATATAGGAGGTATATTTGGTAGTTTTAAGCAATTCAGTTCAGAAAGCTTAAATGGATTTAGACCAAATGATGATAAGTATAGTAGAATCTTTAGTTATCCATGGCAGGATTGGAGAAATATTAGATACAATAAGCAGATGTCTACAGCACTTGAAGCATATAAGAGGAGAATGTATTTTTACAATCCATTTCCTGAGAAGCCATTTGTACTAAATTCTGAGGAACTTGCTACGATATTTCATTTCCCAGGCCAGGTTGCTGCAGCTCCAAATCTGTACCGTGTACCGTCAAAGAAGGGTCAAGCACCATCAAATCTTCCAATATAATATATGTTTTTAAAATCTTTTATAAAGAATTATACTAGAAATTTAGTACTAACTGCCTCACTAATTTTTGCCATGATGTTTATTTTTGCCTCTGTTCCTCCGTCTAATTTCCCTAAAGGACAAATTGATGTTCATATCCCTTCCAATATATCTCTAACTAGTACTAGTGAAAGTCTTGCGAATCAAAATATTATTTCCTCACCATTTCTATTTAAGGTTTTTGTTGTTGTGTTTGGCGGACAAAGGGGATTATTCGCTGGGGATTATAGATTTACAAAGTCTGAGAATGTCATAAGAATCGCTTATAGAATGGTAAATGGAAATCAAGGTTTGCCTAAGATCAAAATAACAATTCCTGAAGGTACAAATGTATATGATATGGCCTACATATATTTGACTAAATTTAGACATTTCAATGCACCAAGATTTGTATCACTTGCCTTGCCGTATGAAGGATACCTTTTTCCTGATACATATTATTTTCTATCTAATGTTAAACCTGAAGAAGTTATCAAAACAATGAGAAATAACTTCGATGAAAAAATTATGAGTTTAGATCAGGATATCAAGAATTCGAACAAAATTCTAGAAGAAATAATAATCATGGCTTCGATTGTAGAAGAGGAAGAGAAAATTAGTGAAGATAGGAAAGTTATTGCAGGTATTCTATGGAAAAGATTGAATGAAGGAATACCACTTCAAGTTGATGCGCCATTCTATTATATTACGGGTAGAAAAGGTGGATTCACTTATGATGATTTAAAAATTGATTCACCATATAATACATACAAATATAAGGGTTTGCCAAAAGGCCCAATAAGCAATCCAAGCTTGGATGCTATTAAGGCTACTCTAAACCCAGTAGCAACATCACATTATTACTATTTAACAGGTAAAGACGGCATTACTCGGTACGCTGATACATATGATGGACATCTTAGGAACAAGAATGTATATTTGAGATAATGGCAAGTGTCAAGGGAAAGAAGGTCTATATTGGTATGTCTGGGGGCGTAGATAGCTCTGTCTCTGCTTGTCTGCTCAAAAAAGCCGGATACGAAGTAATAGGAGTCTTTATTAAGGTTTGGCAACCTGACTGGATAACTTGTACATGGAAAGAAGATAGGCTTGATGCAATGAGAGTAGCCTCAAGGTTAGATATTCCATTCATTACTCTTGATTTGGAGAAAGAATATAAAGAAGAGGTTGTAGATTATATGATAAATGAGTATAAAACAGGACGAACGCCAAATCCCGATGTAATGTGCAATCGTTCCGTGAAGTTTGGCGGGTTTTACAATTGGGCCATGAAACAAGGTGCTGATTATGTTGCTACTGGTCATTATGCTATTAGTAAAGATAATAAACTCATAGCTGGTAATGACAAAAACAAAGACCAAACATATTTCTTATGGACCTTGACTAAAGAACAAATATCAAGAACACTATTCCCTGTGGGTAACATTGAGAAACCAGAGGTTAGAAAACTAGCAAAAAAGTTTAATTTACCTAATGCAGATAAAAAGGATAGCCAAGGTTTATGCTTTATAGGTAAAATTGATATAAAAGAATTTCTTTCTCATTATATTGAATCACAGAAGGGGAATGTTTTGGACGAAAAAGGAAATGTGATTGGTGAACACAATGGTGCATTCTTTTTCACTATTGGAGAAAGACATGGATTCAATATTACCAAGAAGTCTCCAAATGATGAGCCATATTATGTTATTTCAAAAAACATAGATAATAATACTATTACTGTTGCTAATAAGAATTCAGAGGGTGATCTTCCAAATGCTACTACAACTGTAAAATTAAAAAATGTAAATTGGAATCAAGGGGAAATATTGCTAAATAAAAATTTAAAAGCCCGTTCTCGATATAGAGCACCTTTGCAAAATATTAAATTTATAAATGAGAATATAGTTGAATTTGAAAAGCCACAAGATACTTTGTCATCCGGACAATCATTAGTATTCTATGATGGAGAAGTGTGTCTGGGTGGAGGGGTTATAATATAATATGTTATAATTTCCCACATGAATCACTTGATCACAATCACCAAAGCTGACGGAGCTAGAGAATTATTCGAACAGAGTAAATTGGAATCATCACTTAGAAATGCAGGAGGTAATGATCAGATAATAGAGGAGATAATAGAACATATAGGCAAGGAAATGTACGATGGAATGCCAACTCATGAGATATATTCTCGTGCATTCAAGCTACTTAGAGAGCATTCAATGCCTATTGCGGTTAAATATTCTCTAAGAAGGGCTCTTTCTGATTTGGGACCTGATGGATTTCCATTTGAGAAATATGTCGCAAAGATATTTGAAGCGTGGGGATATCAAGCTATTACTGATCAGACTGTAATGGGTGCATGCGTACCGCATGAGATAGATGTTGTAGCTTGGAATCAAAATGATTTGGCAATGGTGGAGGCTAAATTTCATAATGAATTAGGGATGAAATCTGATATAAAAGTTGCGCTATATATAAAAGCAAGATTTGATGATTTAAAAGGTAACATGTTTGATTATGGAGGTATAAGGAGAACTCTTACTTCGGGATGGTTGATCACAAATACAAAATTTACTGATCAAGCTATAAAATACGGTGAATGTAATGGTCTAAAAATGATAGGTTGGAATTATCCAGCAAAGGGCAATCTTCAAGACATTATTGAAGAACTACATTTGCACCCATTAACTTGTCTGGTATCACTTAATAATGCAAATAAGAGAGAACTATTGAACCAAGGCATGGTTCTTTGTATGGATATTTATAACAATCAATCTTCATTAAACAAAATAAATATGCCAAATGATCAAATAAATAGTGTAATTGCAGAAATAAAAGAAGTTTGTGGATTATAGAAATGTCAAAAATAGATGAATTAGAGAAAATAAAAGATGAGGTATTAAATTTGGTTGATTCTCCTTTATATAAATATAGAACCGAGAATAAATATTTACCTGTTATTGGAGAAGGAAATCATGATGCAAAAATTGTATTTATAGGAGAAGCGCCAGGTAGAAATGAAGCTATGACAGGACGTCCATTCTGTGGCGCAGCTGGAAAGATTCTAGATGAGCTATTGGCAACTATAAATTTTAATAGAAAGGATATTTACATAACAAATATAGTAAAAGACAGACCTCAGATGAATAGAGATCCTCTGCCTAGTGAAATAGAAATATACGGACCTTTCCTTGATAGACAAATAGAAATAATCAAACCTAAAGTTATAGTTACTCTTGGTCGGTATGCTATGAATTATATTATGAAAAAATACGACTTAGACTTAGAAATAGAACCAATTGGTAGAGCTCATGGGAAGGTCTATAAAGCTCAAGGAATAGATATTGTTGCGCTATACCATCCTTGTGTGGCAATATATAATCGTAGGACATTAAATACCCTTATAGATGACGTCAAGATTCTCAAAAACTATTGATTTGCTGGAGTATTTAAATAACACATATAGTAGACTTCATACAATGTATGAGAAAGCCTTTTGGGTTTCCTATATGGGTGATCATGGTGTTGATAAGAGAATGCAAAAGGCTCAAGAAGCAAGAGATAAATTTCGTTCAAATAGCAAGTTAAAATCTGAAGTTGAATTTCATTTAAAAAAGAATAAAGGAGAAATTAAAAAAAGATTAGAGAATTGGAATAGATTTTTTAGCTTATTTGTCACTCCTTCAGAAGCTTTGGCAATTAAGAAAAAAGTCGCTGAACTTGAGGCTAGGGTTTTAAAAAGGCATTCAACACGCAAGGAAGGCTATATTGATCCTCAAACAAATAATTTTGTTGAGGCATCATTTAACAAAATGCGTACAATAATGCGGACTAGTCCCAACGAAGCAATTCGTAAGGCATGTTTTGATGCTACAGAAGAATTAGCTTTGGATAGTTTGGATGAGTATGTTGAAATTATAAAGGGCAGGAATAAATTTGCTCAAATCTTGGGCTATGAAGATTTTTATGATTACAAAATTCATATTGATGAAGGAATAACGAAGGACCAATTATTCAAGATTTTCGATCAGATATATGACAAAACTAAGTATGCTTTTGACGGATTAAGAATGCTCGAGAAAGAAAAGCCGGGATTAAGAAAACAGTGGAATTTCAACTATATGATGTCTGGTAATTTTACTAAAGAAGAAGATCCATATTTTCAATTTGAAAATGCGTTGATGTATTGGGGAAGATCATTTGATGCGCTTGGAATTGATTTTCAAAAGGGAAGCATAACTCTAGATTTGATAGATAGGAAAGGTAAATACAGCAATGGATTCTGTCATTATCCGACAATTATTAATTATAAAAAGGGTAAGATAGTTCCAGCTTCTGCAAATTTTACTTCAAATGCAGTGCCAAATCAAGTAGGTGCAGGTATTCAAGCTTTAAATACACTATTTCATGAAGCGGGACATGCAGCAGATAGGCTTAATTCTATTCAAAGAGACACATGTTTAAATACTGAGTATCCACCTTCCACTGTATCTTGGGCAGAAACACATAGTATGTTCATGGATACTATTTCAAGTAGTATTGAATGGAAAATTAGATATGCAAAGGATAAAGATGGTAGACCCTATCCTTTTGAATTATATGAGAGGAAATTAAAAGCAGTGTTTCCTCTAATTCCATTAGAAATGATGCATGTAATGTTTGTAATGGAATTTGAAAGAATTATTTATGAATGTAAAAATTTAACTAAGGATTTTGTTATTGAAACAGCTAAGAAAGTTAATAGAAAATATTTTGACAGAGTAGAGGATTCAGTATATGTATTGAATGTTCCTCATATATATTCTTGGGAAAGCTCTGCTTACTATCATGGTTATGGTTTAGCAGAATTAGGCGTGCGTCAATGGCGAGATTATTTCTTTAAAAAGTATGGCTATATTGTTGATAATCCAAATATTGGAAAAGAAATGATTAAGATATGGAAATACGGTTCTCTATTCAGTTCTGGTAAATTTATAAAAATGGCAACAGGTAAGTCGCTAAGTGCAAATGCATTTATAAAAAATGTAACAAGATCATACGAAGAAATGATAAAGATATCAAAACAAAAAATAAACAGACTGAATAAAATTCCATTAACAATAAGGCCAGTTAATTTAAATGCTAAAATTACATTAGTACATGGTAAGCAGAAGATTGCAGATAATAGTAAGAGTTTTGAAGAGATGGATAGGAAATATAGGGAGTGGCTAAAAAGCTTTATAGATAAAGGATTTTAAACAGGAACTTGGTTTGTTGATGTTCGGATAAATGGTGTAAAACGATGAAAAAAAGTCAACTTTATGCTAAACTCACTTCATGAATTCAGCAGAAATACGCAATAGATTTCTTAAATTTTTTGAGAAAAGGGGACATGTAATCATCCCTTCAGCTTCACTTGTAACCCCAGATGAGAAAGGTATTACAAATCCAACTCTATTTAATACTGCCGGTATGCAACCACTTGTACCATATCTTCTCGGTGAACCTCATCCCCAAGGCACAAGACTTGTAGATGTTCAGAAGGTATTGAGAACAGTTGATATAGACGATATAGGCGATAAAACTCATGCAACATTTTTTGAAATGTTAGGTAATTGGTCATTGGGTGATTATTTCAAACAAGAAGCAATAAATTGGAGTTATGATTTTCTAACTAGCAAGGAAGAAGGTTTAGGGCTTGATCCAAATAGACTTTATGTAACAGTTTTTGAAGGGGATGAGAATGCTCCAAGAGACGAAGAAGCTGCAAATATATGGCGAGAAATATTCTCTAAAAATAAAATAGAAGGAAACAGAATATTCTATTTGCCAGCCAAGAAGAATTGGTGGGAGGCAGGAGATAATGGTCCTTGTGGTCCAGATACTGAAATGTACTATGATGTTTCTAATAAATTTAAAGGTAAAGGCTTGACACATGAAGAGTTCCTGAAAGCAGATGATAACAGAGATGTTGTTGAGATTTGGAATGATGTGTTCATGCAATACGAGAAGAAGGATGGCAAAATAATTGCTAAATTACCTAAGCCTTCTGTTGATACTGGTGCAGGGCTTGAAAGATTGTGTATGACATTACAGGGTGTTGATAATATTTATGATACGGATTTATTGAAGTCTACAATTGATAAGATAAAATTAATATCTTCAAATTATAATGAGAAGTCAGCTAGAATTGTAGCTGATCATGTACGAGCTTCTGTGATGTTGATTTCTGATGGAGTTATTCCAAGTAACAGCGATAGGGGTTATGTTCTGCGAAAATTAATTCGTCGAGCAGTTAGACATTTTGATAAATTACAAATAAATTCAAATATTATTGAGATAGTTGAAAATATTCAAAATAAGTATAAAGACATTTACAACAATGTTGTAGATTCTAGTATATTAAATGTGATTAAGGATGAAGAAATAAAGTTTAAGGAGACTCTATCTCGTGGATTAAAAGAATTTGAAAAAGGCACCGACGCATTTACTTTATTTTCGAGTTATGGATTTCCTTTAGAATTAACTTTGGAATTAGCAAAAGAGAAAGGTGTTGGTGTGGATGTGAAGGATTTTGAAGATAAATTTAGAAGTCATCAGGAATTATCAAGAAAAGGTGCTGAGCAGAAATTCAAGGGTGGTCTTGCTGATACAAGTGAAATGTCAGTTAAGTATCACACAGCTACACATCTTCTTCATCAAGCATTACATGATGTTTTAGGTGATAAGGTGATGCAAAAGGGTTCAAATATTACCCCAGAAAGATTAAGATTCGATTTTGCACATGGTTCAAAGATGACAGATGAAGAGAAGAAAAAAGTAGAGGACATGGTAAATTCAAAAATTGCAGAGGCATTACCAGTCAATCAAGTAATGATGCTGAGAACAGAAGCAGAGAAGACTGACGCTAGACATTTCTTTGGTGAGAAATACGGTGATGAAGTATCAATATATTATATTGGTAAGGATTTAAATTCCGCTTACTCGAAAGAGTTTTGTGGTGGTCCACATGTAAAGAATACTAGTGAATTAGGTAAATTTAAAATCCAAAAAGAAGAAGCAGTATCTGCTGGTGTAAGAAGAATTAAAGCGGTCTTGCAATAATATTATATGTTTGTGTTATAATATCTTCGTATGTTTTCTATAACTTCTCAAAGTACGAAGGATGATTTAATCTTAGTCTTCGATATTCAAAGTGGTCAAATAAATGGAGCTTTGTCTGCTCTTAAAAAAGATAAAAAACTTGAAATAGTTAATTCTAGATCAAAATTAATTTCTAGAACTAGACATATGAATACTAATTTATATATAAGAACAATGATAAGCTCACTGTCAGATTTAGCACATGAACTTGCGGGTAGTCACCATATTTCTCAGGCCCAAATAATCCTTTCTTCTCCCTGGATAGTATCTCAGTCTAAGACAATAAAATTAAAATTTGAGAAGGATACCGTTATTACCTCAAAATTAGTAGATAATTTGATAGAGGAAGCCTCAGAGAAGAATTCATTTGATGAGGATTCAATATATATTGAAAAGAAGATTTTTGATATTAAACTAAATGGCTATAGTGTTACAAAGTATATTGATAGATCTGCAGGAAGTATCAGTATTTCTTTTGCAACAACAATATCATCCAATAAACTTTTAAATATGATTAAGGATACTATTAAAAAGCCATTTTCATTATCTAAAATCGAGTATCATTCAAGTCTATTGCTAAATTATATTTCTCTAAGGAAATTAGTAACTGATATGAATGATTATATATATATTCATGTTCATGCAGAACTTACAGATATCGTTGTAGTTAAAAATGCTATTTGCGCTCATATTTCTTCATTTCCTATGGGGGTAAATGGATTAATCAAAAGAGTTTCTCAAGGGCTGAAGATGGATGAAACTATAGTAGATTCAACATTATCTATGTATAAAGATGGCAAACTTAATGCAGACGAAAAAGTCAGAATAACTTCTAAGCTCGATGAATATTCAAATGATTGGCTTAATAATTACTCCAGCTTACTTGAAAAATCTATGAGTAGAGAATTATTGCCAGAGATTATTTATATTTCTGCAACTTCCCGTGTCGATATTTATAAAGATATATTAAAATCAAAATTTTCTGAGGATATACATTTCTTTGATCTAGATGTTGATACAATGGTTGTACACACTTTAGCATTAAGTGATGTGATATAATATAAAAAATATGTCAGCTAAAAGAATAGTACAAGATATTGTCCCATCAAACAAAAGATCAATAAGATCTGTAAAACCTAGTATGGTCCGCAAAAATTTAAATGTAGTTGACCAAGATCCAGATGAAATAATAAAGATAAATAACAGATCAAATTTCAAAAATTCCATCAAGGAAATACATGAGTATGAGGATGAGGGTAGGTCGTGGAGTGAGGAATTTCCAGTTGTTGTCAAAAAGAAGGATTCAAGTGTTAAGGCAAGATCATCTGCTGAATTACCACAAATAAAACAACAAATACCTGTAACCCAATATTCATCTTCAAATTATACAAAATCCTCTAAGAATAAATTTTCAAAAATTATTACCTTTTTGGCTGTATTTATTTGTGTAGCAACTATAGCCTTAGCATTATCCTTGTTATACACCAAGGCTCTTGTAACAATAGTTCCATCTAGTATTCCAATAGAAGTAAATGGTAATTTTCTTGCCAAAAAAGATTCAACTAGTGCTGATGTATTAGGATATAAGGTTGTATCTATTAATTTTGATGAATATAAAGATGTCCCCGCAACAGATGGTCCTTTAGTTCAGACTAAATCAAAAGGTACTATTACCTTGTATAATAATTACAGTACTAGTTCACAGAAGATTCTGGCAGGAACGAGAGTTGTAAATTCTAAGAATCAAATATACAAGACTACATGGTCTGTTGTAATTCCTGCTAGAAAGATAGATAAAGGCAAAATCGTTCCAGGAGCAATAGATGTTGGAATTATTGCTGATCAGCCTGGTATTGAGTATGATATGTCGATTTTAACCGAGACAGCTTTAGATTTTACAATTCCAGCATTCAAAAATACACCTAGATACACAACAGTAACAGGTAGGTTAAAGAAAGACCTGGTAGGTGGATTCAATAGTAAAAAGAAAATAATTTCTCCTGAAATTGAAAAAGTTGCCTATCAAGAAGTTGAGATGCAATTAAAGGATAAATTATTAAAAAACATAAAGCTTGCTGTACCTGATGATTTAATATTATTTGACGATTCTTATATAATTGAATACCAAAAGTTACCTATAATTAATACTGATTCCTCAACAGCCAAGATAGGTAGTAAGGGTACACTCTATGGAGTTATATTTAATTCTAAGTCATTGCTTGATGAATTAGCACGAAAACAAATTGATGAAAATCGCCTACAAACATATAAGATTGATGGATTAAAATCATTGAAATTTACGATGCTTAATACAAAGGATAATCCCATTAAAAGGGGTTTACCTATAAGCTTTAATCTTGATGGATCTATAAAGATTACGGGTACATTCTCAGAGTCAGAACTCAAAAATAAGCTGCTTTCAATTAAGCTAGATCAGATGAATACTATTATTAAGCAATACCCATCCATTAGAAGTGTATCAGTAGTATTGACTCCATTCTGGATGAGAAGATTCCCTAATTCTGTTGATAATATTATCTTTGAATACAAGTAGGTATTGACATTATTATACTAGTTTTGTTAGTATACCTAGACGCGCCAAATTGATGGATTTAAACAAAAACACCACCAACAATCAAATTACCCCAATGAATATATTTGGAGTAGTTATAGAGGCTTTGCCCAACACATTGTTCAGGGTAAAGTTGGATGGTAAGGAAGAAATAGTTCTGGCGTATTTAGCAGGTAAAATGCGAATGCACAGAATACGCGTTTTAATAGGTGATAGAGTTGAGCTTGCTTTAGATTCATATGGTGGGAGAGCTCGTATTATAAAAAGATTATAATTTAGAATATTAATTTACAGTATGAAGGTAAAGGCTTCAGTTAAGAAAATTTGCTCAAAATGTAGTGTAGTCCGAAGAAAAGGCTATGTTTATGTTATCTGTAAATCTAATCCTCGCCACAAACAGCGACAAGGCTAATAAAATTTATGAGAATACTTGGTATTACAATTCCAGACACAAAACGACTTGAGATTTCACTCACTACTCTTTATGGTATTGGAAGATCTAGAGCACTTTTAATATTAAAGAAGGCAAAAATTGATCCAAGCATGAAGGCTAAGGATCTTTCTGTAGATCAAGAGAATGAGGTTAGAAAAATAATAGAATCATTTAGAATTGAAGGAGATCTTAAGCGAGAAGTTGCCTCAAATATAAAGAGATTGAAGGATATAAAGACATATAGAGGTAGTCGACATGCAAGAAGATTACCAGCTAGAGGCCAAAGAACAAAGACAAATTCTAGAACAATCAGAGGTAATATTAGAAAGACAATGGGTTCAGGAAGAAAGAAAGAAGAAAAGAAATAAAATAATAAAATTATGGGAAAAAAAAGAATTGTTACAACTGAAGATAATTCAAAGGAAAGTGCAACAAAGCAGCTTGTTTCTTCAACTAAGAAAAAGCTTGATGTTGGAATTCTTTTCGTTCAATCAACCTATAATAATACAAAGGTTCAGTTAGCTGATTCCGATGGTAATATTGTTATGTGGTCTTCAGCAGGATCTCTTGGTTTCAAGGGTGCAAAGAAGGGTACACCTTTCGCAGCAGCAAAGGTCGGAGAGACTCTAGCACTTAAGGCTCAAACACTAGGAGTAAAAGAGATTAGTGTTATAGTGAAGGGTGTAGGTTCTGGTCGGGAATCAGCTATAAGAGGTTTTATTTCAAAGGGAGTGGCTATTTCATCAATTAAAGATGAGACACCAGTCCCTTTTAACGGCCCTCAACCAAAAAAGCCACGAAGAGTATAATTATTTATTTATATATATGAAAATTGGACCAAGATACAAAATAGCAAGAAGACTCGGAGCAAATGTGTTCGAAAAGACACAAGGTCAAAAGTTTGCAGTGCGTTCAAGTCAAAATACTCAACCTTCAAAAAGACCACGAACTAAGAGTGATTATGGACTTGGACTTTTGGAGAAACAGAAGGCTAGATATAGTTATGGTATAACAAGTAAGCAATTTTCAAATTATGTAAAGAAAGCTACAGAGAAGAAAGGTAATTCTGCAGATTTACTAGTATCATTACTTGAATCAAGATTAGATAATGTTGCATTGAGAGCAGGATATGCAGTAACCAGACAAGCAGCAAGACAATTAACATCACATGGTCATTTAACAGTTAATGGGGTAATTATTACAATACCATCATATCAAGTTAAAGCTGGAGATGTGGTTGGTATAAGAGAGGGTAGCAAAAAGAAAGCTATTTTCAATACCCTAGACGAAAGACTAAAAACTATCAAATTACCTTCATGGCTAAAACTAAATTTTGACAAGAAAGAAGTTACTGTAGACGGAATTCCACATGCACAGCATTCAGAATTGTTATTCAGTCCGGGTGCAGTTTTGGAGTTTTATAGCCGTTAAAATTAATATTTTTAATTAATAAAAAATATATGCCAAATCATGCAATTGTAATTCCATCAAAGCCAAAAATTATCCGCGAAGAAGGTTTTATTGGTACGTACGAAATAGATGGTCTTTATCCTGGATACGGACACACTCTTGGTAATTCATTGAGAAGAATTATTCTCTCCTCTATTTCTGGAGCAGCGGTTACTCAAACAAAAATAAAAGGAGTTGAACATGAGTTCTCATCAATTAATGGAGTTAAAGAGGATGTAATTACAATTTTATTGAATCTTAAGAAATTAAGAATTAAGCTTATAACAGATGAGTCTCAAACAATTACCATAAAGGCTAAAGGTGCTAGGAAAGTAACAGCAAAGGACATTGAGGTTCCTGGACAAGTGGAAATTCTAAATCCAGAATTACATATTGCAGAACTTACAGATAAAAGTGCTGATTTGGATATTGAAATGACAGTAGAGAAGGGATTGGGTTATGTATCAAAGGATATTCTAAGAAAGGATAGAGTTGATATTGGAACAATTTCACTTGATGCAACCTTCACACCTATAAGAAAGGCAAATTATGAAGTTGAGAATATGCGTGTGGGTGATAGAACAGATTTCAATAGATTAAGAATCACAATCGAAACAGATGGTACTCTTACACCACATGAAGCTCTTGAACAATCTATAACCTTGATGATTCATCAATTGAAGGCTATTGTTGGATTTAAGGAAGAAGAAGTGGTTGAAGAAGTAAAGGTAGCTAAGAAAGATGAGGGCGAAGCAGAAGGAGAATCAAAGCAAGAAGTTGATGTAGAATTTCTAAAGACTAGAATTGATGCTATTGGACTTTCTGCAAGAACGGTAAAGGCACTTTCAAATGCTAATATAAGAACAGTTGGAGGCCTAACAAGAAAGAAGGAAATCGATATTCTTGATGTTGAAGGATTGGGAGGTAAGGGTATTCAAGAAATAAAGAAGGTACTTGCAAATTATGGCATTACATTAAAATAATTATATGAGACACCATTCAGTTAAAAGAAAATTCGGCTTAAAGAAAGATCAAAGAAATGCTTTGATGCGCTCACTTGCTAGAAATTTAATCAATGAAAGTAGAATTACAACTACTCTCGCTAAGGCAAAAGAATTAAGACCATACATTGAGAAATTGGTTACAAAGGCAAGAACAGGAACACTTGCTTCAAGAAGAGTTATTATTTCTCAAGTTGGAGGAGTCAAGGAGACAAAGACTCTAGTAGAGAAAGTAGCTCCAAAATACAAGGATAGAAATGGAGGATACACAAGAATTATTAAGCTTTCACGTCGAGAATTAGATGCCGCCCCAATGGCCCTTATAGAATTTGTATAATATTTAATACCATGATTCATACTATAGATGCACAAGGAAAGAAGATCGGAAGAGTTGCTAGCGAAGCAGCAACATTTCTAATGGGCAAAAGAACAACCACTTTTACAAGAAATAAGCTTTCTGGTATTAAGGTTAATATTGTTAATGCAAATAAGGTTGCTATTGATATAAAGAAAATGACTGACAAAGAATATGTAACCTTCACAGGATTCAGAGGTGGTATCAATACAGAGAAGCTTGCTGATCTTATAGCAAGAAAGGGTACTACAGAAGTACTTGAAAGAGCTGTATATCGTATGTTACCTTCTAATAGTCTTAGAAAGGAAATGATGAAGAACTTAACTATTACTGCATAAATATATGACAATAACAAAAACAACAGACAAATACATTGAAACAGTAGGTCGAAGAAAGACTGCTGTAGCTCGTGTAAGAATCACACCAGCATCAAAGATGTCATACGATATCAATGGTAAGACAGTTGAGCAATATTTCCCTACAAAGGAATTACAAACTACAGCAACAGAATCATTTGGAGCATCAAAGCTAAGTGAGACGAAGTTCAAGATTACAGTAGTAGCTAAGGGTGGAGGTATAAGTGGACAAGCTGAAGCTATAAGACATGGTATCGCTAGAGCCTTGATTGAATATGACAAAGAGCTAAGAGGCAAGTTAAAGAAAGCTGGATTGCTTAAGAGAGACCCAAGAGCAAAAGAAAGAAGAAAGTTCGGTCTTAAGAAAGCCCGAAAGTCACCTCAGTGGTCAAAGAGATAATCAAGAAACAATTCAGCACTTGCTGGATTTTTCTTTTATCCGTATACTTTAAATACCTATGAATGAAAATGATGATATCAAAATTGAAAAAGACGAGAATCTAGATGATTCAGTTATAGCTGAAGAAGTAGCTCTTGAGACTGTAAAAGTCCTAAAAGAGAAGCTCAAAAAGGCAGAGGAAGAGAAGCATGAATATCTCAATAATTGGCAAAGAGATAAAGCTGATTTTATTAATGCTCGTAAGCGCGATGAAGAAGCTCAAAAGGATTTTGCACGCTTCTCAAATGAAAGTCTAATTTCCGAGCTAATACCAGTTCTAGATAGTTTCAATATGGCCATGGGTAATAAAGAAGCATGGGAGAAAGCTGATAAGAACTGGAGAACAGGCGTAGAATATATATATAACCAATTGAGCAAAGTCCTTCAAGAATTTGGTCTAAAAGAAATAAATCCAATAGGACAGGTATTTAACCCTATGCGTGATGAAGCTATTGAACATGAAGGTGAGGGGAGTATCGTTACAGAAGTAATCCAAAAGGGCTATGAACTTCACGGTAAGGTTCTAAAGGCACCTAAAGTTAAGGTTGGTGATGGTAAATAAATGAAAAGGCGGTCGCTTGTGAAAGCGAACCGCCTGTTCGGGTGACTTGTGAAGTTTGAAGGTGTCACCCTGTGCCTTTTATCCAATTTTCTCAATCAGCTCCAGTCTTTCGAACGGGGTGAATGGCTGATCGGGAAATGCTTTTTCCAACTCGCTGATAATCATCCATTTTCCCATTTCCCTCTGGATACCAACTGTGCCGGCCGCATTCAGTTGGCTTCTGATTTGTTCGATGAAGGGAGTCAGATCGCGCTTCTGAGCTGTAGATTCGGATGTGTTTGTATGAGTTTGCATCTATCAAAAGTATATAACATAAGTACTGAGTTTGTCAATATATACAACCCTCAAATTTTGATATAATTCATTCCAATGTTAGTCACTAAAAATCAACAACTAAACAGCATATTCGAAAGAATTGTTAGAGACAAGAATGGTGTTCTTGTAAGAGTGCGATTTACTATTGTTGAAATTAACGGAGTATTTCAAGGTCAGATCATTTCTGCTACTCCTCTTGTGCAAGAACAAGCTATTTGTTTACCTTGTGAGAAGCAGGCTACAGTTGCTATTGAGAAGGATTTAGTTTTCTCTGATAAGATAGTTTCGCCATTTTTCTCTTTAGATTTCTTTATGAGTCAACCAACTCGGGCACCTGCAAGTAGATAAATATTTTGTTTTATTAACATTAATATTTAACCTATTTAATTATGTCCAAAATAATCGGAATCGACTTAGGTACCACCAACTCTGCCGTTGCAGTGATGGAAGCAGGTACACCAAAAATATTAGAGAATTCAGAAGGTGCTAGAACAACACCATCTATTGTCGCATTGTCTAAGACAGGCGAGAGAATGGTAGGACTACTAGCCAAGAGACAAGGAGTAACAAATCCCAAGAATACAATTTATCAAATCAAGAGATTCATCGGACATAACTTCGATGATCCAGCAGTGCAGAAGGATAGAGCGTCTGTGCCTTTCGAAATGCAAAAGTCAGCATCAGGTGGAATAGAGGTGAAGATGGGAGATAAATGGTATAGACCAGAGGAAATTTCTGCAATGATATTAGGAAAAATGAAGGCGGATGCAGAATCAAGACTTGGTCAACCAGTTACAGAAGCAGTTATTACCGTTCCGGCTTACTTCAACGATGCACAGAGACAAGCAACAAAGGATGCAGGTAAGATAGCAGGACTAGATGTAAAAAGAATAATCAATGAGCCTACTGCTGCAGCATTGGCTTATGGATTTGATAAGAAGAAGGATGAGAAAATTGTAGTATTCGACTTCGGTGGAGGAACATTCGATATATCAGTACTAGAAGTCGGAGATGATGTAGTAGAGGTAAAGTCTACAGACGGAGATGCTCATCTTGGAGGTAAGGATATAGATCAGAAGATTATTAATTGGCTTGCAGAGGAATTCAAGAAGCAAGAGGGAATTGATGTTAGAAAGGATGCTCTAGCTCTTCAGAGATTAGACGAAGCTGCTGAGAAGGCAAAGATAGAGCTTTCAACAGCAATGCAAACAGAGATTAATATTCCATTCTTAACTTCTGGTGCTGATGGACCAAAGCATTTGCTCTTAGTTATGACAAGAGCCAAGCTTGAGGAACTAACACAGGAATTTATTGATAGAGCAATGGAGATCACAAAGCGAGCAATGGCGAGTTCTCCATTTAAGATAGCTGATATTAACGAAGTTATTCTTGTAGGAGGACAGACTCGTATGCCAGCTATGCAAAAGGCTGTGAAGGATTTCTTCGGCAAGGAATTACACCTAGGTGTGAATCCTGACGAGGTGGTTGCGGTTGGAGCTGCTATTCAAGGAGGTATTCTTGCGGGTGATGTAAAAGGAGTACTCCTTCTTGATGTTACCCCACTTTCTCTATCAATAGAGACTATGGGTGGTGTGGCTACAAAATTGATAGATAAAAACACCACAATTCCAACTCAGAAGTCTCAAATCTTCTCTACAGCTGCGGACAATCAAACATCCGTAGAGATTCACATAACTCAGGGAGAAAGAGCTATGTCAGCGGATAACAAGTCTCTAGGAAGATTTATCCTAGATGGTATTGCTCCAGCACCAAGAGGAATGCCACAAGTTGAGGTTACATTTGATCTTGATGCCAATGGTATCCTATCAGTAACAGCCAAAGACAAAGCTACAGGCAAAGCTAATTCTATAAAGATAACTGCAAGTTCTGGTCTTTCAAAAGAAGAAGTTGAAAAGATGAAAAAGGAAGCAGAAATGCATGCAGCAGAAGATGCAAAGAAAAAGGAAATGGTAGAAGCCAAGAATATGGCAGAACAGCTGATTCATACTTCAGAGAAATCATTGAAAGATGCAGGGGATAAGGTTCCTGCAGATTTGAGGAAATCCATTGAGGATAAAATTGCTGATGTAAAAACAGCAAAGGAGGGAACAGATCTTGCTCAATTGAAGAAAGTTACAGAGACTCTTTCATCTGAACTTTCAAAAATAGGTGAGATATTGTCTAAAGTTCAAGCAGAACAATCACAGCAGACTCCACCAGCAGGAGGACCAACAGGAAATGCAGGAGATGCAAAGGGTACAGAGGGAGATGTGAAAGATGCAGAATTTAAGGAGAAGAAGTAGTTAAAAGAAAACAAATATAAAAATCGAAGCCGGTGACTCATGTTGAGTTACCGGCTTTGGTGTATTTCGTTCTATTTTGATTGGATATTTTGAAGAATCTCTTTTACGAGGTTATCACTCGGATTGCTTGGAAGATCTCTGGAAATGTTAAGTAGTCTATTGAATTCACTGAGTGTACATGATTTAACGCCAGATTTTGCAACAGCAATAATGATTGGCAAGATATCCTTGGTGTATGTTTTACTCAAAGTAGAGTTGCTGCCCCGAAAGGTAACATCTGCAAAATCAATTCCATTTTGTCTCATCTCATTCTCGCTTGTACTGAGTACGGATGATAGTTTATCTATTGAATGGTTTGGGAGCCTATTTTTGTGTAGGAGCTGTCGGAATGTTTTATATGGAATATCAATCATCTCAGACAATTCCTTGAATGTTGAGATGCCCTTCTCTCTCATTTTTTTAAGAAGAAAGTCTCTCCGTAAATCAGAACTTTTACTTGTATTCATTTGCTTCAAAATTCTTCAACTATAATACAACAAACTAGTAAGAAGTAAAGCTTCCCAGTTATTGCATTAGTTGCAACTACTTGATTCATGTAGAAGTAATTTGCAAAATTTGCACATTGCAATATGTATAGTACAACTGTTTCCAAAATGGAAACTTAAATTGCATAAAAATCGAAGCCGGTGACTCGTGTAGAGTTACCGGCTTTCGTGCTGCTTCCTACTTCTGTCCATTATCATCGGGGATTCGCTGTCTTCCGCCATTTCTTTCGATGATCTCTTCTGTTGGCTCTTGCGTTGTTTTCTCTGTGGGTCCCTTCTGTAGTGGAAAGAAATAAAGGATTGTACCGATGATTGTTATGGCGATAGCAAGCGCTATCAGGCCAATAAATGATTGAATCAGTCTCATGTCCTTACATAATATAACATATAATTATGTAAAAGTAAAGCTTTTGTCATTCAACCATAATTATCTTGGCTCCGGAACTTCACAGGCATTTCAGACTTGATATTATTTATTATTATTCTAATACTTATACAATGGTAAAAATCAATCTAAAAAATGCTGAAAATGGAAAACTAATAATTTATACAGGACCAAAGGGTGTAGTGGAACTAAGAGCAGATACGGATAGCGAGACAATTTGGGCTACGCAAGACCAAATTGCAGATTTATTTGGTACTCAAAGACCAGCTATTACAAAGCATTTGAAAAATATTTTTGAGTCAAAGGAGTTAGAGCTAAATTCAGTTAGTTCCATTTTGGAACATACTGCCCAAGATGGTAAGCGTTATAAGGTTAATTTCTACAATCTAGATGCAATTATTGCGGTTGGATATAGGGTTAACTCCAAGAAAGCCACTCAATTCCGTATTTGGTCCACCAAAACACTAAGAGAGTATCTAATCAAGGGAATTGTAATTAATAATGACAGAATAAACAAATTACCAGACAGAATACTTGCAGATCTTGATGAGAAAATTAGCTTTATTCAGCGAACAATTAAGAAAAGAGAGTTAAATCAGAGTGAGACTGAAAGCCTGCTTTCAGTTATACATGACTATGCGAATTCATGGAAATTTCTTAAAGAATATGATGAGGGAGAATTGAAGCTTAAAAAGGGTAAGAGTAAAGAACAAAAGCATTTTGACTATGAGTTTGTTAGGAATGCTATTGATGTATTAAAAAAGGATTTAATGGATAAGCAACAGGCCTCTGATCTATTCGGTTCAGAAAGAGATGGTACATTTCAAGGTATTCTAAAGACGATATATCAAACATTTGGTGGTAAGGAATTATATTCAAGTCTTGATGAGAAGGCAGCTCATTTACTTTATTTCATTATAAAGGACCATCCATTTTCTGATGGTAACAAGAGAATAGGATCATTCGTATTCATTTATTTCCTGAAATTAAATGGAATTCTGCTGAGAAGTAATGGAGAGGCAAAGATCAATGACAATACACTTGTTGCTCTAGCTCTTCTAATAGCTGAGAGTAATCCAAATGATAAAGAGCTTATGGTCGCACTTACTACAAATCTGCTTGCATAAAATTAAAAAGCACCCGACGGGATTGGACCGTGGGGTGCTGTAAATGGTGGGAAGAGTACCAGTTTGGTCAGCTCAAGCTTTCTTGAAACTGACAATTTGATGCATCTGGAATGTTGTCCATGGTGCATCACTGTCGTACTCGGCGATCTCTATGTAGTCTTGGCCGACCTCCTTAAGAATTCCTTTGGAGGTTCCTTTTGTCGTTTCGACCGCGATTTTTACATTGACTAGTTGATCAAGCTTTGTTCTGAAGGTCATATTGCAATGGAGCTGATTGTTGTTACCCTTTTATATATTATCACATATACATGAAAAAGTCAATAGTTAAAATAATCATAATATTTGCTATAATCACCGCCATGTCAAAGGACTATTACAAAATACTAGGAGTAGAAAAGGGGGCTTCAAAAGACGAAATAAAGAGGGCTTTCCGAAAGCTGGCTCATGAACATCATCCTGACAAAAATAATGGCCAGGACGCCAAATTTAAGGAAATAAATGAGGCCTATACTGTTCTGTCAGATGATACCAAGAGACAGCAATATGACACATTTGGTTCTGCGGGACCATCTGGTTTTAATCCGGGACAAGGTGGTGGATTCGGAGGATTTGATTTCTCTGGATTTGCAAGACAGTATCAGGGACAGAATGGTCAGGCATTCGAATTTGATCTTGGAGATATATTCGGTGAATTTTTCGGTGGAGGCAAAAGAGTTAAAAAAGGCAAGAACATTAACGTTGATGTTCAACTTACATTCAAAGAATCTATTTTCGGTTTAGAAAAGGAGATAATAGTTAATAAAGAGAAATTAGCAGTTAAGATTCCTCCAGGAATTGAGAATGGTCAAGGACTGAGGGTTCCAGGAAGAGGTGAAGACGGCCCAGGAGGAAAGGGAGATCTCATAGTGCGTGTTTGGGTTGCTGATCATCCAGTTTTCAGAAAAGAGGGATATAACTTGATAATGGAATTAGATTTAAAATTAACAACAGCATTACTCGGTGCAAATATCGATATTGAGACATTAGATGGAAAAATAGAAATTAAAATTCCACAAGGAACAACACACAATGAAATTCTAAGAATTAGACAAAAGGGAGTGCCAGATGAGAGAGGAAGAAGAGGAGATATATTAATAGTAACGAAAGTAAATATGCCAAAGAAGCTCTCTAAGAATGCTCAAAAAATAATCGAAGAGCTAAAAAAGGAGGGGATATAAAAGAAGACGGTGACCATAACTGAAATGGCCACCGTTCTTTGATTTTTGCGGTTTTGTTTACCGCAGATGCCTATTGAGGCGCTCGATCCTCCTCGGCGGCTTTCGCCCCAAACATTCAGCGCTGGTCAACTTGACCCGTGAAATCGCCTCGTTGACTACAGACTGAATTTGGGCTCGTGGCATGTTTACCACATCAACAAGCTCAGTGATAAATCCGATTTCTGTATCTCCGTCAAGGAGTAACTTCAACTCCTCGAGATCCCCACTTCCGGTTACATTGTCACGTTGGGCCTGATCAATCAGGCATGCTGCTTCTTGGATGTTCATATAGCCGAATACATCATATCATATATATACTATATGTCAAGTATAAAATATTATGAATTAGTAAACAATTTTGTTATTATGTAGCAATGAAAAAAACATTGCTTTCAGGAATTAAACCCACTGGTCGTCCTCATATAGGTAATTATTTTGGCGCCATGGCACAATGGATAGAATTGCAATCACAATTCAATTGCCATTTCATGATCGCAGATTATCATGCTTTGAATTTAATTCAAGATAAGGAGGAGATGAAGTCTAATATTAATAATTTAGTTTTGGATTATTTGGCGATCGGATTAGATCCTGAGAAATCTGTCATTTTTAAGCAGTCGGATATTTATGCTCACACAGAACTGACATGGATATTTGATTCAATTATAGATATACCTTATTTAGCAAGGGGACATGCATTTAAAGCAGAAGTAGAAAAAATGAATGATGCTACTCCGTCACAAAGGTCTCTTAGTTCTAAGATGGAACAATTAACAGGGGTTAGTGTGGGATTATTCAATTATCCCGTATTAATGGCAGCTGATATCCTTTTGTATGATGCAGATATAGTACCTGTTGGACAGGATCAAAGACAGCATGTTGAGTATACAAGAGGTATTGGACAAAAATTTAATAGTATTTTTGGAGATACTTTTAAACTTCCAGATTCATACATAATGGATGCTGTTGCAGTGGTTCCAGGAACAGATGGAAAAAAGATGAGTAAGAGCTATGGAAACACTATTCCATTATTTGCAAGTAGAGAAGAAATTACAAAAGCAGTAATGAGTATAGTTACAGATTCAGGTTCAGATATTCCAGTTAATGTGTATAATATCCACAAGTTGGTCAGATCTGAAGAGGATTTAAAGGGAATCTATGATGAAAACAAGGGTAAATATAAAATCTTGAAAGAGAAATTAATAGAAGACCTTGACGCATTTATAAAACCACTTCGTGAAAAAAGAGAGGAATTATCAAAAAATAGTAATATAATAAAAGAGGTTTTGGAGAAGGGAGCACTTAGGGCAAAGGAGAAGGCAGATGCCAAACTTTTGACTATCAAGAAAAATATTGGTGTATTGTAAATCTTCATTAAATCTTAATAACTTCTTAAGCTTTTCTTAATACCTTGTTTTCTATACTTATTTCATTATTAAGTTAAAAAATAATTATGGAAAATAATAATGAACAGTATTCATTTGTATTGGGAGCTTTAGCAAGAATAGACAAGAAAGTAGACATTATGAGTCAAAGTTTACAAGAAGTTAAGATTGACCTTATACATGTTAAAGAAGATATAGATGAGGCAAGAGCAGATATTTCAGAATTAAAGCAATACAACAGTCTTGCAATACTTAAACACATTGACGAGGATGAAGAATTCAGAGAATTTGAAGAAGAACTAGAAAGATAAGGACTATAGCGAGAAATAAGCTTTTTTGCTATTATGTCGATTATGCAAAGAACTTATATAAAAGATCTAAAAGATCATTTGGGCAAAGAAGTTAGTATTTCTGGTTGGGTTGATATTCGTCGGGATCAGGGGAAATTAATTTTCCTTGATTTTCGCGATGTTACCGGAAGAATACAAGGTGTTATTTTGCCTAATGCAAAAGACGCTCATGAAGTAGGGGTGAAGCTTAGATCAGAATGGGTAGTTAAGGTTACAGGTAAAGTTAATGCGAGACCAGAGAGAAATATTCAAAAGGATAAATTAAACGGGGATATTGAGTTAGAAATATTAAGTATTGAAATACTGAGCGCTGCAAAGGACCTTCCATTCGACAAAGATGCAGATATAAATATAGATACGCATCTAGATAATTTACCTTTAACTCTTAGAAGGGCAAAGTACACAGCAGTATTCAAGGTGCAAGCCGAAATTGTTAGAAATTTCAGAGAATTCTTTAATAAGGAAAATTTCGTTGAATTTCAGGCACCGAAATTAATAGGTGATGATGCAGAGGGAGGTGCAAATTCTTTTGATGTTACCTATTTCAAACACATAGCTCACTTAGCTCAAAGTCCACAATTGTATAAGCAAATTATGGTTGGTGTTTTTGAAAAGGTATTTTCTATTGGAAATGTTTATAGGGCGGAAAAGCATAGCACAACTAGACATCTAAATGAATATACAAGCATGGATATTGAGATGGCTTTCATTAAGGATCATTTAGATGTTATGAATATGGAGAACAAATGGTTGGTATATTTAATGAATGAACTATCAAGTAAATATTCAGAAGAATTTAAACTATGGAATGCTACACTACCAGTAGTTCCTGTTGAAATACCGAAGTTAACATTACGAGAGGCTCAGGCATTAATTACAAAAGAGACAGGTAAGGATTGTACGAATGAACCAGACCTAGAACCAGAACATGAAAGATGGTTGTGTGATTATGCAAAGAAAGAATACAATTCAGATTTCATTTTTGTAACTAATTTCCCAACAGCTAAGCGCCCATTCTATACCTATAGAGATGAGAAGGACCCTACTTACACGAAAGGTTTTGATCTATTATTTAGAGGTGTTGAAATAACAACAGGAGCTCAAAGAATTCACAACTATGATGATCTGGTCTCATCTATGAAGGAAAAGAAACTTAATCCAGATAAGTTTAGTTATTATCTACAAGCGTTCAGAAGTGGTATGCCACCTCATGGAGGATTTGGATTTGGTCTAGAAAGACTAACAGCAAAACTATTTGGTATTGAAAATGTTAAGGAGGCAACATTGTTCCCAAGAGATATAAATAGAATTGATAATCTTCTATCTAAGTAATTCAATCTAATTAGATTTATAAACAAAGGTAAATCATCCGCTTCTTTTTCTGTGGGCCTGCCGATGGCTCGGAATCTTCGGGTTGCCACCTAGGATTGCGGGTTCGATCCCCGTCAGGTCCACAAAAAAGGAAGTGGTAATAATTTGCTTTTACATATCTAAGTGTGATAATATAATGCAACGGTGGCAATCCGAGGAAATCATAACTATCGGTAATCCGCAAAACTGACGCTCTGGCGTCTTTTTTGTTTTTAAAATAAAAAAAACAAAGCCACCATCAATTCCTCTTATTGTGGTGGCTTATAGTCTTGCTATGTTTGGGCTAAAAGAGCTTCATACCTTCTCCACTCATGATCTCTTTTACATCACATCTCTCGATGGACACCTCCTGCTCATTAACCGTAATTGACACCTGTTCAGATGTTGCGGTAAAACTACCGTGGCTAACATAGATTACCCCTTTGTCAGCCTCGATCGATTCCGCAAGGGTATCGGTGTAGCTTGTGTCAACCAGTTGAACTGAGAATGAACCAGTATAATTTGCGAGAATCTCGAGCCCATGTGTTGTACTCATAGTTTGATTATCCTCCAATACAAATATATCACTTTTATACAGATAATCAATGTTTATTGGTTAATCAATTATGATATTCTCCTGAGCGCTTACAAACGCCATGCATTTTCTGTTACAATATATTAATGACTGACCAATTCAAAATCAAAACTCAAGTCTTTGAGGGACCATTGGATTTACTGCTCATATTAGTTGAGAAAAGGAAATTATTTATTAATGATATAGCGTTATCTCAAGTTACTGATGATTTTATTGCTCACATTCAGAATTTTGAGAAATTACCAATGGGTGATTCTGCGCATTTTATTTTAATAGCTTCTACTTTACTTCTTATAAAATCGAAGTCTTTATTACCTGCTCTTACACTAACTGAAGAAGAAGAGGAGGGAATTCATGATCTTGAAACTAGATTAAAAATATTTAAAAGAATAAAAGAAGCTAGTGTGAATGTTTCAAATCTGTTTGGTAAGGAAATAATATTTGAGCAATCACAGCAGAGACCTTCTGTTCCAGTATTTTCCCCTCATGAATCTATGAATTTGCTTTCTCTGGCACAAGCAATAAAAGATATAATTAAATCTCTACCTAAGAAGGAAGATATTCCAAAAGCAGTAGTCAAAAAAGTTATAAGTTTAGAAGAAATGATAGACAACTTAACAAAAAGAATTACTCATGGTCTCAAAATGAAGTTCAGCGAATTTTCTGGTTCTACCAATAAAGCAGAGAAAGTAAATGTAATTGTCAGTTTTTTGGCAATGTTAGAATTAGTTAAGCAAGGAGTCATACATGTGAGTCAGGAAAAAAATTTTGCTGATATTCACATGGAAAGCAAAGAAATAGGAGTTCCGAGGTATAATTAAAAAATATTATGCAATTAAATTTAGAATCACAAATCGAAGCAGTGTTATTTTGGAAAGCTGAGCCAATTTCACTAAAAAAGCTAGCTAATATTCTCAAAAGAACAGAAGAAGAAATCAAATTAGGCATTGCAGAATTAAGGAAAGCATTAAAAAATCGAGGAATAACAATTATAGAAAATGGTGAAGAAATAGCTTTAGGTACTAATAAGCTCGCTTCAGGATTGATTGAGACTCTCACTAAAGAAGAACTTACCAAAGATCTTGGTAAAGCTGGATTAGAGACTTTATCTATAATAATTTATCAAGGTCCAATATCAAGACCAGAGATAGACTATATTAGAGGTGTCAATTCACAATTTATAATTAGAAATTTACTCGTTCGGGGGTTAATACAAAAAGTTGATAATCCAAAAGATCAAAGAAGTTTCCTCTATAAGCCTACTCTCGAGCTTTTATCTTATCTCGGATTATCTAAAATTGACGATATGCCTGAATTTGAATCAGTAAAAAAGGATATTGATAGCTTCAAACAGAATATTGATGAACAAAAATCATAAAATAGATCGAATATTTCTTATTTCTGTGACACTACTGACTGGTATTGGATTTTTGATTTTTATTTCTGCGTCACTTGGATTACTTTTAAAAAATGAATCTGCCTACAGTCTTGTAGCAATAAAGCAATTTGTTGGTCTTGTCATAGGCTGTGTGGCGTTCTTTGTTATGTCTAGAATAAATTATAAGAATTTAAAAAGATATTCATTTTATATTTTGATTTCTGCTATTGCTGTAAATCTTTTATTATTTATACCTTTTATAACTTTGCATCATGGTGGAGCAACTAGGTGGATTGATTTGGGATTCATTACATTTCAGCCTTCAGAATTTCTCAAAATAGCTTTTATTATTTATTTCTCAGCATGGTTATCTACAATGAAGTATAAAATTGGCGATTTTAAATCTGGAATTTTGCCATATTTGGTTATTGTTAGTATTTTGGGTTTAATATTATTAACCCAATCTGATACAGATACATTAGTAGTTATAGCGGGAACGGGTATAATAATGCTTTTTATTTCAGGAACAAAGATTAGAGATTTAATTCTACTATCTTTGGTATTACTTGTCTCTATTTCAGCTATAATCTATCTTAGACCATACGCCAAACAGAGATTTATGACTTTTCTTAACTCCTCTAACGATCCACAAGGTGCCGGTTATCAAATACAGCAATCATTGATTGCAATTGGTTCAGGAGGATTCACTGGAAGAGGATTCGGTCAAAGTATACAGAAATTTAGTTATTTACCGGAGCCAATGGGTGATTCAGTTTTTGCTGTTGGAGCGGAAGAGTTCGGATTTATTGGTAGTGTAGGCTTAATATTTTTGTATTTATTTTTTCTTTTTAAATCTCTCAGGATTTCTGCTAGATCTCCTGATGATTTCAGTGGACTTCTGGTCGCGGGAATTGCTATACTTATAATCATAGAGTCATTTATGAATATTTCATCAATGATGGGAATTATTCCACTTTCGGGCATGCCTCTACTTTTTGTAAGCCATGGGGGAACAGCGTTGATAATTGCTTTGGCAGCTGCAGGAATAATTGCAAATGTGTCCAAATATCAAAGAACTTAAATAAAATGAAAATACTATTTACAGGAGGTGGTACTGGAGGTCATTTCTATCCGGTTATAGCCATTGCACAGGCATTATATGAAAACGCTAAGAATAACAAGGTATTACCCCCGCTTCTATATTTCATGGCGCCTTCTCAATACAATCCTCGTGCTTTGTTTGATAATGACATTGAATTCATTCAAGTCCCAGCAGGAAAGATTAGAAGATATTTTTCATTTTTAAATTTTACTGATGTATTTAAGACTTTTTATGGAGTCATTATCGCAATTATAAGAATGTATCAAATATATCCAGATGTTGTTGTGGGTAAAGGTGGGTATGCAAGTTTCCCACCTTTATTCGCAGCTAGGATATTAAGGATTCCTGTTATAATTCATGAATCAGACAGTGCTCCTGGAAAAGTAAATGCTTGGGCTGGAAAATTTGCTCAAAAAATAGCAGTATCATATCCAGAAGCAAGTAAGTATTTTAAAAATGATAAAGTAGCATTTACTGGTAATCCTATTAGGAAGGAAATAATTAATCCTCTAAGTAATGGTGCAAAGGAGTTTTTGAAACTAGAAGAAATTACTCCAACTATTTTTATAATTGGTGGATCACAGGGCGCTCAAAATATTAACGATACTGTAATAGAAAGTCTCCCCGAGCTTGTACAAAAATATCAAATTATTCATCAGACAGGAAGGAAAAATTTTGAAATAGTAACCAAAACCGCAGAAGTGGTTCTTGGAGATAGTAAATATTCCCATAGATATCATCCGTATGATTACCTAAATGATTTATCACTAAGAATGGCAGCTGGTGCTAGTGATTTGGTCGTATCTAGAGCAGGATCAACTATTTTTGAGATTGCCTCATGGGGATTACCATCAATTATAATCCCATTGCCTCGAAATATTAGCCATGATCAAGTTAATAACGCTTTCTCCTATGCACATTCAGGCGCTTGCGTAGTAATGGAGGAACAGAACTTAAGTTCACATATTTTTATCTCAGAAATTGATAGAATAATCAATAATCAGACAATAAAAGACAAAATGAGGCAAGGAGCAAAGCAATTTAGTCATATTGATGCAGCGAATAAAATAGCTAATGTTATACTTGAAACAGCATTGTCACATGAATAGATAATGTGCTATAATGGTCTTGTAAGTATAATTTATTAGTCTAAATATTATAAAATATGGAAGCAACAAATGGTATAAAGATATGGCAATGGATAGTTACAGTTATAGTAATTGCTATTCTAGTTTTCCTTGGTTACAAGATGTTCAGTGGTGGTTCAAAAACTAATTCTGATGTTGTAGTTGAAAACATAGATACAACAGATACAGTTACATCTCTTGATTCAAATAGGGTTGTAGTTCTAGATCAATTTCCAGGTAATATAGTCTATATATCATCTGTACAATTAGCTAAACCAGGTTTTGTTGCAATTAAAGGAGACAAGAGTGGTGTAGCAGGTGATGTTATAGGATATCAATACTTTGATAAGGGTATTAATCCAGGAAAGATTACTCTTACAAAGTCAACAGTAGATGGAGGTATTTATTACGCTCAGTTATATGTTGATGATGGAGATAAAAAATTTGATTCAACAAAGGATTTTCCTATTAAGGATCAATCTGGTAACGATATCATGAAGTTGTTTAGGGTTAGCACTAACGTCAGTGAGGTAAAAGGATAGTTCAATTTTACTAAATAAAAACACCCGAAAGGGTGTTTTTATGTTATAATAAAATTTAATATGAATAATACTGTTATAACAAGATTTGCACCTTCTCCTACTGGGTTTCTGCATATTGGAGGAGTTAGAACTGCATTATTTAATTATCTCTTTGCAAAGAAGAATAGTGGCAAATTTGCTTTGAGAATTGAGGATACAGATAAATTGAGAAACAAAGAAGAGTGGACTACTGGATTGATTGAGGATTTGAACTGGTTAGGTCTTAAACATGACATTTTTGTTAGACAGAGTGACAAAGTTTCTATTCATAGTTCATATATTCAGAAAATGATTGATTCTGGGCATGCATATATCTCAAGAGAACAAAATATTGAAGAAGGCCAAAGATCTGAAGTGATTAGATTTAAGAATCCAAACAAAAAGGTTGTAATAAATGATTTGATACGAGGAGAAGTAGTAGTCGATACTACAGATTTAGGAGATTTTGTTATCGCTAGGAGTTTGGAGGAACCAGTGTATCATTTGGCTGTAGTTGTGGATGATTTTGAAATGGGAATTACTCATGTTATACGTGCTGAAGAGCATTTATCTAATACACCCAGACAAATTCTTATTCAAGAGGCTATAGGAGCTCCTAGGCCATTATATGCACATTTACCGCTTGTTTTGGCAGAAGACAGATCTAAGCTTTCAAAAAGAAAACATGGCGAATCTGTATCATTAACCTATTATAGAAATAGGGGATATTTGCCTCAAGCAATCTTAAATTTTGTTGCTTTGATTGGCTGGAATCCAGGCACAGATCAAGAGATATTTAGTTTAGAGGAACTGATAAATTCATTTGATTTGTCTAAGGTTCAAAAGGGTGGAGCAATATTTAATGTCCAGAAACTAAATTGGGTAAATAAGAAATACATTGACGCAATGTCAATGGATGACTTTGCTAAAAGTGTAGTACAATACAATGTACCCACGAAACTTCTGCAATTAGTCAAAGAGAAAATCAACAAATTTTCTGATATCCCCGACCTACTTTCAAATGAGCTTTCATTTGTAGGTTCTATTCCAGATTATGATATGAATTCTTTGAAATGGAAACAGGAACCTAATCTTATAAACACCAAATCTTATATAGAGAATATAATTAATATTCTTTCAAAAATAGAGGATTTTAAT
Source organism: uncultured Candidatus Saccharibacteria bacterium (assembly GCA_964467225.1). Classification (GTDB taxonomy): domain Bacteria; phylum Patescibacteriota; class Minisyncoccia; order Phycocordibacterales; family PALSA-1337; genus CAIOGI01. The sequence continues at coordinate 34,806 of CAYXPQ010000003.1, forward strand.
AAGAATTCAGTAAAAGACGCAATTTGGTCATTAGCAGAGGAGAAGGGTAAAGGCAACATATTGTGGCCCATGAGATTTGCATTGTCTGGCAAAGACAAATCACCTGATCCATTTATATTGTGTGAAATTTTGGGCAAAGAAGAATCTCTAAAACGTTTGAGATATGCTTATGAAAAATTACAATAAGATAATAATATTTTCATTTCTAATTTTTTTTAATTTAAATTTTGTTAGAGCTGAAACCATTGAAGAACTAAAAAGTAAGATTAGTGATAAAAATGATGCTATTCAAAGACTAGAACAAGAAATAAGGCAGTATCAATTAGATATTGACGCATTAGGTCAAGAGGCTAATTCCCTAAAAAATAATTTAAAGTCTCTTGATATTTCAAAAAAGAAATTAGAAGCAAGTATAAAGATCACTGAAAATAAAATCGCTTCTCGTAACCTAGAAATCAAGGAATTATCACTACAAATAGGGGATAAAAGTGACAGAATAAATGACAGTAAAAGAGTTATTTCTCAATCGTTATATAAAATATCTCAAACAGATTCTGCCTCTGTTATAGAAGCAATTTTTGGCCAGAAATCATTCTCAGAAATCATCAATAGTTCTGATCAATTAGCAATATTACAAGCTAATATGCAGGATAGAATACATGAGCTTGAGGATTTGAAAGAAAATTTAGAAGAAAATAAGAAGCTCACAGAACAAAAAAAGAAAGAGCTTGTTTCATTGACAAATGATTTAAGGAATGAAACTAAGATTATTGCTGATACTGTAAAAGAAAAGAATTTAATTCTTCTTGAGACCAAAAATACTGAGTCTAATTACAAAAAATTATTGACAGCTAAACAGATTGAGAAAGAAGTATTTGAGAAAGAGATTCTTGAGTTTGAAGCAAATCTAAAAACAATTATTGACCCTAATAGTATTCCAAATTTTAATACAGGTACATTAAGGTGGCCCCTAGATCATATAAGAATAACTCAATATTTTGGTAATACAGAATTTGCAGCTAGGAATCCTCAAGCCTATGCAGGAAAGGGTCATAATGGTATTGATTTTGGAGCATATATTGGTACTCCAGTTAAGGCTGCATTATCTGGTGTCATTGTTGATTCTGGAAATATGGATTTAGCTAATAAGGGTAAATGTAAGAATTATGGTTCTTACGGTAAATGGATATTAGTTAAGCATAATAACGGTCTTGCAACTTTGTACGCACATTTATCACTTATTAAGTCAGTCAAAGGCCAAAAGGTCTCTACAGGGGAAGTTATCGCGTATAGTGGTAATACTGGCACATCGTTTGGCCCACATCTTCATTTTACAGTATTTGCTTCTGACGGAGTAACTATTGCGAAGTTGGTAAACAGTAAAAATTGCAAGAATGCAGTTTTACCAGTAGCTCCACGAGCTGCCTATCTTAATCCGCTTTCATATTTACCAGATTAAAGGTAATATTTAATTCAACATTATGTATAGAAAAACCTATATTGAAATTGATACCACTAGTCTCAAAAATAATGTGCAGAATATTTTGAATAATTATTCTGGATACAAGTATTATATTGGCGTAGTTAAAGGAAATGTCTATGGTCATGGATATGAAAGTATTAAATATTTATTAGAATCAGGTATAAATTATCTCGCAACATCAACTCTCGAGGAGGCAATCAAAATTAGAGAGCTCTATCAAGATATTCCAATAATGTGCCTTCAGCCAATTTATATCAAGGATATTAATGTGGCAATAGAGAATAATATCTCAATAACTATTTCAGATTATGATTATTTCAATAATCTAATTAAATTAAACTTATTAAAAGGAGTTAAATTTCATTTAAAAATAAATAGTGGTTTAAATCGATTAGGAATATCAGACATGAATCATGTCTTGGATATTATTAATTTTTGCAAGAATAATTCATTTATTCAAGTAGAAGGGATTTTCTCTCATTTTGCAACAACTGGCATATATGAGAAGCATTGGGATGATCAATTAGAGAAATTTAGAAACATTACTTCGTTAATTAATCTAAGTGAAATACCAATTGTTCATCTCGGAAGAAGTCTTACACTCTTAAACCATGAAAAGATTGACATAGTTAATGCTGTACGAGTTGGCGCTGTTATGTATGGCTACTATACCACCTCATTAAGGTTGAAGGGGTTAAGGGCATTTCTCAGAGAAGTAAAAAGGAAGATTGATACAAGATTATTCAATATAAGTAAAACAAATCGAATTATAAAAGGCCATTTTGAACAATGTTTATCTTTATTTAGTGAAATTATAGAAATCAAAAAAATTAAAAAAGGAGAATATATTGGGTACGGATCTTTTTATCAAGCAAAAAATGATATTTATACAGGAATAATACCAATTGGTTATGCTGATGGATTCTTTAGAAGTAACAATAGAGGTTATGTTTCAATAAATTCTAAGAAATATCAAATAATCGCTGTTGATATGGGAATGTTGATTGTGGTTATTGATAGTTCAGTCAAATTATATGACAAGGTAGAAATCTTGGGTCACAATATCACTGCTCATGATCTTGCAAAAAGAAACAAAACAACAGTCTATGAGGTTCTGTGTGCATTTAAAGATACAATCCCTAGAATATTAAAATAGAAATTACATGCAAAAAATGGATTTCACAGTATTAATATTGGGCTCGGATATTAATGCCTACTATATGGCTCGCTGTTTCCATGAATTATATAATTTAAAAGTCGACATGATGGCGAGGCTATTTTCTGGCCCAACAAAGTTTACGAGTATTATTAATCCAATACTCATTTCAGGTAATTCAAATTCAATTATTCTTGATAATTTAAATAAATACGCTCAAAATTCTAGTTTTAATAAGATTCTTTTGATTGCAACTAGTGATAAGTCGGTCAGACAAGTCGTAGAAATGAAAGATAAATTAGACAAAAAATTTGTTTTTAATTATCCGACTATTGAAATAATTAATAATTTACTTATAAAGGCAAATTTTTATAGAGAATTTTCGAATGAGCTTAATTTACCCAAGACATTGATATATTCATGTAATAATAATTCTTTACCCAAAGTAAATTTTGAATATCCAATTATATTAAAGCCATCTAATAACATTGAATATCACAATCATGAATTTACTAATATGAGCAAGGTATATAAGATATATGATGAAAATGAACTTTATGAAATAGTAAACAAAATAAAATCCGCAGGATACAGAGACGAGCTTATAATTCAAGAATTTATACCTGGAGGTGATGACTCATTGTTCGATGCAGTATTTTATTGTGGCAAAAATAAAAAAGTTAAATTAATGACATTTGCGCAGATTGGGTTGCAGGAAAGGACTAATACTGGGGTGGGGAATTGTACAGTTCTTGTGAATGGATTTGATGAACATGGTTACAAAGATGAAATAGTAATAAAAATGAAAAATTTTCTTGAGAAGATTGGCTATCAAGGATTTGCTGAATTTGATTTAAAATATGATTCAAGAGACCAAAGCTATAAAGTTTTTGAAATTAATCCTAGGCAAGCAAGAAGTAGTTATTATTTAACAGCCTGTGGTCATAATCTAGTCAAATATCTGATCGATGATCTTATTTATAATAAGGAAATTGGTACCATACTTATTAAAGATAAAATTTTACTGACATTTGTACCAAGATATGTAATAAGAAAATATGTAAATAGCATACCTCTCAAAAGAGAAATCGAAAATTTAATTAAAATGGGGAAAATTACAAGGCCACTGCATTACAAAAATGATAAGTCGCTAGCACGAAGGATATATTTATTACTTAGAGATTTAAACTATATTTCTAAGTATAGAAAATTTACCTTTTAACAAAGAATTCTTCGTACCAAACTAGAAACGTCAATATTGTCCATATCTTTCTAGCATTGTTTATCTTGGATTTTTTATGTTCATCTAAATATCCTAAAATCACTTTTTGATCAAAATATTTGGCCGATGTTTCTCCCTCGAAATATTGTTTAACCAGATTATAGTGCTTTTCTTCTCTAAGCCATTCAACTAATGGTAAAGGGAATGCCATTTTAATTCTATTTGCGCTTCTTGGATTTATCTTTTTAGCTGTTGAATTACGTAAAGCAAGTTTAGTATTTTGCTCACTAACTTTGAACTTACTTGGAATTGTTCTAGCTAATTTGAATATCTCAATATCCAAGAAGGGAACACGCAATTCAAGTGAGCTGGCCATACTCATTTTGTCAGCTTTAAGCAGAATTTCTTGCACCATCCACATGTGCATGTCTAGATATTGCATTTTAGTTATATCATCTAAATTCTTCACTTCATCATAGTATTTTTTAGCAATTAAGTAAGGATTGGAGGGTTTAAAATTATTCTTGAGTATGTTTATTTTTTCATCAACTGTGAAGATATTACTGTTACCCAAATATCTTTCTTCAATAGGCTTTGCACCTCTTATTAAAAAGTTTTTGCCTTTAAACTCAGGTAGAGGAAGGACTAATTTGGCAATCATTTTCCTTAATGGTAGGGGCAGAATTGAATATCTAGCTATAGCTAGAGGCTCCTTATAAACATTGTATCCACCGAACATTTCATCAGCTCCTTCACCAGACTGGACGACTTTAACCTTACTAGAAGCAAGTTTTGATAAGAAAAACAACAAATTTGCACTAGGATTAGCCAGAGGTTCATCTAAATAATATTGAACTTTTCCAATATTATCAAAGTACTCCTCTGAATTTATTAATTTAACTTCATTCTCCACACCAATTTCTTTAGCTAATTCCTTGGCACTAATATCTTCACTATATCTCTTGTCATTAAAACCTATAGTGAAGGTCTTTATCTTACCCAATCTCGATAGCTCATAAGCTACTATACTGGAATCTACACCTCCAGAAAGGAAACATCCGACTTCCACATCACTTATCTTATGAGTATACACTGATTCTTCTAGAGTCTGAGATATTTTTTTTGAAAAGAAATCTATATCTTTATCAGCCTCAATATCAAAACTAATATTAAAATATTTATCAATCTTTAATTCACCATTCTGATACTCAAAGTAATGTCCAGGTAATAATTTATAGACATTTTTAAAGAAAGTATCACTTCCAGGAATACAGCTGAAAGTTAAATAATCAGATAATTTATCTTCATTAAACTCTTTTTTAAAATTTGGATGTGGAAGAAAGCCTTTGATTTCAGATCCAAAAATAAATGTTTTTTCTGATTTATAATAATATAGCGGTTTAATTCCAAAGAAATCTCTTGCACCAAACAGCATTTTGTTTTTTGAATCCCAAATTACGAATGAGAACATTCCTCTCAATTTCATTAACAAATCCTTTCCATATTCTTCATAGCCATGAATAAGAACCTCAGAGTCAGTATGTGTATAGAACTTATGTCCCTTTTTTAATAGATCATTTCGTAAAACCTGAAAATTATATATTTCACCATTAAATACTAAAACCTCAGTTTTATCTTCGTTATAAATAGGCTGGGAACCACCTTGAAGATCAATTATGCTTAATCTTCTAAAACCTAGAGAAATATTGTCATCTGAATAACTATCTTCAGAATCAGGACCTCTATGAGATATTTTAGAAAGCATATTTGACAATACCTCCTTGTTATTATCTATTTTACCTGTATATCCAATAAATCCACACATAATAATTAGGCAAGATTATAACACAAAAATTATGAATAAAATATGGTATAATCATAAAATCATGAGGAAATTTCTAAAGAAATTACTACCGCAATCAATTTTTGATAAGTACTATTACTATACATCAATGCTCGGTTCTGCTATCTATGGATTCCCATCAGAGAAAATGATTGTTATAGGTGTAACAGGAACAAAAGGTAAAACATCAACAATTAATTTTATTTGGACTTGTTTGATGGCGGGTGGGTACAAAACTGGAATTATAAGTACTGCAAATATCAAAATAGGTGATGAAGAAGTTCTAAATAACTATCATATGACTATGCCTGGAAGATTTGTCATTAGTAGTCTTATGGCAAGGATGGTCAAAAATGGTTGTAAATTCTGCATTGTTGAGACAACATCAGAAGGTATCAAACAACACAGACATGTTGGTATAGTATATGATATTTTTGTATTTACAAATCTCTATCCAGAACATTTACCGTCACATGATAATAGTTTTGATAAATACAAGGCAACAAAAGCTATTCCATTTAGAAATCTTTCTTTATCAGAGAAAATAATAAATGAAAAAAAAATAGATCGAATTATTATTATAAATAAAGACAGCGAACATGTAGATTATTACTTACAATTCAATGCAGACAAAAAATTTACTTTTTCAATAAATACTGAGTCTGACAATAGGGCAGTGGAGATTAAAAGCTTACCTGATGCAGTTAAATTCAAATTAAATGGGGAAGAATACTCTCTACAAATTCTTGGTGAATTTAATATTTACAATGCTTTACCAGCCATAATAATTGCAAAAGCCTTTGACATTAGTTATGAAAATATTAAAAAAGGTTTATCAGAATTAAATTTAATTCCTGGAAGAATGGAATTAATAAATGTGGGACAAGATTATACAGTAATAGTTGACTATGCTCATGAGAAGGAGAGTATGACAAATGTTTTGAAGACCGCTATTTCGATACGCAAGTCCCCTACTAACAAAATTATAGTTTTACTAGGCGCTGAAGGAGGGGGTAGAGATAAGGCAAAGAGACCTCTAATGGGCAGAATTTCTGCTGAGTTAGCGGATTATGTGATTGTTGCTAATGTAGATCCATATGAAGATGATCCAAAAGAAATTTTAGAGGATATTGCTATTGCATCAGAGCGAAATGGTAAAATTAGAAATCAAAATCTCTTTGTTATCGAAGATCGCACACAGGCTATAACAAAAGCCCTTTCATTGGCTAATAAAGACGATATAGTCATCATCACGGGCAAAGGAGCTGAACAAAGTATCGTTATTGGAGGTGTCTCAAGACCATGGGACGATAGAGTTGTCGTAAGAGATGCTATAATTAAGCAATTAGAAAATAAATAAATCATATGATTAAGTGGATTATCATAATAGTAGCTTTATTGGTCTTTCTAGGTTACATTGGCTTTGATGTTCGCAAGGCAATAGAAGCACCTACAACTCAAAGCAATCTTACTTATGCTAAAAATGTGACAGTCTATGTGTGGACAAAATATTTACAAAAACCAGCAACATATCTATGGAAGGAAGTATTTGTGAAATTAATATGGACTCCAGCTATAAGAATATTATCAGACAAAATCGGAGGGGGGAACAGCACAGCAACTTCTACATCACCATAATAGGTTATGCGACATTATATTGTTATGCTAAACTTCAGTAATGAGTTTAAACAACAAGTGGTCGTTAGATAGAATAAAAAAAGGATTTGACTTATTCTATAAGGAATTCGGTCATTACCCTACATCAACAGAAATTGATAACTACAAAAATCTTCCATCGTCACGTCAAATTCAAAGAAGGTTCGGCGGTCTGCCAAATCTACGTAAGCAATTAAGTATTGGTGGTCAATTAGACTATACAAGAGGTCAACATAGCTCAGAACGTGCAAATAAAATCAACCTGTGTGCAAACAAGATTGAAAAAGAAGTATACGAATACCTAGTCACAAAATTTGGTGTGCAATTTGTACATAGAGAATTTTTTTTCAATGATGATAGACGAACTAGAACAGATTTTTATGTATATCACAAAACTGGAACATTCTCTGTAGATACATTTTATCCTAGTACAATAAGAAATCTTAATCACTGCCTTAATAGCAAACTATCATCATATAAGGGACTAGAAATAAAATATCCAATAATATTCCTGATGATGAATGAATCAATACATGAAGACAGTATTGAACAGTTAATAGGCAACAAGTTGAACAAATTGAGATCAAATCAGTCTGTAATGACTTTCGTTCGGTTCAAGAGTTTTTGCAACAATCTTAATAGAGCTACGCAGATATAATATAATCATTAGCCCTTATTATCTAAATGTCGTATAACATATCATAATAAAAGATATATTGTGCGACGTGGTATCTTTGGCAAAGTAGGTCTAATAAATAAAATTCTTCTTACTCCCTTTTTACCTATACCTACTATAAAAATTTGAAAAAATATTTTAATATATTAATTATAAAATTTATGGAACAAGAAACATTTGATAGATTACTGATACTAATTATAGTCTTTTCAATTTTCTTTTCGTAGTAGGGTAGTTATAAATAGAGAAAACCACAGAGAGCCTTGTGGTTTTCTGTGGTTGAGACTTAGGAACTGACACTTCCCTAGTCTTGAGTCAGTAATCAACAGCACAGGTTTTTGTTGCTGTAGGTTTCCTGAAAAGAACAATACATAGGAGTATGGAGTTGAAAAACATACTTGAGACTGCAAGGATGACTCCACTGAAACTCCAGTCTGACCCAAGTAGCGTACAGAAGCACGCAACAATGGTGAATCCCCAGACGGGCCAAGTGCCACGAATAGGGTTTCTCCACTGATCAATGAAATTGGGAATACCAGCGGTATTCATTGCAACAATGCCAGCCACAAGGCCAAGCATTGCTCCGTAAGAAAACCAGATATAGGTAGCAATTGCTGCACCCATTGCACTAATGGTTTCCTTGTATGACCAGAGCCATTTACCCCGAGCAATGAGAGCAACTGTCACACTTCCCGCTCCAAGAGTCCAGGCTCCTGGTAACCAGCCTGGCTTGGCATTTGCCAAAGTAGTCACAAGAAGTAAGGAATCTAGGATAGTCCACATCAGCCAGCTGGCCGGTGTGGATGCAGGAACCTTGCGGTTCCAGACATTCCATGCAAACCTGATTAGGACACTGAAGGCAATAACGCCTCCAATATATGTGAAGAACAGTTTCAAATTTACCTCCAGATTTATTTTGGTTGAAATTTAAGCCTTGTCTAAGGACACCAAAACTCTAGGATTAGTCTATCAAATTAAGACACTAAAGTCAATATGTGTCTATGGTAGCTCGTACACAAAAACATTCAAAACAAAAAACCAACCATAGCTGGTCGGTTTTTTGTTATCATCTATTCCCTATTATTTAGTTCTTCGCAATTATTGCATCTGCTGCATTTGCTGTAATTGTCTTTCCCCAACATGGTGATGATGCACTCCATGGTGAAGCACCGAATTCTTTATATAGATACTTGGCATATGCTACGTTACCTTCAACGGTATGAATATCATAACCAAGTTTTGTTGCAGTTTCTAGGTGATATTTCTCATTAATTTGCATCACACCTACATCTGCCTTATTTACCTTACCTCTTATTAATACTCCATTCTTATCATAGTGAGTAAATGTTGACTCACATCTAGCTATTTCAATAAGTATGGGTGTATCTGAATAGTGTTCATTTAGATACTTCTCTATTGCCTTTCTGTCTGTTGTTACGATAGCAGCAGACTTAGTAGTTGTATTTGGTTGAACATCTACACTGTCAGTTATTGATGCTACTTGTGTTCCGTACATTGATGACAAAAGAAATGCAAGTGTTGTTGTAAGTTCAATCATATAATTTAAAACGAGGTATATGTAAGAATGAACTTACCTACGCCTCGTTAATAGATATATACTAGCATATCTGGAAATCAATGTCAAGAGTTGAAAAGGTAAAATCACGATAATACCCTTATTTTACAAGGGTTTTCTGACAATACAATTTTAGGCATGTAAAGGGTTATAGACCGAGCATCGTAAAACTTGCATAAAACTCTCATATTGTATATACTGTTTTAACTATGGCTACAAAGAAATCAGGAGGATCGACCCAAAATGGTAGAGATTCTAATCCCAAATACCTGGGAGTTAAAGTTAATCACGGCGAGACTGTATCTACAGGCTCTATTATCGTTAGACAAAGAGGAACTAACGTTTTACCTGGTAGAAATATTGGTATGGGTAAAGACCACACTCTATTTGCACTTAAGGATGGTAAAGTTGAATTTGCTACAAAGAGAATGACTCATTTTGATAATACAATTAAAAGAAAGAAAATTGTACATGTAATATAACAAAAAACCGAATATTCTCCAGCGTTTGTTCAATGTTATTTCTATTTATTATTCTTATCGCTAAATTAAGCAGATTTAATCTCTAAATTAAATCTAGCAATTATATTGTTGGCCTTAACTGGAATAGATATAATTCCAGCTTCTTTTATAGGTTTATCCAAAACAATATACTCTGGATCAATTTGTAATCGTGTTTGCCTCTGAATTGCCTGAACAATTTCAAGTTTATTAATTCCTGCAAAAAGGTGACCTTTATCATTCATTTTTTCATTTAAAACTATTGTAACACCTTCTAATTCCTTTAGATTTTTGTTTAATAGCTCTTCATGAACCTTTCTCTCCCCTTCATCTCTAGCTTTCTCTAATCCAATCCTTTTTACCACATCAGCAGTTGCTGCCACTGCCAATCCCTTTGGAATTAGTAAGTTCAAAGCATATCCATCGCTTATTTCTTTTATATCGTATTTCTTTCCAACCTTTGCAATATCCTTCAATAATATTATTTTCATATATCATGTATATTAAGTCTCTTTTCGTAAAATTTCAACTGCCTTATCCAATTGAACGTCTTTTTTGTCTTCAATATCTTTTGGAGTTACTTTTACCTCGACATCTGGGGTTAATCCATCGTGTGATAAATTGTGACCTTTAGGAGTTAACCATCTAGCTATTGTAACTTTGAGCGAAGTCTTTGAGGTTATTGGAACTAGCTCTTGTACAGATCCTTTACCAAAAGTTTTGGTTCCCACTAGCCTTGCAACTCCGTTCTCTTGCAATGCTCCTGCCATAATTTCAGAAGCTGAAGCAGAACCACCGTCAACTAAAATTATTACCTTGTATTTATTTGGCCCCCCAAAATAACTATTGAAGATATTGTAGCCTTTACTTACATACAGCTTATTTGTGCTTTTTCCACCGAAGTCCTCAGTAACGATAACTTCACCGGAAGGCAAGAACCAGCTTGAAATATCCCAAGCAGCGTCCAAATATCCACCTGGATTGCCTCTTAGATCAATAATTATCTTATGCTTTCCAGACTGTATGAATTCCCTTAATGCATTTCTGAACAATTCAGGAGATTGAGCAGTAAAACTGAATAGTCTAATTATAAATATGTCTTCTTTTATTTCTGTTTCTAATGTTGGAATATCTATTATGTCTCTTACCAAAGATTTCTCAATTGGCAGACTCACTCCTTCTCTGATAAAAACAATCTTGACTGTCGTACCTCTTTCGCCTCTTATCTGTTTTACAGCTTTTTCAACCGTTAAATCAGTTGTTAATTCGCCATTTATTTTCATGATTTTATCACCTGCCTTTACCCCCGCCCTTTCAGCTGGACTATTCTTGACTGGAGAAACAACTGTCAATATTCCATCCTTAATAGCAATTTCCATACCTACACCCTCAAAATTTCCAGCGATATCATTTTTGAATGATTTATTCTCTTCAGGAGGGAAAAATACAGTATATGGATCGTTCTGTGATGCGGCGAGGCCTCTAATAGAACCCCAAATCCTTTCTTGAGTATCTGTCGTGGTCGCCGCGACATATTTATCACTTATTACACTCCATACTTTCCAATATGGTTCAAATTGCTCAGCTGTAACCTTTTGTCCATCAGGGAAAATAGAATTCATCATTTTTCTTTCTCCATAATAACTACCAATATAAAATGATACCAATAGAAGCACCAGACCAGCTAATCCGTAGGTCAGATATCTTTGTTGTTGATTATTCATATGATACTAGATTATACTATATTATGTAATGATAACAACTTATACATACAAAAATCTTTCCTGGCTTGATGTAGAATCACCAAACCAAGACGATGTTACGCTATTAATTAAGAAGCATGGATTACACCCTTTAGTAGGAGAAGAATTACTTTCCCCCACTAGAAAATCAAAAGTTGATATATATAAAAATTATATTTTTTTGGCTTTACATATACCTATAAGGACTAAAGTCGGGAGCAAATACATTGTTGTAGAGAAAGAAATAGATTTTGTCATTGGTAACAAATTCATAATAACTTCTAGAAATGAAGTTGTAGAGCCTCTGCACAGCTTCGCTCGAGTTTTTGAAACAAATTCAATACTTGATAAAAATGGACTAGGTGATCATGCTGGAATAATTTTCTACTACATGATGAAAAAGATCTACAATCATATGAGTGAGGACCTAGAAAATATAAAAGATTCCCTCAATGATTCTGAAGACCATATATTCTTAGGCCACGAAAGAAAGATGGTTGAGGTTCTATCTGAATTATCACGAGAATTAATTGATTTCAAGCAAACATCTAAATTACACAAAGAAGTATTAGAATCATTCTCTGATCTCCAAGAAGACTTCTTCGGATCTTCATTTCAACATTTTATTGATGATCTAAAAATTGATTATGGCACTGTGCACGAATTAGTTATAAGCAATAGAGAGTTATTAAATGATTTACGCGATACAAATGATTCACTTTTGTCTACCAAACAAAACGAAAATACCAAAATGTTCTCTATTCTTGCCTTTGTAACCTTCCCTATTATGGTATTTTTAGCATTATTGACTGTTCCAACAGTACATACTCCAATTATTGGTAATGCTTTTGATTGGGAAATAATATTTGGGATTGTCATAATTGCTGCTCTTGGTATGTTCTATTTCTTTAAGAAAAAAGGATGGCTATAAAAATATACAACACGCTGACTAGCCAGAAAGATGACTTTAAGCCCTTAGTGGAGGGTAAGGTAGGTATATATACTTGTGGTCCAACTGTTTATGATACTGTTCACATTGGCAACCTTCGTTCATTTTTAATGTCAGATATTATAAGAAGAGTTTTTGAATATAACAATTTTTTTGTCACTCAAGTGATGAATATAACTGATGTTGATGACAAAACAATCAAAAAAAGTAAAGAGAATAACACAACTCTAGAGAGGTTAACTCGTCATTACGAAACTTCATTTATTAATGATATTCACAAGCTCAATATACTTACTCCCCACAAATTACTTAGGGCTACCGAAAATATTAAAGAGATGATTGAGATGATATCAATTTTACTCGAAAAAGGTATTGCATACAAAAGTAAAGATGGAATTTACTTTAGTATTGCTCTATCAAAGAATTATGGCCAATTAGCAAAATTAAAATTTGATGCTACAGATTCTTCAAAATTAAAGGAAAGGATCTCAAATGATGAGTACGAAAAAGAGAATCCTAGGGACTTCGTGCTATGGAAATTTACTACCGATGATGATAATGGAAATTCTTGGGAAGCTCCATTCGGTAATGGAAGACCAGGCTGGCATATTGAGTGTTCTGCGATGTCTACGAGAGTACTTGGTCCAACTATTGATATCCATACAGGTGGCACTGATTTAATATTCCCTCACCATACAAATGAAATAGCTCAATCTGAATGTGCAACTGATAAAAATTTTGTAAATTATTGGATACATGGTGCTTTCATGAACGTAAATGACTCCAAAATGGCAAAATCAAAAGGAAATTTTGTTAAGCTATCTGATATTGAAGGTGCTTCTATCTCTCCAATTGCTTTTAGGTATTGGCTATTCACATCACATTATCGTACTCAGGTAAATTTTACATTTAATGCCGTAAAGTCTGCTCAAAATGCATTTATTAGATTTGTTGAAAGCTTTGTTAGGTTAAATGAAATAGAACACGAACATATTCATGCTTCAGCAAATCCAATTAATTACAGAGAGGAATTTCTAAATAAAATTAATGATGATTTTAATATGCCTGAGGCGCTGGCATTAGCTTGGGAATTGATTAAAGATCATACAATAGAGGCAAAAGAGAAAATTAGCCTATTACTGGATTTCGATAAAGTTTTTGGTCTTGGTTTGAAAACAGTACTTGAGATGCAAAACGATGAGATATCAAATATCCCATTAGAAATCACTACCCTTGCCGAAGCTCGAGAAGATGCAAGGAAGAATAAAGAATGGGAGAAGGCAGATGCATTGAGGAAAGAAATAGAACAAAGAGGATATGAAATCAAGGATGGAGTGAATGGTAAGTTTATACTAAACAGAATAAGCAAATAGATTGATAGACAAGTATTGACATTATCACCTGAACATGTTAATTTAATTTTGGATATGAAAATCTCTTCTCCAAGGTTTAACAAGTTTACAATGCACCTTATTATCATGCTGGAGTGTGAGAGGATTGCAAATCTGAAGTGGGTCATCCACAAACTCCAGAAATGGGGATTCAAAAAGGTTAGTGATAGCAAGGTCCGTTCGTCTTTCAAACATCTGTGTAAGAAGGGCTTTGTCCTTGAGCACAGGAAATTTTCAAACGATAAGAGAGCAAAATTCTACTCACTAACCCCGATGGGATTCTCGGTACTTCAGAGTATCAAAAGAGTTGTCACAGATACTTTCTAACTGACATCTCTTTACAAACACAGCCACCGTCAGGTGGTTTTTGTTTTGTTTTCCACATTTTCTCCCCTGTTAGTTAAGAATGTAAAATCCTACAAAAAGTTTAAAGTGATATAATGTCTCCATGAGCCCAACCTCACCATATTTCAAAGCAAAAGATTTAAGAATTCCACCTCAGAGTTTAGAAGCTGAGCGTGCTTTGCTTGGATCAATAATGATTCGACCTGAAATGATGCATGAAGTAATGGATGTTGTTGATGAGAAGTCCTTTTATTCTGATCGCCACAAAATAATTTGGTCAATAATGGTTGAATTGCATAGTAAAGGTACTCCAATAGACTTACTTTCCCTTTCCTCAAGACTAAAGGATAAAGAAATGCTAGAAACTGCGGGTGGTATGAGTTATTTAACAGAATTAGTTCAAGAGGTTCCTTCATCAACAAATGCAAAACATTATGCAGAAATAGTTCAGAAGAAGCATATAATGAGAAATCTCATCAATGCTTCTGAATTCGTAGGTAATCTTGGATTTGATGAAGAGATGGATCTTGAAGAAACCCTCGATAAAGCTGAGAAAAAAATATTTGAAGTCACAAATTTCACTGGTACACACAAGTTTATTGAACTAAAGGATACTTTGGTAGATGCATGGGAAAGAATTGACAAATTACACAATACAAAAGATGAACTTAGAGGAATACCAACAGGTTTTACTTCTTTAGACAATAAACTGGCAGGATTACAAAAGTCAGATTTGATAATTCTTGCTGCTCGACCATCCATGGGTAAAACTTCCCTAGCGCTTGATATTGCGCGCATGTCAGCAATAAATCACAAAGTTCCAGTGGGTATCTTTTCATTGGAAATGAGTTCTCAACAGTTAGTTGATCGTATGTTAGCGGCAGAATCACAGGTTGACTCATGGAAGATACGTACAGGTCATAATTTATCTGTTGATAACGATTTTAAAGCCATCAGAGATGCTATGGATCGTCTATCTCAAGCCCCAATTTATATTGATGATCAACCCGCCAACAATATTCTAAAAATGCGTGCTGTAGCAAGAAGATTAAAGAGCGAGAAGGGACTAGGCTTGATTATAGTAGATTACCTTCAGCTAATGGTCCCAACTCAAAGCCGTAATTCAGACAATGTCGTACAGCAAGTTACCGAAATCTCTCGCTCATTGAAGCAGCTCGCACGTGAGTTAGAAGTCCCTGTATTAGCCCTATCACAATTAAGCCGTGCAGTTGAGCAGCGTGGTGGTGAGCCTAGACTTTCTGACCTTCGTGACTCAGGATCTATAGAGCAAGATGCAGATGTAGTACTATTTATTCATCGTGAAGATAAATACAATAAAGATAGTGCTCGACCTAATATTGCTAAAATTATGATAGAAAAGCACAGAAATGGCCCTACTGGAATAGCTGAGCTATACTTCGATGACAAGAAAACATCTTTTATGAATTTGGATAAGAGTGACTTTGGCGAATTCGATCAACAGCAAAATGGATCCAATTTCTAAATTAACAGAATACTTCAGAGAATTTCCCGGAATTGGCCCTAGACAAGCCAAGCGTTTTGTCTATTTTCTATTAACCAAAAATCCTTCATATCTAGAAGAGATGTCCAGACTTATTACAGAGATAAAAAAGAATATCAAAGTTTGCTCTTCTTGCTTCCGATTTTATCAAAACGGCAGTTCTATAGTTTGTAATATTTGTTCAAATATTAATAGAGATAATTCTCAACTAATGATTGTTTCTAGAGATGTAGATTTTGAAGCAATAGAGAAAAGTAAAGTCTATAATGGACTATATTTGATTCTAGGAGGAACGATACCTATTCTAGACAAGGAGCCAGAGAAAAAAGTTAGACTAAATGAGCTGAGTAAAAGGCTTTCCCAAGGAAATATAAAAGAGATAATACTTTCCTTAAATGCAAATGCTGAGGGTGAACACACAGCAGAATTTATTAGAAATTATATAAAGTCTAAATTTCCTGATTCTAATTTAAATATAACTGTCTTGGGTAGAGGGCTCTCTACAGGTACAGAACTTGAATATTCTGATACAGATACCATCAAAAATGCTTTGAAAAATAGGGAGAGGATATAGAGTTTATTATTTCAACCCCTCAATCTTTACCTCAAAATATGGCTGTCTATGACCATTCTTCTTGAAATACTTACTCTTCTGCTTGTATTTAATAACATTAACCTTAGCTGCACGGCCAATCTTAGTGATTGATCCTGTTACCTTGGCACCTGAGATAAAAGGTGTGCCAATTGTAGTATCTGTTCCATTATCTACTAGTAATACTTTATCAAAAACGACCTTATCGCCTTCTTTATAATCTCCAATAAGCTTCTCAATTCTTACAACATCGCCTACTGCGACCTTATATTGTTTTCCTCCTGTTTGTATTACTGCAAATTCCATAGTTACACTATCTTACACTATCTCTTCTGGATGGTCAACAGTCAAAGATTCTATTTTAGGGCTTTGCCCTGTTATTCTTAGAATATCTTTATCTACTTTCTTTAATTCCTTATTTGAGTTATTGTAATGATTTACAACGGTAGACAAGGAGCTGCCAAGCTTTGAATGATATTCTTCATACTTTTTTAGGTGATTTCCTAGCTCATCTACCCTTTTAATTATATCTTTTGCAGTTTCTTCAATCTGTAAAGCCTTTAATCCCTGTAATACAGTCTGCAAATACGCCAAAAATGATGTTGGTGATACTATTATTACCTTATATTTATTAGCAGCTCTTTGTATTAGATTATCGGTCTCTTCAGTAACAGCTCCAATCTTATTAACCAATAAGTCATAATAAATAGCCTCATGAGGAATGAACATAAAAGCAAATTCCATTGTCCCTTCAGCAGGACGAACATATTTTGCGGTTTCTTGTATTCTAATTTTTAAATCAGAAACAAATGCCTTCTCGTACTTTTCCTTTTCTATAGGATTACTCTCTTGGACTAATTTGTTGTAATTCTCTAGAGAAAATTTGGAATCAATAGGAATTACCTTTTCCCTTACAAATACAACTGCATCAACTACTTCCCCATTTACAAATGGATATTGCATCTTGTATTGAGTAGGAGCAAGGACATTTCTTAATAGGGTTTCCAAATAATATTCTCCTAATATTCCGCGATGTTTAGGGTTCTTGAGAATATCTTGCAAATTTTGTAGTTGATCTGCGAAGGAGACTACCTGCCTATTAGTCTCGTCCAGCTTAGTAAGTCCTGCTGTTACTTCTTTAATCATTCTTGTAGACTCTGATAATTGAGCCTGCATAGACTCACGCATATTTTTGGCATTTTCGCCTATTTTGCTATCTACTGTCCTATTTAATTCATTTAATTGTTCTAATATTAATTTTAGGCCAATCTCTTCCTTTCCAATGGATTGTTGGGGCCTTTTTAGGAAAAATAGAACAAACAGAAAAATAATTATAAGCAATGAAATTATTAGAATAATGATGAGTGGCTCCATATATGCTATTATATCAACATTATGAAAATACACGAAACAATCAAAAAACAACTAGTTGAAGCTATGAGAGCTAAGGATTCAATCAAGCTTGATGTAATAAGAGGGCTATTGAGTGCCTTCACAAACGAATTAATTTCCAAAAGCAGCTCAGAAACATTTCTAGATGATGAGAGTACTCTTGCGCTTATCAGACGAAGTGTAAAACAGCACAAGGACTCTATTGAACAATTCGAGAAAGGCGGAAGAGCTGATCTAGCAGACAAAGAAAAAGCTGAACTAAAAACCTTAGAGACCTATCTTCCCCAAATGATGTCTAGAGATGAAATAAAAACCCTTGCCGAAAAAAAGCTTCAAGAATTAGGCAACATTGATAAAGCTAAAGTTGGCCAATTTATTGGCTCTTTGATGAAAGAATTGAAAGGCAAAGCAGATGGAGCAGATGTAAAAGCAGTTGTGGATGAAATGGTAAAATAGAGATTGACAACTCCTGTTTTTAGGTATATTATTAAATACCGGTATGAGCTCTCAACAATTGGAATTTCCAGCTCTTTGCAGAGTTGGCCAAGTAGTGAATGCTCATGTGGTTACTCAACAACCACAGTCGGTCCGGCGACCTTTGAGGATTGGTCGACGGAGACGGTCTTTCAATACCACCGTAGCAACTTGGGGGGTAGCTGCTTCACTACCCACCGGAGACCGAGACTAAAGTCCAGAGGACACAATCCCCACACTGACTGTACGTAGTGTGGGGATTTCTTATTGTAATTCTTTAAATAATTTACGCTGCCATATCCAACTCAACATTAAATACAGACCCCTTACCATCCCCATCAGATTCAGCCCAAATTTTGCCTTGATGTGCAGTTACAATGTCTTTAGCAACGAATAGACCCAATCCAGTTCCATAAATATTTTGTTTATTCCCACTATCTAACCTTACAAACTTAGAAAACAATCTAGGCATTGCCTCTGAAGATATTCCAACACCCGTATCCTTTACAGAGAAAGTAATTTTCTTTTCTTTAATATTTTTAACCAATGATACATCAATTGAGCCGCTTGGAGTGTATTTTATTGAATTATCAATCAGATTGGTTATAACTTGTTTTAATTTATCTTTGTCAGCATTTATTATGAATTTTTCATTTTCATTGTCAGGATTAAAATGCAAATTAAATGATAATTTGCTTTTTTGTATACTTGGTTTTAATTCATCAGCAACAGTTTCAACCATTTTTCTATAGTCAATAATTTCAAATGAATACTTCATAGTGCCAAGTTCAATTCTAGATACATTTAAATAATCATCCACAATATTTGTAAGGGTTTTAGAGGAATCCAGAATCGTCTTAATAGCACTTTTAACTTCATCCTTTATTTCTCCAAATTCTCCTTCTATCAGAAGAGAAGCATACCCTTTCATTGCTGTCAGTGGTGCTCTAAGTTGATGGCTGGCAAAAGACACGAATTCAGATTTTTGCTTATCGAGTTCCAATAAGCGAGTATTTGCTTTTTTTAGATCCACAGCAAGTTTTTCAATTTTTTCTCTTTGATTAACCTCTCGTATAACGCTTTTGATGAGGAAGATGCCGACAAGAAGTGTGAACAAAAGTGTAATACCATTAGCAATATGATCAATTAACGTTTCTCCAACCAAAAGCCTAATTAATAGAGTAATCCACAATGAGAAAGTTAGTAATTCTGTTGTAATTATTTTTGCACTAAATAGATGATGTTTAACAATTGCATAAGATGCGGACAATGCCATTAATATTGTTGAAATTTGTCCCAACCAATTAATTGTAAAAATGCCGAATGAAGGAAGAATTAAATTTGAAACAAAAGATATTATTCCAGATGATACATAACCCAATAATACATAAATCAATTGGAGTCTTTCTGTTTTGTCTTCAGTTATTTTGACCTTTTTATACAGTCTTAAAAAAGCAAAATTGAAATAAAAAAGTATGTAGATAACATATACAAAATAAACATGACCCCAGTATATATTATTCTCACTACCAATCATTACTCTTGCCCCCTCAATAATTGAACTTCCGAAAAAAATTAATATTATTAATATTATATTTGGCAAAAAAATTAAAGTTTTTTTCTTGAACGAAATAGTAGAATATGTTGGAAAAACATAAGTAAAATATAAGAAATTACTAGCTATTAACGATGCAGATATGTACAACAACTTTGACCAAAAGACTATTGAATCGGGCGTGGACATTCTATAAAAAATCATGGCCAAACCCCAACCAATTATTGTAAGTATATTAAGCGAGTAAGCTTTATTTAATCTTTCCTTACTATTCTTTATTACAGTTGTACCCAATGCCAAAATTGCAAACATTACTACTATTAAGCTTATTGTAATAAGATCCATTTCAATTAGTATTTAATAAAATTTTTAATATATTTTTCATCAATTATTCCCATCGAATTTTGCATTAATTCATTATTAAATCTTAACTTAACACCAACATCTGATAATAATTCAAGAAATTCAAAGTCCAGTTGATTAATAGAATAATGTTTATCACTGTTATTGTGTGCTAATATTAGTGTCTCAGCTAAACAACTAAATATATCGTCCTTTCTACTTAATCCCATATTAAAATTACAACTTATTCCTGGAGCGTTCAAAACCCCACCTTCAATAACTAGTACATCCTTTCTATTTTCAATAATTTCTGGAGAAATATCTGATGGTTGCGCATCATTAATGATAATAGTGCCAGGAGAAACATCTTGTGATTTAATTACTACTTCAGGTGCACTAGTGGCAGCAATAATTATTTTGCATTGACTGACCGTATCAACTCTATGTGTAATATCTATTGAAACATCTTTTGAATGCTTTTCAATTAATAAAATCTTTTCTCTTAAAACATTCAATTTTCTTTCAAGATCAATTAGATAAAAATTTTTATACCCCATTTTTGCCAAAAGGATTGCTACACCTGATCCAATACCACCTGCAGCACCAACTATTCCAATGCTAATTTTACTCTTATCAAGGTTGAAACTCTTTTCAATTCTCAAAATATAGTCAGTAATATTTTTAATTGTATAAGTTCTTCCTGTTGTAATATATATATCCTTAATATTATTTATCACATCATTTCCTCCTGCGGTTAACGACGATGTCATTGCACCCAATCCAATGTATTTGGCACCTTTTGATTTTGCTAATTTAATTGCAGATAGAATTCTTTTAAGAGCAAGAGATTTGTTTTCTAGTAACTGATGTGCAGTCATTGGTACCCCAATTACTAAGCCATCAATTTTGTTACCATACTTATCAACCAATCCAGTTATTTTTGAAACCACAATTGGAGGTAAATTTTTTGTAATAAAATCAATAATAAAATTAGGGAAAGAACTTAAAAAAGGATATTTTCGCGGTAAATCACTCCTATCTCGAGAATGAACAATAAAAGCGAATTTTATCTTACTCATATTTTATGAGATTAATTTTAGCATTTACTGTAAAAAAATAGTAGTATGTAAATATGATTATAAAAAGCCTCCTAATGCTAACAATTTTTCTAGACTTTATATTAGGTTTTATAGTTTTTAATCAAGAGAATAAAACAAGAACACAAAAATCTTTTATACTTTTATGTTTTATAAGTCTTTTATGGACAATTTCTAATTATATGACAGTGGTTTCAAATTCAATTTTTTGGTTTAATTCCACGTATGCTTTTGGATCACTGGTCATGTGTTCAGGAATTATCTGGACATTGAATTACACCGAAATCCATTTGTCTAAGAAGAGACTAATTGTAATTATTATTCCATTTATAGCTTTATTTTTTCTTTCATATTTCAAAAATTTTATTACAATCTCCTACTCAAACACAAGTACTGATTTTATATATTTAATAAGAAATGGTTGGGGATTTTACATTTATACAGCCTTATATATAGTTGGTGCTTTTACTATAATCTCTATTCTTATAAAAAGATATTCAAAAATTATTGAGAGAAATCAAAAACACCTCAATTTAATTATTATTATTGGAATTATTCTCTCACTATTAATCATTAGCCTTAATAGTTTCATATTCCCCCACTTTTCAATCATCTTTTCAGGTGTATTAGATAATATTGGTTTTTCATTCTTTCTAGTATCAATATTCTTAGGAATATTCAAATATTATTTATTTAATATTAGGTTGATAACATTGGAAATCACTGTCTTTCTGCTCTGGATGATTATCTTTATCAGAGCGACATTTTCTAATTCTATAACCGAAATATTTGTTGAAAGTTCCATATTATTTGTCACTATTATAATTAGCAACTTATTAATCAAGTCAATAGTTAGGGAGATTAGCCTGAGGAAAGAAAAGGAATTTCTTGTTAGGAAGCTGTCGGTTGTTAATAATAAGTTAAAATCAAAAATCACCCACCAAACCAAAGAAGTGCGCAAGGCATATGAAATAGAAAATAGGGCCAGAAAGGATCTGGAGAAGTTAAATGAGACCAAGGACCAATTCATAATGCTCACCCAACACAACCTTAGATCCCCTATAACCACAATCAAATCAGAATTAGAGTTATTAATAAATGGTCACAATGGGAAAATAGATGATACTGCCCTAAATTCCATAATTAGGACCAAATCTTCTGCTGATAGACTGTCACAAATAGTTGATGATTTCCTGAATATTACAACTATTAAAATCGGTTCTCAAATACTAAAACTAGCAACAGGCAACGTAAAGTCTATTATTGAAAATGTAATTAACGATCTTAGACTTGAAGTTGAAGAGATGAGGGTAAAAATTAATTATATTAGTTCTGAAAATATTTGGCCTGATATTAAGATGGATATTAATAAAATAAGAGAAGCGCTCACTATAATCATTGAGAATGCAATTAAATACAATTTTGATAGAGGTGTGATTAATATTTCAAATACAATTGTTGATAATAATATCATTCTATCTATAGAAAATACTGGGGTCGGGATAACATCTGAAGAAAGTCAGAGTATTTTTAATAAACTATTTTATAGAGGAATGAGGGCCCGCGAAAGAAATCCAATTGGAATGGGTATTGGACTTCAGGTTGCCAAAGCAATTATTAGTGGTCATAAAGGCAAAATTAGTATTGAATCACTTGGTGAAAATTATGGCGCCTGTGTTGAAATAATTTTACCAATTAACTCTTATAATGAAGCCTAGATATTACATTATAAAATATTCTTGTAATTTCAGTAATTGAGTCGGATTTATTATATTTTATATCCCTGCCTATATTCACAATAAATTTTGCTCTTAAACCATTTTTCTTAATTCTCATTGCAACTGGCAAAACACTGGCTCCTGTGGTCTTAGCTAGAACTGAAGCACCATGCTTAAAGTCTCCAATTTTGTCATTAAGAATAATACTTCCTTCCGGATATATCACAATATTACCATTGCTTTTAATTATTTTAATTGCTTCCTCAAGATTTTTATGAATTCCCCTGCCCTGATACACAACAAGTACTCCGAATATTCGATAAACAAAATCAACAATTAAAAGCTTTTTGAGGAGTTTTAATACAGGATGATCAAAATCTTTAACTGCAAGAAATCTTAATGGTAAATGATTTGAATTTAAGCCTAAAACAAGTCTAAATATGAAACTATCATAAATAGAAACATGATTTGAAATTATTATAAAGGGTGATTTTATTTTGTCTAAATTCTCCCTGCCATTTATCTCAACATTATATAGGGTATTAAAAAAGATATATGCAATAGGCCATGATAAAAATTGAGTTATACCTGAAAAATATTTCAAAAAAATATTATATGATTCTGATTTGGGTGATTGATAATACCCTTCGATATTTCGAATAGCCTCCATGCCCATATGCATACATTATATCCGATTTTTTATTTTTTAGGCCAGCTTTCGATAATTAGCATGTTTTTACCATCAATTGGCATGTCTGTCCATATCTCTTCGGTAACAAATGGTATAAATGGATGCAGGCAAATCAACAACTCAGATAATATTTTGACTAGCATGTTTTTGCGAGAATTTTTGTGTGGATCATTACCTTCGGTAATTATTTTTTTACTTTCTTCTAGAATTTTGTCTGCAAAATTGTGCCATGAATAATGATACAATTTCTCACCTGCCATATAGAATCTGAAACTATCCATATCTGAGGTTACATCAGCTAGTATAGATTTCCATTGTGAAATATGATCTGCATCTATCTTTTCATATTTATTAAAATTAGAGTCATATTTAATATCTCCAACACTACTCAATACGAATCTTGCAATGTTCCAAAGCTTATTTGCGTAGTTTTTGTAAGCTCTTATTTTGTCCTCAGACAAGGCCAATGATGTTCCTGGAGTATTACCAACAACCATACCCATCCTGAAGGCATCTGTGCCGTATTTATCAGTTAAATCAAGTGGATTAATAACATTTCCCTTACTCTTGCTCATTTTTTGGCCCTTGGCATCAAGAACAAGACCATGTAGATACACAGTTTTAAATGGTACTTCTCCAGTAACATATAGACCCAGCATTATCATTCTAGCTACCCAGAAAAAGATAATTTCTCCAGCTGTTTCCATAACATCTGTTGGATAGAAATTTTTGAAATCTTTGGAATCTGGATATCCTAGAGATACGAACGGCCATTGTCCTGATGAGAACCATGTATCAAATGTATCAGCATCCTGTTTTAATTCTGAATTACATTTTTTGCATTTTGTAAGTGAATTATCTAGATCAACATAACCTTCATTACACTTTGTACAAATCTTGGCAGGTATAGGAATACCCCAGACTATTTGTCTAGAAATATTCCAGTCCATAATATTATTCAACCAGTGTGTAATTATCTTCTCATAGTGATCAGGGATAAATACTATTTCCTTATTTTTAATTTTCTCTAGAGCTTTATCTGCCAATGGCTTCATCTTTACGAACCACTGACTCCTGATCTGCGGCTCTATTGTGGTTCCGCATTTATAGCAAGTTTTTATATTATGCTTGTAATTCTCATCTACTTTCTCTACTAGGCCTTTGCTCTGTAGTCTCTCAATAATTAATGGTCTGGCTTTATTTATACTCATACCTGCAAAATCTCCAGCAATTGGCAACAACTTTCCCCTTTCATCTATTACTTGCTCTTTGTCTAATCCATGTCTTTCTGCAATTTCAAAGTCCACAGCATCATGCCAAGGTGTAATCGTCATTACACCAGTTCCAAATGACATATCTATTGCACTATCCTTTATTATAGTTGCTGTGACTTTACCATTTATCCATTCAGCTTCGAACTTATCTCCATGCTTGTATTTCTCGTATCTTTTATCATCAGGGTGCATAACAACATATTTGTCACCGAACTTTGTCTCAGGTCTTGATGTGGAAATTGTGAATGGACCATATTTCAAATAATAAAATGGTTCTACCTTCTCCTCATCTTTGATCTCTAAATCAGAAAATGATGTTTGATGCTTCGGACACCAGCTAATTATTCTATTCCCTCTGTAGACTAGGCCGTCATCGTATAATTTTTTAAATGTTTTATATACATTCTTAACAACATCTTCGTCCAATGTAAATTTGGTCCTGCTCCAATCACATGATGAACCCATACTTCTAACTTGAGACAAAATATTTTTTGAATTAGTCAAAGTAAAATCCATTATTTCCTCATATAGCTTTTGGGGTTCAATTTCAAATCTGGATCTTCCCTCTTTCTCTAATTTTTTCTCATATACTACCTGAGTCTCAAATCCAGCATGATCAAGTCCTGGTAACCACAAAGTCTTAAATCCTTGTAATCTCTTGTAGCGGGTCATTATATCCTCAATAGTCATCACCAATCCGTGTCCAGCATGCAATGATCCATTCGCATTTGTTGGAGGCATGATAATAGTGAAAGATTTGCCATCTTTATTAGGTAAATTGTCAGGATTGAAATACCCACTTTCCTCCCATTTTTTATATATAATAGGTTCTACCTCCTTGGCATTATATGGCTTTAGGAACTTTTCATTCATAGGTAATACTATACATTATTTTACATATATTTCAAAAAAATAATAAAATTAAGCCATCTCCCTATTAGGAAATGGCTATGGAGTTTTGGCACTCATTGTCTTTATTATTCCAAGACTTGGATTTGTGAGCAGACTCCACCATATATTTCACATATTTGGCGATGTCTCCTTTTCGAAGGTTTGGAGGAGCACCTCCTAACACTTCGTGAAATGCATATCGACCCTGTGAGATTCGATTCTGCATTTGTTATACGGTCCGACACAACTATTTTTTCTTCATTCGTTTTCACTTACACTGCCTTTTTGTTGCACTCCTTTTGGAGTGGAGATACTTTACTTAAGTTATCTCTATATTAGATTAACATAAAAAAGATTTTTGACAAAAGATAAGGCCACAAGGGTGGGGCTTGAGAGCCTTTTTCTTGTGACCGTGCCACTACAACGCTTCCAACCGTGTTTTTGCTTCATCCTTCGTGATTTTACCATCAATGAAATCACGGATTACGGTACGAAGCGGTTCCGGACAAAATTCATTCCGCAAACAAATAATATCGAGTGTCTGTGGGGGACCATTCAATTGATTAATAGCCACCTTAGCGAGTGTTTTGACAACCGCATCAACCTTTTTGAACGATCCATCAGGACCCACCTTAATAGATGAGTCCGAGTAAATCATGCTGAAGGCTATAAGAACCGCCCCCACAGCGTATTGTAATGAGTCTCCATGGCACAAGGTATTATCCTTGTCTCCAGCAACCCAAGCAGAGTAGACGCCATCTTGGCTTTTCGTAAATTCAATATTCATAGTGGAAATGAATGCCTTTCTTTCCTTACGATATCATTATTTCTTATAAATTTCAATTATTTTTATGACACAAAAGATAAGGCCACAAGGGTGGGCTTGATAGCCTTTTTCTTGCGGCACTCTACTATTCTTCATTAAGAGCGAGTACTTGTTCTGCTTATGTCAAAACATAAGATGAGAGATTTTGTGGACCCGAGGAGATTCGAACTCCTGACCTTCCGCTTGCAAAGCGGTTGCTCTACCAACTGAGCTACGGGCCCCTGTGACTTACATACATTCAATGTTATTCGAACCCATCTGTTGTATACCTACCAAAACAGCTACGAGCCCATATAACTAAACGTAAAAATTATTTTACATTATTTTCTACTTAAAGCAAGTTCCAAAACATGATCTAAGAAATGAGGCAACGATGAGCCAACATTCTCCAATGACTCCTTGAATAATTGATCATCGTGAATTTTTGGTAGAGCATTCGTGTTAACTAGATAAATTCCCATCTTTGGATGAATAATAAAATCCGAGCTTGAATAATGTCTCAGACCCAGAGCTTCATGTGCTCTCTTGGCAATGTCTTCAATTATTCTTTTCTCCTCAATAGTTATTCCCTCACCCATCGCTGGAAGTGCATATAAATCATGATTTCTATATTTATCTATCACAACACATTGGCAATCTTTACCAATAATATATTCTTCTATTATTACATTGTTACTATACTTTTGGGCTTCGATGATTGCACTTTCCAAATCGCTAAAATTTTTTACATAACTAATTCCTTCATTGTTATTTCCAAATGCTGGCTTTACCACGACTGGTAAAGGAAATGATCTGAATATTTTGATTATTGTATCTTTTATGTTCTTAATTGAAGTTTCAATTATATGTCTGGGTGCTTTAATCTTATTATTTTTTAAAATATCTTTGGCATGGAGCTTGCTGACATTTATTAATGAATAGAAGGATTTTGTTCCGGTAAAAGGTATAGCATGCGATTCTAAGATATGCTGCACCTTACCATCTTCCCCATAATACCCATGCAGTGCATTAAACACCACATCAATATGATTTAAGGCAGAGTGAGGCAAAACAGGCAAACCATGCATATACCATTGACCTTCTTTATCAATGAAAATATCTCGAACATTATATTTCTCTTGCGGTAAATTATTGAGCACAGTCGCACCAGTTTTTAGTGAAATTTCATACTCACTACTTGGACCGCCTCTTAGAACACCGACTCTTATTCTATGCATGAATATATTATACCGTATATTCTATTTTAAAAATGACTTCTTTCTCAACAGTTTGTGATAATTTATTGCGAATCTATGTGCTTCTGCATTAGCTAGCAGAATAGCTTTTGAATGATCTTTAGCTAAATTTTCATCACCTAGGAAATAGCTTGGCTTATGTGAATCGTTCTTTACAACTGATACTACTGGTATATTGCCAATAACAGATTTGGCTGCATTAATCTGTGAAATTCCCCCGTCTATTACAATCAGATTTGGCATACCCCATTCTTCGTGCCTTAATCTTCTTATTAGAATTTCTTTTAAATTATTTATATCATCATTTGAATCTTTTGAGAGTTTAAATTTCTTATATTCTGATTTTGTCATTTCTCCATCAATCACCACTGTCATAACACCAACAGTGTTATTGCCAGACATATGTGCTATGTCATAAGCTTCAATCCTAAATCCGTTCAAATCAATTTCCCTATCCCTTTTAATCAATGAAACATCTTGAATGTGATTGAGGGCATATATTGTATTTCTAACTTTTTGAGCTCTTTCAAAATCTTGATCTTTGACATAATCATTCATCTCCTTTTCAAGAGTTTTGATCAATTCTTTCTTTTTGCCTTGGAAGAACAGTACAAGGTTTCTAATGGTTCTTTGATATTCTTTTTTTGACTCTGGCGAATCAGTTGTTGGTGATAGGCCTATTGATTTATAGAATGATTCTTGGTATTTTAATTTAGATTTCTCATCTCGAAAGGGGAAAATTTTCCTAATTATTTTTAGTGCATCTCTAAGGAGATTGCCTTGTGGATATGGACCGAATTGATACTTAATTTTATCTTTAAAAGCGTTTAATGATCTTTCTCTAACTATACAAACCCGAGGAAATTCTTCTTCAGTTATCACCACAAGATTGTAGCTTCTATCATCCTTCTCTTTTGTATTGAAATATGGCTGATGTTTTTTTATTTCATTACTTTCTAAAATTATAGCCTCCAATACTGAATCTGTTTCAATATAATCTATGCTACTTGCTTTAGTAACCATATCTACAAGTCGAGGACCCCTAGTCTCTATTAAATCATTAGAAAAATAACTCTTCACCCTATCTCTTAGTGAAGTTGCTCTCCCTATATACTGAATCTTATTTTCACTGTCTTTAAAAATATAAATTCCAGGAGATTCAGGTAAATTCAAATTTTTGAATTCTTGACTGGTCATAATTAACTATCTCTTCAAAACTTTCTTCAAATAATGTCCTGTATAAGACTTCTCATTTCGAGCAACATCTTCTGGTGTTCCTCTTGCTACCAATTTGCCTCCTCTAGATCCTCCATCTGGTCCTATATCTATTATATAATCCGCTGATTTTATCAAGTCGAGATTGTGTTCAATCACCACTACTGTATTTCCTTTATCAACTAACTTTTGTAATATCTCAATTAACTTTTTAACATCTTCATAATGCAATCCGACTGTAGGCTCATCTAATAGATAAATAGTTTTTTGCAAATGAGCTCTATATAGTTCAGATGAGATTTTGACTCTTTGAGCTTCTCCTCCTGAAAGGGTTGTTGCTGATTGGCCTAATTTCAAATATCCCAATCCCACTTCCGAAAGTGTTATTAATCTATCATAAACAGCAGGAATATCCTCAAAGAAAATCAATCCATCTTCTACAGTCATTTCCAGAACATCAAATACACTTTTACTTTTATATTTGACATCAAGTGTTTCTTTTGTAAATCTCTTGCCCTGACAAACTTCACAAGTTACATACACAGTAGGTAGGAAATGCATTTCAACTGCTATTTCCCCATTTCCCTGACATGCTTCGCATCTTCCACCTTTCACATTGAAAGAGAATCTTCCTGGTCCCCAACCATGAGCCCTAGCTTCAGCTGATGCAGAAAATAAATCACGAATGTGAGTCCAAGCGCCGGTATAAGTTACAGGATTTGATCTGGGAGTTCTACCGATTGCGCTTTGATCGATCAATATTGTTCTACCCAAATATTCGCTACCTGTAAAACTTTCACAATTAAATATTTTTGCTGTTCTATGTCTGAACTCTAGTTTAGCTTCAAGATTTTTATGTAATATTTCATACATAAAAGAAGATTTGCCTGAACCAGATACTCCTGTAATAACATTGAGACAGCCGAGAGGAACTTCAACGTCTAAATCCTTAATATTGAATATATTTCCTCCTTTAACTATCAATTTACCTTTCGGCTCTCGTCTTTTTTCTGGAATTTCTACTCTTTTTTCATTTCTTAAATATGAAAGGGTTAATGACCCTGAGGTATTCTTTTTCGCTGTAAGAAGATCATCCAAATACCCAGATACCACAACTTTGCCACCGTGAACACCAGCTCCAGGACCAATATCAACGATGTAGTCCGATGCAAACATGGTATCTTCATCGTGTTCAACTACTATAATAGTGTTACCCAAATCCCTAAGAGTTGTAAGAGTTTTGATCAATCTATCATTATCTCTTTGATGCAGACCTATTGTTGGTTCATCAAGTACATATAAAGCACCAACAAGACCTGAGCCTAGCTGAGAGGCGAGACGAATTCTTTGGGCTTCTCCTCCTGATAAAGTATGAGCTCTTCGATCTAAAGTTAAATATTCGATCCCAACATTAATCATAAATTGAAGTCTGGATTCTATTTCTTTCAAAATAACTTTTGCAATTTCCTTTTCTGTCTCTGTTAACTTTATATCCTTAAAGAAGACTTCTGCTTCTTCAATAGACATGGAAGTAACATTTACAATATTTTTTGAATCAATTCTTACATGTAAGGCTTCATCACGAAGTCTCGCACCCTTGCAAGTCTCACAAGTCTCATTGCTAAAGAATTCTCTAGTTCCTAATCCATTACAGGTTGGACATGCTCCGTATGGTGAGTTAAATGAAAATAATCTAGGCTCTATTTCAGGATATGAGAATCCATCATATGGACACATGAATTTCACGGACATTAATTTCTCTTCATCCGGAAATTCAATTTTGATCAAACCTTGAGCTTCTTCTATAGCTTTTTCTAAAGCTTCTGAAAGTCTTTCTTTTGCATTCTCAAATTTTTTGGTATCACGCCCAACAACCTTAAACTCTGTAAGGAAAATTTCATCGACAAGCACATCAATATCATGCTTCTTATTTTTGTCTAAAATAATCTGTTCTCTTAGGCGAACTACATTGCCATCAACTTTGACTTTGTCATAGCCTTTGCCAAGTAGATCATACAAAAGCTGGTAATATTCACCCTTTCTTCCAACAACAACTGGAGCATAAATTTTGACCTTTTGGTCACTTATATCTATACCCATTACACTTTTACCTGCTCTATTGTGAGTTGTGACTTGCTTGATTATTGTATTCAATATTTCCTCCTTTGAAATTCTATGAATTTCTCTTCCACATGTTAAACAATGAGGCTTACCGACTCTGGCAAATAGAATTCTCAAATAATCATATATTTCTGTAGTGGTTGCCACAGTAGAGCGAGGATTATTTGATCTTGATTTCTGATCTATTGAAATTGCAGGAGAAAGTCCGATTATCTCATCTACATCAGGCTTTTGCATTTGCCTCAAGAATTGTCTCGCGTATGAAGACAAAGACTCAACATATCTTCTTTGACCCTCTGCAAAAATAGTATCAAATGCAAGAGAAGATTTGCCTGAACCAGACAGACCAGTGATGGCTATCATCTTATTTCTTGGCATTTCAACGGTAATATTCTTAAGATTATGCGTTCTAGCACCACGAACAATGATCTGCTCATCACCGCGCTCATTAAAATGCTTATTTTCAGGATTTTTGGACTCCTTTTTTGACATAGTTATTAACTATAACAATATATAAATAATAGGCAAATCCTAACTATTTGTTATCTAGTACTTCTTTAACTTCCCTTATAATTTCCTCTAGTGAGGCTGCGGCTTTAACGATAAATCTTTTAGCTCCCAAAAACTTAGCTTTATCAATGTAATTCTGAGTATTCATATTTGACAATATAACAACTGGAAGCTTTCGGAGTTTTTCCATTGATCTCATTTTCTCTAATATATCTATACCAGTCATTCCAGGTAATAATATATCTAGAACGACTATATCTGGAATTTCCTTTTCTAAGTATGCAAATGCCTCCTCAGAATTTGAAGCCTTATTCAAAATAAACCCTGCTTTTAATAATTTTTTTGAAAGAATAACGCTTAATAACTTATCGTCTTCAACCCAAAGGATTTTCCTCTGCGCCCCTATTGGCACATTATTTTCCTTATTTTGATTATCGTCTACTTTTTGCGATTGTCTACCAAAAACTTTATTAACTCTTTCCACTATCTCTGTAGGTTCAATATGAGGCTTGATTACTATCTCTTTAATAGTTGGAGTTGAAGGAATTTTTTTCATCTCAATTGGCAAGCCAGAATTAGAAACAATTATGACTGGAATCTTTGTGATAAATCTATCGAAACTCTTTTCGGTTAAAATGTCATAGCCGTTCTTGTCAGATAATGATATATCGATAATGAGTAAATCAGGAGAAAAACTTTTTAAATTTTCAATTACTTTTGTACCATCACGGAGAACGAGAGTCTTATACTCTAGCTTACCGAGTTCATTGTCAGTAGTATCAGCTAGAGTTACATCGCTTATAGCAATGAGAATTTTCTCTTTCATGTAATAAATTATAACACAGATTTATTATGATTATTTTTATTGAATTGAAAAGAGGTAATTTTGTGGATAAGATTTGTTTTTTATGGCTTAAATCTTTGGTTTTTTAGACATTTTCTTAATTTTATTTTTCTCATTTTCCAATTTTTTGTTCAAAGCAATAATCTCATCTCTAATAATTGCAGCAGATTCAAAATCCAATGCCTGCACTGCTCTTTCCATTTCTTTCTCCTTTTCTTTAATGAATTTCTGTGGGTTAGTTCTGATCAATTCCTCATCCATCTTCATTAATTCATTTACAGCTTTATCATGTTCAGTTCTTAGTTGATCTGTAATATCATGTATCTGCTTTAATATCGTCTTTGGAGTTATGCCATTTTTATCATTATAATCCATTTGAATTTTCCTTCTTCTCTCTGTCTCTGATATTGCATATCTTAAAGCATCGTTCATAACATCGACATAAAGTATGACTTTACCATTAATATTTCTGGCTGCACGGCCGATTATTTGAATCAGAGAAGTTTCAGATCTTAGAAATCCTGCCTTGTCTGCGTCTAATATACCAATCAGAGAAACTTCTGGCAGATCAAGTCCTTCTCGAAGCAAATTTACTCCCACCAAACAATCAAATTTACCTTTTCTAAAGTCTGTTAAAATAATAATTCTATCAATTGTCTTGATGTCACTATGTAAATATTCAGCCTTAATTCCTCTTTCTTTCAAGAATTCGCTTAGATCTTCTGCCATCTTTTTGGTCAATGTAGTTGCTATAACTCTATCCCCTTTTTTAATAACCTTTTCAGCTTCAGAAATAAAATCAAAAATTTGACCAACATAATTTGTAGATTCGACAACTGGTCTTACTTCAATTACTGGATCAATAAGTCCTGTTGGACGTATAACTTGCTCAACTATTTGTTCACTATGCTCTTTCTCAAACTTTCCTGGAGTTGCAGAAGTATATATAACTTGCCCAACTCTCTGCTCAAATTCCTCAAACTTTAAGGGTCTATTATCTTTGGCAGAAGGGAGTCTAAAACCGAATTCAACAAGCGTATTTTTGCGAGAAGCATCACCAGCATACATTCCACCTATTTGAGGTACAGTAACATGGGATTCATCAATAACAGTTAAGAAATCACCCTTGAAATACGATAGCAAAGTATCAGGAGCTTCTCCTGGCTTTTTGCCAGAGAAGTGTCTTGAATAATTCTCAATACCATTGCAATAACCGACCTCTCTGATTAAAGCTAGATCATATTTGACTCTTCGCTTTAATCTTTCTGCTTCAAGATTTTTACCTTGAGATTCCAATTCTTTCAGTCTTTCAGTCAATTCTGCTTGAATGGTTTTGATAGCATTCTGGGATTGTTCATCAGTACTTATAAAATGCTTTGCAGGGAAAAGGAAAATGACCTCATGCTCCCCTCTTATTACTCTCGTAACTGGATCGATTTCAATAATATTTGATATAACACTACCGTTATACTCAATCCTGTAAATTGTTCTGTCGTTTACAGGCATAATTTCTAGCATATTGCCTAATGCTCTGAATTGCCCGGATTCTATATCTGCATTTGTTCTTTCAAAATGTATATCAATCAATCTTCTTATAAGATCAGCTCTAGATAATTCCATGCCTCTAGAAATTTTCATATTTACACTTTCATACTCTTCAGGACTTCCCAAACCATATATACATGAGACTGAAGCAACAATTATTACATCCTTCCTAGTTAGAAGAGCTTGAGTAGATGCATGTCTCAATCTATCTATTTCCTCATTTATCATAGCTTCCTTCTCAATATATGTATCAGTTACAGGCATATAAGCTTCAGGCTGATAATAATCATAATATGATACGAAATAATGCACTGCGTTTTCTGGGAAAAATTCTTTGTACTCCTGAGCTAATTGAGCTGCCAAAGTTTTGTTATGTGCGATTATGAGAGTTGGCTTACTATGCTCTGCTATTACATTTGCCATTGTAAAAGTCTTACCAGAACCAGTAACTCCAAATAGGGTCTGTTTCCTCATACCCTTTTTAAGCCCCTTGACCAATGAATCAATAGCCTTAGGCTGATCACCTGCAGGCTTCATCTTCTGTGAGATCTTGAATATACTCATAAAGCTATATTATAGCAGAAATGATTTATAGTAAATAAAGTGTACGCGTCCACCACATATGAGACTTTTTGGCAGGCAATGTCATTACAATATACTTCTTATGAGTTTATATATTTCAGCATTTTTATATACCTCTTTAGGAAATGATGATTGTGGTCTTTTCATATATTTGAATTTACTTATTACTTTCTAAGTAAAACCTTCTCAATTGCCTCTATTATGGCATTTTCTCCCATTTTATAGTACTCAATCAATTCCTCAGGTGTACCTGACTGTCCAAACTTGTCTTTAACCCCTACGAATTCAATTGGGGTAGGATAATGACGTGCCATACACTCTGCTACTGCGGACCCCATTCCTCCTGCGACTTGATGTTCTTCGACTGTGACTATTGCCCCTGTTTCATGCCCCAATCTCCATACTGCATCCTCATCTAAAGGTTTTATTGTGGATAGATTTAGCACTTTAACTAATTTCCCTTCCTTTTCAAGCTTATTTGCAATAATCAACGCTTTATGTACCAAGGCACCTGTAGCAATTATTCCAACTTCTGCTCTTTTATTATCTTTAGGTGCAAATAGAAGTTGAGCTTTACCTATTTCGAAGGGAGAATTATCAGTTGTAATTATTGGAGTTTTCTCTCTTGCTAAGCGAATATATGTTGGAAATTTCGTATTTGCACAAGCAATTGTTGCCTTCCTAGCCTCTATAGCATCGCATGGTGATATAACTACCATATTTGGAATTACACGAGTAATAGCCAGATCTTCTATTGCTTGATGTGTTCCTCCATCTGGACCAACAGAAATTCCTGCATGAGAGCCGGCAATCTTTACAGGTCTATCGTTATAACAAATAGTTGTTCTAATTTGTTCCCAATTTCTTCCTGGACTAAACATCGCATAAGAAGTAATAAATGGAATTTTGCCCATCGCAGCCATTCCTGATGCAACACTAGCTAAACTTTGTTCAGCGATTCCAACCTGTATGAATCTATCAGGATATTTATCCTTAAATAAATTCATCTTGGTTGAATCAGTAAGATCCGCACATAATCCAACTACATTTTTGTTATGATCGGCAGCAATAACCAAACCCTGACCAAATCCCTCTCGGATTGGTGCTTGTTCTATATCTTTATCAAAGATTTTGGGATTTAACTTTTGTTCAGGATTTATCATACTAATTTTTAATATTAAATGCTTTTCTTGCAATAGCTATTTCGTCTGGTGTTGTTGGGGGCTTACCGTGCCATTCATATTTCCTTTCAAATTCTGGTATTCCCTTTGAAGAAATAGTATTTGCAATAATAACTGATGGCTTATCAAAAACAGACATGGCTTGAGTCCAAGCTTCATCTATAGATCTGAAATTATGCCCATCAATCTCTTGTACATGCCAATTAAATGCCCGCCATTTATCGGAAAATGGATTCAAAGGCATAACATCTTCTGTAAAACCATCAATCTGAATATTATTCCTATCAACAAAGACCGTAACATTCTGTAATCTTTCTTTACCTGCCATCATTATTGCTTCCCAATTCTGACCTTCATCTAATTCTCCATCTCCAGTAAGACAGACAAATTGCTTTGCTGATGTTCTACCAAAGTCCATTCTATCTGCAATTGCCATTCCAACTATTTGAGATAGGCCAGAACCTAGGGGTCCAGAAGAATTCTCCAGTGCAGGTAGAAATTCTCTATGTGGATGCCCCTGAAGCTTTGAACCAAATTTCCGGAGAGTTTTGAGCTCCTGTAATGGGAAATATCCGGCATGACCCATGGTTGCATACAAAACAGGACATATATGACCATTTGAAAGCACTAACCGATCTCTATAAGGCCAATCTGGCTTTTTGGGGTCATGCTTTAATGCATGGAAATATAAGTAGGTAAAAATATCAGCCATTCCTAGTGGACCAGCTGTATGACCACTCTTGGCTTCAATCAACATTTCTATGATCGATCTTCGTATTTCAAATGCTTTCTCAAAAAGAAATTGTGCTTTTTCGTCAGTTAATGACATACCGCACAATTATACCATTTAAATATTCTTCAATTCTTCAAAACTGTGAACAATATTATCACTTTCAAACAAAGCAGAACCAACAACCAACCTATCTGCTCCAGCATTTTTCAAAAGACTAGCATTTTCTAGAGAAACTCCACCATCAATCTGGATTTGGTGATTTGGATATTTAGATTCTATTTCCTTCACTTTATTTATTGTATCTGGATCAAATTTTTGACCTTGGAAACCCACTTTGTTTATACCCATGCATTGTATAAACTGAATTTTGTCTTCGTATTTTTTTATCTCATCTGTGTTTGTTTTCAAATCTATAGCTATACCTATCTCAACTAGACCTGACAGTATAGAAATTATTGGATTTAAATCATTTGAACTTTCTAAGTGAAGCACTATTCTCGCTGCTCCAGCAGAAAGCCATTTCCTTGCATCATCTTCTGTTGGATTATCGATCATTAAATCAAATTCATAATCTATATCTTCCCAGGAAGGCATACCCATCTCTTCTCTAAGAATCTTTTCAAAATTCTCATCTTGTTTCCAATATGGCCACGTTGTACTTTTAACAAATTTTCCGTCACAAATATCAATCTGAACAAAATCTGAGATTCCTCTAATTAATTCAATTTTGTCTTCAATTTCTTTGAAATCCCTTGGCAGTATTGCGGGTATTATTTCCATATTATTCAATGTTATCCATCTGTTCTATTCTTCTTATATGCCTCTCTTCATTACTAAATGATGTAGATATCCATAGCCTTACTGCTTCTCTAGCTTCTTCAAATTCTACAAATCCAGCTCCTATCGATAATATATTACTATCATTATGTTCTCTTCCCAATCTTAATATTTCTAAATTTTTACCATGATAGACAATAGCGCGTATTCCAGGAAATCTATTTACAATCATTGCTTCTCCTTGACCAGACTTTCCAAATATTATTGCTTTTGTATTGTTATCAGACAAAACTCTCATAGCAACCGGTATCATTATTTCTGGATAATCATCTTCTTTGTTATAAGTATGTGCACCCATATCCTCAACAGTAAAACCCTCAGAATTTAAAAACTCTTTGATCTGATTCTTCAATTCAAAACCTGCATGATCTGATGCTAAAAGTATTTTCATATCTACATTTTATAGACTCAATAGAACAAAAGCAATAGAAGAAATTTTATATTATGTTGATTTGGTGGGGATCAATTAGTAAACTTCTTGAACTTTAAGTTTGCAGTTCATATTTACCCAAACTTCATCGTATTCTGATATTTCTCGTCTCATACCATCTTTTATATAGTATGAATTATTCTTATCTGATTCCCCTACAGTGGGCATTCTATTTATAATCATTTCATTTGGACACTCTCTTAATAACTGAACATTATATTTGTTCACAAGCTTTGGAATGAATATTATAGCAAGAATGCCAAGAATTATAATAAATGTTATGGTTTTCATTTAGCTATTTTAACATAAAATTCAAAGATGTTTTCATATTTATTTATAAAAATCTACTTCCTCATAATAATAAGACTGCTCTATTCCCTTCATGAATACATCTCTATCATTAATTTTGTCCGTTAAAGCTGTACGCAATAATTCACGGATTTCTAGATCATTAACCGGACTACGTTGCATTGCATTAAGATAATCAGCTTTGTCAATTTTCACCCAGTCAATACATTGCTTGAGATTCTTTTTTAAAATTAAATCTAACCAAATTCTCATACTTCTACCATTACCTTCCATGAATGGATGAGCTATGTTCATTTCAACATATTTAGCGATAATTTGTTCAAAAGTAGTTTCTGACATTAACTCAATCTTGTTTAGTATATCTTTTAAATACAAGTTTGAAGCAAATCTGAAGCCATCTTTACTTATGTCTTTAGTACGAATTTGACCAGCAAAATCATATAATTCACCAAATAGATATCTGTGAATCTGTAATAAACCTTTGGTAGTACCGATCTCAAAACTTTTAATTTCTTGACTATCAAAAAGTTTTATTGCTCTTTCTTTACTAATTTCATCAGCATTTTTCATGCTAACATTATAGCATTTTTACACTCTCTCTTCTAGTTTAACTACTCTCTCCTCAATACCTTTGACATAATCCCCCATACCATAAATCTTATCTTGAAAGCCTGACATGAGATCCTTGTTATATTGCTTTATTTCTGTAAGTATTTTGTTAGTATTCTCATCAAGTTTCTTTTCAAAATAATCCTTAGTAACAAAGTTTTCCAATTGGGATGTGCTTTACATTAATACAAACTTGTGCTACATTGAATACAGCTCAGATTAACAAAAGGACATCCATGTGCTCATTTGTCTGTCGGCGAATTATCCAAAAATATTACTTATTCTACTACAAAATTGCTGAGTCAGGAGGTTGGCCACTCTTTTGGTTTGCCTTCGGTCTTGGAGGGGGATTCGGAGTACTGGTTGCCTGGCTGGTCAAGTAACTCTCGGACGAGGGCGGTTCTAACATCGGACCGCCTTTTCTTTACACAAGTCTTCCCGCCTCTATTACATGTCTCACCAACGTATGCGTATACCCCATAATCATACTGTGAGCTTCATAAATGTATTTTATCACAATTTGTGGTAAATATATTTAAATCATAGGACTACTTCTGACGCACAACAAACTAATTGTTGCCTTATTCTAAGTAATTGACTTAATAAATTGTATGTATTATTGTGTTTAGCTGGAAAGGAATCATATGCTAGGTGGACCATTTGTTCTACCAAATCCAATTAAACCAGTTCTTGCAAGTGAATTATGCCCAATATTGAGTCGAGTGCAAGTGGAAGAATTTTTTGTTTTGGAGAAGACAAAACCCTACAGAAAAAAGAATCCTCCACAGCACTTAGTTCTGGTTAAAATTAAGTACCACGGCTACTTCATAACATGGACCCCTGATAGTCTCCCCAAGAGAGGTAAAGATGTGTTCATGGATGCATTAGGCAGTTTCTATTTTACTGAGAAAGGTAGTTGCGACGACCTCAACGATAAGGTAGGTCTGCACAATTATAAATTGATAAAAGGTTAAGTAGTGGCACCTTCAAACAAAACAAGTCACTCGAGATTTCCCCGCCCTAGCAACAATGCTGGGGCGAATTCTTTTATAATAAGTCTTCCCGCCTCGACTACATGTCTCACCAATGTATGCGTATACCCCATCATCATACCTGTGAGCTTCATAAATATATTTTATCATAATTTAAGAAAAAACCTCCCCGCGCTTACCTCTTAAAAACTCAAATGTTCTAAGTGCTCAAGAAGTGGCGTGTGTTTTGTGAATATTCAATTTTCAAAGGAAAACTAATCATAAGTCGACTCCTGATGAATAGCAAGCCGGAATGCTATGACAAAATCTAACTAGAATGTCTAGTATCCAGGGTCTGGTTTAAGATAACGAACTATTTTTCCATCATCTTTAACTACATATTGATAAGTCCCGTAACCAGATTGATACACAATTAGATTATCTGAATCGTCTGAAGCACCAACCCGAAACCAAGTCCAATAATTACAATTGCCCGGCAATGGTACCAACTCCTTAATCGAGCCGTTCATTTTATAGAGACATGATTTCCATATAGGCTCACCACCTTTTTCAATAAAGTAATACTGGGAATTTTTTGTTGAAAAACTAACACCTTTCTGTGCGTGTACCGTGTCGTACATGTTATGACAATCAATTGTAGGATATATATTATCACCAGCTTCACATCCCTTAACTTGGTTAACAATCGAGAAAAAATGCTCTTTATCAACAGTTTGCATCCTTAGCGAGTCATAAATTGGAGAAAACACAAACCATTTAATAGTAAAAAATGCAATTATAATCAAGAAAATCCAAATTAAGTATTTTCTTTTCATAAAATTTAATTATTAAATTAACCTGCCAGCGGCGATGACATGCCTCACCAACGTATGCGTATACCCCATCTCATTATCATACCAAGCCAATACCTTCACCAAATTACCACCAACTACACGAGTAAATGCCAAATCTGCTATTGATGCATGTGGATTACCAACTATATCTGAAGATACCAAATCTTCTTCAGTAACTGTGAATATACCTCTCCATCTATCTTGAGATGCAGCTTTTTTGAGAATATCATTTACTTCTTCTTTTGAAGTATTTCTTTTTGAAATGAAAGTAATATCAACTATAGAACCAGCAACAACTGGGACACGAATAGAGATACCATCGAACAATCCTGTAAGTCCTGTCATAACCTTTGTAACAGCTATCGCTGCACCTGTTGAAGAAGGTACTATATTTTGAGCAGCAGCTCTTCCCTCTCTCATATCTTTCTTGCTTGGTCCATCAACTATTACCTGACTTGCAGTATAGGCATGAACGGTATTTAATAGGGCTTTCTCAACTCCCAATGACTCGTCCAATATAGCCAAGAGTGGGCTTCCTGCATTTGTAGTACATGAAGCGTTCGAACTAATCTGGCATTTTGAAAGATTGTCTTCATTCATGCTTATAAGCACTGTTTGTCCCTTCACTACTGAGTCTGCTTCGTCTTTGATAGGCGCTGACACTACAACTCTCTTTGCTCCAGCAGTAATATGAGCTTGGGCTTTGTCGCTCGAAGTGAATAATCCAGTAGACTCAACAACAATATCAATATCTAGATCTTTCCAAGGTAATTTTGTTGGATCCTTTTCGCTTATATACTTTACTCCGTCCAATGTATAGTTACTTGAACCATATACACTGTCATATTTTAATAGATAAGAAACATTCTCAAGTGAAGTTAGATCATTTACAGCAACAATCTCAATATCTGGATTCTCCTTTGCAACTTTATAAAACGCACGACCTATTCGGCCAAAGCCATTTATGGCAACTCTTATTTTTTTCATTATTATATTGTAACACCTTTGCAAATTTTCTTCACCAGTGATGGACCCTTGTATATTAATCCTGTTATTAATTGGATTAGATCTGCACCAGCATTGAATTTCTCTTGAGCTGTCTCAACTGACATGATGCCTCCACAGCCAATTATTGTAAATCTACTTCCATACATCAGTTTTGTCTTTCTGATTAATTCTGTAGAAAGATCAAAGCACGGCTTACCACTTATTCCACCTCTATATGAATCTGGTGCTTCTTCCTTGCAATCCAGACTATTATAATCTTTGTTCAAATTACCAATCACTACCCCATTAAATCCATTTTTATCTATTATTTCCAAAAGTTCGGCGAATGGGCGCCAAGGATTGTTTATTGGCATCTTAATATAAATCGGTTTTTTGCATT
>CAYXPQ010000004.1:0-61478 GCA_964467225.1 uncultured Candidatus Saccharibacteria bacterium
TGTACCAGATGTACCACCTGATATACATGTACCATTTATAGAGAAACAACCTGATCGAAGATTAATACCACTACCAAATGTTGATGTGGCTGTTGCAGAAATATTTATGGTGTTGTCACCTGTATCACCAATAGAAAGAGATGAGCCAGGAGTTGTAGTACCCATACCTATATTGCCACTAGATAATATTGATAGGACACTTGCTGAAGATTGACCAAAAAATTCAGCAATCTTTCCTGCTCCTGTCTGAATAATACTTATGAATGTTGAAGAGGTAGATGTAGAATTTTGAACATCTGATCTTAAGAATTGTTCACTAGAGAGATTATCTAATGTATCAGCAACAAAAGCTGCCGGAACTGCACCGAGGACTTTCCTTGGTGACATTTCGCCATCTCCTTCAACATTTACACCAAGATATAGTTGCTGATTAAAATCGACATTTGCAATACTACTTACAGATCCAAGCATTACACTAAAGAGGCCGTTTGTTACCTGAATTTCATTTGCACCAGAGAAATTCTCTGACCATACTTCAGTTCCTCCCAATGAAGATGTATATAATTTAAATTCAATCTGATACAAACCATCTGGCACTATATTACCAGCACTATTAGTCAATTTACCTTGATAATTTATCTGCTTATTTATTGCAGCAAAAGTCACTGAGTAAAATCCAAAAAATAGAATTAAAGCAATTATTATTAATGATATCCTTTTCTTTATATTATTTGTTTTTACAAAAGAAATTATAAGAACTAGGACCGCTAGAGCAATTACTATAATACTTATCGAAGAAGTATTTTTAAATATATTTAGGACACCTAAACTTGCTAGAACATTTAAATCATTAAGTGTAAGTACCCTTAACTCACCTGTCATTCTTTTTTGAGCCTGATTCTTATAATCCATCACTACAATATTCATCTTGTAATTTCCCTTTTTATTTAAAGGAGCTAGAGTAGCTTCATAAGCTGTTTTATCTTTATTTATTTTTAATACAAATGGAAAAACCTTATTTGCATTATCTGGATCTGAAAGAGTTATAGCGATAGTCTTAAGAATCTCTGGGACTTTGTTATATGGCAAAGATACTTTTAAATTATCTTTACCGTCTATGACGATAGTGCCATTGTTTTGAACAATATTTCTATTGTCTTGAATAAAATTAAAATCAGAAATCTCCAAAACCCTTATCATTGGATCAACATCTTTAATATCAATTATCTGAATATCTCTCAAAGGATCAGTATTTTGATACTGAACTTCAATTGGAACGTCTGGATTCATATCCAATATAGGCGAATTATTTATTATGTCTGTATAAGTAATATCAATTCTCCTTGTACCACCGCTTCTGCTTGATTCTGATATAGAATCTGATACTGTTGTAGGATTATTTGATATTGAGTTAGTGATACTTGATTGCTGATATCCTGCACTATTTATATTATTTAAACTATTGGATTTACCTGTTGCAACTTCACCTAATGTATCGTCAACATAATAAGTTGTAGAATTTGAACTATTTCCACCAAGATTCAAACTATCAGTACTAATGCTGTAATTTCCACTGGACATAGCAAGAGCAGATTTAGTAAATACAAAAAAAGATACAAAAGTAAATATTGTAAGAAAGAGGGACGCTAAATTAATAATCTTATTTGTTCTCATCCTTTTTTAAATCTTTTACAGGAACCATGACATACAGGAAATCATCACCGTTTGATTCCTTGAATACAGGAACTATCACTCCAGATGTGCCGCTTGAATCTGGTTTAATAGTAACTTCATCTGAGAATGGATTTCTCAAATCATTTTTAATTGATTCATCCTCCAATGAAGATGT
Organism: uncultured Candidatus Saccharibacteria bacterium; assembly: GCA_964467225.1. Lineage (GTDB taxonomy): Bacteria > Patescibacteriota > Minisyncoccia > Phycocordibacterales > PALSA-1337 > CAIOGI01. The sequence goes on from CAYXPQ010000004.1 coordinate 1,850, forward strand.
AGAAGAAGGAGCAACAACAACTCCATTAAGGACTGTTGCAACTATATCCTTTGAAGAATATGGGAAATATGAAATAAAATTCTTACCAAAAAGAATTGCAGATAACAATAGAAGAATCAGAACAAGAGAGAGATCGAACACATTGCTCTTCTTCTTAAGAACAGTATTTGATTCAACAACTTTTGGAGGTTCCGGAGTTTTAATTTTTATATTTTCAGACTGTTTCCTCTCTACCTTCTCAATTTCTTTATCGATCGAAATAGCAGATATCCCAGACAAAGCAGATAATACATTTGTTGTTGATACAGAATAAACGGGATTCAAGACAGGCTCTGGTTCTGAAATAAAATCCCTTACTGTTTTATTTGGACCCAAAAAAGACTCAGTGGTAGAAGAAGGAATTACTGGAACCTGGGGCTCAACTGGAACTGAAACGATTTTTACAGAATCATCAGATGAAATTTTAGAATCAGAACTTGAAACCTTGTGCTTAAGAACAGACTCCTCACTTACAAACCAAGATCTACCAACCATCGTGCATTCAATTTTACCTTCCCTACATAGCTGGCCAACATAGTCACTAGAGTATCCAAATATCACCGCAGCTCGCTTTGCCGAGATGTATTTTTTATCTTGTAAAATAAGAGCATCCTTCATAAATTTTTATATAATAATTATATCTCATCTCGGACTAAAAAATGACAAAAAACTGTGGATAAAAAAGCAAAAAATTCATTCAAAAAATAATAAAAAAATTGATTAGCATTCGACAAAAATTCAAAGAAATATCGCAGAACTTTACACAACAGCTAATATCATCTAAAACAACCCAAAAAATGCATGGTAACTTCAAAAAGTTGGAATAATTAACATCATTCATGATCCAAAGTTAAATTCAAAAAAACACTGAGCAAATAATCAGTCCCTAGTAATAAGTAGTCATTCAATAACCTATCTCGGATGAACGAGCCAATAATATGCTCTAAAATAATATTATAATTAAAAACATACAAACAAATCTCGGATAGAATATTAAAATAAAATTGGCGGCTTAACACACTAATATTCATAAATTAAATTTAAAAAATAATTAAAATTTGTGAAAAAAATTAAAACTATTTAGAAAAACGACCCTTTAAAATGAGTTATAGGGAATTTAAATTTTAGTTACTAAGTATATGATCATTTAAAAAAAACAAGTCATTATAAATAATTATAATCGGTGCAATCTTCTAATCAAAATAAACATAATAAATACTAATAATATTTTATGGAATCATGGGATATAAAAATACATTAATACTGTGTATAAATCATTATTTATAATTAATATTTATGTTATAATGTATATCAATGTTTAGTAATATTTATTAATAACAATATCTAAGTAATAAAATGGAAAAAAAATATATAACTATAAAGGAAGCAGCTAAGATTTTGGGGGTTTCTCCTCTAACTTTGAGGAACTGGGATAATAGTGGGAGATTTCCAGCTGGAAGACACCCTATCAGTAATTATAGGGTTTACAAAATTGATGATATAAACGAGCTCATTGAGCAGATGGATAGGTTAGCAGTAGGAATAAGACGACCTAACAAGAAAACTGTTAAGAAGCTTATAGTCAAGCACTTGGATTAGCCTATGATTTCTAAGGCAATATTTTTTAGTAATTCTGGATTTGCGGATCCCTTAGTTGCTTTCATTCCTTGTCCTACAAAAAACTGTAAAGCTGCTACCTTGCCCTTTTTATAATCTTCAACCACATTTGGATTTTCAATTATAATCTTTTCAATTATTTTTTTGATTTCACCTTCATCACTTTTTTGTATCAAATCATTCTCAATCGCGATCTTCTCTGGATCAATATTATTTTTGATCATCAATGATAAAATATCTTTCGCTCCCCTTGAAGAAAGTTTTTTGCCTTCAATCATGGTCATCAACTTTTCAAAATTAATTTCACTTACAGAATTCAGTTTTGCATTTTCTTTTTTTATAAGTCCAAGATAATCTGTTAACAAATAATTGATAGCTAACTTTGTAATACTTTTTTTGTTAGAAATAACTTTCTCAAAATAATTTCCTACCTCTGGGGTCTCAACCATAATCGCTACTTCTTTATCAGTCATGCCGAATTCTTTTTGTAGTCTTACCCTCTTCACCCACGGTAACTCAGGTGTCTCTTTCTGGAGACTGTTCTCACTGAATTCTTCTACATCACTTATTTTTAATTTTGGTAAATCAGGGTCAGGAAAATATCTGTAGTCATGAGAACTCTCCTTCAACCTTTGAGAAAATGTTTTGCCAGAATTTTCGTCCCAGCCTCTTGTCTCCTGTCTGACCTTATCACCAGACTCCACTAATTTTATCTGTCTATCAATTTCATATGTGATTGCCTTTTCGACAGCTTTGAATGAATTCAAATTCTTTACCTCAGTCTTTGTTCCAAATTTTTTGTTCTTTGTATCATCAATAGTTGCAATAGAAATATTCGCTTCGACTCTCATTTCTCCTTTTTCTAGATTTGCCTCCCCTGCCCCCAAGTATCTTAGTAGCAATTGTAGCTCTTTTGCAAATTTTACAGCAGTTGAAGCGTCGTGAATAACTGGTTCAGTAACTAGCTCCATAAGAGGTACTCCAGATCTATTAAAGTTTATTAAGCTTTTCTTATGTATATCATGTGTAGATTGAGCCGTATCTTCTTCTAGATGTATTCTAGTTATCTCTACCCCAGCCATAGAACCACCAGAAACAAGAGGATATTTGTACTGGCTTATTTGGTAACCTTTTGGAATGTCAGGATAAAAATAGTTTTTCCTGTCCCATTCGGTAAAATCTGCAATCTCACCATTCACTGCATGACCAATCTTTAGAACATGCTTGATCGCTTCCTTGTTCAAAACAGGCAAAGTACCAGGATGTCCCATACAAACTGGGCATATATTCATATTTGGCTTTTTTTCATCTGGATCATTTTTACATGAACAAAACATCTTAGATGATGTCTTTAATTCTGCATGAATTTCTAATCCAATAGTCGCCAAATATTTATCACTCATAATATGCATAATAGCAAAAGTGAGCTATTTACTCAATCTCTTGGTTATCTTGTCGGTTAGGTCTTTGATATCTTTATCATCTAACACTGTGATGGTTAGAATATCTTTATTATATTTTTTCAAAGATGATATTGCTTTATCAATAACTTTTTTATCTACCATATCTGTCTTAGTTAGGATTATCGTTTCTTCTTTATCTTCAAGTCCATGTCCATAGCTTTCTAACTCTTTCCTTATAGTTTTATATACAGTAACTATAGCTTTCTCTTCAAGAGAAATTAAATGAAATAATCTTTTTGTTCTTTTGATATGTCTTAAAAATTTATAGCCTAGTCCTTTGCCTTCGGAAGCACCTTCGATCAAACCTGGAATATCAGCTATTACATAACCACCTTTAAGTGCGCCTAGATTTGGTTCTAGAGTTGTGAAAGCATAACTTCCAACCTGAGCTTTTGCATTCGTAATTGCATTTAGCAGACTAGATTTGCCAGCATTAGGCAAACCTATTAATCCTGCATCAGCAACTAATTCTAGAGAAATGTGAAAATCAGCTTCTTCGCCTCTAACTCCAGGAGTACTCTGTTTAGGAGTTACATTTGTTGAAGCCTTGAAATGTTCATTGCCTAAACCTCCCCTTCCTCCATTTAATATTTTGATAGTTTCATTCTCTGTATTGAGATAATAAATTCTTGAAGTTCTAAGATCAGTAATTACTGAACCGATAGGTAAATCAATAGTTAAGTCTTTACCATCTGCACCATGCATACTATTTCTCATTCCATCTTCACCCTTACCAGCTTCAAACTCTTTCGTATTTCTATAACTAGCTAATATACCTAGGTCTCGAATACCTCTGACATACACATCTCCCCCCTTTCCGCCATTACCTCCCGCAGCACCAGAAAATTCCTTACCACGTTCATGTCGCCATCTCACTACACCATTACCACCATTTCCAGCTTTTATATGAAATGTTAAATCGTCAATAAACGCCATAATTTATGAATTAAGTAAGAATGAATATTATATTCTTAATCAGCAATGTAACATTATTTTGTAGTCTTGTAAATTTCTAGTAAAGCGTATAGCAAAGCAATAATCAGAGGGCCAGCTATAAATCCAATAGGACCGAAGAATACTAGACCTCCCATTACAGAAAGTAGAATAATAAAAGGATGAATTTGTATTCCCCTATTAACTAATATTGGGCCTAGATAGTTATCAATAAAACCAACTGCTACAATTCCCCATATTAATAACCCTAATGAATGTAGATTTGTACTTGTAAAGAATAGATACAATACACCAGGAATTATGACTAGAGATGTTCCAAGTCCAGGAATAAGAGCGGCTACCACAGCAAAACTTCCCCACAAAGCAGGATTTGGAACTCCAAATATATAGAAACCAAGTCCAGTCAACAGGCCCTGGATTACACTAACTACTAATGAGCCCACCACAACAGATCTTATTGCCTGTTTTAGTTTTACCATTATTTTCTCATCATAACTATCCGCTAATGGACTTATAGAAATAAGATCCTGCCTGAACTTACCCCCATCTCTCAATAAATAAAATAGAGCAAAGAGCATAATGAATATTTGTAAAACCAGTCTTGTAACACTTGAAAATATAGTATCCAGATTAGCAAAAGACCATTCCAAAAAATTCTGTATATATGTAGTAACATTCAAGGAATTAAAATCATACGCAGGGAAAGCATTGAAGAGCCTGTCAGATAAGGCTTGAGATATTGAGTTTAGAGTATTTATTATTTCTGATCTCTGTCCTTCTTCTGTTAGACTGAAATATAACTGCTCGCTTTCAAAATATATTTGTTGTCCCAAGAATATTAGAGGAGTGACAATTAGTCCCGCAACAATAAATAATGTTATGAAAGAAGAAATACTACTTCTTTGATTGCCCTTTGAGAAAATCCTAGAAACCCATCTGTGTAGAGGACGAAACATTACAGAGAACACCAGTGCCAGAAGTAAAGATGTAAGATATGGATAGAATATAAATATAGTCAGAATAAGTGCTGATATAAGAATCACTAAGAAAAAATAATGTTGAGACTTACTTTCCATGATTAGTACTATTATTACATATATAATTCAACTTGCAACAATATTATGTATGTGATATATTGGCTATCAATGAAGACGATAGTCTCTATACTTCCGTACATACAGATTGTATTAGCAGTGATCTTAGTAACTGCTATACTACTCCAGAGAACCGGCGCACAGATTGGTGGGGCTTTTGGTGGTAGTGACAATTTTAGTTCGGCATTTCATACAAGACGTGGTTTCGAAAGAACCCTCTTCATAATAACTATTGTAATAGCATTACTATTCGTTATTTCATCCCTATTAACACTTATTTAATATTAAGTAATTAAACCCTTAAACTTCCGTGAATGAATTCCATTTAAAAAAGGGAGAGAAAACCCTTTCATTAATAAAGCAATTTTCCCCAACAGAGAAACTAGTCTTTACTATATTATTAGTAATTTCTTTAATAAGCTCTTTAGTTTTAGCAAACAAAGTCAACAATTTCTTCTTATTACCAGTTATTGCTCATGGAGGTTCTTTAACTGAGGGTGTTATAGGGTTACCTCGATACATCAACCCAGTATTGGCTTTTACAGATGTGGATAGAGATTTGGCTACATTGGTGTATTCAGGATTAATGAGATATGACGGAAATGATCTGATCCCGGATCTTGCAGACAAATACTCTATATCTAAGGATGAATTAACTTATACTTTTACTTTAAAAGATAATATTCGTTTTCAAGATGGTACACAATTAACTACTGACGATATTGAATTTACAATTCAAAAAATACAAGACGTAAATTTAAAAAGCCCAAAGGCAGCTGATTGGGCCAATATTTCTATTAAAAAAATTAATTCGAGAGAAATACAGTTTCAATTAAAACAACCTTATTCACCATTTTTAGCCAATACGACAATAGGTATACTTCCAAAACATATATGGAAAAATGTAGATGTAAGTCAATTTATATTTAGCCAATATAATCTTGAACCAATCGGTTCTGGTCCTTTCAAAATAAATAGCATTGTAAGAGATAGTGGAGGAGTACCCAAGTCTTATAACTTAATTTCATTTGATAAATATTATGAACATGAGCCATACCTTTCATCAATAAATATACTATTTTTCCCTAATGAAAAAATAGCTATTGAAGCTCTGACTTCTGGTACTATTGAAAGCTTAGCTGGAATATCTCCCTTAGAGTCTACAAAAATAGCATCATCAATTCCTTCAATAAAAATATTGAGCACACCTCTGCCAAGAATATTTGGTGTCTTCTTTAATCAAAGCAATTCACCTGTTCTATCTAACAAAGAAATCAGACAAGCATTAAATCTTGCCTTAAACAAAGAGAAGATTGTAAATGAAGTTTTATATGGATATGGAATAAGTATTAATAGTCCATTACCACATAATTTCTCTACAACAACAAACAATAATCTCAATTCAGACAAAGAAGCAGCAAAAGAAATATTGTCAAAAGCAGGTTGGGCAATAAATAGCGATGGAATACTTGAGAAAAAAGACAAAAAATCTACTCAAACTCTAGAATTCTCAATTGCTACAGCAGATTCAACTGAATTTAAACAAGTTGCAGAAATAATAAAAAAAGAGTGGGAAACAATAGGAGCAAGAGTAAATATTAAGGTATTTGAATTCGGAGATCTTTCACAAAATATAATTAAAACAAGAAAATATGATGCCTTATTATTTGGTGAATATATTGGTAAAGATTTAGATCTATATGCATTTTGGCATTCTTCTCAGAGAAATTCTCCTGGACTGAATGTTGCTCAATATGTAAACAGCAAAGTAGACAAAATTCTTGAGGATATTAGAACCACATCAATTGACTCTGACAAATCTGAGCTATATAGAGATTTCGAAAAGATCATACAAGATGATATGCCGGCAATATTCTTATATTCACCAGAATATATGTACATACTTCCAGATAAGATAAAAGGTGTAGAGTTTAAAACAATAAACAATCCTTCAGATAGACTCTTCAATTCAGTATCATGGTACACAGAAACAGACAAAGTATGGAAAATATTTGCAAATAATTAATAAAAAATATGAACAGCGAAAAAAATCAAACAATAGAAAAGAAAGTAACAGACAACAAAAGAAGCGAGGGCCGACCTTTTAGAAAGTCTTCTATTAGATCTCATGGTATGAGACCCTCAAGGCCCCCTGAGGCAACGCAAATGCATAAAAAAATAGAAGATACTATTCCTCCCTTAGCTCCTGATTCAATAAGAATAATACCTTTAGGAGGTGTAGAAGAAATTGGTAAAAATATGACCATGATTGAGTATGGTAATGATATTATCGTTGTTGATATTGGTTTCCAATTCAAAGATGAGAATACTCCAGGAATCGATTATATACTTCCAAATACCAAGTACCTAGAAGAAAGAAAAGACAGAATAAAAGCAGTTATTATCACTCACGGACACTTAGATCACATAGGAGGTATTCCTTATGTAGTGCCAAGAATCGGCAATCCCCCACTTTATACCAGAATGCTTACATCTGTAATGATTAAGAAGAGGCAAGAGGAATTCACCCATGTTCCACCATTGGACATCAAGATTGTTGAGAAAGATGAGACAATAACACTTGGCTCATTGAAGGTCAAATTCTTTGCAGTTACACACACTATTCCTGACGCAATGGGTGTAATAATTCAAACGCCATTTGGTTCAATCGTCCATACTGGAGATCTTAAGCTAGATCATGTTGATGGAATACCCACAGAAGAAGAGAATGATGAATTTGATAAAAAGTTTAAAGACGAGAAGGTTCTTCTATTAATGGCAGATTCAACAAATGTTGAAAATCCAGGATTCTCCATACCAGAGAAAACAGTTCACAAAAATATCGAAGAAATAATAAAGAATACAAAAAGCAGATTAATAATTGCCACATTTGCTTCCCTACTAGAGCGAATGCTTAAGATAATCGAATATGCTGAGAAATACGGCAAAAAGGTGGTAGTAGAAGGTAGAAGTATGAAGACAAATATAGAAATTTGCAGAAATCTTGGTTTATTAAAACCTAAAAAAGATACTCTTATAACAGTAGAGGAAATAGATAATCATCCACCTGAGAGAATCATCGTTCTAGCTACAGGAGCACAAGGAGATGAATTTGCAGCAATGATGAGAATGTCTAATAAGACACACAAATACATAAAAATAACCCCAAGAGATACAATATTACTATCATCATCTATTGTTCCAGGTAACGAGAGAGCCGTTCAAAAACTAAAAGATAACTTATCTCGACAAGGAGCAAACATAATCCACTATAGAATTGCTGATGTTCACTCATCAGGACATGCTAATAGAGACGAAACAGCATGGATTCATAAAAAAATCAATCCGAAATTCTTCATGCCTGTTCATGGATACCATTACATGCTAAGAGTCCATGGAGAAATTGCTAAAGACACAAACAAATTAAAAGACGATTCAATCATCATCCCAGACAATGGATCAATTGTAGAAATCAGAGAAAAGGGTGAAAAAATAGTTAAATTAAAAGAAAAGGCACCTTCAGGAATAGTGATGGTAGATGGATTTTCTGTAGGAGACATACAAGATGTTGTTATTAGAGATAGGCAAATGCTTGCACAAGACGGTATATTTATAGTCTTTGCAATTATTAATGCCCAGACAGGTAAATTAAAAAAGAGTCCAGATATTATCTCCAGAGGATTTGTGTATTTACGAGAATCACAAGAACTATTACATCATGCAAGAATAATAATCAAAAACACTGTTGAGGAATCAACAAAAGGAATGAACCCTATCAATGTGGATTATATTAAAGCAGCTATTTCAGATAATGTTAGCAAGTTACTACTTCAGAAAACAGCCAAGAGACCCATCGTTATCCCCGTATTACTTACAATATAGAACTACTTAAGATGACTTTTGATGCTATAATTTATAGTATATGAAGCACTATCCTAATATTGGTAAATCGACCGCACTTTATACGATCGGTTTAGTAGGTTTCTTCTTGTCATTGCATTTAGCACTACCTTCATATTTCAATTCAAGTTTCTTTTCTCAGTTTACGGATGAAGAAAATCTTGGCTTTATCTATATTATCCAATCTATACTAACAATTGTCGGGTTACTATTCATCCATAAAATACTGAGAAAATTTGGTAATTATCGAACATCTTTAGTATTGATTGGAATGCAAATATTACTATTTTACGGAATAATAAACTTTAAAGCTGGATATTTGCTTATACCACTGCTTATAGTATCTATTTCTTTAATAAATCTAATAAGTTTTACTCTGGATATTTTTTTAGAAAGAAATTCTGATACCAAACATACTGGTACCATAAGAGGACATTATCTGACAGTATCGAATAGTGCATGGATATTGGGGCCCTTGCTTGCAGGAATGATTATTGTGGATAATGGCTATAAAGGCATCTATATTGCTGCTTTTGGATTACTTTTCCCTATTTTTTATTTAATATATAGAAATTTCAAAAAGTTTAAAGATCCACATTACCCCAAGATCTCCCTAATCGAATCTGTATTACTAATAATAAATGACAAAGACTTATTTAAATTGACAATTATTAATATCACATTGCAGGTTTTTTATGCATGGATGACTATTTATACTCCAATATTTCTCAACAAAGTAATCGGATTCTCCTGGACTGAAATAAGTATTATATTTACTATAATGCTCATACCTTTTGTACTAATAGAAAAACCCTTAGGTAGATTAGCTGACAGAAAGTATGGTGAGAAAGAAATTATGGCAATCGGTTATATAATAATGGGTATATCTACTATTATACTAAGTTTTATAACAGTAAAGAACTTAGTAATATGGACAACAGTCCTATTTATAACAAGAATTGGTGCTGCGGCTGCAGAAGCAATGATTGAAACTTATTTCTTCAAAAAAGTTGATGCAAAGGATTCAGAAATATTAAGTATATTTAGAATAACAAGACCACTATCTTTCTTTATCGCACCATTAGTAACGGTTACATCTCTAATGTTTGTATCTAATATCTATCTTTTTGCAATTATTGGATCACTATGTCTAATCACATTAATACCGATTGCATTCATAAAGGATACTCAGTAGTTATTGAGTTATATTTTTTTACCTTCTTCAATTTGCTTTATAGCTGCATCAATCTCTTTATTAAATTGAGGAGATAAGGTCTTAAGAACTTTTAACTCATTAATTGCTTTTTGTAACTGATTGCTAATATAGTATACTGAAGCAAGTCTTGAACGAGCATCTATATCATTAGGATTCTTAATTAGAACATCTCTATAAGCTGCTATAGCTTTATCATATTGCTTATTTTTAACATATAAACTTATTATTCTTTGATCAGTAAAAAGTTCTGGATTATTTGGGAATAATTCTTTAGCCTTTTTCTCTTCTCCATTATTTATTAGTGTTATTACATATACGGATTGAGCCATTGGATAATCTGGAGCAAGTTCATAAGCTTGTTTAGCTATTTCTACAGCTTCCTTAGGTTTATTAGTATTTACATAATTTATAGCCAGATCAAACATTGGTGTTTGTTTCATTGGAGATAACTCTCTGGCTTTTAGTATTAATGGGAGCGCAGAATTCCAATCTCCAATTCCATTAAAGAATGAACTGCCGAGTATATATATTCTTGCATCATTAGGTGTAGTCTTTATTTGATTATCGATTTCGTTCTTTGTTAGAATGAAGAATTCATCTTTTATCTTTGGTGCTATAGCATCACTAAGAATTACATTTATAGAACAAGCAATCAATTGTTCTCTGATCTCTTGATTTAGTGTTGTCTGATTTAGACTTAATGCTCTTTCAAAATATTTTATTGAAGGATTTCCACCATTAGAACAAGATCGGAGAACATCTATCAATCTAACATTTGCTTGTATATTTCTTATATTAACAAAATATAATGTAACCAATAACAGAATCACTATTATTGGAACAAATATATAGTCTCTTACAGTAATATAATCTTCTGTGATTGGCTTATCAGATCTATTAAATATAGACAATCTCTTGCTTTCCCTAAATGAGTGTATAAATGCTAAGAAAGTAAAGAACATTACATAACTTGTCTGATTATCGAAAACGAAAACATTGTGAATACTATAACCTACAAGCAGACCGACAAGCGCGGACTTTTGGCCTAAAGTTAAATTACTTCTTAAGATATAAATAAAAGAAGTTATATATAATGAAAGATATAATATAAAGCCTAGTAATCCTCCCGCAATTAACCAGTCCAAGTAAACATTGTGTGCTCTATCAAACCATAATTCGTGAGCCCACATTTTGGGATTATAATTTTTGTTGAAAACATAATTGAAATTCTCTTGCCCCCATCCTATCAATGATGTCTTGACTGTCTCAAAAGAACCACTTATTGCCATTGGCCATATATAACCTCTTGCTTGAGTTCTAGTATCCTTGATAGATATAGATGCAAGTCTACTTAATACTTCACTATTTTTAATCCATACTGCATCCTTATTTAAATAAAATGCTGTAGTCAAGACAATAATTAACAATATTACTCCTCCAAATATAGCTCTAGATAAATTTGATTGGCCTTTCTCTTTCCTGCCCCATACTGCATATATAAAACAAGCAACTATTATGCCAGCAACCCAACCTATAATAGTTCCTCTTGTAGCTGTTTGAAATAGAATGAAAGAAAATAATACAGATAGAACAGAATATATATAGAATAGTATTTTGTTTTTTGGAAAATTAACTATAGCAAAATATGCTGAAACAAAAACATGTATCAACATATAAACAGCCATATACGCTGAGTTACCTAGAGAAGCATCAATTCTACTTGAACCTTGATGAATTTGTGCCCAACCAAAATATTGAAATAGACCATAAATTGCAGTTATGGTTCCCGCAATGATAGTTACATTCAAAAATCTATGCCAATTCTTTCTTAACTCTTCACCTACACCAAATACACTAGACAAAATAAGGAAATAGCCCCATAGATGAATGATTGTCATCCAACCTTCCATTCTCTCAGAATTTGACCAAATACTTCTCAGAGGATTCATTCCAGCAAGATCAGCAATAAGGACAACAAGAGTAAATACTGTAATTAATATTGTGATTAGATTGATCCTTGGAGCCACACTTCTATCACTACTATATGCATTGGTACCCTTTTCCCTTAAGATTAGGACAAGCCATATAGCAAATACCAATTCAACTATAATTCTGAAAGCAAAAGCTTTACCTGTTATAAATGGGAAAAATAGCGGATTAGCTATGTATAAAGGTATAAACATTACAAAGGACAAACCGGTAATAATCGCGTACTTTAATATCGTATTGATTGTATTTTGCATAATGCAAGCATCATATCATATTTGATAGCTTCTTTGCTATAAATACATCAGTATCTCGTCTTGATTCATGTGTCATACCACCAATATGAGGGACTATTAGAATATTTGGATTAGTCTTAGCATGTTTTACAACAATATGCTCTGAACAGTTATTGTTAACAAATGCCAATTCACCATCCAATACATCTGTCGCATAGCCAGCAATCCTTTTCTTTTTAATTGCATCAATAATATCTTTTTCGTGAACTATTTTACCTCTTGAAGTATTGATAATGTAAGCCGATGATTTCATTTTAGCAATCGCATCCTTATTGAACATATATTCAGTCTCGGGTGTAAGATGAACATGAATAGAAATATAGTCACTTTCTTTTAATAATTCATCAAAATCAACTTTCTTATATTCAAAAGTATGATTATTGTCTATTTTCGGATCATAAAATATCACTCTTTTGCCCAATGCCTTTCCATATCGTGCCATCATCTTGCCCAATCTTCCCAATCCTACTATTCCCAATGTCTGACCATACAATGAATGACCTTTGAATTTCTCTCGGTCCCATTCTCCGTTTAGGACTGCAGGATAAGCTATGTGCATATTTCTTGCCAAACTTATCATTAATCCTAATGCCAATTCTGCTGTACCTGTAATAGTATCTAGAAATTCATTCTCTCCTCTCAAACTCAGAATCTTGATTCCCTTCTCCTCAGCGAATTTCATGTCTATATGATCTAATCCTGTTGTGGCTGTAGCTATAGCTTTTAGCTTTTTTACCTTAGACAATACTTCTTTATCAAAATTTAATCCTAAACCACAAAGTACATAATCATAGTCTCCAATTATTTTTAACAATTGCTTCTGACTAGGTATTTTGTAATCAACCTTACCAACTTTATCAAGTATTTCCTTGGCTTTAGGGTCAAATACCTTTCCTATTGTGTTTAGTATTCTCTTTTTCATTAGGAATACATTATGTATCAAATACAGTAAAATGCAACTATATATATTATAAAAATTAAAGGCCTGACATACATCAGACCTTTGGAATCATTTGGTGGATTCAGACACCCTAACTTTAGTGAGTCAGAACAGCAACCTTCTCGATCGCCTCGATCATCTTCTCGAGAGCGATACCCATGCGAGCGGGTTTGGGATACAATACCTCCAACCTACTGCGGTAATCATTGTCCTCACCCCTGATCCTCGACGTTATGGTCCCAAGATCGTTGGAATTCTGGTAGAGCAGTGCTGCGCCTTGCTCACACAGAGGCCAGAGCCGAGAGCCAGTGGTCTTCTCTAATCGGGCCAAGGCGATGTCACTAAACCAGTCCACGACTGGTATCCTCTGGCAGACTGCTTCGATACCGATGGTAGAGGCTGATTCGAAAACAACATCTGATCCTGGAATCAGATCAGGCCCAGACATCTGATCCTTAGTAATGAATCGAATATTGACTTTCGAAGCCCTACAGACAGGTCCATAATAATCTTCAAGAGAAGTTATGTCACTGGGATGAGGACTGATGATAACCACCCCAACCCCAGTCTGACCTGCGACCTCAATGGCTTTCTGACCATGGAGGATATTCACCTCCTTGCTCTTACCCCAAGGACAGAGCATGACCCGCTCACCGTTATCGATCCCCAAGGTAAGCCGAACCATTTCCCGCGTTTTCGTCGGGAAAAAGAACTTGTCCCAGCAAGGATTGCCAGTGACAACCACTGTAGCACTGGGGAACTTGGCTTGAGCAAGACCTGCTTCTTCTTCGTTGAGAACGAAAATGGTAGCTCTGCTCATCATAGTCGCAATACGATTCTCGAACCAAGGACGATTCCAGGATCCGAATGTATCAGCAACATAGATTGCTCCGACACCATGAGCGCATGCCTCTCCTGACACCTGAATCTCATTACTGGCAAGTTCCTCAGAAGAAGACATACCAACAATGAGTAGACCAGAACCTGCGATTGATTCAGGCTTGGACTCACCACTGAAAAAGGTCTTCACCTCAGCCCCCTTCTTCCCCATTGCTTCAACAAGAAGCTTGAGAATATTAGTAGGACCGATGTCTGTTGCACCGACAAATACAGTTTTCATAACTCTGTTCTATCAGCTTTTCAACTTTTTGGTTCGTTGTTTTAGTTGACTAACAAAAGACTATCCATTCGGACACTATCATGATTTGATAGATGAGTCAATGGTTGACTTAATTTAGCATAAATATATAATAATATTAATAATGTTCGTGGTCATTTTGTGATGCACAACAATATGATACGATCGGCATTGAAGCTGGTGGCGAACAATATCAAAACCTCTTTATGAGGTTTTGTGCTTTTTAGCCATAACACTTAAAAAATATTTAACACCTGTCCCTTTTTGACAAATTACAACAGTTATACACATACCATTTTTAATACTGACAAGAGACCAAAATTTAGTATCACCATTATCTCTGAATTCATTATATTTTTGTGATTCTCTCACTATATCTACTACATCTTGAATTAGAATCAATCTGTTAATCTGATCACTCTTATTTCTTCTATCACCCTTCTTATACAATAAATGCTGGAATCCTTTTCTATTAAAAAATATTTTTTCATTATTTAATGCAGGACACTCAATACACTTAATACCTTTATAAATTTCTTTTGCTTTTTTAATTAGTACTTTATAACCTTCATTTAGCATTAACAAAGAGTAACAAAACAGGTATTAAGAAAAGCTTAAGAAAAGTACTGTTTTTCAGCATTCAACAATAGTTTCTATAAAAATTCAATAGCAATTAGCCAACCTTCGGTACCTTGATTATCACCAACCTAGCCCTACTCTTTGTCATATGTTGATGTGGCTCACCTGCAGGTATCCATAGCCAATCTCCAGGTCTTAATACAACCTCAGTTCCACCCTTTATTTCCTTTGCTTTCCATTCTCTATCATCTGTACTTCCATCAGCATTTGTCTTTACCCAAGGATTGACCATCTCCCCTCCATAAATAAATGTTACTTCCCCATCAAGACACATCCATAGATCAGCTTCGTGCTTATGTACTTCTGCATCATTTACTATATTTACATCTTCTAGAATATTAAATGGTACTTTATTTAAATTTGAAAAGGATTTTAGGGGCTCAAGTAATTTCTTTACTGGATCAATAGAATATTCATTCTGCAAATTAGAATCAATCGCTTCTTTTTTAATTAATACGCATTTTGAATTATTAGAATTCATAGCTTTTTTTCCTTAATTCTTCTAACATATATTCTGCTTGTATCCAATCTAGAGGATAATCTATATCTATTGATCTTTCTTTAGGTACAACATGTCCCACAATATTATCTCCATAAAGTCTATTATCTTTCATAATTAAATCTCTTCTCATAGAATACACCGCCCCGCTTCTTCTGTACGCTATTGGCAAGTCCTGCCTTCTGGTACCCTCTATTTCAGGAATAGAATAAGGTAAAACTTTATCGCCTTCTAATTTCTTAATCTTAATTGGATTTGCACTACTTGGAACTTCTACTAATGAGACTGAACTATCAGCACCAGAATCAATTAATTTTTGTAATGTCATATCTATATCTTCAGCAAGTCTAAATGGTGAAGTTGGCTGAAGTATAACCACATAATCAATTATTAAATTATTTGCCTTCTCATAGAAATCTATAGCATGTTGCATAACAGGTACATGAGGTGTACCATCTTGAGCCAATTCGGCTGGCCTCATAAATGGAACACTTGCGCCATACTTTATACAGACATCTGCTATATCCTTATCATCAGTAGAGACTATCAAGTGATTTATTAATTTACTTTTTTTAGAAGCGTCTATTGTATATGCTATAAGTGGCTTACCGCCAAGTGGCTTAATATTTTTAAAAGGAATTCCCTTTGATCCTCCTCTTGCTGTTATTACTCCAAGTATATTTTTCATATTTTTATTTTAAATGAATATGCTTTTTTGATATTGGCTCGTATTTCTTTAAGTCCTTTTTTGTCTTCCTATTAAGAATACTATGGAAATGATTTGAAGGTAAGCCATCAATATGCATTCTTGGTCGCATGGCATACACCATATCTTCTGTTATAACTGTTCCCTTTGGAATATCGCATGCAGCAACTAGACTTTTATTGAAATATGGTCTGAATTTGTTTTTTGCTCCTTCTAACTCTTTATTCTTTTTGCCATAGTAAATATCTGTATCAACTTTGTGATGCTCGTTATTCTTAATTGCATTTATCAAATCCTTCATTTCATCTGGAGTAATTGAAGCTTTGTGATCAGATCCCCACAAATCTCTAGAGAAAGAGAAATGCTTCTCTATTACCTTTGCTCCCATTTTGACAGCAGCGAGAGGAATAGTCATATCTCCAACAGAATGATCAGAGAAACCAATAGTTACATCTGGATATTTCTCTTTGAAATATTCTATTGTAGATAGATTGAAATATTCAGGAGGACAAGGATATTCACTAATACAATAAAGCACTGTAAGTGGTGATTCTCTTTTTGTAATATAATCTACAACTTCATCTAATTCACTTAGACTCACCATTCCAGTTGATATGATTATAGGTTTTTTTGTCTTTGTAATAAAATCTAAAAGAACATGATCTTGAACATCTCCAGATCCGACTTTCCAAATTGGTACATCAATATTCTCAAGCTTGATCGCTGCCTTTCTGGACATTGGAGTTGAGAAAAATATAATCCCCCTTTTATCCGAATAATCCTTAAGTTCTTTAAAAAATTCTATTGGAGCTTCTTCTGTATTCCTCTTTACCCAAGCATATCTATCACTTCCCTTAAAATGTGGTGACACCACATGAATATTCATCTGCTCATCCTCAACTTCATGAGTTTGAAATTTGACTGCATGCGCACCTGCTCCCACTGCTGCATCTACAAGCTGTTTTGCATTATTTAAATACGTTTCTATTGTTTGTGATTCTTGGGATTGAATAAAGTTCTTGCCTATTTCTGCAATAACAAAGACTCCTTCTTGATCAATTATTTCTTTCATTGATCTAACTTTCTTTTTTGCTTTAATAGTCTTAGCTACCTTGGGCTTTTTGATTTTAGATATTCTTTTTGATTTCATATAAAATGAATTATTCCACAAAACTCTTTTGACTATATAATGGCACTGTAGCTATTATCTTGGCAATATTCTTACTTGTATCCTTTGCAAAATAAATATCAGAGACAGGATATCTACCCTTTTTAATCTGCTTATTTATTGCCTCTCTTATAGCATCAGTGTCATGCAAAACTGATAGAACATTTGACGCTTTTAATCTATTATTCTGTCTTGTACCAATATTAACAACTGGCAAACCCATGAACGAAGTCTCCTTTATGCCTGCAGAAGAATTACCTATCAAACATAGACTATTATTTAGTAACCAAATAAAATCTCTAGGACCAAGATATCTCATAAAGCGTATTTTATGTCCCTTCTGTTCATCTTTAAAAACTCTAAGTTCCTGAGACACATCTTCTGCTCCAGCATCAGCATTTGGCCAGAACCATAGTGTAGGTAGTCCTGTAGCATGAACAGCTTTCAAAATCTTTCTGGTATTCTCATGAACATGTTTTATATCTGTGATATCAGGATGATACATAACAACCAAATACCCTTTTGATAAATCAAAAGATGCACCACTACCGGTTTTAGAGAGATCAAATTTATGTTTTGTTTTCAATAACCTATGAACAACTTCAACATCCGGACTACCAAAGTTGTATACATATGAAGGATGCTCACCTAATTTCAAAATTCTATTTTTTGCTGGCTCATTTGTTGCGAAATGTATATGAGATAATTTTGTAATTGCATGTCTGACACTTTCATCTATTGAACCAGATAGATCACCGCCTTCAATATGAGCTACAGGAATAGACATATATGCAGCTGCAATAGTCGCAGAGAGAACTTCAAATCTATCACCACGAACTACTACAACATCTGGCTTAATATGATTAAATAAAGTTGTAAATTCTATAATTCCTAGTCCAGTTGTCTTGGCTTTCACAATAGTATCATTGCCTTCAAGATTGAAATGTAATTCATAAAGATTATTATGACCATCTTTTTTTAATAGCTTTTTTATATCTGCATATTTTGATGAGTATCTAGAAAGCAAAGCAGTACCACCAACGATAATATGAAGATCTACATCCTTTCGTTTCTTTAGTTCTTCTAACACCAATAGATTGCGACTATAGTGAATAAAGCTAGTTATAACAAAGCAAACCTTTCTTTTCATGTCTAACTAATATGCAGCATTTTCCTCAATAAAGCAAGGCGACGTGAATACTTAAAAATATAGACAAATCTCACAAAAAGTGGCACCAATGATAATCGTGTTTTTATATAAATATTCTTTGGAATTTCTAATTTTTGTGGAATCTGAGACTTCTTTGCAACAATTCTTATGTGATGAGTATTCAGACCATTCGCTTTCTGCTCCTTTATTTCTTTTTGACTTTTGCCCTCATCAACATCAATATAGACAACTTCAAATCCTGCACTTTTGCACATTAGAGAAAGAGTCTCTGGAGTAAACATATAAACATGATCAATCTGAACCCCTGAGCTTAATTTCCCCATCCTTCTAACTTGATGACGCCAATTCTTAACAGCAAGAAATACATGACCGCCATCTATCAGAGAATTATGTGACCATGTAAGAAATTTCTTTGGATCTAGAAGATGATTTAAGCTTTGTACACATAGAATATTAGAAACTTTTCCATTTAAATCAATATCAACATCTTCAAAAAGACCTCGTATTGTCTTAACACCTTTTGACTGAGCATACCCGCTCTCATCTAATGATGGCTCTATCCCCAATAATTCCAAATCCTTTCTTACCTCTTTCATTCCATACAATATTCCTCCTGTACTTGATCCAACATCAACAGTCAATCCCGCTTTTAGAGATTGACCCATATATTTAACTATTGCCTTACCAAACTTTCTGGCATTCTCAAAATTCTTGTCTAAATCATTGATATATTCTTTCTTCTTGATCTCTGCTCTATCAATTCTATAGAAAGATTTGTAATAATCATCATAATCTTTGCTTGTCATTCTTGGATTTATATAAATGAGACTGCATTTTTTACACATTACAGTATTAACAGGCAAATTATTTACACTTCTTTTGCAAATAATTTTTGAATCATTTGAATTGCAAAGATTACATAGTATATTCTCTAATTTTTTATCTTGATAATTAAATGAATCCATATTTTATAATGATATATTTTTAGTTATATAATTTCCATAAATATCATTTGCACCAATGCCGATTCTGGAACTACCTTTTGGTATTTCGACTTGATAAGTTAGATTATTAATCTTTGTAGTATCAATTCTTTCAACATTTCCAACTTTATCTTCTGCAATAACGAAAGGTTGCTCGCAGAACATTTCATGATTAGCAATTATCTTAAATTCATTATTATCCAGCTTCTCAACTATTAAGTCTAATTTATCAAGTGATAGTTTGGTATGAGGTCTCAATGCTTCTAAAGCGTTTGAATAAGCCCAAGGTATGCCAACTTTTGCACTTATTTCGTTTAGAATTCTATGAGTATCAGAGAATTCATCAAGAATACTTCTATAATAATCATGTGTATGGAAAGAGAAGATTGCTGGTCTGTCTTGTTTGATCTCATTGAAAGCAGATTCAACTTCCTTAATATCAAGACTGCCTGATCCACCCTTCGCTGCAACAGGTAATGATCTTGCAACAAATCTCTTCATAGATCCTGGATGCTGATAATTTTCAAATGAAGGATTGTACGGAACCCAGCTAGTTGTAGCTTCACTCCAATCACAAAAATCTCTTTTTACAGGGGAAATACTAGAATAATCAAACGGAATCCATTTCTCTAACCAATGAGAATTATCATTTGTCTCAACGTATTTACCAGCACGATATAATGTTGGGAAAAAATCATGATTCAAAATTAATTTACCTAATATATATTCATACCATTTAGAATCATTCCAATTCTTATTCCAACCCCATGCACCATCAAGTGGTGGATGATGATAATGCCAGTACAGGCCATCTTTTGTGATTTTAATTGTATCGTCAGACAAAATAGATTTTCTATAGAAATCCCAAACAGCATGAAGCCTTATGTCATGTCCTCTCTTTTTGAATTCTGTATCATTCTTAGAGTATCCAGTCCAATCAAGTAAAAACCAATTTATTATTAAAGGATTATCAAATGAATCCCTCAGAGAATTTCTCAAATCCCCTGTTAAAGTATTTACTAATTCACCCAATGACTCCCAACTATCAACCATATCTGCTCGACCAGTTGTTGGACCCTCAGTATCAATAATTGGAACTACAGGTAAAATCTTTTTCATTTTATTCAATAATATCAACTTTAATTGGATTGGTTTCGTTAGCTTCTACATATTTCTCTATCATCCCTGACTCCATTAATTCTTTAAGATGAGGAATATGAGAAACATTAAAATCTTTACGCTGATATAATTTGCCTTTACTTGTTTGAGGATAGAATTTTGCTGTACCATTCATTAATTCTTTAATAGATTGCTCCATCAACTTCTCACCAACAATTATAGTTTTGTTACCTATAGTATGTTGATTATCCCCCTTTTCTATTTGTGGTCTACCTTGATGAATTATAGGACCAGTATCAATACCTATATCTATTTTGTGTATTGTTACACCTACATATTGTGGTTCATTATTATATAGTGGCCAAAAATTAGTTCCAGAGCCTCGATAATAAGGTGATAAACCTAAATGCATATTCAA
Organism: uncultured Candidatus Saccharibacteria bacterium; assembly: GCA_964467225.1. Lineage (GTDB taxonomy): Bacteria > Patescibacteriota > Minisyncoccia > Phycocordibacterales > PALSA-1337 > CAIOGI01. Next base: position 23,196 of record CAYXPQ010000004.1, read on the forward strand.
TATGCCATCTTTACAGATATTTATTGTTTCATCTTTCAGAAGACTAGTGCCAAATACAGCAATAATATCTGGCTTAAAAAAAGAAATCCTATCTCTACATTCTTGTGAGTTTATTTCTCCCTTAGGAACTTCAAAAAGATTTTTATTATTAAATTCAGTATTAGAACCGAAAAATTTCTTCTCTTCATCTTTAGCCATCCCGAAGTGCCAATCCCACATACTCTTCTCTTCAGGCGTCATATTCTTATCTGAAGATGACTCAGTAGCTGGGTTGAATACCTTACCTTCAGAGAAAATAGCTTTGATATCAAATGCTTTTGAGAGAGAATTTGCAAAAAATTTATGTCTAAATTGATTGCCTGTAAGAATTATTATATTCATATTATTTGATTACATTTAAAATAAAATTTGCTATCCTTTCACCTGATTTACCATCAGTGAAAGTGCATTGTTCTTTGATCAACTGCTTTCTTTCTTTTGATTTAATTGATGGATCAAGTAAATATGAATTTATAGATTTGACCAATTCATCTTCACTACCAACAAGATCAATAGCTCCAGTTTTTAATGCATTTTTGTAATGCTCTGAATTATAATGCTGTGTAGGAGACTTTAACATTATATTATTCTCCTTTATTTCATAATTTATATTTATAACAGGTTTATCAAAAACTGCCGCATCAACACTAATACTAGATGCATAGCATATCAAAATAGACATGTGTTTCAAAGTGGCATATAGATGAGATAGATCAGATTGATTCATATCCCAATCCACACCTCTCTTTGATCCAAATCTGATACCCGGTTGATCATATTTAAGATATGGTCTCTTTTTTATTTCGACTTCATCAACAAAATCATTTGGCTGAAATCGGACGAGTAGAGCACAATCTTTTACTAATTTACCTTTTGTCTCAGTAAGTTTATAGAGAAAATCAATCATATCCCAATCTGATGTACTAAATGCTCTACCCATTGAGGCATAGACTAATAATTCTTTATCTGGAGAGATTGAAATTTTATTAAAAAATTCTTGTCTATTCAAGAAATTACTCTGATCAGAGTAGAAATAATCATATTGAGGAAGACCACTTACAAATATATTCTCTTCTTTCATTTCATTATGCTCAATCATTTCTGCTTTTACAATATCATTGAAGACAATAGCTTTGTCCGGCAATAATCTCAGAATACATCTAGAAGTAACCTTATCCCATGAATTGATATACCCAATGGTTTTGACTTTCCTCTTTTTTGCCTCTCTGAGCAAATGTACCTCTGGCTCATCAAAAAGATGAGCGAGAAATACCAAATCTGGTTTATATTTATCAAAATATTGACTATATGTATTATCTTTAACTAATACAAAATCTAAATACCTTGCCAATCCCCTAATAATTGGCCAAGCCATAATAAAATTCAGAATCCTGCCGGAATAGTATTGAAAATATTTACCTTCATATTCACATACCATCTTTCTTTTCATATTTGTGGTCTTTGTTCTTAATAGAACAAATTTTAATTTTGAAAAGAATCTATCAATTGCCGATTTTGATTTCCACTCTACTAACTCAAAGGAAATTCTCCCTTGAATTGAATAGCCTAAAAACTCATTTTCATAATAATCAATTTTTTGTTGAGATTTAGTAAATAAAACTATCCTAATATCATTTTTTGATAATAGATTTTCAAGTATTGGAGTTCTAAGTATGTTCTTGACTTCAACTCCTTCAAAAATAGTTATGAAAATTGTTTTAATATTTTGCATATTATTTCATGGATTCAATTAGAACATTAAATAATTTACCCGTTGAATTTCCATCCAAAATAGCGACCTCCTTTTGAATCAAATCTTCTCTTTTTTCCTCATCTAATTTAGGATTTTCTATATACTTCTTTACTGATTCAATAAAATCATCAATTGTAACAGCAAATTTTGCTCCTCCACTCTTGATTATAGGGACAAAATTATCATAATCATAATACCTTCTAATACTATCGTAATAATCACGCTTTTTATAGCCATCAAAACCAAATAAAATTATTGGTTTATTCATATAGACTGAATCAATTACAACAGTAGATGGTCCCGAGATGACTATATCTGACCAAAAGAGAGTTTGTCCAAGATGAATATCATCATCTTTCCTAATCTCAGTAGTTTTAATATTATCTGTAGTCATATATGATCTATCATATATGACTTTAATTCTATTAAATTGATTTGGCTTATTCTCTAATTCACGAACATAGTCACCGGGAGGCATTCTAACAAGAATCTGATAATTCTGGGGAAGATGCTTATCCAATATAGATACAATATCTCTATCAACTGTATTATCTCTTAAATATCTATCGCCAATAGGTATAACTAAAGCTAGTTTTTTATTTATATCAGCACCAATTCTATCAAAAAAAGATTTTTTATCTGAATAATCATATCTTTTATAGTCATCATAGTGAGGAATACCTACAATTTCTATATCATCCCTTTTTATATCATGAAATTTTATAGCTTCATCTTTGACTATATCATTCCAAACTATCAATCTATCAGGTATAACTCTTATTAACCCCTTAGAGGTTAAATTATCCCAAGACCTGACCATGCCTAGTGTATAGATTTTATCTCTTTGTGCTTCAATCAAAAGTGCAATATCTATTTCATTTTGAATATCTGTAACAAATATAGAACTTGGATTATATTTTTTAAATAAATTTCCAAAAATATTTTTATTGTATGAATATTTCTCTATTTTTCTAATTATAAAATGTGAGAGAAAGTTGCTTAAGAAAAATTTAGTAAATGAACCACTACCCTTCATTTCAGTTTTCCTCTTTATATTAAGAGTATTTGTATTTAAACTAGCTAACGACAAATATTTTAATAAACCTTCTCTCTTGCCTAAATCAATATTTATTCCTTCAACAAATACCCCTTCTTTACCAAATGCCTTAGTGAAATAATCTACTTTTTGAGTTGGTACTATCAATATCACTCTTGTGCTATTTTTTAGTAATAAATCCAAAATGCCTGTAGAAATAATATTTCTAGATATCAATGGATGACAACTAGTTATAAAAATAGTTTTGTTCATTTCTTTAATATACGCGAATGAAGTAGATAATATAAGTATATATAATATTTATTAATAGATAGCAAAGTTTTAATATAATTTCTTGGTGTTAATTTTATTTTATCAAATGGCTTTTCATTTAATTTTTTGCCAATAATTCTAATATGGACTTTTGGTATACCTTGCTGTGGCTTCTTTTTTGTAAATTCATCAACATCAAATTTAACTATTTCAAATCCTGCTGAACGAACAAAATCTTTCAAAAGATCAGGAGTGTACATATAGACATGATCAATTTTTACACTATTACTGTATTTACCTGCCTTTTTTAGTTGTTGTCTAAAGTTCATTACTTCCACCACTATAATTCCACCATTCACCAGACTATTGTGAGCCCAAGTAAAGAAATATCTTGGATCTAAATAATGATTCAATGCTTGAGTACTAACTATAGCAGCACATTTCTCTTGCTTTGTATAATCTTCTATTAGTTCATGATATGTTTTTATACCTTGCTGATTAGCATAATCAGCTTCATTGCCAGACGGTTCTAGTCCTATAACCTCTCTATTCAATACTTCTTTAATAGCATACAGAACTCCTCCAGGACCAGATCCTATCTCCATTATTGGACCACTAACTTTGAGATATGGCTTCATGAAATTCGCTAGAAATTTTCCATGAACTTGGGTTGTTTCAAACAATCGTCTGCAATCAAAGCCAGATCCTTGGACCCCATTATTTATACTTTTTTCTCTATATTCATTCTCATAATATAACTTATAGCCCTCCTTGGTCATTCTGGGATTTATATATATTAGTGCGCAATTTTTACAGATTACAGATCTAAGATCCAGACCATCAGTACCTTTATTTGATAGAACTTTATAATTATTTTGCCCGCAGAAATTGCATGGGATATTCTCTTTTTCTATTGTTGAATAAGGAAATGACATGTAATCAAATTATTTTTTCAATAAAATCTACATTTCTTCTATAACTTTTGCCATCTTTAAAATAAATAAAATCATTAAACACTTTATCTCTTTGACTCTTTAGTGAATTAGGGTTCTTTAAACATTTATTTACATCTTCAACTAGAAGATCAAAACTCTTTGGTAGAAATACAGCTCCAGCATCAATAATCGGCTTATAATGTCTAAATGTATAACCCCTATGATATTTGTCAGGATAATTTATATTTACAACTGTCTTATCAAAAATAAATGATTCAAGGGTCATTGTAGAAAGATAATTTATTGAAACATCGCAGTACTTCAATGTCCATTTTAGATTTTGTATATCCTCTTCATGAATTTCAATATTTGTACCCATTTCTTTTGAAAGTAATTTGCCGGGATACTCAACATGAAGGCCTTTTATATCGCTATCTAAATATGTTTTAAACTTATAAAATTCTTCTTTTGGATGCATACGAACAAGAATATTTGGTGTACCATTGAATCTTCCCTGATCACGAGCTTTTAGTAATTCACCGAGCAGAACATCTTCGTCTGGATAATTACCCTTGGTTACAGTAGTTATAAGTATTGTCTTCTCATTTGGATTCAATCCTTTACTTATTAGAAATTCTTCTCGCGTAACTTCTTTCTCACTCTTAGTAAAATAAGCATCGAATCTCATTGTTCCAGAAACAAAAACTTTATCGGGTGAATATCCATATTCTTTAATTGCGGTATTTTTGATTATATTATTCCAAACAATCAAATAGTCAGGTCTTCGGAAATGCATACCGCCATTATGAAGATTATCCCAACTAAAATTGATTGCCGCTGTCTTCAAGCCCGCTTTCTTGGAAAGAATAATAGCTTCAGCATCGAAATGATTGAATCCTGGTGTAGCAGTAATAACAAGATCTGGCTTATATAATTTTATCTTTTCATAATATAAAGCAGACTTAGGAGCAAAAATTAACTCTAATTTTGTAAACAAATCATTGGTCCAGAATGATTGGGGTGCAATATAAGAAATAAATCTAAGCAGTCTTCTTCTCCAGTCTTTCATACCCTTTTCTCTGTTTCTAACTATAACAGGTTCAAAATCATATTTCCTTATCAAAGAATAACGGAAATATTTACCAAAAAGATTCCAGAATTTTGGCGATTGAATATTCCAGGGTATATAAGTTATATTCTCGGACTTATAATATGGCTTATTGTCTTCACAGAATGCCTGAGGAGGTATGAAAATTATAACTCTGTATTTACTTGAAAGATATTTGATATAATCCGTACGCAAAAAATCTGATGAATAAACAAAGTTGGAGACAAACAGGAATATTGTTTTCATAGGAAGGCATTATAGCATATATGCTACAATTATAAATATGATAAAAAAGATACCTTTTTTGATTCTAATAATGATTACTTGGGTTTTATACCCTATTATTATTTTATTATCTAAGAAAAAAATAAATACAAAACAAAAAAGAGTACTTTTTATTCCTCAATACAGTCGCATTGGCGATATAGTATGCTCAACCCCAGTAGTATATAACATCAAGAAGCATTATCCCAACAGTTATATTGTTGCTCTAATATCTAGAAAGGCTTTGGGTATATTAAAAAACAATACAAGGATTGATAAAATAGTATTACTTGAAGATTATTCTGTGTGGGGATTAATAAATGCAATTCGAAAAGAAAATTTGAACTGGTCAATAAATCTTTCTGCGACATCAGTGAATACTTGCATAGCTTTATGGAGTTTAATACCGAATAGAATCAAGACAATTGTGGAAACTCCACCAATTACCGAGAGACTCACAGACTGGATGTCCAACTATAAATTGTTATATAGGGATCATACATTCCTGCCACAACATCATATAAACCTTTTGAAATTTATAGATATAGACAATCCAGAATTAAAAAAAGAAGTATATACCACCGAACAAACTGAGAATAAAGCAATAACTTGGAGAAACGCATTGCCAAATAATCACAAAATTATTGGCATAAGTATAAGTGCTGGAAATAAGATAAAAGAATTAGGTGATGATAAATTTGAAATATTAATCAAAAAAATATTAGATGATGCTAATAATGAAGTAGTAATAATAGGTTCAAAAGCAGACAAACAGAGAATTGATGAATTGGTCAAAAAAGTTAATAATCCTAGATGTACAGAAGCCACAAATTTTAATTTGGAAGAATTACCTTCTCTAATGAAAAAATTTGATCTTTATATTGCAGTTGACACAGGTCCAATATACATAGCTCACTCATTAGGCATACCACTTATAGATATAATCGGCCCAGTAGATCCGAGAGAACAACCACCAAAAGACTCTAAGAGTATACAAGTATTAGCTAGAAATAACATACAACCATCATCATTCGTATTTAAAAGAAGAGGCTCTCCAGAACAAATCAAGATGGCATTAGACAATACACATATTGATGATATTTACACTGCAATTAGGCAAATCTTCTAAACCAATTTCCAATAATTGACAGTGCTTTCTTTAGAATTATCTTATCCTCCTCCTTGAAACCAAATATAATATCAAAATCAAAATGGAAACCTTTGTTTTCATTTCTTGTATATTGATAGTATGCAATAGTCATTAGAATAGGTATCAGTACGAACTCAATAGCTAACCCCCACAAACCAATGAAAGGTATTGTGCAAAGTATTACAAACAATGTGACAATACTTCTAAAAAGATGTAGGGCAAATAAGTATTTCTGTCTCCTCAAAGCAATAATATAATTTCCAATGATTATTCCTGAAGCAAATATTGGTAGATTGATGGCCATCAAATAGAATAATGACAATGACTCATTGTACTTAGTAAAGAAAGTATGAATTACTGGTGGCACTATTATATATGCTCCTATCATAATAATAAGTCCAGTTAAAAAGAAATATTTGACCCCGTAAGAAAACATTTTGGTGGAAAGATCTTTATCTTTGACCCATGATGGAACTATTGATTGTATGGTACTACTTGGCAACACATCTTGTAGGGTAGTAACTATAGTCTCTGCAATAGAGAAAATAGCAACTGCTTCAGTACTAATAAACAACTTAATCAACCATGGCTTAACTCTGAATGTTATCTTGTTTATAAACTGCCTTAGAACTTCCCAGCTTCCAAGATTTACAAATACTTTCCACAATAAGACTTGCTTGGTAGCGATCACATTATTCCATTTCATATATACACTTACTGTTTTGAATAGAACAATGATTACACTCAAACTCGAAGCAATAACTATTGACCAGATCATTTGTTTCAATCCCAAATCACCTTGGAAAAAATAATAAATAAGTATCAAAGACTGGATGAATTTATTTAATGAGGCTCGCAAAGCTATAGTTGAGAATTCAAATTTAACTAGGCATAGATTTCTAATAATCATGAACAATCCTTCACTCAAGAAAATGAAAGAAATAACTCTCATATCCTTCACAAAATCAATATCATAACTACTAAAGAAATATGTAGCACCAAAAAACACTACTGCCCAAGTCAATATCATTATTGCAAACCTAACAATTGAGTATTCAATAAATATTCTCTTAGCATCTGAGTCCCTTTTCTCTGCGATTGCCCTAGACATTTCATTTGTAATAACCCCAGATCCCAATCCCAGAAAGTCTGATGAAATACCAGCGAAAGAAAGCAGGAGTTGAAAGACTCCATACTGATAAAGAGTCAATGATGTTATTGTTAAGAATGTATTTAACAATCCAATTCCCTTTGTAATGAAATTCCAGAAAGCGGAGACTGCTTCCCCCTTTAGAAAAACTGACAATAACGATGGGGATTTATGAGCTTGTATAGACATATAGTATTATGTACTATTATCTTACTTAAATTACACAATATTTCAAGGTTATGAAAAACATTTTAAAAAAGCCGTTTCTGCTAATTTTCTTAATAATCGTAATTGTAAATATATCTTATGCATTGATTTACAATATAAAACCTGCAGTAGATGCAGAAGCATACGATGAAATAGCACTAAATATTGTGAATCATGGACAGTATAGAGCGAATCTCACCACACCAATAGAGATGGATGGATCGATCACACGTATAGGTCCAGGATATGAATATTTCCTTGCAGGAAATTATATGATATTCGGCAGGCATCTTTGGATTATTTGGTCTATACAAGCAATTCTGTTTGCTTTCACAATATTGATGTTAGGATCAATCACTCTACGTTTGTTTCCAGAAATAAATAAAAAAATAGTTTATGGGGTAATGATTTTATTTGGAATAATAATTGATATTATTCAATTAAATGGAATGCTAATGACAGAGTCGCTGTTTCTATTTACTCTAGCATTATGTTTGTATTATTTCTCAAATATATACGAGAATAATAAATGGTATTCATGGATTATCTTAGGAATATTACTTGGTACACTTACTCTCATTAGGCCAACAGGACTAATTATTTTTATTTTCTTGTCAGCAGTAACTTTATTTAAGTATAAGAAAAAGGGGGTGCTATATATCACCTTAATAGGATTAATGTTTGTGATAGTGCAATTACCTTGGGTAATAAGAAATTACAATATATTTGGCAAAATTATTTTCCACACAACTGCTGATGGAATGAATCTTCTAAGTGGTAACTATCCAGGTAATCATGGAGAATTCAATGCTGATTTCCCTCTTTTCAAAGAATTGAAAGAGAAATATTCATACCCAATAAACTTTAATTCAGCTGCGAAAGCTTGGTATAGAAATTTTGTAATAGAACATCCAATCCAAGCAACTGGTGTACTAGTTGAGAAAGCCGCTGTTCTATTCTCCCTAGCTAAGACTTCTGGATTCTGGTTTCATTATTTTGGTAGATACGATCAAATACTTACAATTCTAATTTCTATTATTCAGAACTTTATAATACTAACAGGTATAGTAATATATTTATTAATTTTATTTAATAAAATAAAAAATAGAACCATAAATAAAAAAGAAATATTTATACTCTTAACTTTCTTAATTCTAATAGCAACACCAATTCTTACAGTAATTGCGAATCGACATAGATTGCCTCTGACAATAATGTCATTGCCGGTAATTGTCTGGACAATAAATTATATGATTACAAATTATAGAACTCAATATAAAAAAATATTATTGGCTATACTAATAGTAATTATAAGCACAAGTATAGATTTGTATTTGCAATTTGATAAATTCAAATCAAGATTACAAAGAGTAGATAAAATAGAACAAAATGCTTAAAAGAATAATCAAACATCCATTAACTTATATATTACTATTTTCTGCAATTATAAGATTGGCAATGATCAAATATGGATTACCATTCTGGCTATACAATGATGAACCGCCATTTGTACTTGCAACCCTCAAAATGATGCAATTAAAAACTGTTTTACCAGTATTACATGAAGAAGCCTTCAAACCCTTTTTCTATTATCCTCCATACATTTCTTATTTATTCTTACCATTCTTTATTTTAGTAATTGGAGTCAAATTTATTTTTTTCTCTGGATCATTGAATGATTTACAAACTGTTATTGCATCTGATCCATCTATTTTATTTTTGACTGCAAGAATTATCACAATAGTTTTAAGTTTAATAACTATTTATTTGGTTTACAAAATATCACTTAATTTAATTAAAAATAAAACTTCTGCATATTTCTCAGCTTTAATATTTGCTACAAGTTTGATGCATATTTCCTTATCTATCACAGGCAAGCACTGGATGCCAATACTTCTATTCTCTACCATAGGTCTTTATGTATTAACAAAAGAAAATTGGTCTTTGAACAAAAGATTTTATATATCTGCTGTGATAGTGGGTATAGGAACAGGAATAAGTACTATTGTCATATTATTCTCTTTTATTATGATCTTTTGGTATATATTCTATGAGAAAAAGTCTATTTTAAAAATGTTCATTGACCCAATGATGTACAAGGTGGCCTTGATAATAATCGCCCTTTTCTTTATTCCTGTTGCACTTTATCCAGCCAGCTTGGGCTTCGCTCCTGACATGACATTGCATGACAGCAAATCCATAGTTGGATATATAACAAGTCCATTTATTTTCCCTGCTTTATTTCTAAAAACTGAACCTATATTGTCAGCCCTATTTTTGATCGGATTAATATTCAGTATAAAAAGAAATAGAAATTTCTATTTAACAACTATACTATTTATTATTGCTTACAGTTTGGTATTTTATATTTTCTTTAGATTTGAATATAGATTCCTCTTGCCTTTATTACTACCTCTAACTTTAGGTGCAAGTTATGGAATCAAAGAAATAGTTGAAAGATTATCAATAAAAAATTCAAGAATAATTCTTTGTATTATTGTAATTATACTTATAACATTCTCAGTCAGAATAAGTATATTAGGTTCTAGAAATGACAGTAGAGTAATTGCAAAAAACTGGCTAGAACAAAATACTAAACCTGAAGACAAGGTTATAGTATATGCCAATCTAATGAGATTACCGACAACCAGATCAAATATTATTGAGCAAGAATTTATCGATCCAACTTCATTACGGACAAATGATAAAAATGAAAAGGAAATAAAATCTGAATTAAGAAATTATAGAGTTTTCAATGCTTTGAATTTATACAATGTAAAAAATGAGAATTTATATAATAATATAGTTGGCTATGCAAAAAAGAATAATTATTCTTACCTAGTAATATCAAAATTAGATTTTTTAAATAATCCAGAACAACTTTCAAAAGTAAAAGAGTTAACAAAAAATGCACAATTAGTAGCAAAATTCGGTAATAATGAAAGCAGCTATTCTTTGTCAAAAACAGAAATTGGCCCCACTCTAAAACCCTTATTTTCTATAACTGAATTCGGCCCTGAGATTGAGATTTATAAATTATTGCTTAATTAGAACGCATTGGCCAACTGTTGTGATAATAACTTTCTCTGGTTTGTCAGATAAGAACTCATCAATTGCTATTTTAACTCCAGGAGTATTCTTGCCCATATAATCATCAAACATCATAAATCCACCTTGAAGCATTCTAGGATAAAAGAAGATCAAAGAGTCCAAAACTGATTGATAAATATCTACATCAATGTATACAAAAGAGAATTTGTCATTCCTTGCTGGATCTGATGTATCAGGGAAAATTCCTGGGCAAAATATTGTATCCTTATCGCCAGAAAAAATAGATTTTACTGATTCTAAAGATGTATCAATAAAATCTCCCTCTTTATGCAAATCAATATTTTCATTTACCTTAGGCATACCTTGGAAAGTGTCAAAAATATAGAATGCATGACCATTGCCCTCTTTAGCATAGTCAACCAATCTAGCAGAACCTCCTCTAAATACTCCTACTTGTGCCATAGATCCATTAAACGGACGTGCTAGCTTAGCGAATTGCCAAATCATAAACAACCTATCACGATCCAGCATAGTGTATGGCTTAACTTTAATATAATTACTTTCAAAATCTGCATCATTAGCCCAAGCGACAAAATCCAATCTGACATTATTTCTATTTAATGTATATCCAAACTTATTAAAGATTTTCTTTATTAAATTTTTCATATTATTTATTTAATAGCGTACAAATAATAACCATAAGTTGTTGTTCTCTTCTCCGTTCTAAATATTTTATCCAAGGCAGTAGCAAGTGGATGTAGAATAAATTTTAACTTGTGTTGCATTGGGAAAAAGAAAGATAGAGCTTTGAAATACCCCCCAGCTTTGATTAATTCAACCTTAGAGAATCCTTCAAACATAAACATCAATGAATCATCAAAGAATCTCCAATAATCTGGATAATACCCCTTGCGCGCATGATACGGATAAATAGAAGGAACATATAGAAATAGCTTACCATTAGGTTTTAATACCCTTTTTAGCTCCAAAACTGCCCTAATAGGGTCCTTAACATGCTCCAATACTGAACTACATATTATGGCATCTACAGCATTATCCTGAAGAGGAATAGCGTGTATATCTCCTATTACATCTGCTCCTGTCTTGGCATCATAATCCATAGTCTTATAGTCACAATTTTTAAATAATTCTTTGTAAGGCAAAAGCCATTTTTGGAAACGATCTCCACCACCTATATCTAGAACAACTTTTTCTTTACTAATTAGGACCATCTTTTCATCGATGAATTTTTGATAGGATGTCATTTTTTGCTTTTTTGTTATAATGTCACAATTATACGATGAAAACGCTATCTATCATAATTCCCTGCTACAACGAAAAGAATACAATTGAGGCTTTATTATCCAAGGTTTCAGATCTTAATATACCCAATTGGGATATAGAAATCATAATAATTGATGATGGATCAAAAGATGGAACAAGAGATATCCTCAATAAATATAAAAATAAACACAAAGTCATATTCCATGAAAAAAATGGCGGCAAAGGTAGTGCAGTTAAAACTGGAATAACTCACTCTTCTGGTGATTATCTAATTATTCAAGATGCAGACCTAGAATATGAACCAGCTGAAATAAAATCTCTCGTTGAAGAATTAGAAAAGAATCCTGACAATGTGATATATGGATCTAGGAACTTACATCATGTTAAGAGAAAAGGAATGTATATTCCCAGAATTGGTGTATGGTTTGTAACAAAACAGTTTAATTTTCTTTTTAATTCTAAACTTACAGACCTTTGGACTTGTTATAAATTATTTCCCAAAGAGGTCTCAGATCAATTTGTTTCAGGAGGTTTTGATTCTGAATTAATTTTCTCTGCAAGAATAGCCAAAAAAGGTTACAAAATATCTGAAGTTCCAATATCACACAAACCAAGATCAGTTAAAGAAGGTAAAAAAATAAAATATAGAGATGGCATCAAAGGCATAATAGTTCTTTTAAAAGAGTTTTTTAGATAAAACAAAACCGGACGGATCCGGTTTGTTGCGATATGTCGGGGTTATTGAATCCCCATTTTCCTTCTACTGATAACTCGATTTTGAAACCATCCCCTAAAACCAGAGAATAACGTATCGAGAATCGGGTACAGGAAGATAAGAATGAAATCAGTGATAGCCTCCTTGGGTCTAGGTATTCCCCAAACCGGAACAATCTTGATTTTCACTGAATCTCTGTAATCCTTACAAATCCACCTGACTCGTGGATAGTGCAAGAAAGAGACAAAGAACACCAGCTCTTTATTCTCTTTTCTTGCCAAATTTACAGCGTACTCAATCTGTCCAATAGTTTCTTGGCCTTCGTGTATGACTCTGGGATTATTACATCCCATAGACTCTAGGGCCTCAGTATAAATCTCAGCTTCAGATTTTTGTCCAGAAACATGCACAGCGCTGAGAACAAGAATTTCACACTGGTAGACAAAGTATGAATAGTTAAGCGCAGCTTTAATGCCACAGTACCAATCTTGCCATATTCTCGGGCCGAATCTACCCTTAGCGAAAGGACTTTTTGTTAATGGTATTATGATCATATATCTTTCAATACAATACAACAATATTAAATAAAAGTAAATAGACTAGATATTTTCTATTTTATTATCCTTCCTAAAAATAAATATCTTATAAACAAAGAAGCTTTCAAATGCGACTATAATACTAGCAAATACCTGACCAATTAGATAATGGAAATGAGCAAACTCAACAAAAGCATAAACAATATAAGTATTAATGAATAAATTAATTATGGCTACAATAGTAAAAACTAAGGCTTGATTATGCACTCCTTCTTTGGAGTTATCCTGAAATGTCCAGAACTTCTGCATTATAAAACTAACAGTTGTTGCTAGGATAAAAGATATTATTACGGAAATAACATAATATATATTTAATAAATCTGTAAGCACATAAAGTATCAATAGATTTGTTCCAGCACCAACTGCCCCAGAGAATAGAAATCTAATTATCTTGTATCTTTCAATCCAAACCTTATTTATTAATTCTTTCATGTAAATCACATTATATCATCTAAAACTCTTTATAAGAGAAAGATGTGCATCTATAACATTGTCCCAGCTTTGATTAAGGGGTAATGAATTTATTGTCTGGATTATATTTTTATAATTATCTTTATCAAACATATAGGTAATTTTGTTTTCTAATTCATCCTCATCAAATGGATCAAAAAGCATTTCTTCGGGCAAAGTTACCGAGAGACCATTACCCTTAGTTAGCAATACTGGCTTGCCAAGAGATAGTGACTCAAGTATGAAATTCGGATTGAATTCTGATAATGCTGGACCGATACAAACTGCAGAATTTCTAATATTTTTGAATAATTCTTCTTGAGGTAATGAATCTTTAAATATTACATAACTTTCTGCATTCAATTCCTTGACTAAATCTAATAATTTATTTTTTTCAGGACCAGAACCTATTAGCACTAGATTTCCCTTTTTTATTTTATTTCTTACTTTAGCTACTACCCTAATCACAAAAGGTAAATTTTTGTAGCTTACAAATCTACCCGCAAATAGAATTATAGGATTATCAGAAATAATCTCATTTGCTTTCTCTGTTTGAAGTACTGGATTTTTGATTATAGTAATATTCTTTGGGTTGGCTCCGAAATAATTTACATAAAAATCCTTAAAGAATTGACCATACACAACTATTCTATCTGCAGATGATATAAGACGTTTAATTAACCCATACAAAATCGGCTTATCATTTTTATAAAAACCATTTTTGTAATAATCAACAATAGTAATAAATCTTTGATTCATTTCAACCGTTCTTTCCCATATTGGATCTCCACCAATTCTTATTATGAAAGGTCTAAGGAAAATGAAAGCAGCAATCTTTGCTGGTATTCCTGCAGCTGTAGGATCAAAGGCATATATAATCTTGCATGAGAAAGCATATTTTAATGCAAGATATTGATATTTGAGCCATTGTAAAATTTTATTATTATTTCTTGAGACTCTTACAACTTTAAATGGAAACTTCTTGTCTGTTTTATCATCTCCATAGGCAATGACAATTACTTCATAACCGTTATTGCTCAGAGCCTCAGCAATTTTCCTAACATGAATAGCTGGACCCCCAACATCGGGATAGAATATTCCTGCCGCAAGTAGTATCTTCATTATAGTTTATTAGTTGATTTTAATATAAATACACATATACTATAGCAAAGATGAACAAAAACCCAAAAGTAGCAGTTATAGGTATAGGTAGATGGGGTAAAAACATCGTAAACACCCTAGTCAAACTTGGTTTTAATGTCTCACATTGTTTTAGCAATGGAGGACAGGAGAATAGAGATTGGCTTACCTCAAATCACCCAACCATACAATTTGCAGAGAGCTATGAGGCGATACTTAATGATAGTGATATTGGTGCTGTATTTATTGCAACCCCTATTATCACTCATTATCTACTTGCCAAACAAGCTCTTGATGCTGGCAAACATGTGTTCCTAGAGAAGCCAGGAACGCAGTCAGTAGAAAGTATGCAAGAACTCTGTGATCTAGCAAAATCAAGGAGTTTAATTTTAAGTGTTGGTTATGTATTCATTCACCATCCAGCATTCACTTATCTCAAGCAAACACTTGAAAGTGAGAGAATACTTAGCATAGATTTTGAATGGAATAAATGGGGGAGTTTTGGTGAGAATATCGTTGAGAACTTATTGACCCATGATCTATCAATTCTTATTGCACTTGGAATAGAGATCAACACTGACTCTATTCAAGCCAGCTATAAAGTAGGTATTGATAATGACAAAGATGATATCATTAACATACAATGCACAAGTGTGGACAGAATCAAAATATCTTCTAACATCAACAGACTTTCTCCAGACAAAAAAAAGGTTATTACAATAGTCACCGACGACAATATTTATGTCTGGAATGGCGATAATCTACAAGTAGTAAGGAGACATCAAACAAATCTACCGGTTCCAATAGAAATACCAAAAACTTCCGCTCTTGATAATGAATTGAACAACTTCATGCAAGCGATTAGAGGTGAAGCACAGATTATAGTTCAAGGAGAGTTTGCAGTACCAATACTTGAGACAATCAAAGATCTATAACTGCTAAATCAGAGCTATTACTTGCCTTGAAGCATCGACACAATTCCCTATCTTACCAGAGAAAACATGAATGACTCGATCATTCACTCTAGACACAACAGTTGGTCTCTCGTCTGTCTTGTCTGTATTTGGTAGAACAGTGCGAACTGTGTACATAGAGCCGACATGTTCGGCTCTCTTCATTTCAGGCATTATTTCTATTGCTGATTCTATAAATCTTTTAAAATTAGTTACTTGTGGATTTTTGATTATTCCCTTATTTAATATATCTTTTATTGAATCAGGGATATGTGGTTTTATACCCGTATTTGTTGCATGAATTGCATGCACTACATTACCCATGAGATGCAGATCAGTTCTTCCATATGGATCAATACAGAAGAATGGTCCATCTAAAATCACTATACTTTTCCTATAAAATTCTTTGGGTAATTTTATTAGTGGCTTCTCACAGACTTCAAATTGATATTCCTTTGGAGAATGCAATCCATCATTATAAATAGAATTCAAATTTGCATACGTACAATTTACTACAAGATCATGATCACTGGTATCCAAAGAAAATACCTTATTAAAATAAGTTTTTACTTTATTCTTTATTAACTTGCTCCAGACAATACCCTTTAGTATTGGATAATCAATCAATGATTCCCTGACTTTAACAGCAAGTTCATGTGCTTTACTATCAGCGTGTGGCAATTCTACAATTGAGTATTCTAAATTACACTTTTTACAAAAATCAATAAATTGTTCCTTGCTCGTCTTACTCTTTGCTGATGCAATGCAATAATAATGTTCATTATCATCTATAACTGCTTCGCCATATTCTTTCCTAAAACTTTCCTCCCCATCTCTTGACGATATTGCCGTACTTGCACTTCTTGGATAATGATAACCCCTATGTAGTCTAAATTGATTTATACCAGAAGCAGCTTGCATTATGTCTGATTCCTTCTCAAATAATTCAACTTCATAGCCTTTCTTTGCTAATGCAATGGCAATGGTAGATCCGAATATTCCTGCTCCAACTACAGCTATTTTCATAAGACTCTATTTTATACTATCGTACAGTTTTTGACCAAGATTATCCAAACTATGACTTTTAATAAAATTACTCAATTCAATTTTTGCTTTACTTATTTGATCATCACTATAATTAAGAAGTTTATTTAATTTTAAAATAAATTCTGATTTATTTCTTTCATGAAAAATAAAATCATCGCTAATCTGCCCCCTAAGATTATCATTTGAAACTAATATCAAACAACCACAAGCAATTGCCTCAAATATAGTCTTGTCATACATTCCACTTGAAGACATATTCACGAAAATCATATTTTGAGAATAAATATTAATAGTCTCTAGATTTAAAACTCCCTTATAAAAATCAATATGATTCTCTCCTTTAATCTTCAAACCCTTATAATATATCTCGTCCTGAGGTAATGGATTGCCATATACACTTGTAACAATATCTGGATTATTAATTTCGACAATTGCTTCAACCAATATATCTATGTTCTTTGATGGTGCTATTCTACCTAATGACAATATGCTATTTGGAATTCTCTTAGCATTCTGATTTGGTTTGAAATTCTCAAGATCTACTCCAACTGGCATTATTTGAGTATTTTTATATTTTGCAGTATAGGAGAATTTAGAAGTACAGAAAATCTTTTTGCAGAATAATGCAGCAATATCAGTAAGCTTATTACCAATATTATGATTACGCCACATAAATACATCCTTCTTCATTATTTTCCACACAATCCCAGCTAGAATAATATACTCTTGATTCATATGGACAAAAACTTTGTCATAATTATCTTTCTCTTTAAAAATATATTTATAAAAATTGGTAATATAATCTATTTTAGATTTTCCATTTTCTTTACCAAGAGAAAGAACTCTTACATTTTTAGGTAAATTATATTCTCCTTTATACAAACAAATAACTGTAATACTCTCATAATACTTAGAGAATTTCTCTATCCATCTATGGAAAAATCCCAAGACAGGATCAGACTTATCAACTTTTTGGGTAATTATTAGTAATCTCATTTCAATAATTTAATAATCTTATCTGCTATATCCCTCTCATCCCAAGCTGTAATAACAGCTCCTACATCTTTTGCTATACCTACATCAGTAGAAATAATTCTGCATTTTGCGGCTTGAGCTTCCTTGAAGACTACACCATAACCTTCGTACCAGGATGTTACAAGAAGTACATCCGCCCCTCGGTAGTATGATACTAGATCATTCTGCCAGCCTTCAAATATAACAGAATCGAGTACGCCAAGATCATACGCGAGCTTCTTAAGATTATCCATTTCTCTACCTGAACCAACAATTACAATACCCAAGTCTGGCAACTCTTGTTTAGCTATTGCAAAAGCTCTAATTGCACCATCTATATTCTTTTCTGATTCCAATCTTGAGACCATTAAAATTATTTTAGTAAATTGCTTATACTTTCCTCTTAGAGAGAATCTAGCTAAGCCATTTTTAAACAATTCCACATCAATATCAATCGGTTTTACTATGATTTTATTTTTATCAATACCATTTGATACTAAAGAATCCGCAATCTTTCTTGATACTACTCTTATAGTATGAGCTTTTGGCAAGGTGAATTTTGAAATAAGTAATCTTATTTTATTTAAATAAGTATGAAGAGAGAAATATGGACTAAATAAATCAGTATGTATCTGCAATAATAATTCTGAATTTTTATTTAATCCTAAAAGCATTTTGCCCACTAATCCAGTCTCAAATGGGTCTTGGCAAGTTATTAATAATTTATCATCGTTATTAACTAATTTAATTATCCTTTTACCTAAGAAATAAGCATCGGGTAAATACAAAATTTTTAAGAATGAATTTGTTGAATATGCATAACAATTATCTGATATTTCCTGAGGATCATGTTTTTGTTTTGAGAAAATAACAATATGTAGTTCTTTGTATTTTTTTGCATACTCTGCCATCCTTGCCCGAACAGCACTTCTTTCATTGAATATTCCACGATCAGTAGAGATCATCACTGCAATATAATCAGAATAATCTTTATAATCTGTATTATAATTTTCCATATAAAGAAATAATCTCTCTACCTATGTCCTCCCATGTATGTACCCATTTAAAATTTTTTACTTTCTCAGCTTGTAAGGCACGATTCTTAGGATCAGACATCCAAATAATCTTATCTTTAATATCATTCACATCAGTTGGATCTACAAAGATTGCACAGTCCTTTACCTTTTCATATATTCCTGTCTCTTTTGTAAGAATAAATGGTACGCCAACTCTTATTGAATCAAAAATCATATTAGGACTTATATCACCCAATGAAGTTAGAATTACGGTATAAGACCTTCTCATTCTTTCTTGGAAATTATCATAAACAGCTTTTGATGTATCAAATTCTATATCATCTAAGTTTGCCATTTTTAATTCATCTTTTGCATTTTTAAATGCCATCTTCAGCTTATCGATATTTTTCCATTTTAATTCTCGTGTAGCAGCAATGAACACTCTTGCCTCTGGTTCTATTGATTCTTCTCTTTCTCCACAATAATTCTCTATTATAAGACTCTTATTGGAATCAAGTTTATAAACTTTTTCAAAAATCTTTCTCTGCCAATCAGTACTATATACAACCCTTGCTGCAGATCTTAATGCATCTCCTCCCAATTTAAATATAGCTTTCTCCTTTGAAGAAAGTTTGTCTAATGAAGTATTATAAAAGTCTCTAAATAATACCAAGTCTCCAGTTCTCTCTACATATGTCTCCCACAAAAAATCTCCTCCGGTTCTTATTATGTATTTCTTTCTCATTATCTTGCAAGCATACATAGTAGGCACAGCAGCACTCCATGTATCAAGCACAACAATAAAGTCTGCATTCCAACCTTTTCTAAAGATTTTTAATAGAAATAGAAAATGCCTGAGAAAAGCTGGAAAAGCTCTTTCCCATCTATAAGCTGCAACCTTTACATCATGGCCCTGCTTCTTCCAAGTCTCATATAGATTCCTAGCGTATTGAGCAGTACCTCCAATATCTGGCGGGTATATCCCTGATGAAATTAGGATTTTCATATCATCTTTAAGAATACCTTATTTTTCATATCATTTGCAATGATATTCCAGTCATACTTATTCTTAACCATCTCATAGGCATTTCTAACTATGTATTCATGAGATTCTTTATCCTTAATCAATTTCTCGACTTTTTGAGCAATACTTTTAGGATTTTTGACTTCACAGAATAGACCTGTCTCACCATCCTTCAAAAAATCCACTATTCCACCTACAGGTGTAGCGATAACCGGAATTCTAGCTGCCATAGCTTCGATAAAAGAATTGCCAAAACCTTCTGACAAAGATGGGCGGATAAAAATATCAGAGGCATGCAAATATTTTGGCATTTCTGAATGAGATACATAGCCCATAAAATTCACCCTGTTAGTCAATTGTAGATCTTTAGCTGTTTGCTTTAATTTATTCTGTAATTTACCAGTTCCGATTACTAATAATTTTATGTTGCTTGGTAAATATGAAAGAGATTCAATAATATCTTCTATCGCATTTTTTTTAACCAATCTGGAAGTGGTAATCAGATTAATATCATTTGAATCTTTCCTATTAAGATTTTTATTTGAAAATAACTCTAAATCCACAGCATTCGGTATAACAACTATTTCAGATTTATATCCCATTTCATGTGCCCAATCTGCTAAGAAGTTTGATATTACTTGAACAATATCTGCTGATCTTATTATTTTTTTAACTAACGGTTTTATAAGTCTAATTTTATTAAACTCCCCTTCTTGCAAAGTTAGGACTAAATTAGTTTTAGAGTTAAATTTTTTGAATAAATATCCTGACAATCCAGCATAACTTGCCATTATTGACCAAATCAAATCATATTTATTTTTTTTGTGCATTTCTAGAGCTTTCCAAAAAGCTCTCAAAGGATATAGGATTTTAAAATTTCCGATTCTATATATATTTACATTGCCTATTTTTTCAAATTCCTTCTCACCTTTCCTCAGAGTAATCATATCGAATTGAATATCATTAGAATCAATTCTGTCTGTTATTTCTTTAATAGCAATTTCAGCACCACCAATATGTTTTGGATAATAAAATAAGGAAAATATTAATATTCTCTTAGCCATAATATTACTCTACCTTAAGTACATCACGAAGTACATCTTCGGGTATTTCATTTTGATTATTTGTTTTTACTTCCTCTTTTTGTACGGGTTTAGGCTTATGTGCACTTAGAACTGAAGCTAATGCACTTTTTAATTCATTTACCCTTTGTGGAGTAACTTCTTTTTGATTATTCTTTGTTGGTGTTAATGATGATAATGATACTGGCTTATGTTGTGGAGTTTTGATTTCTATTGGTTTTTGAACTGGCATTTCAATCGGTTTTGGAATTGGCTTTTCTACTGGCTTCTCAACTTGTCTTTCAATGGGTCTTGGAATTTCAGTCTTCATTTCTGGTTTTGGTTTTACAGGTGGCTTAATGGGTGCATGCCAATCTTCAATTCCTTTTTCCACATCTGATCTTCTATGTGCAAATTGTGCTCTAGAAGACTCTATAACCTCTTTAACACTTGAATGTTCTGGTTTAGCAATAGGTGGCATAGTTGTAGCTGAGAATGGCTGAGAACTTATACCATCAATCATAAGTTTAAGATATATTTGAAATATACCTAAGTTAACAATATCTTCGGCGGTGAATACAGGAGAGAATTCTTTTTCCAAGACTTCTGCATCATATGCTCCAACACGAAATACAATCATAGTACCGACGTTACCAAATACCGCTGCCCTAACTTCTTCTTCCATTTGCTCAATGTATTGATGAGCAATTGTTAAATTTAATTTATATTTTCTGGCCTCTGATAGAATATCAGCGAAACTTTCATTTGCAAAAGATTGGAACTCGTCTACGAATAAATAGAAATTTGGCAAAGTCTTCAATACTCTATCAGGAACATCAGCTCTAGAAAGAGCAGCCAAATATATTTTAGTAATAAGCATTCCACCTAGGAGATTTGCATTTGATTCACCAATTCTACCCTTGGATAAGTTGATTATAAATATTTTTCCTTTATCCATCATTTCACGGATATTAAATGAAGACTGAGGCTGACCTATCATATTTCTAATCAAAGCATTTGCGGTGAACTGTCCGATCTTATTCTGAATAGCGGGTACTGCTTCGGCAGCCATTCTTTCTGTATAATTTGCAAATTCTTGTGTCCAAAAAGTTTTTACTGATGGATCAGTGACACATGCCACAACCTGGTTTCTAAACACTTTATCTGAAAGCATTCTATTAACTCCAAGCAATGTTGCATCTGGATACTCTAGAAGAGCAAGAAGAGTATTTGTAAGTATATATTCCATTCTAGCTGACCATGCATCCTGCCAAATCTTTTTAAATGTACTCATCAATCCAGACACGACTAGATGTCTTTTGTCTGGATCTACACTTTCAAGGACATTGAATGAAATAGGATAATCAGTATCAAAAGGTGCGAAATAGACTACATCCTTAATTCTATGTTCTGGGACATATTCCAATAATAATTCTGCAGTCTTGCCGTGTGGATCAATAAAAGCTAATCCTTCACCATTCTTAATATCTTGCACAGCCATATTCTCGAGCAATGTAGACTTTCCCATACCTGTCTTACCAATTACATAGACATGTTTTGTCCTGTCCTTTGCTTTGATACCAAAATTTACTTTTGTATTTCTAGCATCAGTTTGTGCAAAATATGTAATCCTTTCTTCGTTCATATATAGGTTCTTTATGATCTAATTTTAGCATTAAAAAATATAAAAAAGAAAGCCCCCGTCGCGTCCTCGCGCGACGGGGGGCTATCTGTGTTCGGAGGTTCAAGTTACCAACATTCCACCCAGCAATTGCTGCTGTGAAGATTTCTTCCGGAGGGACTTAGTCCTTCGATATTCCCCATAGAATCCCCTGCTCATGGCAAATTTTGCCAAAGCATTGAAGGTTGGAAAGGTCGTCATTTCACGTTTGATGGCATCAGCAAGTCCAGTTGAGACTCTGCACCGCTCACCTTGTCCAGTCGAAACAAAACACTTCACCATAACCAAACGCTCTTTAACTGAATTAGAACTCGATGCGTAGGGGGTCCTTGCAATCCTCTATGCAAGTAACGCATCATTCCGGATAAATATACTAGCATGTTATAGAAAATGTGTCTATAAGCTTGTTTGTGGAAATTTTGAAATGAGAAAGCCCCCGTGATGTCCTCACATCAGGGGGGCTTATTGGTTGAGGTTCTCCCTCAGGACTTCCTGAGAGCCTTCTCAACCTCGGACCGAAGATTGACGGAATTTGCGAACACCGAAGTTCCATCCGGCAAAACTGCCATGAGATACCCAATTCCGACGGGTTGGGCGTGCTTGACAATACGATTGATCAAACGCTTCATAACAACTCTATCCTCTTAGATGTACTTGGATACATTGGCCAACTGGTCCTCTTACCAACAGTCAACGTATCTCTGGTTCTACACTATATCATACTATCAAAATAAAAGCAAGCCCTGTGAATTACTGCCACACAATAAGACTAGGATCAGGCTCCAAAGCTGAAACTGTATAATTATTTGAAGCATTCCACAATAACCAACTATTAAGTCCTGAATCGTATGTAGCTTTGATTTGAGCTTTGACCATATCAGAGTTATAAGTGGTTTTACCGATACTAAAATCTTGTAACCAAGGTCTAAGCTTATAAGGAGTTGTAGAAGCTAGCTCTGCCCGTTCTACACCCTTGGTCATAGCATAGAAAACAACTTCATAA
This sequence comes from uncultured Candidatus Saccharibacteria bacterium, assembly GCA_964467225.1. Classification (GTDB taxonomy): domain Bacteria; phylum Patescibacteriota; class Minisyncoccia; order Phycocordibacterales; family PALSA-1337; genus CAIOGI01. The sequence continues at coordinate 47,146 of CAYXPQ010000004.1, forward strand.
GGCTTCTCAGCTGGGATATTAAATCCAAGGAAATTTTTGGGATAATGTGAAGGATAGACCATCGGTGAGACATAATCGAAATGTCTTAATGCACTTTCTAGTATTTGACCAATGCCCAAATCATCACGATTAGAAGTTGTCATACCAAATAAATCGGCTGATATTGGAATTTTCTTTTCATGGAAATACTTATCTAAATAATTGAAAAATTCATCCAAAACTTGTGATCTTGATTTACCTTCACTGTAGGTATATACAATATCAGTCATATCACCGTCAGATGGAAAACGTATATAGTCAAAATTCAATTCATCAAACCCGACTGCATACGCTTCATCACCAATCTTTGCGACATAATCCCAAACTTCTGGCGAACCAGCATCAAGCCAACTTACTCCTTTGTAATCCTGCCAAACTCCTCCTGCTTTATTCTTTACTGCATACTCAGGCTTTTTGTGAACTAAATATGAATCTTGAAAAGTAGAAATTCTACCTATCACGTAAATACCTTTATCATGTAAAAGACCGATGAATTCTTTTATGTCAGGTATTCGATTTGTTGCAGAACCAATCTCTTTTAATTTTTCGTCATTGACTGGAAAACTAATTCTTCCAGTATAATCTTTAATATCAATAACTACAGAATTCAATTCTGTATCATCGATTATCTTTACAAGATTTGATCTTAATTTGATATTCCCTGCTACCCAACTCGACATATAAAGAGCTTTGACAGCATCCGGTGTCTCAATATGCTTTACCTTAAATGGTGTAGGTGTTGATGAAGAAGCTACCGATGCCACCTGCACCACATCATTATTAAATGTTTCTTTGTATTTATAAGGTGAGAAAAAGCCAGCCACAACTATCACAATCAAAATAATTAATATTGATAGTAGATATATCGGCTTCATCATTTATTATCAATTATTTTTATTATCACTCTCTACAAAAGTTGAATTGGAATTTTTAACGATTGTATTATGTTCTTGTGGTAGATTGTAAGCAATCGCAATTATTATTAATCCTGAAATGACTAATATAATTTTATGCCAGCCAATAGGAAATCCAAGGAAAAGAAATATCATCACCCATACACCCATAATACATAGCCATTGTCTTTTTGACATAATTTTATTTTTTATTTTAAGTCCTACAATTATAACCTGATATCTATGCAATATCTAGCTGTGAATAGAATAAATCCGTGATCTTACGGGAACGGATTTATTGTGCACTCTGAACACCTACCCAACCCCAGCTTGTGGTAATGGAAATCTTAGCACCTTCGGTCTAAGACACATTTCACCATTGACTTTAACAAGAAACTGAGGATCATTCTCATCAAAAAACCAACATTCCTCATGGCGTGCTGTGAAGAATGATTCTTTTACCTTCAGACGATAAGGTCTTGGTTCTTTGCCAGATTTCTCATCTCTACTTCTCTGGCGATAATAGAACCACCATTCCATAGATAGAAAATCTGAGCCTTTATACACAGAATCCCATCTTATAATTTTGCTCGGCCCATGACCTATGACTACTTGTATGCATAACCACTCAAAGTAAAGCTTCAAATACTCATATTTGACACCAGAGAATCTCCAATCTATGAACTTTCCCTGATAGATATGATTATCTTTAGTCTTTAATCTGAATTGTTTGCCCAAGAACTGGTGCAATTCTTTCTCAAGTCGAGTCACATTCCAATTAAATGGGTGCATTTATGTTTCCTGTTGTTGATTGTTGGAACTATTTTCTACTATTTATTATAACATCATTCAAAACCTAATTAGACACAATAACTACAAACTCTCCTTTCTGCTTCTCAGGTGTCTTTGTAAGTATTTCTAATATTTCTTCAGCAGAGCCTTGTATTATTTCTTCATATATTTTAGTTAATTCTCTAGCTAATGTTATTTTTTTATTTACCTTCTTCAATGATTCTAATGTTTTCAAAATTCTATGAGTTGATTCATAAAAAACTACTGTTCTTTCTGCTTCAGCTATTTCTTTAAATAAAGTCTTTCTGCCCTTTTTATGAGGCATGAATCCTAGGAAAATAAATTCATGAGTCGGAACACCAGCGATAGAGAGAGCAGATATCATTGCGGAAGGTCCTGGAATAGCAACAATAGATAGATCAGGATACTTCAGTCTAATCTCTGAAATAAGAATAGATCCAGGATCAGATATACCAGGTGTGCCCGCGTCAGTGACAAGAGCAATATTTTTGCCTTCTCCAATCTTCTCTAAAATTAAGTCCACCTTAGTATCACCACTTTGAGCATGATAACTCATCATCGGAGTATTGATGTCATGTCTTTCAAAAAGTCTTTTGGTTACTCTAGTATCTTCACACAAGACAATATCAACCTCTTTTAGAGTTCTAATAGCTCTAAGAGTAATATCCTCTAAGTTCCCTATAGGCGTTGCTATAACATAAAAAGTAGACATAAAGATATAATATACTACACTATCTATATGGCAAGTAATAAAGACAATATTGTATATATAGCAAGAGATATAGACCGCGCTATGGGCAAAGAGCCAATTGGCAATTATTTTATTATTACCAATTCTACTCCATATTCACAAGAGATAAAGGATAAATATCATGATAATATTTTCCTTATAAAATCAGAAGAAATATTGGATACATACGAATTACTTCTGTTGAATGAAGTCAAAAATATTATTAAAGATAAAAACGCCAAAATATTAGTATTTAAAAATACTATTCACATTGAAAGTCTGTGCAAAGAAAATAATTTTCAACTCCTTAATCCAAATGCCGAGCTTTCAGAAAGAATCGAAAACAAAATTACCCAAATAGAATGGCTTGAAGAATTACAATCACTCCTTCCAGAACATTCAATTTCTTTAGTTAAAGATATCAAATGGAACAAAAAACCTTTTGTATTGCAATGGTCACATGGACATACCGGAGAAGGAACTATACTTATCCAAACAGAATCTGATCTTAACTCTCTAAAGGCGAAATTCTCTCTTCGAGAAGCAAAAGTTACCGAATTTATAAACGGACCAGTATTTACTGCAAACATAATAGTTACAGACGATATAATTCTCCTTGGAAATATCAGTTACCAGATAACTGGAATACTTCCTTTTACCGAAAATGCATTTAGTACTATTGGGAACGATTGGAGCCTGCCACATACAATATTGACTGAAGATCAAATAAAATCTTTTGAAGATATTGCAGAAAAAATTGGCAGAAAAATGCAAAATAGTAATTGGCGAGGATTGTTTGGAATAGATGTTATATATGATTCCGAAAAAGATGAATTGAGATTAATTGAAATAAATGCCAGACAACCAGCATCTACAACTTTTGAATCTGAATTACAAAGACAATTTGACCCCGAAGGAACTACAACATTTGATGCGCATTTATTATCACTTCAAAATACCCCAACAACCTCTGCCTTGATACAAATAAATGACGGAGCGCAAATTGTACAAAGAGTTACGAAGGCTTCTCATGAGTCAGATCCTATAAAATTAATTAATGCGGGTTATAAGGTTATAATATATAACAATACAAAATTAAATTCTGATTTAATTAGGATTCAATCTTCGAAAGGTATAATGGAAACGCATATGAAATTAAACAAAAGAGGCAAAGAAATTTTAAGTCTTATTTAACATGAACACAAAGGCAATCTCAGAAAAATCATTAGATATAATTGATCAATACCAAAATTTCAAAATTGGAAATGCTGTTTGTTCGGTTCCATATTACAATAACAGAACAAATGCATTGAGAGGAGCTCTAAGAGTTGAGGTTGGCAAAGGTAGTCCCAAAGACATTTTTGAAGAGGTTCAGCAAATATGCTTGAAAAACAAAATAGACCCAAATACTTTAACATCAGAAGAATTGAAGGCTATCCTGGTTGATAATAATATCGGACTTGATTGCTCGGCTTTTGCGTATTACATATTAAATGAAGAAAGTTCAAGTATTGGTAAAGGAAATATTGATAAGCATCTCTCATTTCCATATTGCAGTGGAATATTAGGCAAAATCAAATGCAAAATAAGACCAATAGAGAACACTGATGTAAAGACTTTTGCTCATAATAGTAATAGCAAAATAATTAATCTCAGAGATATTAGGCCTGGAGATGTAATTACTATGACCGGGGGTCCAAATCAAAATGACAGAGATCATATCTTAATAATCAGCCGAATTGAATATCAAAATTTCATCGTTTCAACTATACACTATACACATGCTGTATCATGGCCCACAGATGGTCAATATGGTCATGGAATTCACCAAGGAACAATCGGAATTATAAATCCAGAAAAAAGTATCTTGGATCAAATTTGGATTGAGAATGATAAAAGAAATGAAGAAAATTATACTCATTCAAGAGCAAAAAAATCCTTAACAGAAGTAAGAAGAATGAATTGGTTTTAATCGCATTTTTGTGCTAATCTATTCAACATGATTAGTATACTAGAAGGTACAGCCGACCTAGCTTATATATTGGGTTTTGCTCTGTTTTCTTGTGCTATTGCTTTTATTTGGTCCCCTTTTCTTATCAAACAACTTTATAAATTTAATGTAATAAAAGGCTCCAAAAGAGAACTTATAAATATTGAATCACAAAAGAATAAGAACAAAACCCCAACCATGGGAGGATTATTGGTTATTGTTACAGTAGCTATAATTACCCTACTATTTAATTGGTCTAGAAACTATACGTGGGTTCCGATCAGTGTAATGCTTATCGCTGCTCTTTTGGGTGCGCTTGATGATCTTCTAAATATTTTTGGTAATGAAAGGCGATCAAGGAAATTATCTCAAATTTTTACCTTGATAAAAGTTCATAAGGAAATGAAAATGAGATTGTGGTATATAGTTACCTTACCATGGTCAATCTTTAAGAGAACTTCAGTATGGATTGGTTCAAGAACCAATAAGGGTATACTAGTTCATGAGAAATTGCTATTACAGTTTATTGCTGGATCAGTAACAGCATGGTGGATTTATGACAGACTAGGTACAGCTTGGCATTATATTTATCTTCCATTTAACTATGATATATATCTGGGTTGGATGATTATTCCATTTATAATTTTTATTGTTATGTTTACAGCAAATTCTGTAAACATCTCTGATGGGATGGATGGTCTTGCAGGTGGTATGCTTATTTCTTCTTTTAGTGCTTTAACAATATTAAGTTGGATAAATGGCTTCGGTGAAATTGCAGTACTCAACGCCACTACAGTAGGTGCACTTGTTGCGTACACTTATTTCAATATTAAGCCTGCAAGATTTATTCTCGGCGATGTGGGTTCATTGGGACTTGGCGCCCTATTTGCCGTAAATACTATCGCTATAGGAGAAATTGGATCAATATTCTTTCTAGGATTCTTATTCTATGTAGAAGCAATAACTGTTATTATACAAATATGTGGCAGATACGTCTTCAATAGTCGAATATTCAAAATGGCACCAATACATCATCATTTCGAATTAATAGGTTGGACAGAAGAGAAGACCATAATGAGATTCTGGATGCTACACTTCATTTTTGTAGTTTTTGGTATTTGGTTAGCATTACATTAATAAATTATGGAATATCTACACTGGAAAGAAGAGATAATAAACGATGCTACAACAGAGACGATTAGCAAGATGTATGATAATGGCTTTGTCTTTACCAGAATCAATAAAGGTGTAATGCATCAAACAAGAAGTATTAGGATAAATTTAGATAGATTTGAGCTATCAAGTGAGAATAGAAGAATACTTCGTAAGGGTGAGGACATTCTTCTAGAGAAATTCTCAATACCCTATAGTTCATATAAATGGGAAATAGGCAAAATGGCTAAAGACTTTTATGACAAAAAGGCTTTAGGGGCCTTCTCAGCAAATCGGATTAAGGAACTAATAACTACTACAGATAATTTCAATTCCCTATTTTCATTCTCTGGATTAGGATACGCAATATGTTATGAGAATAATTCTATAATCCACTATTGTTATCCATTTTATGATTTAGAAAAGAGTCCAAAGGATATGGGACTAATAATGATGACGAAAGTTTTGGAAGAAGCTAGAACTCTTGGGTTGAAGTATGTATATTTAGGTTCATTACAAAGATCAGGTGATGTTTATAAATTACAATTTTCTGGAATAGAGTGGTTCGATGGGAAGACGTGGAAAAGTGATATAGGAGAAGTTAAGAAGATTTTGATTGTTAAATAAAATACACTTACACATTACATGCTAGTCAATAACACTTCATTCCTTTTTCATTTATAATAGACCTATGACATTACAGAAACATGTCCATATTATAGGTATTTGTGGAGTAGCTACAGGCGCAATTGCAGTTGCATTTCATAGGGCAGGCTGGAAAGTTACAGGGTCTGACAAAGGCTTCTTCCCTCCTGTATCTACAGAATTAGATAAGCATGGTATCAATTTCTATGCAGGATGGCATCCTGAAAATATTGATAGACCTGATATTGCAATTATGGGTACAGCTTCAGGAACTCAAAATCCAGAAACAGCTTATATAAGAGATAATAATATTCCACTATATTCATTTGCCGAGGCAATTGGCAAATTCTTTGTTAAAGAATACTCAATTGTAGTAACAGGAACATGGGGCAAGACTTCTTCAACAACATTGCTTTCATATATATTTCAACAAGCCAACTATAACCCGACATATATGTTTGGTGGAATTTCCCTTTCTCATGATTCATCAGCTGAATTAACTGATAGCAGATACAGTATATTTGAAGGCGATGAATACAAAAGCTCACCAACCGACAATACTCCAAAATTCTTCTATTATAATCCGACTCATTTATTGCTTTCTGCAATATCTTGGGATCATGCCGACCTTTATCCTACTGAACAAAGCTATTTTGATGTATTCAAAAATTTAATATCAAAAACCAGATTTATCGTAGCAAACAAAGACAATTCTAAAGTCAGAGAATTGGTAGATAAAGCAATATGGTATGGTAGTAAGGATGCAGATTATATCTACAGCGATGTAAAACAAACCATAGATGGATTGGATTTTAAAATAAATGGAATTGATATTCATTCACAATTGATTGGCAAATTCCAAGCTGAGAATATTACAGGATGCTTCGCTATGGCAAGTGAGTTAGGAATAGATAAAGAGATAATTGTAAAAGCTATAGCAGAATTTAAAGGAATGAAAAGAAGATTGGAGAAAAGGTATGTGGGAGATATAACTGTATATGATGACATCGCTCACTCTCCAGAGAAAGCTTCTACAGTACTAAGTAATTTAAAAGAAATATATGATGGCAAGATCATAGCAATATTTGAACCCAATACTGGTGGGAGAAGTAGAGAGTCAATAATTAAATATAATAATGCATTCAAAGATGCAGATTTAGTCATTATTCCTAGATTATCAAAATTAAAAGTAGGAGAAAATGACAAGCCAATAGATGGTGACGAATTAACAGAAGTAATTAAGAAAACTCATAATAATGTTATATACATTGAAGATGACAATAATTTAATCAAAACAGTGATTGAAACCGCCAAAAAAGGCGACTGTGTAGCCTTCATGGGTTCACATGGATTTAGAACAATGATTGAAGAATTAATTATTTCCCTTCGTCAACAATCTCAGTAGTTAAATTTTCACCCTCTATTTTCTTACAAAGAAGAGTAATTCCACAATAATTACATTCTATTACCATTCCCTCTACGATTTTTGGATAGCGACCAAGATCAATACTATTTTTACATTCTGGACAAATTGATTTCATAACTTTAATTGATTGAAAATACATACGGTTAATAAAGTATCTTCTAATACTACATAAAACGCGTTATTATATCAATATGATAACAAACCATGAGGAATATCAAAAATTAGCCAAACAATTAGATATCAAATCTTTATACTTCAAGAGAGAAGACGAACATCCCTACGGCTCTCACAAAGGTAGATCTATTCCTACAATGATAGATATTTATATGAAAGAAGGTTTTAGTCATTTTGCTATCTCCTCTTCTGGTAATGCAGCTTTAGCTGCTGTTATGTATATCAAAGAACTTAATTCAAAAAATAAAAGTCAGATATTATTAGATGTTCTTGTTGGAAGACATATTTCATCCAAGAAATTAGATAAATTAAAAAGATATGAAAATGACTGTATCTCTATTACTATACATGATAGACCAGTTCAAACACTTTTTATAAAAACAAGAGATGAGAACATCAAAGCTCTAAGGCAGTCTAATGATGACAATGCTCTAATAGGTTACGAAAGTTTAGCGCAAGAATTAGTGAAGATTCCTAAGCTTGAAGCAATATTCATTGGTTCCTCTTCTGGTACCACAGCTCAAGCACTTTCTGAATTCTTTATAAAAAAAAATATAAAGATTGAAACACATATTGTTCAAACATCATCATGCCATCCTATTGCTGATAATTTTATTAAGGATGAAATAATAGATGAACAATCAATAGCAGATGCAATTGTAGATCATACCGCATTAAGGAAAGATACACTTACTGAATTAATAATCAAAACCAAAGGCAATGCATGGATAGTTTCAAATGAAGAAATAAAATCAGCACAGGAAATTACTAGTAGATATACGAATCTAGAAATTTCCACAAATAGTGCTTTATCTGTAGCAGGATTAATGCAAGCAATATACACTAGCAGAACATGGACTGGCTCAGTAGCTTGTATAATCTGTGGTGATTAAAGATTTCTAACTGCTTTGACAAATCTCTCTCCCCTTTCTTTTCTAGACACATCAACTCCTACAGCATCAAAACCAGGACTAAAAAGAACAATATCACCCTTGCCTATTAATTCCTTAGATTTTATTACTGCTTGTTCAAGATTAAGAACATGTACACATACTATATCTTCTATATCATTTATTTTATTTCTTATACCAATAGTACCACTGCCAGAAATTAATATCACTGCTTTTACATACTGTGATAAGTTCATTATTAAATGATCGTAGTCATGACCAGTATATGCACCACCAAAAATGAGGACAATATTCTTGTTACTTGAAATAGTTTTGAGAGCACATAGTGTTGAAAGTGGTGAATTGGAACTAGCATCATTATAATAATCCACACCCGCAAATTTCTTTACAAATTCAATATGCCCTCTTAATCCTAAGAAGTTCTTTACAACATCTTTAGCGATGTCTTTCGAGACTTTAAATAATTCACTAACCTGTAATGCTAAAGCTGCATTCTCTATCATATGAACTCCTTTATTCTCAATATCCCAATCATTAGGAATCAAACTAGCACGGGTACGTAGAATCTTAGCTCTAGGAGTAAAATCTATACACTTCTTGAAAGAATCAATTACTCTATCATGTGCAACAATAAAATTATTTTGTGTCTGGTATTCCAAAATATCATAATTAGTAGGTGAGGTAATAACAGCTACATGTGGACTAATTCTTATACCGTGATACGACTCAGCTATATTCTCAGGGATTCGAGCTAATACAAGATCATTTTTTTTAATTTTCTTTAGGTGATTTATAGCGCCATTCGTAGAATCAGAATCGATCAGAAAAAGACCTTGATTATCATGAGCCAAAAAAGCCTTTTTTAACATACCATATATCAAGTGGGTAACCGTGCTTTTGCCAGATATACCAATTATTCCAACAAGAATGATCGGTGGAGCTAATTTAAAGAAAAGTGTATCTGGATACTCAATTTGAATTCCATTTTCAATAGCTTTTTTCAAAAATGTAGATCGCTTTGATATTTCAGAAGACAATATTATCAAATCATATATCAACAATTCATCATCGAGAATTTTTCCAAAAGAGAATTTCTCTAAACCACCGACTGATAATGACAATATGTATTTCTTTATCCGTTCTTCACTTCTTATATCGTACAAAGATAATTTAGCCTTATTTTTTAATAAAAATTTAATATCGGCGATCATTTCACCGTGAAGACCGAGACCAATGATCGCTATCTTTTTATCCTTAAAATAATCCTTGTAATTCACGTTTGCTATTATAGCAAATCTTGCAAAATCTTTTTAACCTTAACTAGTTCTTGTAATAATGCCTGTATTTTTATCATTTCTTCATCAGTTGAATGTTCAAATGATGAAAAAATAGACATTTTCCTTAAAAAAAGATTGTATATATCATTAAAATATTTCTCTAAAACTTCTCTACTATGTTCATTTATTTCTGTGTCATAGACAGTAAATATTTGTAATGGCCTTGATACTCCCTCAAAATATAAATAGTCATCAGATAATATTCCGCTAATTTGTGGTTGCTTAATTGTATAATTTTGCATTGTATTTAATATTAGATTAATAATTTGCCTTAATACTCATATATGTACTTTTGGTTATAATTATATGATCTAGAACATTTATTCCTAGAATTTTACCTGCTTCGATTATTTGTTTGGTAACTTCTATATCTTGAGAACTTGGGGTGACAATATTGGAGGGATGATTATGCGCAATAACAACAGCAGCTGCATTATACTCTAACGCAGGTCTAAATACTTCTCTAGGATGTATTAAGTTTGAATTAATAGTGCCAATAGATATTACTTCATCATAAATAATTCTATTATGAGTATTAAGATAAAGCCCTCTTAAATGTTCTTTTGTTAAATTATGCATATCATTAAGATAGTCATATACATCTTTCGCATTTCGTATAATTGATAGTCCGGAGGAATTATTTGAGTATATCCTCCTCCCTAATTCTCCGCAGGCTATTAATTGACTAGACTTTTGTACTGTAATACCCAATTCTTTTGAAAGCCTATTAACATCATTCTCGGAAAAGATGCTTTTTTCTCCGTATTCTTTAACTATTCTACTAGCCATCTCTAGAACATCTTCGTCTTGATTGCCTGTATTCCATATTATTGATAATAATTCAGCCATAGAAAGCATTTCAGGACCAAAATTTATAAGTTTATCTTTTGGTCTAGATCCAGCTGGCAAATCTTTAATTTTTAATACATAATCACGATTACTAGTATCAAGGAATAAATCTGTATCCATTAAACTATATAGTTTTGATTTTTCTTTTTTGATTGACATTATATAATTATTACTCAAATAAAATATGCCCACAAGGGCATATTTTATGAAATCTTCATGACTTCTTAATAACTTGTGGATAACAACTATATTGTTTCCACCAAAATCATGTTTGTTTCTTGAATTTTACCGAATGGCATACCCCCAACAATAACAACTTTGTCACCTTTTGTAGCTAGTTTTTGTGCTAATGCAGTCTTTCTTACTACAGTCATAATTTGTTGTACTGTTGTGAATCTCTCTACAACAATTGAATGACAACCAAAAGTAAGTGACAGCTTCTGTGCTGTTTGAGGAGTTAAAGTTAAAGCTACCACCATTTCTGCTGGTCTATATCTAGAAATCATTCTTGCAGTTCTTCCTGATTCTGTTAGGGCAACAAGAAATTTGGCCTCTACCTCATGTGAAGCCAGCACTGCCGACTGAGAAGTTACATCAGTAACTCCATGTGATTCTTCATATTCATTTATAGTATCTGTTGTAAATACTTCTTTTTCGACTTTAAGAGCAATTCTTGTCATCATTTCAACTGATTCAACTGGATAATCACCTAATGTTGTTTCTTCTGATAGCATAATTGCATCTGTTCCATCCATAATTGCATTAGCGACATCTGAAACCTCAGCCCTTGTTGGTACGGGACTTTTTATCATAGATTCTAGCATTTGAGTTGCAGTAATAACTGGCTTACCGGCAGCATTACACTTTTGTATTAAAGTCTTTTGCACTAATGGAACTTCTTCTGCTGGTATCTCAATGGCAAGATCTCCTCTAGCAACCATAATTGCATCTGAAAGATTTATTATCTCGTCAATATTCTCCAAGGCCTCTGGTGTCTCAATTTTAGCTATAATAGAAGCTTTTGACTTTGCCTTATCTAGTATTGATCTCAACTCAATAATATCTGCTGGCTTTCTAACGAATGAAAGTGCTATAAAATCTACTTTATTTTTAATACCAAAATCTAGATCTATTCTGTCCTTCTCTGTAAGAGAACTTATAGAAAGATAAGCCCCTGGAAGATTTACACCCCTTTTACTCTTAATCTCACCACCAACAATAACTTTTGTTGTTACTTCATTACCCTTTATATCTGTAATCTGTAGTTTCTTTTTACCGTCATGCAGAAGAACTATTCCTCCTATCTTAACTTCTTTAGGGAAAAGTGGGTAATTGATTGAAACCCTTTTATCATCTCCCATTATCTTGTCTGTAGTAATTATAAATGTCTGTCCTGGAACAAGAGTTATAACACCCTTCTCGAATTCTCCTATTCTTATTTTTGGACCACCTAAATCCTGCATAACACCTATAGTCTTACCTGTCTTTTTCATTACCTGCTTCAAATTATCGAAACGAGCCTGATGCTCAGCGAAATCTCCATGAGAGAAGTTCAATCTCATAACGTTCATACCGGCATTCACTAAAGCTGTAAGCTTCTCAACAGTTTCTGTTGCTGGACCTATGGTACACACTATCTTTGTCTTCTTAGCAGGATTCATTGTATTTGTTGTTATATATGATTAATATGGAAATCATATAGTACTATAAAACACCAGCTAATGCAAAGCTATTTTTTAAATGTAGGATACTTATCAGGATCAATATTTCTGTTAAAACAATTTCTACCCACCTCGTGTTTCCATGAATCATTCTCCATATTTGGATAATATATTTCAGAACTTATAATCCCCCCTCCACCTCTATATCCATAATCTCCTCTACTTTTATTATCCTGTGTTTCAAGACTGAAATTTGCACATAGACTAAATGATGTATTTGACTTAACAATATATTCATATGGAATTTTCGTTTGTGGATCATTTGGTAAATCAGAATAAGATATTGAATCTCTCAAATCATCTAGAGTAACAGGTAATTTCTCTTTAGTCTGCCAATGATTTACGATTTGCCATTGTATATTCTGCAAATCACTAACTCTCTGATTATCAAACCTTATGGACCTCTGCTTAGTCGGTGATCCAACAATGATAAATCCGAGAACTATTCCAATTAAAGCGATCAAAATACCAGCATATGACAATACAACTCGTGTTTTATTGTATCTACCGACTTTCTCAAGAATATAATAAGCAAATACAATAGAAGTAATAATCAAAATTACTAAGAATTTATAAACAAATCTAATAGATATTTCCCCACTAAGATAAGTGTTGATTAGAGAAATTAGATCCCCAGCAATTATTATTCCTCCCAAAAATAAGGTCAAATAGATTCTCCATCTTCTAATCCATACTTCTGATTTCTCTGGTGCTGATCTTATATCTTTCTTAATTAACCACTCCAGAATATAAAGAATTGGAATTACCACAATAAGCATAGATACTGGCCAGGCTATGGAAGACGAAAAATAATATCCAGCTAATGCATCAGGAAAATAATAATTGATAACAGTAAAATATAAATTAATTATTGATATTATTGCAGTGTATAGAGCTATAGTTGCTCCTAGATGCAAAAAGAAGTCCTTTGGTGTAATTTTTGTTTGATTCATAATGAATCAATTATACCATAATTGACGTCTTGCTTCGCAAGACTAGTGATAACTTAGATATTCTGTGCGCGCACTAGGATTCGAACCTAGGACCCCACCAGTATCAGTGGTGTGCTCTACCAACTGAGCTATGCGCGCATTTATGCTCTCTTAAACCTCATTAAAGGTAAGGAAAATATAGCAGAAATATCTCTAAAATACAATGAGAGATATAGCTATCAATCAAATTTAAATATACTAGTTATACTACAAAACAAAACCACCTTTTTGTGGGGTGGCTCTGTAATTTACTATGCTCTATTTTGTTCCGTTCATCCGGTCAGTTACGCTTAAGCTGTAACCGACCTATGTCCTTTCTCTCGCGGACTGAGTGTTCACATAGAAGTGTAGAACAATGCTTTTGGTTTGTATAACAAACAATCGACACGGTCAGATAATAATCTAAAAGATTAATATCGAGATTCAATTTGAAATAATCCACGAGCAGCTTCCGCTACCCGTGCCTTGTTACGACTTACTCCCTGTCATTGAGCTTACCTTAGGCCGCGACAAGCGCAGACTTCGGGTATTCCCAACTCCCTTGAGTTGACGGGCGGTGAGTACAAGACTTGAGAACGTATTCACCGCAGTATAGCTGACCTGCGATTACTAGCGATTCCAGCTTCATGAGGTCGAGTTGCAGACCTCAATCCGAACTGAG
>CAYXPQ010000005.1:0-52040 GCA_964467225.1 uncultured Candidatus Saccharibacteria bacterium
CCAGCTGACAAGAAGGAACCCCAAACCATTGGCGGGCCCATAGGAAAAAATAATCATTCTGAGTGAATGCTATCAAAGATGGTATTAAGAAAAGCTTAAGAAGTTATTAAGAATCAATGAAGATTGGGGATAAAATAGTGATTATACGTTAATATTTACTTTTAATAATTATCAAAGACACAAAGAAGGAGGTGAGTTGGTTACAAAATGTAACTAGTTGAAAATGGAATTGTCAGAATATATAAAGACTAAGTGGGGATAATTAGTAAATTAAGAACCTCAGTGAGTTTCTTTATCACAGATATGCGCTTTAAATCCATATAAATCAAGCTAAAAACCAAATTTTAATAATTCTATATTTTACATATTGCCACAAGTGTATCGCATCTATATTTTTTCTACTTTTCCCCTTGTTTTAAAAATTCATAAAAGATATAATCTTGTCAGAAATATATTTTTTTACAGCACAAAACACCCTCATTAATCTGTTGCTCCGCCGTTAAACCCATCGATCCCTTAAAATTGAAGGGGCCAGGCCGATAACTGACTTTAATAGTCTAGATCCCGTGATATAGGAACGAATATCGGCAACAGAATAATGTGGATGTTTTCAAAAATTAACTTCTTAAATTATAACAGATACTTTATGGATTCAACTGTTGATAACTTTTATTGTTAAACATATGTTTATTATTGAAACTAATTATCATAAAAGTAAAGTTTTATTTGGTTGTATTACTGGACGCAGTAAGAGTTTACCAACATAACACGGGAAGTTGTGTGACGCCAAGCGAAAGCAAGGAAAATTACTAGAAAACCCAATAAATAATTTAAACAAATGACAGAAGAAGATTTTATACGAACTGTTGCACCACGAATTGGTGGAAAAAACGCAATAAGTCAATTAAATCCTGTACAACAGAGTGCGTTGATAGAATTGCTAATAAGAAAAAACATCATCACTCGTACAGAACTAGATGATGAAACGTTTAAGTGTTTCAAAAACCTGGCTAATACGATAATGACAATGCCCATTCCATCACCTATACAACAACAGCTATAAAAAATTAAACAAAATCACTTAGAAATAGGTGGTTTTGTTTTATTTAAAAATAACTTACGGTAGATAAACACACTATCAAATTAAACCGTTACGAAATGTGGCGGTTTGAAAATGGAAGTGTCGTTATAATAGTGTTAATATGAATACATGAATAAAACAACAAACATTCTTTTGTTTTTGTGTTTACTTGGAATAGTATATATAATTTATTATCAAAATATATCTTTTCCTAATAAACTAGAAAATTGTAGTAGTATTGCAATCGGTTTTGAAAGAGCAAGAAATAAGACCCTGAATGTAACAAATGAAGATATTTCTGGCTATATGAAAAATATTGTATATTGCATAGTTGATTAGCTTTATTCAACACATCTCCATACTCTATAGAGTACTTATAATTTAAGCAAAAACTTCTTTTTCTAAATCAATTATTCTAGGCTTGTGATCATTAAGAACAATATCTTCAGTATTCTTAGCTCTCACTTTATATGAACCAATAAGATTCAAAATAGGTTTAATATCACCTTTTGTGGCCATATCGGAAATATCATATTTGGTTACTATGTCAGCAATATCTTCTTTTGTAACCATATTCTCCTTAATCCAATCAATGTTATTAACATTGTCATTCATCTCAGTGATCTCACTTTTCATTCCAGTTATCTCACCTTTAATCTCACCGATATCATGCTTAATAAGTTTAAAGCCAGTGTCTAATTTCTTGTCTAAATTTATGATACTGTCTTTTAATTGAGTAATGTAAATTGGTTCAGTTTCATTCATATTTGTAGATTGATTAAAATTAATAATTAGTTTTTTAATTTACAAATTATGATTCAACCTACACTTTTCAGTGCAAATATTTTTGTAGTTAAGACATAGAATAAAATATTTAACAAAAAATATTCTATATAAGCCTTACAAATCCTTCCTTCCAGCTTTAGCTCTATCTGTACTTGTTAGAAATTTCTTTCTCAATCTTACACTTTTAGGAGTTATTTCTAGATACTCATCTTCTCTCATAGTTTCTAACCCTCTTTCAACATCTATTTTCCAAGCTGGAGTTAGCATAATATGCTCGTCATTTCCAGAAGAACGCATATTTGTTAATTGCTTACCCTTACATGGATTAACTTCCATATCATCACCTTTTGATGTATCTCCTACCACCATTCCTTCATAGATCTCTGTTGTTGGCTCTATAAATATTCTTCCTCTTTCTTGAAGGTTCCATAGTGCAAATGCAAGAGCTTTACCTGTCATCATTGAAGTCATTGATCCTGTACTTCGTTTTTCTATTTCACCTGCATATGGCTTAAAATCAATAAATCTACTTGCGAGAATTCCATTTCCCTTAGTATCTATTACAAATGATCCTCTATATCCAAGCAATCCTCTAGTAGGAATTTCAAAAAGCATACGAGTTATGCCGTCTTTTGTTTTCATATCTATCATTGTGGCCTTTCTCTTTCCTAATTTCTCTATAATAGAACCTGTGAATTCGTCTGGAGTATCTATTGTTAACTCTTCGAATGGTTCGCTTTTTACTCCGTCAATTTCCTTTATAATAACCTGTGGTTGTGATACTTGAAGTTCATAACCCTCACGTCTCATATTCTCAAGTAGAACTGCAATGTGTAATTCACCACGACCAAATACTGTATAGAATTCATTTGAATTGAAGTCTACTCTTAGTCCTACATTTATCTCTAATTCTCTTTCTAGTCTTTCGCGAATTTGTCTTCCTGTAACGAATTTACCTTCTCTTCCAGCAAATGGGGAATTGTTAACAAGAAAATTAAGGGAAATTGTTGGCTCATCAATTTTGATTGCAGGTAATGCTGGAGTTTCAGCATTGTCAGTCAATGTCTCACCAATGTATATTTGTGGGAAACCAGCTACTGTCACAATATCTCCAGCTTTAGCTTCTTGGATCTCAACTCTCTTTTTGCCTTCGAAGGTGAATAGCTTTGTAACTCTTCCTGAACTAACAGTGCAGTCGATCTTCTTCTCATATACTGTCTGCCCTGTTTTTATAGTACCATCATAAATTCTTCCAATTGCCAATCTTCCAAGGAAATTGTCATAACCAAGATTAAATGTTTGAAGCGTTAATGGAGCTGTAGCACTATGATTCTGATTTGCAGGTGGTACATGTTCAAGAATCATATCTAAAAGGGGAGTAAGATCCTTTCTTGGATCATCTAATTTTCTCATTGCAACTCCATCTCGTCCTATTGCATATACAGTTGGGAAATTAAGTTGCTCGTCATTTGCACCTAATTCCATAAATAACTCAAGAACCATCTCATGACATTGATCAGGATTTGCTGCTGGCTTGTCTATTTTGTTTATTATTACAATGGGTTTTAATCCTAATTCTAGTGATTTTTTGAGTACGAAACGTGTCTGTGGCATTGGTCCTTCTTGTGCATCTACAACAAGTAGAACAGTATCAATAGATCTAAGAACTCTCTCTACTTCTGAACCGAAATCAGCGTGACCTGGTGTGTCTACTATATTTATTTTAGTACCTTTGTACTCAATAGATGTATTTTTGGCATAAATTGTAATACCTCTCTCTTGTTCCAAGGCATTTGAATCCATTGTTCCGTCATCACCATGACCGCATTGAGTCATTATGGCATCAGTCAGTGTGGTCTTTCCATGGTCCACATGGGCGATAATTGCTATGTTTCGTATATCCATATTTGTATTATTGAGCAATAATTAAAGCATAAAAATAATATAAAAGTCAAATGAAATAAAAATCAGGCGATGCGCTCCTGTAAGGGAGGCATCGCCTGTTTTGTGCTTAACAATTGCTGGCTAGTTACTATCTAGTTCAGCAATCCTTTTTGCTGCAGGATGATCGCGGGTATTCAACCTGCTCAAGATCCTTGCTCTGCATGCGTCCGGCATCTTCATGTGATGGAGAACTTGTTCCACTCTTTTCTTCATCGGATCTGAACGGTGGATATGCAGGGCCTCACCATTGAAGATACTCACCGCAGGAAGAATCATATTGTTGTATTCCTGCCAGGCGATTTCGATGGCTTGGTCCGTCTCATCTGTACGAACTTTACCACTTTCCCTCTGCCGACGGATGACACTCTGTGTTGTTTGATCCTTGTCTTGCTGTATATGAACAACTTTCACTCTATTCTTGCCCAGTATCTCAATAACCCTCTGGGATTGTTCGGGGTGTCTGGGAGTTCCTGTGACCACGATCTGTTTTGTACCAAGTTCCTTCCAAATGGTAGTTGCAGATTCCATGATCATCTGAACAATAATATCATGTGCCTGCATTACGTGTCCGTTGCGCATGCTTTCCAGATGTTGAAGTAGTTGAGTACCAAGATCGGTTTTTTTGTTCATGTGCACATTGATGAGAGTAGAAGTCTCAATGTGTACAAGAACAGAATTATTTCGGTCAGTAAGTAAACGCAGAATTTCAGCAAGCGTGCTTTTGCCACACGCCCTTGGCCCAACAAGAAACGTCAATGGTCTATCCTCAAAACTCATGATATCGTCATGCTGAGTGTTTTTGTCGTGATTTTCCCATCCCGCATAGCGAGAGGGAATTAGAACTTAATCCGGATAAAAATATTACCACAAAAATTATAATTAGCAAGCCAAATAAAATTTCCTTATATTATCGTAATTTTATCCCCAATCACTATCAATCTTCATTAATTCTTAATAACTTCTTAAGCTTTTCTTAATACCCTAATTGTTAGGATTTATTTATGAATCAAAATAATTATGAAATAAAAGGAGAAGACAAAATATTGCACGACATAACTTCAATAGTTGAGCTAGTTGATTCAATAATATCATTTGCATATCATCGAAATACTTCTGATATACATATTGATCCTACTCCACTTGGAATCGTTATTAGGTTTAGAATTGATGGGGTATTACAGTATATAGATACACTTGCTATTACTATTCATGAAGAGTTGATTGCAAGAATTAAGGTGATATCAGGTTTAAGAACTGATATACATTTTGTTCCGCAAGATGGAAGATTCCATTTTGTTCATACATTGTGTGATTGTGATGTGAGAGTTTCAATAATACCCACTCAGCATGGAGAGAATGCGGTTTTAAGATTATTAAAGAATAATCAGAATAACATTACGTTGGATAATCTTGGATTCTCTGAACATGATTGTGAAAGAATTAATTCAGTTATAAATAATCACCAAGGCATGATCCTTGTTACTGGTCCTACAGGCTCAGGTAAGACTTCCACGCTCTATTCTCTTATAGCCTCTTTAACTGATCAGAACAATTCAATTATTACTCTTGAGGATCCTATCGAGTATTCTATTCCTGGAGTTAGGCAGATACAAATACATTCAAGACATGGGATAACATTTGCTAATGGACTACGTTCAATTGTTAGGCAAGATCCAGACATAATTATGGTGGGGGAAATTAGAGATACCGAAACAGCTCAAATTGCTGTAAACATATCCTTGACTGGTCACTTACTACTTTCAACTTTACATACAAATTCTGCTATCGGTGCAATACCTCGATTAATGGATATGAAAGTTGATTCATATTTAATAGCTTCTACTCTATCTCTTGTTATTGCTCAGAGGTTAGTAAGGAAAGTCTGTAATCATTGTAAAGGTAGCGGTTGTTACATATGCGCCATGTTGGGTTATAAAGGCCGTACAGTATTGTCAGAGACAATTTTGGTTGATGATGAATTAAGGAAATATATTATGTCTCATATTTCAATATCTGATATTTCTAGATATGTAAGAAGTAAAGGAATGATAACTATGTACGAAGATGGATTAGAAAAGGTCGAAAAGGGTATAACAACTAAAGAAGAAGTATTAAGAGTGATTCAGGAACAAAATGATAAAAATAACTAAAAAATTTTCAATCATTGATCAAATATATTTTGCTAAAAGACTTTCAATTTTACTTGAATCTAATCTATCAATGCTTGAAGCATTAAAAATTATGAAATCGATGGAAAATGAAGCCTATAAAATTAAGATATATGATAATTTAATAAATGATTGCGAAATTGGGATTTCTCTTTCAAAAAGTTTACTAAATCTAAATCTAAAATTAGATTCATTACTAATTACATTAATTAAAAATGGGGAACAAGGTGGTACTCTTGTATTGTCGTTGTCACAAATTTCGAGAAATTTAGAAAAAAGGAATGAATTGATGAAAAAGATGATTAGTACATTGATTTATCCGGCTTTTATTTTTATTGCGACTATATTCATGGCTATTTTCTTAGTAATGTATATTTTTCCAAAGATTTTACCTCTATTGAATAGTCTGAATATTCAATTACCGTTCTTAACCAGACTAGTTAAATTTCTTTATGAGTTTGGAATCAGTTATGGATTGTATGTGGCTACTTTGTCTCTCCTTATTATTTTTTCTTTTAAATTCTCCTACAAAAGATTTGATATTTTTAAATTTAATATCCATAAAATTTTATTCAAAATTCCAATACTATCAAATTATCTTATTTTAGACATTAATTCATTTCTCTGTAATATTGGTGAAATTTTGCTTAGTACGAATCGTTCATTATCAGATCTACATCTTTTTAATAGAGATACTACAACAAATCTAATTTACAAAAAAATATTTAATCAGATATACAATGAATCTTTAATTGGAATATCATTTACCAAATCAATCTCTAAATATCCAAAATTTTTTAATAAGATAATGATAAATATGTGTAATATTGGAGAAAGATCTGGTAATTTGTCAGAGATGATGGGTCACTGTTCTAGAATCTTTGAACAAGATATTGATACTTTTTTAAAAAGATTCTCTTCTTTGATCGAGCCCATTCTGATGATATTTATGGGGGTAATTGTTGGTTCCATTGCATTATCGATTATTCTTCCCGTTTATGAAATTACAAATTCACTCAATAAATAAAACTAGTAAGGGATTCTTAATTGTTGAATTAATTCTGGTTATTTCACTGTTTTCATTATTTATTATATCTACTCTTTATTTAAAATTTTCTAGTGAAAGATTAAAGATTTGGTCAATAAATGAATTAATAAGATTAAAGGATTCAGTTAAGACTGCTGATTTATTTATAAAAGGCAGTGAGTTCAAGGGGGAATATTTTGGTAATTATTCTAAAATCATCAGATTATATCCATTTGAGTTTATTAAATCAGATTTAATCAATTCTTGGGGTAGCTCAAATTGCTACCCAAGAATAAGTTTCTATACCATGAATTCAGTTCTAAATTTTACTGGATTTGATATTGGTATGAATAATAAAAGCACAGGCATAGAAGTAAGAAACTCTATAGTATATTTAACTGCTGATTCATCTATACTGTCACTGCCGGATTTGTTCATTATTGATAATACAGATGAAAGCAATCCAAGGTTGATTACTAGTCTCAATACTGGGCCGGGGGCCTCAAATCTTACTGTTGCGGGTCCTTATATTTATTTAGCTAATACAAGTAGTAACTCTCAATTACAAATAATAGATATACATAATAGAAGTTCTGCATATATTCTTTCGGAAATAAAACTACCATTACCTAACGCCTCATCAACTCCTCCAAAATCTACAAGTATTTTTTATCATAATAATTTCATTTTTTTGGGGACAAATAAATGGGAAGGACCCGAATTATCAATAATAGATGTATCTAATCCTTCAAATCCTTATATTGTTGGGTCTTTTGAAACAAATACACTAATTAATGATATTCTCGTTTATAAAAATAAATTATATTTAGCTACTTCCGATATAAATCAGATGAGGGTAATTGATATATCTCAAAAAAATAATCCAAGATTGATTGAAACATTTACATCAACGGGATGGGAGGTGCAACAGGGAAATATAATTTCCTTATTTGAAGACAGATTAGCGTTAGGACGCACGGTTGGAGGGATGAATAGGGTAAATAATCATGAAATATTTATTTTTTCTACAAGTACAAGTGTTAATTCAATCTTTTCACATGATGTTCCGTCCGGTGTTTATGGAATTATTCAAACAATTTCTCAAGTACTACTTTTGACTCATGATATGAACAAAGAATTTCAAGTTTGGGATTCAGATTTGTCCCATAAAATTTATGAAATGAATCTAAACTCAAAACCAATATCTATGAAATGTGATAGAGGGACTATATATTTTGCTACTGGTGATAGTAGAGGATTTGAAACTTTAAAATTATGAAAGAAATAAAAGGTTTTACTTTAATAGAGACAATATTATACATAAGCATTATCTCAATAATTATTCTTGGTATTTATATTTCTATAATAAATATCATTGATTATTCAGATGTTTCTATTAGTAATGGGGATTATAATAATTTAATTAAAAATCTACATGAAAAATAAAGGGTTTGTGGCATTTATGATTTTAGTTACAATTTCGAGCTTTATTTTGATTTTCCAGTATCTTAGTTCGATCGAGATCTTTCAGTTTTTTGATCAAGTTCAGAGGAAACAATATAGAGAAATTGCATATTATAATGCCTATTCTTGTATTAATCAGGCATTACTCGGATTAAGTAGTGATTATTTTTTTAAATCAAATTCTGAAATTAAATTTGATGAATTAAACTGTTCCATACTATCTCTTGCTGAAGATGTAAATTTATCAAATAGAAGAATAATTATGGTCTCAGGAAAATTTAAAAATATAATCGTATATCGTGTGGCAACAACAAGATTATTTGATGATCATATTGAAATTATTTCAATACAATGATGTAACTATGGATTTTGACACTTTTCTTAAGCTTTTCTTAATAACTGATTTTATATGATTAGAGAATTATAAGTTAACAATAAAATTATGAATAGAAAAAATATAAAAAAGAGAGGTTTTACACTAATTGAAATATTAGTTGTTATTGGAATCATTGCTGTTTTGGCTGCGGTTGTATTAGTTGCTATTAATCCAGCTAGACAATTCAAGTTAGCAAGAGATTCACAGCGTGTAAGCAATATAACCGCAATATTAAATGCAGTCGGACAGAATATTGCAGAGAATAAGGGAATATTTAATTGTCTGGGAATCAGTCTACCGGCTACATCGACAATAATTGAAAGTATTAACTTGAATATAGGTAGTTGTTTGATCCCAAATTATATTTCAAATTTACCATTTGATCCCTCAAAGTCCACAGCGCACTTTACAAGTATAAGCAATTACAATACAGGTTATTACATTTATCAGGATTTAGATGGACGTGTAACTGTTACTGCTGATGGAGAGATTACAAATCCTATAACGGTTACTAGATAAATTATGCTTATATATGTGCTAAAATATACAAATGACCAATAAGAGATTTCTGCTTATTATTTGTATAGTCATTGTTCTCTCAGCACTTATATTTCAAATATCTGAAGAACAAAAGGTAAAGAGGACTCAAGTCATTGAGCCTCTTTTGCGTGGAAATAATAATATTACTTTTGAACCACCTTTGTTGAAAGAAGAAGAAATACAAATTGAAAAACCAATAGATAAAAAACCTACACCAGCTGTAATTAAAAGGGATTTGGATAAAATAACCGCAGAAGCTTATTTGGTAGGCAATGTTCAGACTGGTGAAGTGTATATATCAAGTAATTCTAGCAAAGTCTTTCCTATTGCTTCTCTAAGCAAGCTATTCACTGCTCTTATTGCAACACATCATTTAGATCCAAATAATAAAATCACTATTACAGACAAAATGCTTGAACCATTTGGAGATGCAGGACATCTTGTAAAAGGTGAGAAGTTCACCGTAGATGAATTGTTATATCCATTATTACTAGAATCAAGTAACGATGCAGCTGATGCATATGCAGAATCTTTTGGTTATGAAGAATTTGTATCTTTGATGAATGGATTTGCAAAGGAGATTGGGCTTAATAATAGTTCATTTAAGGATGCATCAGGACTAAGTTCATTAAATATTTCAAACGCAGATGATCTGTTTTTATTAGCAAAATATATTTATCAGAATGATAAAGGCTTATTATCAAAAACTAGATTATCAGAAATGATTTTAGCTACTACTACTGATCACAATTTCCATCATTTTATTTCTATCAATCCCTTTACCCCTTATGAACCATTTATAGGAGGCAAGACTGGAAGAACTAAAGAAGCTAAAGAAAGTATGGTCTCATTATTTAATTACCAACTAAATAATTCAACAACTACATTGCCGATTGCGGTAGTAATTCTCAGATCAGAATTTGGTGAAAGGGAAATGGATACAGAAAGAATTTTGGAGAAATTTGATAAGAGTTTTAATTTGTGATTATTTAGAATTATTTTGGCAATTCAATTATAAATGTTGTTCCTTCGCCTTCTTTAGAAGTAAAGCTGATTTTACCTTTATGTAACTCAACTATTTTCTTAACATAGTATAATCCTAATCCAGTTCCATATGACATTTGATATGCGTCATCAGTTCTGTAATATTCTTTAAATATACTTCGGAAATCCTTCTCAGCAATACCAATACCCTGATCTGAAACAGAAATTATGTGGTACTTATCAGAGTCACTGTATTTGAAAGTTATATTTTTATTTATTGTAGAATACTTTATAGCATTTGAGATAAGATTAGAAAGCACTCTTTTCATTTTTATTTTATCGCAAAGAATATCAATATCTTTAGGAAAGTCATCATCAATAACTATTTTTATATCCTTTTCCTGAATAGCAAAAGTGTAAAGTGATATTACTTCGTGTATTACATTAGTGAAATTAACTCTTTCCATTAGTAAAGCCTTTTCTTTTTGCTTTTCTATTCTTGATGCTTCTAAAATCTGGTTTGCTGTCTCCAAAAGAGTTGTACTGGTTGTCTGCATGAGTTTAAATGTCATCCTTTGATTGTCTGTTAAATTTTCATTTTTTGTATTTACAATAGAATCAAGTGACCACTTAAGGCCTACTAGTGGAGTTCTGAGATCATGTGCAGCAATTGATACCAATTCTGATTTTAAAGCTAAAAGTATATCTTCCTTTTTGTGCATTCTATAAATAAAATATATGAAACTTATAATTAACAAAGAAATCAATATCGGTATTAACCCATATACAATTAGTGTTTGATAGTATTCTGTGGAATTGATATCAATACCTATAACTGCCACAACATCTTTGGTTTGAGGGTCAATAATTGGAGATAGAGCACTTATCCATGATCCCCATCTATCAGAAATAGGTCCCTCAAGTACGCTGTCTTTACCAAAGAAAACACTTTTGAAAGAATCACTTGCTTCCTCGTATACCTGTCCTGGTGGTGAATAATATATAGAATTACTAGGTTCTGAATCAGCAAAGAAAAATACTTCCCCCTCCCGCATGCCAGTCAGGTATACAAAACGAATATCTTTGTTTATTTTTGC
Organism: uncultured Candidatus Saccharibacteria bacterium; assembly: GCA_964467225.1. Taxonomy (GTDB): domain Bacteria; phylum Patescibacteriota; class Minisyncoccia; order Phycocordibacterales; family PALSA-1337; genus CAIOGI01. The sequence goes on from CAYXPQ010000005.1 coordinate 11,468, forward strand.
AAGTTCAAATAATTTCTCTTTTGTTATTTTATAATAGTCGTATTCTAAATCTATTGTAGTACCTGTTAATTCTGAAAGATCATCAATATCAAAAATTGAAGATATAATTTTTGTTTTTTCAAGTAGGGAGGATCTAACTATTCTATCTGCATACTTAACACTGTAGTATGATGAGATGATTCCTATGATAAGGATTATTATTATACCCGCGACTATATTTATTGAATACCTTTCTGTCTTAATGAAGGGCCACGTCATATTATTATTATAGCAGATCTGTTATAATCTAAAAATGAATATCAAAGTAATAGCATGTGATCTTGATGGAACACTTGCACCCAGCAAATCTTCTCTAAAGCCAGATATGGCAGAGGTCATAATCAAGATATTAGATAAATATAAAATGGCTGTTGTAACAGGAGGTTCATATGAACAATTTAAAAAACAGTTCATTATGAATTTGCCACAAATAAATTCCTTAGCAAATTTATATCTATTTCCTACAAATGGTAGCGCATGTTATGTATATGACAATCAAACTGGTTTTAAAAATTTATATAGTGAAGAACTTTCATTAGAAGAGAAAGACAAAATACTTTCAGCTTTAGAAAAAGTTATTAAAGAGTCAAATATTGATTTCTCCAATCCTTTTGGTGATCTGATTGAAGATAGGGGATCACAAATTAGCCTTTCAGGAAGAGGTCAGCTTGCCCCTCTTGAAATCAAAGAAAAATGGGACCCAGATCAGAGTAAGAGAAAAATTTTAATTGAAATATTAAATAAATATATTCCTGAGTTTGAAATACGTATAGGCGGAGCAACAACAATTGACATAACACGTTTGGGTGTAAATAAAGCATATGCAATAAATAAAATTCTTGAAATAATGGATCTAAATAAAGGTGATTTGCTATTTATAGGAGATGCTTTATATGAGGGTGGTAATGATTCTACAGTACTTGAAACTGGAATTGAATGTCGTGCAGTTACTGGTCCAGATGAGACAATAAATATATTAAAGGAATTATTGTAACATGTGTATATTCACATTGTGATAGAAATATACTACATGATATAATTTGCCCATGGACTATCTTGTGGTGGACAGGCCTTGGGGACGCTTCGAGCGTCTCACGCACAATAGAAATTCAACAGTAAAACTTTTATATATAAAAAAAGGTGAAGCCCTTAGCTTGCAATACCATAATAAAAGAGATGAATATTGGAAAGTCATAGATGGTAATCCCTTAATAGAAATAGGTGAGCTTAGAGAACATGCGAATATTGGAGATATGTTTGAAATAAAAAATGGTGCAAGACACAGAATATCTGCCACGGAAAACAATGTAATAATCCTCGAAATATCTACAGGAGAGTTTGATGAAGATGACATAGTGAGAATCGAGGATAAATATAATAGGGTATAGAAATATGAAAACAGCAACTAAAAAATCCACACAAAAGAAATCATGTGAAACTAAACCTTTGGCGGTAGGATTTGATAGAAAAAAGATTTTTTTGTTATTTAAAAATTTAGATTCACTACATATTTCTTATGCAAAGAAGGATTCTGGATTCGATTCCAAGTCTTTCAAAATCAAAATAATAGATTCTAAGAAAAAGGAAGAAGATATTTCAAGATGTCTCGATTTTAAACTCTCTGAGTCAAATGGAAAGGTTATTATGACTTATATTAGAGTCACGGAGAAGGCTTCAGTTTTAGTATATGCATCCTCAAAAGATTTAAAAACATGGGTTATTGATCATATTCTAACTAAAGTCCATACACCAGGAGTTATTGTAGAAGATAAAAAGATTGATACTCATATATATTTTGGTAATCAAACCTTGAAAATTGCTAAAGGCAAAACATCAAAAACTACAAAGAAAACATCTTTTGAGATTATCACACCACCACGTGTACCACATTGGCATTTCTTTGAAGGAATACCATTCTCTGTATTTGGAGGATTGGAATTAGATGATTATTTTATTGTATTCTATTCTGCGAATCACAAGGTTGACATAATGAAGGATATTAATTTAAGTGACCAAAAGATTGGCGAAGAGAAATTGTTAAAAATAGGATTTGCTCTTTTTTCAAGAAAGGAACCAACCAGATTGTTGTGGCAAAGTGAATTACCAGTGATAGAAGTTCCTATTGAAACACATGGTGGCGTACATGTTTTGGGAGTGGTACCTGTTGAAGACGAATTTAGAATATATACTTCGTCTGAAAATGGGGAAATGGGATATCTTGATATTACTAAGTCATATATACTGGATAACAAGAATAAAAAACAAACATTACTGAAGAAGTGGAGTGGTAACCCAATATTGAAGCCAAGTCATCTGGATTGGGAAAGGGATGGAGCCTTTAATCCCACAGCCTTACATCTGGGAGGCAAGGTTCATCTTTTATATAGAGCTATTGGGCCGGATGGTATATCCAGAATCGGCTATGCATCAAGTAAGGATGGAGTGAATATTGATGAAAGATTGGATTATCCAATCTATACACCTAAAGCTTGGTATGAAAAGAATGATTCTGAAGATGTTGATATGAGAGCACAACACCTTTTCTCTTCTGGAGGAGGGTGGGGAGGTTGTGAAGATCCCAAGATTACCCAGATTGGCGATAGAGTATATTTAACCTATGTTGCCTTTACAGGAAGTTGGCCCACGAGAACTGTTCTGACTTCAATTTCAGTCGATGATTTCCTAAAAAAGAAATGGAGGTGGAGTAAGCCGATGTTGATGTCACCTCCTGGGGTTGGTAGCAAAAGTGTGGTGTTATTATCAGAAAAAGTAAACGGTAAAAATTATATATACCATAGAATATGGCCCAATATTATGGTTGATGCTGTAGATGATCTAGAATTCGGAGAAGGTAAAAGATATCTAGAAGGACATCATATGATAAGACCAAGAAAGTCTTTCTGGGATAGTAGAAAGCTGTCAGTTGGAGCTTCACCAATAAAGACTAAAGATGGGTGGCTAACAATTTATAATGCAGTCGATAGACATGATAGTAGCAAGTACAAAATTGGAGCAATGTTATTTGACTTAAATGATCCAGTAAAGGTATTAGCAAGATCAAGTAAGCCGATCTTATCTCCAGAAGAATTCTATGAGAATGATGGTAAACCTGGAGTTGCCTATCCTGGCGGAGTAGTAAACTTAAATGATACACTACATGTGTATTATGGAGGTGGAGATAAGGTGTCAGCTGTAGCTCAGATACATACGGATGAACTAATACACAGTCTAAAGAAGGATATTCAACCTCATTTAAAAATTACGAAATTAAATAAAAACTAAATGTTTGTAGTTAAACGATCATTACATAATCCCATAATGGTACCTTACCGTGATCATCATTTTGAAGCTGCAGCAGTATTCAACATGTCTGTAGTTAAAATTGGTAAAAGATATACAGGACTATACAGAGCAATATCCCACCACGATCCAATTAGAGAACCACATCAAATATCTGTGATTGGTAGAGCAGATAGCGAGGATGGTATTCACTTTGAGAATCGGACACCGTTTATAGAACCAAGTGAAAGCTGGGATAAGTTTGGTTGTGAAGATCCTCGGGCAATATTTTTTGAAGGTAATTACTATATTTTTTACACTGCCTTAGGCGGATATCCTTTCGGGCCATTAAATATTAAAACTGCAGTAGCAGTATCTAAAGATCTTAAAAAAATAAAGTCTAAGCATTTGGTAACGCCTTTTAATTCTAAGGCCATGATTATTTTCCCTGAAAGAATAAAGGGTAAAGTTGCATTCATGCTTACAGTTGATCCAGATTCATCAAATTCTAAAATCGCTATTGGATATGCAGATGAAATAGAGGATTTATGGGATGAAAAATTTTGGAACAAATGGTATGTAGAAATTGAGAATCACAAGATTTCTTTTAGAAGAAGTGAATTTGACCATGTAGAAATAGGTGCGCAACCAATAAAGATAAAGGAAGGGTGGCTTTTGGTATATTCACATATCCAAAATTATTTTCCAAATCCCGAAAGATTATCTGCAACTTTTGGTATTGAAGCTGTAATTCTGAATTCTGAAAATCCTCATACAATCGAAAGCAGGACTCGAGGCTCCTTTTTATCTCCAGATGAATTATATGAAAGGAGAGGTATGGTATCTGAAATTGTTTTTCCATCTGGAGCTCTCTTAGAAAAGGATATTTTAAGAGTTTATTATGGAGGAGCAGACAATGTAATCTGCATGGCGAGTGTTTATCTTAAGGATTTAATACAAACAATGCAGTCAACTTTGCTAGGTAATGGAGTATTTGTAAGAGCTCCATACAATCCCATAATGACTCCAATTCCAAGTCATAGCTGGGAGTCATTTGCAGTTCTGAATCCTGGAGTGCTAACTTATAAAAATAAAACTTACATTTTCTATAGGGCTATGTCGATGGATAATACTTCAACAATTGGCTTGGCCATTAGTCTGGATAATCAAACAATTGATGAAAGATTGCCACATCCCATTTATGTTCCAAGAGAATCTTTTGAAATGAAGTTAATTGAAAATGCTAATTCTGGTTGTGAAGATCCAAGGGTTACACTAATCGGGGATAGGATATATATGTTCTATACTGCATATGATAGCGTGCATGTTCCAAGAGTTGCTGTTTCTTCTATTAATATAAAAGATTTTTTAGATAGAAATTTTGTTTGGGATAAGGCAAGGATAATTACACCTGAAGGGGTGGACGATAAAGACGCATGTATTTTCCCCGAGAAGATAAATGATTCATATCTAATCTTTCATAGAATTGGAACTGACATATGTGCAGATTATGTAAAATCTTTAGATTTTGAAAAAGAAAAAGTCGATACGTGTATTACTGTGCTTTCTCCAAGAAATGGTACTTGGGATTCTGGCAAGGTGGGAATATCTGGACCTCCAGTAAAAACTAAATATGGATGGTTATTGTTATATCATGCAAGTTCGAAACAACATCATACATATAGAATTGGAGCAGTTCTACTTGATAAAGACGATCCAACAATAGTACTTGCAAGAAGTACAGATCCAATATTTGAACCTACAGAAGATTATGAGAAGTATGGAGTAGTTAATAATGTGGTATTTCCATGTGGAATGGCAGTAAATAAAGAAAAAATATATTTGTATTACGGTGGAGCTGATAAGGTAATAGGTGTAGCTACGTGCGACTTGTCTGAAGTATTAAATCCACTTATTAGAAGTTTAAAGCTAGAGTAGTGTGTTATAATTTATTTGATTAGTTATTAATTTTAAACAAAAATATGGATGAAAATAAACAGTATACAGATCTAATTAGTGAGGTAATTAAAAAGCAATCTGTTATTTTGGGACCTGAGATAGCAATATTAAAGGCTAGAAGCGTTAAAGATCTTGTTATTGAGAATGATGGCAAGGTTGTTAGTGTTGGTTCAAATCCAAAAGAGACATTACAAAAATTAGTAGATCAGTATGTGGAACTATCTGGTCAAATAGTAAAAAATGCACTGGGATCTATTTTTGCTAAGTATTCAAATTTAAATATAAATACAAAATAATTTTATGAATACTGAAATATTAGTTTTATCTGGCTACTATCTCTCGACAATATGTTTCCTTGTCTCTACAGTAATAATGTCAATCACAGTAAGAAATTTTGGTAGGTCAGCTTTAGGTTCCGTATTCTCGTATATTTTTGTTGGTACATCAATCTTTTTTGCAATAACTCTTTTTAAAAAATTGGGAACAAGTTTTTTTGATATTACTCAGGGATCAATAGATATATGGTGGCATATAATGTTCTATCTAGGAATGATATCCTACTATCTTGGATTGAGATCTTTAGTCAAATTGGCAAATGGAGATGAATCATCAATGAAAATCGGCTCAGAGAATATCTGGGGATTAGTGGTGGCAATTATTCTTATTGTTATATTCATAATACCAAAATGGGCAGATCCTTTCATTTCTCAGTACTCAACCTCTGCATTGGCTGGATATGGTTTCCATAACTTCATTGCATTTTTAATGGCAGGTTTATTAGGATCTTATCTATTGATAGCAAAAAATAATTTTGGACTAATTGGTAAAGCAGTTGCTAATCCTATGATGGTAGTTGTATGGGCATTCTGCATGCAGCATCTATGGGAATTGCTATATAGATGGAATCTTATCAGCCCTTCAATAAATCTAAATAGAGGCGTTGAAACAATCATATTAATAATTGCTTCAATATCAATCACCGCAATTGCAGTAAGATTAGATAAGTTTACTAAATCAAGTTAAACATCAAGAATGAGTATAATTATTATATTAATATTACTTACTTTTGGCGGAATAGTGTCTACAATCTATCTTTTGATTAAAGATCGTAAAACTGTTGCTTATCAAGCCAAAAGAGAAAAGGATGTTAGTAGAAGAATGTACGAATTAGCAATCCTAAAAGAATTAGGAGATAGAGTAGGGTACTCTTTGGACGTTCAGCAAATTATTGATGTAATAATAAATTCTTTACATCAGTTTATAGATTATTCGGCTCTATCATATATGCTAATTGGTCCAGAAAAATTAATATTCAAAATTCATCTTGAAAGATCGGTAAATCAAAAATTTATAAATGATATTAGGGATAGAATGCTCGGGTCATTGTCAGCATTATTAGACAGAGAATTTAATAATAAAGATGTTAAGGAGGTGATATCGGGTGCTATTTTGATCGAGGAATTGGAAGATCCGGTTAGATCGTTTTTTAATATTCCACTTGTAATTGATGATAAAGTTGTAGGTGTTTTGACTATTGCTGATACTAAGATCGGTCTCTATAAGGAAGAGGATATGACGATTTTATATAAGATAATTCAACAAGCATCTAAGGCTGTAACTAGTCTTCAAGGTGTTGTAAGATCTGAACAAGCTAAATTAAATGCAATGGTTGAAAGTATGGCAGATGGAATTGTTATGACAGATTTGGATTATAGAGTTCTTGTAGCAAATCCAAGTGCCAGAGCTGTAATTGGTACTGATGATAAGAAGAGTATAACGATATTTGATTTTATCGATAATCTTGAGGGTAAATTTGACATTAGGGGAAGACTTGAAGAAGCGGTTAAATTAAGTAAAAATTTTGAGTCAGAAGAAGTTCTTATCAGAGATAAATATTATAGAATATTCGTATTTCCTGTGCATGCACAGTTGAATAACAAAAATGAAATAGTAGGTGGCGTTGTTATATTCCATGATATAACCTCTGAAAGAGCAATTGAGCAATTGAGAGAACAATTTACCTCAATGATAGTGCATGAATTGAGGTCGCCAATTTCAGGTATTCACAAAATTAGTGAATTATTAAGAAGTGGTAAAGAAAAAATAAGCAAGAAAGATTATAATGAATATATTGGTCTCATTAACTCTGATAGTTCAAGCATGTTACTCTTAATAAATGATATTCTTGATGTTTCAAAACTAGAAGCAGGCAAATTTGATATTATAAAAGAATCAAAAGATATTAAAAAGATAATAAATAATAGAATTGATTTTTTTAAGCCTGAATGTGAGGATGCAAAGTTGGAATTAAATGTTAAATATGACGACAATCTTCCAAGTTCTATTTTAATAGATGAAAATAGCATTAAACAGGTATTAAACAATATTATTTCTAATGCAATAAAATTTACAAAAATAAATGGATTAATCGATATCTTTGTTCTTGATCATAAGAAAGGAAGAAATTTAAATGATGAATTAAAGAAATTAACTGACAAAATTATAATACCTTTCCCCGAAGAGAAGTTTAGAAATTTAGACGATTCTATAGTTGTTGCGGTATTAGATTCTGGTACTGGTATTAGTCACGCAGATACAAAAGAATTATTTAATAAATTTAAGCAACTTGGTAATAGATCTGAAACTGCAGTCAAGGGAACTGGTCTTGGTTTAGCAATTGCTAAAGGTATTATCGAACAACATGGTGGCAAAATTGGCGTGGAATCTGAATTTGGCGTTGGTAGCATGTTCTATTTCGTGTTACCATTGAAGTGATATGATATCTGATATCCTGAAATCAATTTTTTTGGGTATAGTTGAAGGTGTGACTGAATTTCTTCCTATATCATCTACAGGCCACTTAATTCTATTGAATGAGTGGATTTCTTTTGACAAAAATTTTACTGAATTCTTCGATATATTTATTCAACTTGGAGCAATTTTGGCTGTAATAATATTTTTTTGGAGGAAATTATGGCCCATAAATATAAAAATGTGGGCCAAGATTATAGTAGCTATTGTCCCAGCTCTTGTTATCGGAGCATTATTTGGAGGTCTTATTAGAGAAAGTCTTTTTAATTTCTGGACTGTAGCTGTAGCTCTTATAATTGGAGGATTAACTATTATTTATATTGAAAATAGAAATATTCAATATAAATACAATTCAATTGTAGATATGCCTTGGACTCATGTATTTATTATTGGACTTGTACAATGTTTGGCTATGATACCAGGAACATCCAGATCAGCTGCAACAATTATTGGAGCGCTTATTCTTGGGTCATCTAGATCTTTGGCAGTAGAGTTTTCATTTTTTCTTGCAATACCTACTCTTATTGCTGCTTCTGGATATAGTCTGTTTAAACATGGATTTCAGATTAGCAATCAGGAAATGGTAATAATGATTGTCGGCTTTATGACTTCATTTGTTGTAGCGCTGTATGTTATTAGGTTTTTAATAAAATATATTAAAGATCATAATTTTAAATTTTTTGCATATTATAGAATTATGTTGGGATTATTGATGTTAATTTATTTTTCTTTTCTATGAATTTTATAAAAGCTTTTAAAAAGATTAGACTATGTGATTCAGACTGTTAAACAATATATTTTAGCCTTGGAACTTTATAAAATAGATCACAAAACATATCCATATGCTGATTTGGAATGGTATTGCTTTGGCGAGGGATACCCAAGTGCTAGGTGTGCTTATGTTGATAGTCTTACATTGTTTTCTTAATCTTGTTAACAATTATGGTACACAATAAAATAAAATCTACCATTCATCTATTTAAGTAAGAATCTCAGTGTAGACACTAGTCTTATTTTTTTGTATTCGGGAGAACCTGGGTCTTTATTTTCAATCTCAAATACTCCTTGATTGCCTCTTGTTACACTACCGATTGATGATCCAGAATTCTTAGCAAACTGTGATGCAGTTTGTCTGGCATTTTTAATTGCCTCTGCTAACATTTCTGGCTTTATGCTATTTAGATTAGAAAATTCAAATGAAATATAATTCTGACTTAGGACTACCCCTCTTTTAACTAATAATAAAGTTTCATTTGATGCGGCTTTGGCTATATCAATTTTCTTGGTATATACAGAGATTTGATTGTTAGAGTTGTATCTAAATGCTGCTTCTTTGTAAGTGTCCTGATAAATATTTACTGGAGCGACATTGATTTCATTGTCTTCAAATCCTTTCTCTTTTAAGAAAGATTTAATTGTTGTAATGTTTTTCTCAATATTTGAGTAAAGCGAATCAACATCATTTGATTTAACTTCAAAACTCATTGACCATATTGCTGTGTCTGCTTTCACAATTTTCTCTGACAGACCCTTAACCTCAATATATGATCCTTGATCGGAAAAGTTTTTTGCAGAGACGAAAATAACTATTGAAACAATCAATATTAAAGCTGCTACTGATCCTATTATGATAGAAAATTTATTATTTTGTATGGTTTCCATTTCTGTATTATATATGACTTTACGAAAGTTTTCCACATTGACTAGTATACCCCCTAGGGGGTATCATGAAGATATGAATGACAATACAAAAATAATTAAAAGATTAAAAATTATTGAAGGGCAGGTTCGTGGCTTGCGAGAAATGATTGAAAAAGAGAAATATTGCATAGATATTATTACTCAAAGTTCGGCCATCAAACAAGGCCTTTCAAATGTTGAGGATATGCTTATGGAAGGCCATCTCTCGCATTGTGTAGTTGAACAAATCAAGAGTGGTAGTACAAATAAAGCTGTTGGGGAAGTCTTGAAGGTTTATAAATTAAAAAGAAAATAATTTTATGGACACCAAAACGTATAAGATCACAGGAATGCATTGTGCCTCATGTGCAAGTATTATTGAAACTACGTTTAAAAATACTGAAGGTGTTCATTCTGCTGAAGTGAATTATGGAACCGAAAAGGCCAAAATTTCTTTTGATGCTTCAAGAATCACACCTTCAGATCTATCTAAAAAGATTGAACCACTTGGTTATAATTTAGACCTATCAGAAGATGATCCCCATGCAAATCATATTTCTAAAAGTGATAATTCTGATAAATTAAATATATGGCCATCTATTATTCTTGCAATCATTGCTATATTTATGATGGGTTGGGATATTCTATCTAAATATGAAATTATTGCTGAAATGAGCTATACATTAGAAGAATTTTTCCATCATCTTCTACCTTTATTAGCTACTTATACACTTTTTGTAATTGGTAAACCATATCTTCTTGGTTTCTATCGTTTTATAAAATATGGTAGGGCCAATATGGATACTCTTATAGGTATTGGTACTAGTGCAGCTTTTGTATATAGCTTTGCTGTAACTGCTTTTGAAGATTTACTAAGGCCATTTATAAATGTGGATTATCAATACTATGATGTAACTATTGTGGTGGTCGCATTTATTACTATTGGTAAATATCTAGAAGCTAGATCAAAGATAAAAACTGGAGATGCTATAAAAAAATTACTTAATTTACAAGCAAAAACTGCTTTGGTTATTAGAGATGGAAAGGAAATTGAGATTTCTGTGAATGATGTTGTACATGGAGATTTGATTGTAATAAAACCTGGTTCAAAGATTCCTGTTGATGGACAAATAACTAGTGGTAAATCATTTGTTGATGAGTCTATGGTTACAGGAGAACCAATGCCAGTGCAGAAGAATGTTAGTGATAATGTGGTAGCAGGAACTATAAATACTAATAGCTCATTTATATTTAAGGCTACAAAGGTTGGTTCTGAAACCTTGCTATCACAAATAATAAAAATGGTAGAAGATGCACAAGGAAGCAAGGCTCCAATACAAGCTCTAGCAGATAAGATCTCATCTATATTTGTACCCATTGTTCTAGTTATTTCATTTATCACATTGGGAGCTTGGCTCATATTCGGATCTACTTATCTCGGATTCTCACAGGCATTGTCATACGGAATTGTATCTTTTGTAGGTATTTTAGTTATTGCTTGCCCATGTGCTTTAGGCCTAGCTACACCCACAGCGATTATTGTTGGTGTAGGTAAGGGCGCAAAAGAGGGTATTCTTATCAAGGACGCAGCGACTCTAGAGGAACTTCACAAAGTAAACACTGTTATAGTTGATAAAACTGGAACAATAACTAAAGGCAAGCCGACTTTGATTGATATCAATAATCTATCTAATTTAAGTGAAGCAGAACTTATCTCAATACTTGCATCACTAGAGAACAAATCAGAACATCCAATAGCTCATGCAATAGTAAATTATGCTAAAGAGAAGAGTATTTCTATCTCAGATGTCTCAGATTTTGAGAATATACAAGGTAAAGGAGTAAGGGCAAAAGTAAATGATGCGGAATATTATGTAGGTAATGTTAGATTGATTGATGATCTAGGAATTTCATTTGATACAACAAAGATTGTTGAGTATTCATCACAGGGTAAGACTCCGGTCATAATTGCCAATAAGGAAAAGGTTTTGGGATTTGTAATGGTTGCTGATGATGTTAAAAAGGAGTCAAAAGATGCAATAGCGAGTCTTCATAAATTAGGCATAAAGGTAATTATGTTGACAGGAGATGATGAGAGGACTGCAAAATATATAGCTTCACAGGTGGGTATAGATGAAGTTGTTGCACATGTTCTGCCACAAGATAAGATGTCCAAGATTAAAGAATTGCAAGCACAAGGTAGAATTGTGGCTATGGCTGGGGATGGTGTGAATGATGCTCCTGCTCTTGCTCAGGCGAATGTTGGTATTGCAATGGGTACAGGAACAGACGTGGCTATTGAGAGCGCTGGTATTACACTTCTTGGTGGTGATATTTCAAAACTAGTGAAAGCCATAAAGCTTTCTAAGATAACTATGAGAGGAATAAAGCAAAATCTATTTTGGGCATTTATATATAATATTGTCGGTATTCCATTAGCTGCTGGTGTGTTCTATCCGATCTTCGGTTGGTTATTGAACCCTGTATTTGCAGGATTTGCTATGGCTATGTCCTCAGTGTCTGTGGTGTCAAATTCACTTCGCATTAAGACTAAAAAAATATAATTAAATATAAAGTATGAATAATCAAACTAAAAAATATAAATTTCATGTTCACGGTATGCATTGTAATTCTTGCGTTATTCTAACTGAGAATGAAATAGGGAGTTTGCCAAATATTTCATCAGTAAAGTCAAATCTCAAAACTCATTCTATTGAAGTTGAAGGCGATTTTGGTGATAAGACTATGGAACAAGTAGCCGAGGAATTATCAATTCTAGTTAAGTCACATGGATATAGGATTTCTATTGAAAAACAAATACAGAATATTAAATGGAATGATTTCAAAATTGCATTTCCTATTGCTATAGGATTCATTGTTGTCTTTATAGTTTTACAGAAACTCGGAATAGTAAATCTAGTAGGTTCAGGTGAGGTGAATTATAGTACTGCATTTATCATTGGAATCATTGCTTCTCTCTCTACATGTATGGCTGTAGTCGGGGGATTGGTGTTATCTATGTCGGCTACTTTTGCAAAAGAGGGAGATAAATTAAAGCCACAGCTTCTATTTCATTTCGGTAGAATTGTTTCTTTCTTTGTTCTTGGTGGCGTTATTGGATCTATTGGATCTGCATTTACTCTTAATTCTACATCTACATTTGTTCTAAGCTTAATAGTTGGTATTATCATGTTAATACTTGGAATAAATCTTCTAGATACATTTCATTGGGCAAAAAAGTTGCAACCATCAATGCCCAAATTTATTGCAAAACACGCTCATGGAGTATCAAAATTTAATCACACCTTAACTCCACTTCTAGTAGGTATTGCAACCTTCTTCCTTCCTTGTGGATTCACTCAGTCAATGCAAATATACACATTAACTACTGGTAGTTTCTTGAATGGAGGATTTACTATGCTTGCATTTGCATTGGGAACTTTACCAGTCCTAGCGCTTATTAGTTTTAGTTCATATAACATTCAGAATAGTTCAGAGTCAGGTATCTTCTTTAAAACTGCAGGTCTGATAGTTATTATGTTTGCTATTTTCAATCTTATTAATAGTCTTGTTGTGATTGGTCTAATTCCACCAATATTTAACTTTTAGTATAATGTTTATATGAAATCAACTATAATATCCATTGTAATTGCAATTATATTTATTTTTGGATCTATTCTTCTTGTTAATAATAAAGGAAATGAGCAGATTGTTGATTATAATAATGTAACTATTGTCGATGGTAAACAAATTATAGAAATAAATGCTAAAGGAGGATATTTGCCAAGAATTAGCCAAGCTAAAGCTAATATACCAACTATTATTAGATTCAATACAAGTAATACTTTTGACTGCTCTGCTTCTATAAGAATTCCAAGTGTGGGTGTTTCTAAAATATTACCCAATACAGGTTCAACAGATATAGATATTGGAATTCAGAAAGAGGGTAAATTTAGAGGCTCATGTGGTATGGGGATGTATCCCTTTGAGATTGGGTTTGTAAATTAGATTGCGACACCATCACCTAGATTCATATCTTTCTTATATCTTTCTATAACATCTGGATACTTACCTTCCTTACACTCAGAAATGAATTTGTCTGATGCTTCTCCATTCTCAAATGTCATATATGATAGGGCGCTTGTACAGACCACATCAATATTCAACTTACCTTGTGAGCCGTTGTTGGGTTGTGGCAAAGCTTCTTTGAAAGTAATACTAGACATAATCTTATTAAATGTATCTGTATAGTCATTTTCGAACCAAGGGCATGAACCTGCATTGTATGTTATTTTAAGATTAGTTGCCTTACCAATATTTATTAATTCTCTTGAGTTACTATCTTTCATTTTAAATGATAAAAATTTAGTATTATTATATTCCTCATCATTTAAATATGTATATATAGCTTTTTCCTTCATGATTACATCCCCAGGATTATTTGAATAATTATCATTATCTGACCCATAGCTCTTTATTGAAATTAATGGTTCCGATGTGTCGCCACATTTTGTAAAAGTAAAAATACTAGTTGGTGGGCTAGCTAAAATCCAGATACGTTTAGTTGGGTAACCAACATCATCGACTGTGTATGAAAGCGGTACCTTAAATGAGAGGGAGTGACCTGCCGCTTCAATTTCTATAGTCTTGTATAATACATTAAATAAATATGTTTTAACGCCAATAACTATTGCTATTAATAATATTAATAATAAGAAATATTTTAGTTTTTTCATTTCCTAATTATATATTAATTAAATATTTTATGCATTTATAATATACGAAAAGGTCGCCAGAAGTGGCGACCTGAGTAACAAAGAACAATGGAAAAGCAATAGAAAAGAAAGAACAAAAAGGGAAGTACGAAGCATGAGCTAGGTACAGAATGGATGAGGCAAAGCCAACATCCGGAAGAAAACGGGCCCGATCGCGTGACTAAAAGTCAATATACATTATGGGAACGCGTGAATTGAGGACGTGTAGTGTCCTTGGTGCAAGCACCGTTGGGGGGTCCATTTACTTCATTTCAATGATCCCGATCCGATGTAAATATAGCACGAATTTATTTTAAAAGCAAGGGATTTTAATTTGAAATTTATCAATTTAAGTATTAATATTTAACTTGAAATAGAATACACCAGATAGCTAGCTCCATAACTGACCTTGCTTGATCAGCAGGTTAAGCGAAAGCTTTTAAAAGTTACTGCCTGTAAAAAGGTAGAAATGGTAGATGTGTATTGCTTGAGTCGGCGGGGCACTGTTGTATGTGCTGGAAGATTCTTGTGAGCACATTCAATCCGAAAGGGTTGCGAGGAGTTGATATGACTTCAGCTAGGATCGTCTGCCGAAGACGATGAGGAAGAGGTGGAAGTCCTTTCCCTGTATTCTATTTCACTGAGGCAAGCTGGATGTCGTGTGCTCCAGCTTTTTTGTTTATAGAATGTTTATGATTTTACTTAACACATTCTACTGTCCATTCAATTCCATATTTATCTCTAAACATAGCAAAATATGTACCCCAAGGACTTAGAGCAAGTGGCATCTCTATGCTTCCACCAACAGAAAGACCATTAAATATTCTTTCTGCTTCCTCTTTGTTTTCAGTACTAATTGAAATTTTAGATCTATTTTCATTTTCATTAACACGTCCCAATACTTCTGGAACATCATTTCCAATTAAAATATTTTTACCAATTGGCAAAACAATACGCATTATTTTATTTGCTTCTTTTTCTGAGACAGGGAACTCGGCACTTGCTATATCTTTAAAACGAATAATCTCGGTGAATTCGCCACCTAGTACTGATTTGTAAAATGTAAAAGCTTCTTCAGCATTACCATTAAAATTGATCCACGGGCTTATTGTCGTCATGAAATAACTATATCAAAATGCTAAGGTTTGGTGAAGGATGTTGGTTATAGTAAGAGTTTTTGAATATATATTATAAAAAAACAGCCACTCAGACAAAGTGAGCGGCTGTATCAAAGAACTTTCATAGTAAGTATTTTACCTTTCTTGTGAGTTGTTATTGAATGTCGTCTGGTAAGGGTATCCAACCAGGTTGTGGACCATATGCAGGTCCTTCCCCAGACAAGTCATGGATGAAAAGTCTTTGGGAAGGAGTTAATTCCTCCCACCAACTATCGTATTTCAACCCTTCAGGTTCAGGGAGTTTTTTTGAGCGATCCTTTGAGACGATTTCAGCACGATTGTAAGGTTTCATTCCGCCTAGTATGCTATCATATAAACACAACAAAGTCAATGGGGGGGTAAATTATAGATATTCTCTCAATATAATCATTTTCTTTTTAGGCGCGACATTGCGCGAAAAATAAGAATCTTTTGGAAGGATAATAAAGAATATATTTGGTTTTAGAAAAAGACATCGAAATATTTCTAGTCTTTCAGAGAGATAACTTGAAGACCTTTATCTTCAATATCCTGTCGTGGCCAAAACTTTGTAAGATCTTCTATTCTCCACCTACCGACATAACCCACCTGCTTTTCAAGTGTTCTTCCGGTGAAGTTTTTGGTGTTTGGGTCCCATTCGTTCAAGACCAGTGTATCTCCTTCAGAAATATCAAAATCATTAAGTCTTAATTCAAAAGTCTTTTTACCATCTACGATTTGTTGGAAATATTCCGGCCAAACTTTTTTCTCGATTCGCATAGTAAATACATTTTAGCAGAAAAAGCTGAAAAATGATAAAATCTTATTAAAGATAAATAATTTATGACATTAGATTTTATTGGACTGTTTATATTTATTGCTGGATTTGTTATCGGTCTTGGAGCTGTTACTGTTATTGATATTCATGGATTCCTAGGGAGGAAATCAAGCTATTGGACAGAGGCATCAATTAGAACTCACAAAGTTACTAAGCCACTTATTTGGATTGGTATTACTCTAGTAATTATTGGAGGTGTTATTTATTATCGTGATGCATCATTCTCAGGTATACCTTTCTATCATGCAATTATCGCATGCATTCTAATATTAAATGGATTGTTTCTATCATTCTATATAAGTCCAATATTGTTATCACGAGAGCGTGAGGGTAGACAGACTGAAATATTACCACCATCACTGCAAAGCAAGTTGATAGCAAGTTTATTAATATCGGATCTGGGTTGGTGGATGGGGTTGGTTTTGTTGGCGGGGTATATTACAAGGTAGATATTATAAATATTTGAAGACTTGAACGGTGCTTTAACTTTTAATTGGAAATTGGGATATTAAAAGTCTTGTGTGAAAAATAAAACCGCATATCATCGAGGATATGCAGTTTGAAAGTTTTACTCGAGTCTAGCAACTCGGTAGCTCTAGCTACTTTGAAGCTTCATTTGAAAGCTCGTTGATTACGCCGATTACCCTCCGTGAACTGGAAATAATACTCAGCATCGCCAGCACCGGAAGTACGCTTGAAAACGTTACAACCAGGATTTTGACGGAGAGTCTCACCTCACCCTCTGAGAAAAAGGTCACCAGTAGAAGTAGGGGTGTCATCAGCAGAACCGCCGAGACTAGGAGAACGGAGAGACGCAGGCCATGTATCGCATCCCAACGCCTCTTACAAAAGGTATAGTCAAAGGGCTTCATACTGTGATTATTATATTACATAAATAAATTATGTCAAGCTTTACTCTGGCAATATTGATCGGTCACAGATATTCGCCAGTAGGCGAATTCTGCGACCTCAACTCAGGCAACCTTCGTGCCTTCCGTCTTTCTCACCATGCGCACGAAACTAATGAAAAGAAAAAAGACCCAAAAGGGTCATTTTCTTTTTATGCTCCGGCGGCAGGGATCGAACCTGCGACCAATCGCTTACGTATCCTCCATTATTACTAATGGTACGGACTATATCATCTTCATAAGCTTCGTGTGTATTGTTGCTGTTAGAAGCGAGGGGCTTCGTGGATTAATTTTATTTAATCAACTACTCCTATAAAAGGATAGTCTCTACACCTTCAAACAATTTTATATTTGTTTGCTTGGCTCGGTATTGCCCGCTCTATTTTTATGAGTTTGGGTTTCACCGAATTCACCTCGTTTGTCAACCAAAATTTCTTTTGGAAGCTGCTGTATGCCAGCACCGACTTCTCTGTGACAATTTGCACATAGTAGTACGCATTTATCTAGTTCTGATTTAACTTTATCCCAAGATCTTGTATAACCTTTATCACCAATAGCAAATTCCTTTTTTTCGCTATCTATGTGATGAAGTTCAAGAGCACCTTGAAACTTGTTATATCCACACAATAAACATTTCCCACCTTTGTACTCAATTGACATAGCCTTAATTTTACGCCGTCTTTTTGATACAGCTTTTATTAAGGATTCTCTTCGGTCTGCATACTTTCTTTTATCTGGCATTTTTATAAATTATACCAAATAAAATCGTCTACAGGCGACTGCTCTACCGCTGAGCTACACCGGAATGTTTTTTTAAGATTCATTCTGAATGAATCTATAATTATCGAAGAACACAGCTATAATAGCAAAAATGCTTGTAAAAGTGAAGATATTAGATTGAAATAGTTTTTTTGATAAAAGGATTATATGAGATGTTGATAAAATAAGTGCTTAAAGTCAATAATTGTATTACTATATTCAGTATGAATAAATCATTATTATTTGCGATACCATCAGCAGTATTAGGATTAATATCTTTTAAATATGTATTTAATTGGGAGTCTTCAACTAGCATGTTTCCGTTAATATTAGTATTAGCAGTTGTATTTGCGATTTTGACTATATTCTTTGCTAGAAGAGAGAATAATACTTCTCAATCAAAGTTAGTCAGAGGATTGATAATAATCTCAGCAGCTATTCCTCTTATTCCAATTTTATTTCGATTGTTCATAATTATCGCTTTTAGGATTTCTTAATATGGATATATTATCCCACGGACTCTGGGGAAGTATTATTTTTGGCAGAAGAAATAAAAGAAGTTTTCGTTTAAGCTTTATATACGGAATAGCACCAGATTTCCTATCTTTCGGAATGTTATTGATAGAAAGATTGATAAAAACAATTATTACAGGCAAATGGCAAATAGGTACAGGGAAGCCAGATTTGTTATCAATACCAGACTATGTAAATACTTTATATAATATAACCCATAGTTTTGTAGTATTTGTCATAGTATTTGCAATCGTTACGCTATATTTCAAAAGACCAATATGGGAAATGTTAGCTTGGCCATTTCATATTTTCCTAGATTTATTTACACATTCAACAGAATTCTTCCCAACACCATATCTATGGCCATTTCCATTTGTTAGAGTGGATGGAGTACCGTGGTCAACACCAATTATATTTTTTACTAATGCATTTTTCTTAATATTAATATATTCAGTTTATGTATATAAAAATAAGAATATTTCCAAATTCCAAAAAAGAGAAAATAGATAAAATATCAGAAGATCACTACGAAGTATCAGTTATACAGAAAGCCGAGAATAATATGGCTAATAGTAGATTATTGGAAATAATGCATACAGAATATCCAAATTCAGCAATAAGAATAGTATCTGGTCATCGTTCACCAAGCAAAATTTTGAGTATTGAAAAACGATAGGTTATAATGTAAATATGAAAATAAATATAAAGACAACAGTATTGGATTTGACTCCAGCAATATCTGATTATGTAGAGAAGCGTTTTGAGGCAATAGAGAAGTTCTTTGCAGATGATAGTACAGCACAGTTTGATATAGAATTAGCGAGAACAACCAATCATCATAAGAATGGTGATATTTTCCGTGCAGAAATACATATAGTAGCCAAGGGTGTTAATACTTATGCAAGTGCAGAGAAAGAAGATTTATACATAGCAATAGATACAGTAAGAGATGAAGTATTGAGAAAGGTAAAGAGTTCAAATGAGAAGCATAGATCATTAGTAAGAAGAGGAGGTGCAAGAATCAAAAATATTATAAAGGGTCTCTGGTCAAAAAATAATTAAATTAATTTAATGCCAGTTTTTTTAAAACAAAGTGTGAATCAATGGCTATGCATAGCATTGCTAGGTCTAATGTGCTTCTGGGTAGTTCTATATTATTTATCAAATAAAGCTTTGTTAATTGGAAATGCAATAGCAACTAATTCTGAAGAGATTCGTAAGTAGTCTCAGTTTTGCCTTCTGGTATAACTTTTTGGATAATTAATTTGCCATCTTTGAATGTTGCTTGAGTGATTTTGATCCTAATCTTTTTGTCGTTTTTATTTAAGAAAAAGAATGCGGAAGGCCAACCATGATAGGCTTGGATTTTTAGGTAGTTTTTGTATGGATCATCATTGAGATTTATAAATCCATCTTCCTTTTCTATTTTTTTGGTAAATGTGGCTTGAGAATGGTCTTGCTCTTCCTCTTCAATTTTACCAGCAATCCAGTCTGGGATTATAGAAACTAACAATTCAGAGCCAGTCTTGACTATTTCTTTACCCAAATCCTCGGCTTTTGGTGGCCAGGGTTCAATTTTAACTTCTTTTATTGCGATTATTGGGCCATGATCCATTTCTTTATCCATTCTAATTATTGTAACTCCAGTTGTTTTTTGATCTTGTAGAATTGCTGTCTCGATAGGACATGATCCACGAAGTTTGGGTAAAAGGGAACCATGGATATTCAAAGATTTAAATTTAGGAATGTTCAATATATTTTCAGGAATTATTTTGCCATATGCTATTACAACGAAAATATCACAATTATACTCTTTCAACTTGTTTTCAAATTCTGCATCTTTCAATGATTCAGGCTGGAGAACCGGAACTTTGTTTATATCTGCCCAAACTTTGGTTGGTGGGGGAGTTAAAGTCATTTTCCTTCCTTGAGGTCTGTCAGGCATAGTCACAACAAAAGCAATATCAAAACCAGCATCTTGCAATGCTTCAAGTGTGGTAACTGCATAATCAGGAGTACCAAAAAAACCTACTCTAACTTTATTATTTTGCATTAGATTTTTGTAATTGTTCAGGGGGAATATCTTCTATATCATAAGCTTTATCAATAAAGAGTATACCATCTAAATGATCGCATTCATGCTGGAAAACTTGCGCCAACAATCCGCTTGCACCTCTTTGGATTTTTTTGCCATTCTCGTCATATGCCTTGATAGTAGCTTTGTCAGATCGAGTAACTTTGCCGTATTTCCATCTCACAGAAAGACATCCTTCTTCAACATCATGCTTAGTCTTTGAAAGTTTTGTAATTTCTGGATTTATGAATATTAGATCATTGCCTGTGCTCTTGTAGTCTTTATCAGCTTGGCTCATTATGTCGTCAGATACAACGAATATTCTTAGAGGTACGCCAATTTGAGGAGCAGCAATAGCCACGCCATCATTCTGAGTTGATAGAGCTATTCTCATCTTTTTGATGATATTCTGAATTTTGTCGGAGGGAATATCTTTTACTGGAACAGTCTGGGCTAATTCTCTGAGTATTGGCTCTCCGTTTTGAACTATATTAATTAATTCTTTTACCATATATAGAATGTACTATAAAAGTGAGTCCGGGTCTACCTTGATCGTAATTGCTGGTGATAATAGCTTAATTTTATCTATTAAGTCTTGTTTTGGCCACTCGTTTATATTTATCCTCAAAAGTCCATGTAATACGAAGTTACCCTTAATAGTGTGAGTGAAAGCAGGGAATATTTCAACTTCGTATGGATCAAGAATATTTTGTGCTTGTTCCATTTCCTTTATAATTTCTTCCTTTTTACCTTCCAAAGTCAGTTTTATTAATTTTGTAAAGGGGGGGTAATTGAAATTTTTCCTGTCATCTATTGTGTATCTATAGAAATCGCTCATATTGCCCTTTAGACCATATTCAAATACTTTCTCTTCAGCTTTCCTTGTTTGGACCAAATAGTTTTTGGTTGTTAAAGCTCTGATCCTTATTAACATATAAAGGATTTTCTCTTGGATTCTAAAATCAGGTAAGGTAAATAGGGAATCCAGTGAAACGATAGCAGAATTATCAACTTTGTCATGTAAATATTGAAGTAACATTTCTGTGCCGATTAATATATTTCCTGGATGAGATTTAAACTTTTGAATAATTGATTTTGCAATCTTCGGGCTTTTTACCGAATCTGAATCTAATTTCAGAACATTCAAATCAGGAAATTTATTTTTTATTTCTTCAACTACCATATCAATACCAATCCCAATAGTTACTAAATTCCAACTATTGCATACTTTGCAATATTCTTCTGCAGATCTTCTTTCTCCACACTTGTGGCACATAAAGAAATTTTTGCCGCTATTTTTGTGGAGTACAACTGGCGAACTGCATTTATTGCAATTTACAATTGTCTGACAATCTCCACAAATAGTTGTAGGTGATATACCTCTTCTAGTGGCAAGGATTATCATCTGCTCACTGTTATTTTTTGATTTAAGAATTAGTTCTTGTATTTCTCTAGATAGTATTTGAAATTTGGCATTCGGACTTCTTTTAATTTTCATATCTATTAGACAGTCTGTCGCAGTACTAAGGGATCTGAATTTAAATGGAGATGCTGGGATTATTTCTGCTTGTGTTTCTCGATAAAGGGTTTCAATTCTAAGAAAATTATCAGCGAAGAATAGTCGGGCGTCGAATTTGTCAGCAAGCATCTCTACTGCATTTCTAATATCTATATACGGTCTCTTTTGGATTTTGTAGGATCGACTGCTCTCTTTATCAAGTATGATTGTTTCAATATCTGATCTATATATAGAAAGAAAAGCGCCAGTTGTTATAATCACAACTGGATGATCTTCTTGTATTATTTTGTTCCAAGTTTCTACTATATTTTTGGGATCCAATGATCCATGCAATAAGAATGCATATCCTTCTATGCCTTTTTCAAGTAATTCAAAGCTATGCTCAGCATCTTCAATGGTTGGATTGATAAACAAAATGGACTTTTTCTTTGCGAATTCTTGCCTAATTAGACTTTTCCATTCTCCATGCCTTTCTTCATCATCACCCTGAACTGCAAACTTTTCTTTTGCACTTATAGATTTTGATTTTGCATTATTTTTACCTTGAGTTTTTAGTTTATTTATATTTTTTAATAAATATTCTGGTACTAAAGTACTTATAACAGATCCAACACTAGTAGCGTTATATCGTGCTAGTTCATTTACCATTGCCATAAATTCTTTACCGAAGAATTCTTTGCTTTTTACTTTATCAAGCTTTTTTAATGAGAAGCTGGCACTTTTTATTTCACTTTTTATATCTTCTGCATTTCTAATAGAGATAACAATAGCACTAATATTTTTGCTTCTTAAGGGTACAGTAACAATCGAACCAATAGTTAGTTCTTTGAGAGTGAAATATGAAAGTGCGTCTACTTTCACACTTTTGCTTATTGGTATTACTTCGATAATAAACATAGAGTTATTATACTATGCTAGAGATCACGGAAAGTTTCAATATGCGCGCCTATTGCATTGAGTCTTTCAGCTAGATCTTCATATCCTCGATTTATATTATATACCTTTCTAAGGACAGATGTACCTTTGGCACCCATCATTGCAATCATTATTATTACAGACGGCCTAAGAGCAGGTGGGCATACAAGCTCTGCCGACCTAAGATCTGTTGGACCCTTTATATAGAATCTATGAGGATCCGCGAGTATTGTGTCAGCTCTCAACTTGTCTAATTCTTTATAATAAATAGCTCTTTCTTCATATACCCAATCATGTATAAATGTCTGACCTTCTGCTTGGGTCGCAATTACAACAAAGAAAGGTAAATTATCCATATTTATTCCTGGATAAGGTTGAGCATGGATTTTCTCTTCTAATGCTATTAATTTGGATGGGTAAGTTGTTATATCTACCAGATTTGTCTGTCCATTATCTGCTTTGTATCTTTTTATAATTTTATATTTGAAACCCATTTTCTCTAACTTCAATAATTCTAGCTCGAGGAAATCAATGGGGCATCGTTCAATTGTTATAGAAGATTTGGTAACTATTGCAATAGCAATAAGTGACATAGCTTCTATAGGATCTTCACTTAAATAATATTCAATAGGAGAATTTAATTCTTCTTTACCATAAACGGTTAATGTAGAAGTACCAATTCCTTCTATTTTGACCCCTAATAATTGAAGATAAAAACAAACATCTTGAACTTGATAATTAGCAGAAGCAAATTTAATTGTAGATTTGCCATTTATTCCAGCAGCTGCCATAAGGGTAGTCTCAGTTACCATATCTCCTGCTTCGTATAATACAATTTCTGCTGGCTTCAATCCTTTATGGCTAATTTCAAAATAATCTGATTTTGTATCAATAGTTATTCCTAAATTTTCTAATGAATATAGGAATGGCTTAACTGTTCTTGATCCAAGCTTGCAACCTCCAGTTTGAGGAAGTTTGAAATCATTTATCTTATGTATCAAGGATCCCATTATCATCATTGCACTTCTTGTCTTTGACGCACTTTCCTTATCCATTTTTTCTATTTGGAATTTCTTAGGAGGAGTGATTATTAAGTCATTATTTTTCCATTCTATATTTACTCCAATACTTTCCATTACTTCTATAATACGAAACACCTCTTCTATTTTTGGAGCATTTTTGATTGTAGTTGTACTCTTATTCAATAGGGAAGCACATAGAATTCCTACCGCCCCATTCTTGGAAGTTCTTACTTTAATTTTGCCTGATAACTTGTGACCACCTTCAATTCGAAAATTTACTGTACCTTGTGGGGCAAATGACACTATCTCATGATTTAGAGCTTTGCTGATTTTTGATAAAGTCTCTGTACTGATGTTCTGTTCACCATTCTCAATTCTTGCTATAACGCTCTGAGTGGTATCAATTTTGTCTGCTAATTCTGTCTGAGTCATTCCTTGATCTTCTCTAATTTTGCTAATTATATTTCCTAGTTTATGTAAAGGGTTTGGATTTGAATTTATTTTCTTCATGAATAATAGTATAGCATATATGCTATATATCACAACTGATTGAAAATGTTGATAAATAAAGTTATCATACACTTGTATGAAATTTTTCTCTCAGAAAATTGGAATAGATTTGGGAACTTCTAATACTCTGGTTTTTATTCCTGGTAAAGGCATTGTCCTAAATGAGCCTTCGGTAGTTGCTGTATCTGAACAGAATAAAAAGGTATTAGCAGTAGGCAATGAGGCAAAGGAAATGATAGGAAGAACTCCAGATAGTATTATTGCCTATCGTCCTATGCGCGATGGGGTAATAGCAGATTATAGGGTTACAGAAGCTATGCTTAGATATTTTATTAACAAAGCTTTGGGTGCCTGGAATATATTTAAACCTGAAGTTATGGTATCAGTGCCTGCAGGGATTACTTCTACAGAGAGACGCGCTGTTATAGAAGCAGCGATTCGTGCCGGAGCAAAGAATGCTTATGTAGTTAAGGAACCAATATTAGCTGCAATTGGTGCAGGGATTCCAATACATGAAGCTAAGGGTCATATGGTAGTGGACATAGGTGGGGGGACAACAGATGTTGCAGTGATCTCGCTAGGTGGAATCGTAGCATCTACTTCAGTTAAATGTGCAGGCAACAGGCTGGATTCTGCAATTGCAGATTATATAAAGAAGACTTTCAATCTTGCTATCGGTGACAAGACTGCAGAGGAAATAAAAATCAAAATTGGTTCAGCAATACCTCTCGAAGAAGAAATAGCAATGCAGGTAAGAGGTAGAGATTTTGTCTCAGGATTGCCACGATCAACCGAGGTCAAGACAAATGAAGTAGTGAAAGCTATTAGTAAAGAATTGAGAGATATGATCAAAGCTATCAAAGATGTTTTGCAAGAGACTCCTCCAGAACTTGCTGCAGATATAATAGATCAAGGAATAATTATGACAGGTGGTTCATCAACCCTTAGAAATTTTCCAGAACTTGTATTTCGTCGAACAGGTGTGAAGGCAAGATTAGCTGATGAAGCCATACTCTGTGTAGTAAAGGGAACAGGAGTGGCGCTAGATCATTTGGATACATATAAAAAGAGTATTATAAGTAAGAGATAAGCCCTATATTTACCTATTGACACTATTCTATAAATAGTGTATTATTATATACAGATGATTGTGCAATCATCAGCCTAAATGAAGTACAGAGCACTACCACAATGGTACGCTTTGTCTCGCCAAGTCGAGCATTAGGATAACTGCACATTCGGAGAACGTTAAAATGAGAGCGATTCAAAACTATCTGTGGAATCTGATGATTTTTTTGCTCACTCCGCCACTCGTAATAATTATGGAATTTCGTGGGGTGACACTGCCATTCAATATATGTGCAGCAACAAGAGAGTACAGCAGATCAGTTATGCAAAGAGTGAATGTCACCTTCCTCTTGTATGTCATAGTTTCATTGATTGCCTTATTCAGCCCAGATCTTCCAAGACAAATAGGAGGCATTCTGATTATAGTATTATGCATGGTGATGCTTACACCTCAAATCCTTTTGTCCTATGAGACTTGGAACTGGTGTAAGATTGTGTCCTTGCAGGCACAATTCCGGAAGTGTGGGGGAGGTTCCTATGAGAGGGGTGAGTTAGCAATCCTAATTCAAAACTTTCTTAAGAGGGAATTGATCACTGCAGAAATGCATGGTTATCATAAATGGGAAAAGTTTGATCATATCTTCCATTTATTCCGTACTCTTGAGTATTGGAAGCGATCGAAGAAAGAGTTGTTCAGACTCTGTGGAATAAATGATTTCGGTTCTGATGATTAATCCCCATACACCTCGCAAAGCGCCTTCCGACTTCGGTCGGAGGTGCTTTTCTCTTTACATACATCAATATATAGTGTATAGTAATACCGGCACCAAGAACACCAAAACCATTCAAATCATGAATTCAACCATTTCTGCCTTATTGGCGGTTAGTTTGTTTGCACTTGTTATCTGCCAGCTTTTGATGTGGAATGCAAGTGTTCAACGAAAGTATTTGTATGCCAAGTATCGAGATCTTGATCACTTGCCACATGATTCTGCTCCCAAGAAGTTGTTAGTGTTCTGGAACAGGATTTCGTTCCGATCTTATATACTCAGATTCCCTCTGGCGATCGTATTCTTCATTCTGTTGATTATGGGGTACTTCATGTGAGTTGTTCCATTTCATACCCCTTATGTAAGGCGCCTCTCGACTTCGGTCGGAGGTGCTTTTCTCTTTACAAACTTAAATTAATGATGTACTATCATTTTTGGATATGAACTACTTACATGTGCAGATCTTCGCTATCTCTCTGATTCTTCTTTGCTTAAATACGGCTTTTAATGTGAAGGCATACAATGAAAGAAAATTATTGTATAGTGGAAATAGATCTTTGGATCATATGCCGCCTAATGATCCACTCAAGATCCAACTAAACTTCTGGAATGATGTGGAATATTTTACTGGAAAGTTTAGTTTGCCACTATTTCTCCTCACTTTAGTCAGCTTTGCTTGGGTTTTGTAGGTGGGGGAAAGGTTGATCTTTCAAAAAGCGCTGTTGACTTCGGTCGGAGGCGCTTTTCTCTATTTAAAAACAAAAAACCGCATACATGCGGAATTTTGCGAATTTCTCAACAGCGTATTGAATGAACTCCTTCTCACCAGTCATTAGAGTTTAACTAAATATATTTCCAATGTCAACATAAATTGTGAATAATTAATTTTTCCTGTGGACCCGACGGGAGTCGAACCCGCAAATTCCAGCTGGTGAGAAGGAATTCCAAACCGTTGGCGGACCCATAGGAAAAAATAATCATTCTTAGGGAATGTTAACAAAGTGAGTATTAAGAAAAGTTTAAGAAGTTATTAAGATTTAATGAAGATTGTGGATAAATTTACCTTTATGTGAGTAAAATATAATTTGATGATATATTTATATATATGAGTCTGTCGCAATACATTCATTACCTTGAACATCATGCATATTTCATACATTCTTTTAAAGATGTTGTAGATAAGCTCAAATATTTCCTGAAAGATAAATTTAATATTGATCATTCACAAAACCCTGATTTTTATCATGAGAAATTTGAAACTTTTGGTATCAATGAAAGCCGAGCTTTAAAAGATCGACACTCATCAAAGGGTTACAGAGAAGACTCAAAAAGAATTTTTATAATTGAAATTTCAAATATAACTCATGAAGCTCAGAATGCACTATTAAAGATTTTTGAAGAACCACATGAGAATAGCCACTTCTTTATAGTTATGCCAAGTGCAGAATTATTATTACCCACACTTAGATCTAGACTTTTTGTTTTGCCAAGGGAAATGGAGATTCAAGATCATGAGAATGATAAAGAAATAAAAGATTTTCTAAAATTATCCAGAAAAGAAAAAATAGATTATGTAGATGATATAGCAAAGAGAATATCTAACGAGGAAATAAGTAAATCTTACGCAATAAATTTTTTAAATAATCTGTCAGTAGTTTTATATGAGGATAAGGAGAAGAACAGTGATTCACTTAGGGCTATTATTAAAGCTTTAGATTATATCAATGACCGATCTTCATCTGTGAAGCAACTTCTCGAGTATGTAGTATTAACAATTTAGACTTGTATTTTAAAATAAAAGGAGTATATTTCTATCTGGGATTTGTTTGAGGTCAGACCTTAACGTGACACTCGACAATGTTCTTTCTTGGGGTTCTGCCTTTAAACAAAGAAAGGAGGTGATCTCATCTATCAAGCGCTCCGCCGTTCTCTCGGGGCGCTTTTTATTTACTAAAACAAATATGTTATAATGGACAAATATGTCATACGATTTTACAAAATTTAAGAAATCATTATCAGGAACAGAAGAATGGCTGAAGAAAGAATTCTCAAATATTAGAACTGGTCAAGCAAGTCCAGCTTTGTTAGATAGTGTAAGAGTTGATTCATTTGGTACTCTGTCTCCACTAGTGCAACTCGGTTCAATATCAACTGAAGGTCCAAGAACATTGAGAATTGTTCTATGGGACAATTCTCAAACAAAAGAAGTTGAGAAAGCTATCTCCCTTGCAGATCTCGGTGTATCTGTAGTTGTAGATGATAAGGGGCTTAGAGTCAATTTCCCTGAACTTACAGCAGAAAGAAGAGTCCAAATTGTAAAAATCGCAAAAGAGAAGTTAGAAGAAGGCAAGAAGCAAGTCAGAATGCATAGAGATGATGTAATGAAGGATTTGCAAGCCAAAGAGAAAGCAGGAGGAATGGGTAAGGATGAAGTGTTCCGACATCAGAAAGAAATTCAAAAAATGGTTGACGAGATAAATAAGAAATTAGAAGAAATTTATTCAAAGAAAGATAAAGAAATCACTTCATAATGACAACATTGATATTTTTAATAGTCCTTGCAGTACTTATTTTTGTTCATGAATTAGGACATTTTCTATTTGCTAAGGCTTGTGGAATAAGGGTAGATGCATTTGCTATTGGATTCGGTCCCAAAATTTTCTCAAAGAAAGTTGGAGAAGTTGTCTATTCGCTAAACCTAATACCATTTGGTGGTTATGTAAAAATCTTTGGTGAGAATCCTGATGATGAAAGTATAAATGGTGAGGATAAGGCTAGAAGTTTTGTTCATAAGCCCAAGTTACAGCAAATCTCAGTTCTATTTGCTGGTATTTTGTTTAATCTAATATTCGCATGGCTTCTTGTTACTATTGCATTTACTTTTGGTGTTGCTACTTCTGCAGATAGTTATCCAGAATATAAAGACAGAATGACTGACTCAAGTATAACGATTACATTTGTTAATGCTGGGTCTCCTGCACAAAAGGCAGGATTAAAAGCAGGTGATGTATTATTGGTAAAATCAGTAGAAGATACACAAAAATTAATAAATGAAAGCGCTGGCAAAGAAGTAACTCTAAAATATATTAGATCTGGTGTTGAATCAGAAGCAAAGGTAATAGCAGAGAAAGGAATTGTTGAGAATAAATATGCCATTGGCATATCAATGGAAGATGTTTCGATATTGAGATTGCCAATTCATCTTGCATTCGTAGAAGGATTCAAATTTACCAATAACATGATTACAGCAACTATTTTTGGAATTTACGATTTATTTGCAGGAATGTTTAATGGAGAATCAAAGCTTTCTTCTGTTACTGGTCCAATAGGTATAGCAGGACTTGTTGGTGATGCTGCAAAATTAGGGTTTACGTATCTTATAATGTTTACTGCTGTTATTTCAATAAACCTCGGTATTTTGAATGCAGTGCCATTTCCAGCATTAGATGGAGGACGAATATTATTTGTAATTATCGAGTCGATAATCAGAAGACCAATCAAGCCAGTAATAGCAAATACAATAAATGCAATAGGTTTTGGATTACTAATTTTGCTTATGGTAGTCGTTACATACAAAGACATAGTAAAATTGTTTATTAAGTAATATATGCTATGCTCTAGTGCATGTCTCAATCAGACACAATACTAAGTTTTGACAAGGTCACATTTGAATATGGGCACAATAAACCAATATTAAATGAGGTCTCTTTCTCTGTGCGTAGAGGTATGAAAGTTACTCTAATGGGTCAGAATGGTGCAGGTAAAACTACAATTTTTGATCTAATAACAGGATTTTCAAAACCAGAATCAGGGAAAATAAATAGAAGTGGAAATCTAACAATCGCTCAAGCAAAGCAAGTTATAGCTCGTGATCAGCTAGATCTTGCAATGCGAGAGTTTTTTGAGAAATGTTTCAAGGAAAAAATTTATGATATTGATAGAAGAATAGATGAAGTATTGGAAGTAGTAAATTTTAGAGCACCCCACGATCGTATTATTCGCTCATTCTCTGGAGGACAGCAAGCAAGACTACTTCTAGCATCAGCAATAATTCAGAATCCAGATCTACTTCTTCTTGATGAGCCAACAAATAATCTTGATAAGGCAGGAATAGAACATTTAACTAGTTTCATTAAATCATACAAGAAAACTGTAATAGTTATTTCCCATGATGCTGATTTCCTGAATTCATTTACAGATGGAGTTTTATATCTTGATGTATTTACAAAAAAAGTTGAGCAATATTTTGGTAACTATTTTGATGTGGTCAAGCAGATTTCCACAAGAATAGAGAAAGAAAATATGAAAAACGCTCAATTGGCAAAAGAAATTCAAGAGAACAAAGACAAGGCAAATTTCTTCGCTCAGAAAGGAGGGCAAATGAGATTAGTAGCAAAGAGAATGAGAGAGAAGGCAGAAGAATTAGAGGAGGAGAAAGTTGATGTAAGAAGAGAGGATAAGACTATTCGTCATTTTATAATTCCTTCACAACCTGAATTAATTGGCGAAATTATTAAAATAAATTCATATAAAGTAATTAAGAATCATAAAGCAGTTAATCGTAAAGCTAGCATTTCTTTAAACAAAAACAATCATTTGTTATTAAAGGGTCCAAATGGAATTGGTAAAACAACACTTTTACAGACAATAGCTCAAGGTGGAACTGGATCTGTTATTGCTGAAGGTGTAAGAGTTGGGTATTACAGACAGGATTTCTCAACATTGAATTTTGATCATACAGTTCGTGAGTCATTGCTTGAAGTAACAGAGAAAAAGAACGAAGAAGAAATGAGATCTGTTGCTGCGGGATTTCTAATAACTAGTGATGTAATAAATACCAAGATTGGAAGTTTATCCGAGGGACAAAAAGGTCTTGTAGCTTTTGCAAGGTTAGTTCTTGAAAAGCCTGGTCTGTTGATATTAGATGAGCCAACAAATCATATTAATTTCAGACATTTGCCACTCATAGCGGAAGCATTGAATGAATATAAAGGTGCGATGATTTTGGTATCTCATGTTCCTGAATTCGTGGAGAAAATTAGAATTGATGATGTGTTGGATTTGGAGAAATAAAAATTAATATTTTGATATAATAATAAGATGAAAAGGGAGAAGATAGTTATTGTGGATGAGAATGATAATATTATCTGCTCGAAATATAGAGATGAAGTTGATTATTATTGTGATATAAGACGCTCTGCTGGAATTTGGGTTACAAATAATGCTAATCAAGTTTTAATTGCTCAAAGATCCTACAAGAAAAAAATCGATCCAGGTAAATGGGGACCAGCAGTTCAAGGAAGTATAGGAGTCGATGAGACTTATGATTCGAATGCCTATAAAGAAATTGAAGAAGAATTAGGTATAAAGTGTGCGAAGTTAATAAAGTATAAAAAGCAATATATAAGTTATCCAATGAAATACTTTAGTCAGTGGTATATCTATAATACAAATATAAGTGATTCTGAATTTAAATTTCCTAGAGATGAAGTTGAGAATATAAAATGGATTGATAATAATCAGTTATTTGTAGATATAAAAAATAATCCAGATAACTACGTTCCATGTATGCTAGAGATATATAATTTTATTGATAATAAAAAGTTATCAACAGTATCATTATAAAATTTATTGTTATATAATTAGTACATGGCAAAAAGAAAAAGTGCAAGTACAAACAGAAAGACTTCTCGTTCTCACAAGACTAAGAAGCGACTAGCTACCAAGCACGCTAGACTTAGTGCAAAGAAGACAAAGAAAGGGAAGCGATAAAAGAATGACCACCTGATAACCACAGGTGGTTGTTTTTTTTGATGAATAAAAAATAGAACCGATCTAGGGTGTAGACCGGTTCTCGAAACAAGAGCTCTTTGACCTCTAGCCCCACACGTAGCGAATGATCGAAAGGCCGATCAGGCTTGCGTAGAAGACTCTATCAATCGACTTAACCTTGGTCGAGTCGATTCTGTTAAACCACGGCCTTGCGTAAAGCATGTAACCGATGGCATAACAAATGATGAACGATCCAATCAATGTACTAATTACTTTCGTAATGCCTCCTTTTTGGTTTATTAAATATAATCACAGTAAAACATGTTTTGTCAAGATATACAAATCTAAGTGGTTTAAATCACATTTAAATCCCGTCGGATTCGACTGGGTTAGAAATCAAGCTAGTATAAGCACATTGACTCTATCTCTATAGAAGGATCAATTAATCAAATGAATAAAAAAAGTTCACTACATGAGTAACAGTGAACCTTGAAAATATTAGTAGATATACCTCCAACATCGTACATCAGTTGTTAAGGAAGTAATCCACAAGCTCCTCCTGTAATCATAAGCAATCCGAAAAACAAGCTCTTGATGGGCCTTTTGGACCTGGGGGATGCAAAAAAGGTTATCATGCCGATGATTATCAGAGTGAGCGAAATTAATTTCATGGTACTCATACCATTGATTTATATCTTTTATATTATTTTTATGCAAGTTTTGTTAAATAAAAAAGGCTCACCGAATGATGTCAGTGAACCGAAACCATGTGAATGGATGATGGTGGGTTTTCTGTTTTTAGTAAGATACGTAGTGTAACAAAGCTTAAGGTTTAGACAAAAAAACAACCCTAGGAAATAATTCCTAGGGTCAAGTTTAAATTACTTTTCTTTCTGTGCACCACACACGGTACATATATAGATGTTCGTGGAGTGAACGCTACTCATTAGGCCATTTGGGCAATATTGGTGTGAGAATTTCCATTCATGCTCACATATTTTTTGAAGTTTTTCAATTATTCTTGTGATCTTGTTTCTCTTGTTCCTGGTATCACTTTTCATACTTTAATGTTCCTTATAAACTAAACAATAACATGGTTCTTTTTGCATCAATTGTACATATAATGTACAATGTAAACATATGGAAACAAAAGATTTTCTAGTGCTAAAGCCTACTGAAGAAAAAGTATTTAATTTACTTCAAAAAAACAAGCAGCTTTCTGTGTCTGAAATCAGTAGAATATTAAATATTGCTCGCACTAGTATTTATAATTCACTAGACACCTTAATGAAAAAGAATATAATTATTAAGGACGAATTCTTTTACTCTCTGTGTAGTAATAGTTATTCAAAACATGATTTCAAACAAGATAATCCTCTGGTAGCAATAAATAAATTTTTTGAGGAATTATTAAATTTGAAAAAAGGTGAAATCATTTATTCAATAGAGACTGACGAGGAAATTAAGTCTATATTTAATAATAGAAATACTTTTTTGAATTGGCAAAAGAAAATTTCTGAGAAATCAATTATTTTAAAGGGTGTGGGTAGCTTAAGGGCGCTACACCATTTTAGACAGACTCTTAGCAATAAAGAAAATGAGGTAATTAAAACTCGAAGTGGATCAGCTCGTTTTTTTAATCAACCGTTATTAGGTAGTTGTACAATTGTGACGTTTAAAGATAGCGTAGTTTTTTTATCTCGCTCAAAAAGATTTTTTTACAGGATTGATAACCAATATATTGCCTTTTTTTTAAAAGATATAATAGGCAGAATCTATACCGGGTTAGAATATAAGGCGACACATAAATAATTTATTTTGACTTGCCACAATTACTCACTATCGCGAGATGGTAGGTCTTCTTTTTTGTGGTGATAGTGATTTTGAGAATTTGGGATGCATATTGACTATTCTTCTCACTACTAATACTGTACATTATCATAGCGTTAGTAACACATTAGTCCTTTGAAACGCAAAAGGTGCGGTAAGATTTTGGTGTTCAGACCATTAATCATTAACGCACCTTTTACATGCATAAGAATACCAAATTGTTACCGTATCAGCGACGGGAGGCATATCGTCGCTTTAGAGATGGAGATTCTGTGACAGAACTCTCCAAGTATTACAGAGTATCTCGTAAAACACTCTACGCATCATTCCATAAAGCTAAACTAGGAGTATTTGGAAATTACTCATCAAAGAATCTTAGGTTTAGAACTATTGAGTATGGGTTAAAGAAGTTAAGAAAAACAGAAATTAAGTTGGAGAAGAAGTTAGCTAAAAGAGAATTAAGACTTAATAGATATGTAAAGAAATACCCAGGTGAGATGGTACATACTGACTCATCGTATCTACCACGTATATCTGGAGAAGCTGTTACAACACCCAAAGAGTTTCTATATGTATTCATTGATGATTACTCAAGAACTCTGTTTGCTGATATTCTACCAGATCAAACTAGCTACTCTGCTGCCATAGTGCTAGATGAAGCAATTCAGATGATGCCATTCAAGATTGAGCGTATATATTCAGACAATGGAAAAGAGTTCAAGGGAGCATTCAAAGCTTTATGCAAGAAATACAATATCCCTCAACTGTTCACAAGACCCTACAGACCTCAAACTAATGGTAAGGCAGAAAGAGTAATTAAGACAATTAAGGAAATGCTTCAAAAGCATCATTTCACATCTAGAGAAGAGAGAAGAAGAATACTGTATGCTATTGTTCGTTACTACAACCATCTTAGACCACATCAATCTCTAGGGGGATTATCTCCATTCAATTACCTACAGAAATACATAGAGGAAATGAAGAAAGAAAACAAAGAACTCAAGAAACTGTTACCAACGCTTGACTGATGTACACGGTGCTTGACAAGATTCTATTATATGCTATTGTATAGGGGCATGACGGGTGGTTAGACTCCATCCCGTGTAGCCCGCCAGGAGTGGTGACAGTTGATGGCCCGATAACCATCGACGATTAAGTCATCGAACCCTGGCGGTTTCTATTTTAGAAGATGGAAGCCGAATAGAGTTTAAACTACCACCCCACATCCAGCCACATAACCAGTTGTCCAACAGAGTTGAAGACTATAGCCACCAGAAGGTCTATCAATATTTAATACATCACCTACTAAATATAAATTTTCAATAATTTTTGACTGCATAGTTCTAAAATCAACTTCAGTAAGATCAACTCCACCAGATGAGACAATAGCTTTGTCAGATCCCAATAAGCTATCAACTTGCATAGGTATATTTTTGATTATTTCTATAAGTTTTAATCTTTCTTCACGAGTAATACTGTTATTTGTTTTATTTTCATCAATATTAGACAAAGTTAAAACTATATTTACAAGAGCAGAAGGAATAAGTGAATTAAGAGAGTTTTTTATTTTCTTTTTATCATCTAATTTAAATAATTCTTGAAGCTTGCTATTCATCATTCCATGATCAAGATGGGGAAGTAAGTCTAATCTTATTTCAACTTCACCGTACTTTAATAATTCACCAATATCCTTGCTCATATTAAGAACAGTCGGTCCACTTATGCCAAAATGCGTAAAAAGCAATTTACCTTTGTGAGATTCTTGCTTTTGATTGTTTTGAAATGTTGTTAATTTGATGTTTTGCAAAGTTACACCAGAAAGATTCTTAATCCATTTATCTTTTAGTGAAATAGGTACTAGGGCTTCATTTGAAGCGATAATATTGTGACCAAGATTTTTTAACCAATCAAATCCTTCACCTGTTGATCCTGTTTCTGGGCGAGATTTACATCCTGTTGCTAGTATTATCTTTTTAGCATATATTTTGCTTTTATTTTTTAAATTGATTGCAGTAATTTTGTTATTCTCTTTCTCAAATCCAATTACATTTGCTCTTGTTTTGATTTCTACACCTGATTTTTTTAAATATTCCATAAGCACATCCCATACTGATTGAGCACTATCACTTATTGGAAATACTCTATTCTCAGCTTCCACCTTAGTTGCCATTCCTCTGCTATTAAAAAATTCCAAAGTATCTTTCACACTAAATTGTGAGAAAGCTGAGAAAAGGAATTTGTCGCTATCTTTGTATTTTTTGAGAAATTTCCTCACATCTAGCTCTGCATTTGTAACATTGCATCTACCCCCTCCTGTTATAAGTAGCTTAACTCCCAATGATTCGTTTTTCTCAAGTAGAATAACCTTGGCTCCGCTTGAACCAGCCTTGCCTGAAGCCATCATTCCAGCTGGACCGCCTCCAATAACTGCTACATCATAGATTTCTGAATTCATAATATTAGATAGTAGCATATTTTAACAAAAATCAACCGCATCGGGTGTAAGCCGAGGCGGTTGTTGTAAATCTCATGTGAGATTTGCGAACTATACTCCAAAGAGATAGTTCAAAGCATCAACTGCAGAGTAGGAATCTTTTCCGTCTCGTAGTAGATGTGAAAGGAAGCTTGTGTCATCACCAAGTGTGATAACTGCGGGTTCATTCTCGTCTTCAAGTTGCATTCCGGCTTTTACAATGAGTCCATTGCAGATGCAACCGCGTCCGATAGTGTCTTCTAGTTTTCCACCTTTTTGAAGGTATGCTTCTACTGGTTCACTTGGACAGCGATATCCTATAGAGCCGTCAGATTTGCGATACAAGACGACCAGAGCCCCCTTGTCGCAAACTCTTTCCCTGGACTCGTAGACATATCGGTCCGATATCGTATTCTCTATTTCAACCACCTTGAATGGGAATCCAGTGGGTGATATACGCATATCTGTTCGTATAGAGAGGGTTTTGTTTAACGCTCTCCGGGTGATTTCTTTACGGATACTTTCCTTCATTCCAGATTCTCTAGATAGGGCAAAGATGGATCCAGCTTGAATTCCACTTGCACCTACCGATCGTGCCCATGCCAGTTTATCTGGAGAAGCGTATGAACCAGCGATCCAGAATGGCAATCCAAGCTCAGCAATTTTCTGATAGTCAACTATGTCTTTCTCTCCGTAATTGACCTTGTTTCTAGGTGGAGCATTGTGACCGCCAGCCGTTGGCTCTTCTATGACAAAGCCATAGATTCCTCCTTGAGGAATAGTTCTTTTTAGAGCTATTCCCAGAACATTTGAAGCAATAATTGGAATGAACCCTGGTCTTTTCAATTGGGGAATTTCTTTCCCAAAGAATCCTGCAGGGTTAAAACTCATTTGATAACCTTCCTTCTCACCAACTATTGGGATTTTGTATGTTGCAGGATTTCCTGTGGAGTATGCTTCAATCACTGCTGGGATTTTGTCTGGAATTCCTGCGCCTATTGTGATGAAGTCAACACCAGCAAGCATTGCTCCAAAGATCGCAAACAAATGTGGCATTGATATCTTCTCAAGATAATTGATGCTTATTGGACAATCGTGCCCTTCCTTCGCCATTCGTACGAAAGCAAAGTTTGCACAAATTGTGAGTTCGCAGAGAAGTCTAGATGGATTAACACTGAATACAGGTATTCCTCTATTCAGTTTTCCACTGTACTCGCTGATAACTCTTTCTGAGATTTCCTTGAAAGGGAAATCATCCAGTACTTTCCTTATCCTCTCAGTGTATATACCACCAATTTTAAGCATTCGTGCCATCACTATCTCAAGTGCAGTTCCTGATATAGTCCCAAGGGTTTCTCTATCAGGTCTACTATACATTGAAATTGTTCTTGCTAAATCTGGACACGAAGTATTCACGCCCATACCACCACTAATGATTTTTGGTAGAAACATGTTTCCTTTCAGTTGTCGAAGATCTTTTATGATCATCGTTTTACTAATTCTATGTATATAATAGCAGATATAAAAAATTATTTTATAAAAAATCAACCGCATCGGGTGTAAGCCGAGGCGGTTGGTGAAGTCGGGTCTATCAATCTATTTCTGGTATTTCGTGGGTACCCATTAACCAGTCCCACAGGCCCCATACAACGTTGAAATTGGTAGTATTCATTCGTTGATGATGGAGGTGATGTCTGTCGTCAATGTATTTGAACCATCTTTTATTCTCAAACCATCTAGGTTTAGGCTTTTTAGGGAGATGCATGCACCAATGGAAGTACTCATAAGTGCAGTAGTAAAGTCCTACCACAATAAAAGTTTGAACTGGTATATAAAAATTCGAAAGAAAATACCCAATAACAATCATTGGAATTGTCGCAATGACAGTTAGGGTGAATCCATTCCACCATGCCATTGGTATTGTGTGCTTATCCTCTTCATCTTTTAGATGATATGATTCATCTGCTCTGAATTTCTGATGATGCACAAGCGCATGGGTCCTGAAAGGGTAAGATAACCATTTCCTG
Organism: uncultured Candidatus Saccharibacteria bacterium; assembly: GCA_964467225.1. GTDB lineage: Bacteria > Patescibacteriota > Minisyncoccia > Phycocordibacterales > PALSA-1337 > CAIOGI01. The sequence continues at coordinate 50,124 of CAYXPQ010000005.1, forward strand.
TTGGTGTGCATCAGATGTTTATGCAGATTCCACTCAAGAAATGAAGCGTATATCAAGGATATTACTATCCATGGCAAAAAAGATGCAACTATCATCAAAACAATCCAAGGTATAAGTTTGGTAATCATATGATGTGCAGTGTCTTGTTTAATTATATAGTCAAATTCATTTATTTACTAAATTGTCATCAAAATTTATGCTATACTCTTCATATGAAAAATTTAATTAAGATAATTTATTTTATAATTCTATCAATTATCCCTTATTCTATTGCTTCTTATACTCATGCTACTGTAGGTGGACCAACGTATTACTGATGACTCGATAATAAAGAGAAATTATATAGCCAAAGTATATCAAGGCGACAAGAAAGTCGGGGAATTTACTATTAGTGGTTGTAAGTCAGATCAACCATTTAATTTCGCTGGATACTCTATACCCGGATTAGAAAAGAAAATTGTTATAGTCTCTTCAACAGTTGGTGATTGTTGGGAGGGTGGTTATGTATATGAGAATATACATATTATAAATATTATAGATAAAATAGATCGAACCCCAGTATTAGGAACTGGTAAAAATGAAGTAGAAGCATTAAAGACTAATTCAGGCACATTGACAGTCTATCCTAATAAAGATGAGACAAGTATTGTTTCATCTAATACAGACAACAATCAAGCTCCAATATCAAATGAATTATCTGGAAATAATAATCTAGTATTCATACTTATGGCTATTGTAATACTACTAGTTGGGATAATTATAGGTAATAGATTCAAAAAATAGGGAATAGCTAAGTCATCAATATTTACATATTGCTTGACATATTATTTATATATGATATAATTAAAAAAGGGATGCCAATACAATTTTGGTGTTGGAATTTCATCTCTATAGCACATTAACAAGAAAGGAAAAGCGAAATGAAACTTATCGAAAATGCCGAACAGGCTAATCGACTCGTTGAACTTCTCGCACATTCCAAGGCAGTCTGGATGGTTCCAGAGCTGCTGAACTTGGTAGCAACAACAAGTAGTCCCTCATCTGCTCATCGGCTAGTCCTTCAAAAGACTGGCAAAGAGAAGAAGGCTAAGGCGGCACACAAATTCGTTCAAGCCTTGAGAGATTACGAGCCCTTGCTGGTGCGAAGCTGTATCAGATATCTCAAAGGTCCGGGAGAGTTCCGGCCTGAAAGACTGAGGCAGTTCATACTCAACCCCGCTCCACTCGAATGAATAAGGAGTACTATTGAGGAGAAGAAAATGAAAAAAATATTGATAATTGACGATAAGCCAGAGCAGCTCGAGATAGCTCGAAAAGCCGCTTTCGAACTCGGCCTCGATCCAGTTGTTGTGAACGCAAGGGAAATGGTTCAGTTCGACATGACCTACCGGTGGATGACTCTCATCCCCACTGTTGATCTAATAGCAACGGACCTCATGTGGGAAGTATCAGAAGGTCATGGTGAGAAGATGAACGGACTGTTAGTGACTATTCTCGCCAAACATTTTGATAAGCCAGTTGGTATTTGTACAAATGGCAGTGACCACGATCGAGGTCATCATGGACCTGCCATTAGTTTCATTAATGATAGCTTCATTGGTTGCCTAGAAGAAGCTATGTGGGTTATCAGTGGCGAGAATGAACTGAAGGTAGGTGAGTTGAAGAAACACCCACCATTTGTATGGAATACAAGGAAAGACTGGAAGACAGTAATGGAAAAGCTACTTGAACAAGTTACCTCCTGACTCATGACGTTTTTAAAAGTTTGACGGATGAATTCAAACTTTTACCCCAAGCAATTCAGCTTGGGGTTTATTGTTTTTGTAATCAACGAGGGATAAAAACATTAAAAAACTTTAGCATGTTTTAGGTACACACATATGGCGGATTAATTAATTTGTAATTAGCAAGGAATTC
>CAYXPQ010000006.1:0-47227 GCA_964467225.1 uncultured Candidatus Saccharibacteria bacterium
GAATTCCTTGCTAATTACAAATTAATTAATCCGCCATATGTGTGTACCTAAAACAGAATTGTTTTTCCTCTCCCGAGACAAATTCTCAATTCTTCTGTTTGTGTCCATCCACATAAGCCTGTAGATTGTCTTTCACAAACTGCAGTCTTGTAACAAGCATATTGTTCTCTGTATTCGCAAGTAGAGACTTGATCTGGCTTATCAGAACATATCTGGGACGAACAGCCGCCAATATAACATTTACCAGTTACATCACCAGGAACAGAGACATCCTGATCTACGACTTTGAAAGTCAATCTATAATCATTATCTTCAATCTTTATTTTAGAATTCGTAATCGGACTTACATTTGTAAGAATTATCTTTACATCTTTAGTAGTAAATTCTTCACCTAATTTAACTATACTAGTATCACTTGAATTATTACTTGATACTTCTATCTTGACCCTGACTGTGCCTGCTTGAATGCATTGAACATCAATAGGACATCGACTATCCTCTTCTATGGAAATTGGTTTGATTGATACTTTTTCAAAATTTCCTAATTGACCTAATTTAAGAATTTGTTCAGTTTTATTAACTATAGGAACAGGTAAATACGTAGATGTCTTGTTATATTTAACATACAGCCCAATAACTATTAATACTAGAATAAGTAGAGATATTTTAACTTTCATACCCCTATTATACCTTTAGTTAAATACTAGTACTAGAGCTTGGACTAGGAGATAGTGTAGCACTTAAGGACAAAATATCTTATAGAATATAAAATATAATTGGTTGGTAAAAGTAAACTACAACAAATAAACACTGAGAGTTATATATGAGTGAGCCTACCGTAATCATTATCGTGAAGGAACCGGAAGAAAAGACATTTGCTGAAAATGTCTCAGAAGGTGTTTCAGAAACAGCCAGCAATATTGCTAGCTGTATCGGTTCAGTGTTTACGCCATCATTCTGGGGAGCCGGATCCTCAGATGATGAATAGCATAACTACCAGTAGTTAAATAAAACTGGGGTGTGAGCGAGGCTTTTTAGCCTCGCTTTCTTACTTATCCGATTAGAACAGACACAACTATTATTACAGTAATAAAAAATTTAAATTGTTCATCATTCATGATACTTACAAAATATATTAAATATTGTAATTTGTCTACTAAATATTGGTTGGAATAGGACTCGCACTCGGCCTAGGGGCTGGTGTAGAACTTGGTGCTGGTGAAGGTGCAGCATCAGGAGCTGGAGCAGATTCAACAACTGGAGCGGGTGTAGATGGTGCTACTGGAGCAGAAGGAACACTTGTTACAGGTGAAGCTGTAGTTGTAGGACTTGAACTATGAGATTCACTAACAGGAGCAGGACTAGATACTGGGGACGCAGTAGGTGTAGGTGCTGGTGTTGAAGAAGGTGTAGAAGCAGGTATAGGTGATGAACTTGATCGATAATTTCTTCCAGGTAATGAATAAGTAGTTGGAGTAGAATCTACTCTATTATTATTGGTCTCCACATTTTGTACAGAATTAACTATAGCAGCGGTAGATGCAAGTCCTGGACTTGAACCAGACTTTAATATAGATAGAGTGCCGACTTGATATCTATTTGTATTATTACCATAAGGAATCACTCCACTAGCTGGAGTTAGTGTAACACTTGAATTACCACTATATAGTCCTGCTACAACTTTATAACTACCAACAGGAATATTATTTGGTACAGAAAGTGATACAGGAATTCTTACAATTCCAGACCATTTTGTTGTAGGAATATCAGGTGCAATATCACTTAGGAATTTAATATTTCCAAATTGATCAAGGAAGTGAACAAAAATCCTTTGATTTTGAGTTGTAGGACCACCTCTGAATGTAATGACATAATTCAATTTTGAATCAATGGTCAGAGTAGTTGGACCTGTCCAAGGAAGAATGCTTATTGTTGAAACAGTTGATTGAACTTTCTGTGGTATGGCTGTATTTATTTCTGGTGTAGCTATTATAGAATAATTTGTTTTAAAGTCAGGAACTTTAGTAGATTCTGCAACTACTTCAATTTGGCCGATTAGCTTATCGTACTGAATAGACTGAAGTGATGGAGAAGCTTTCCTAGATTCAGCAACTGGATACATATTTAACCCAACCTTATAAACTCCAGCTGGAACGTCACCCGGAATACTTACGTTCATTGGAATTGTTGTATTTCCAGACCATGTAGTTGATGGCTTGTTTGGCGTTATGTGCTCTGAGAATTTAAGAATACTATCTTTGTCGTAGAAATTAACTACAATCTCATTATTAATTTCAGTAGGTCCACCGGTGAAATTCAACAATGTATTAAATGAAGTAGACATTTTTACAAAAGCTGGAGCAATCCAAGGTAAAGCAATTATTTGATTCGATATACCATTTACTGTTATTGTTTTTTCTATTAATTTAGTCCATCCTGTCTTGATGTTCCTTAACTCCATTTTCACTATGTAATTATTTGAGACTGTATTAGCAGGGATCTTTAACTGATATATAAATGAATCAGTTTCTCCACTATCTAAGCTAATCTGTGTAGGATAAATCTTTTGAGTCCAGTCAACCGGTGCATCTACAAATTTCAAAGAGAAATCTGAAGCATTACATAAACTAGAATCAGTATTGCTTATAGAAATATCACCACCAGCCCATGTTCCAGCATCATATACCCCATCGAAATGGAATTCACTTACTGCAATTTCTGGTTCTTTAGCTACACAACCAGGGTTATTAAGAGAAATATTAAATTTAATTGTTGATAGAGAAGAATCTGTATTATTTATACTTACATTAGCAATTGGACCAATAGTAATACCGATACTTGAATCAGTGAATTGCTTCAATGAAGTATTTAAATTTGGATCGTTTAGGGTAACCTTCTCTATATTGTTATACCAAGGACCAACTGGACCTGGACTCATATCCAGTAATTGAGATTTACTACTATTATCTGTTAATCTATTTACAAATATGCCAGAAGTGTTTGTCTTAAGAAATTGACTATTTAGACGAGAATCAAATCCAAAAGGAGCTCTCATTTCTATAAAATATAAGTCCTTATTTGAATAATTAATTTTAACCAATCTAGCCTTTGAACCATTCTCTTGCGGACTTATTTCATAAGTTCCAGATTTATTAACATTAATAATTTGATCTGGATTTAGCCAGCCTAATTTATATTTATAATAAGCATTAAAATGATTGGAATGATCAGCATATCCCATAGTATCAAATGAATTACCATATTCTAAATCTTTACAAGAATCATTAACGACACCATCTTTACATTCTAAACCATTTGCATGCAAAAGCCCCAATGCATGTCCAAGTTCATGCGATAAGACAAATTCAAAATCTGAAAGATTATTATCTTTACCAGGAATTTTGGAGTAACTAGTTAAAGAAACTATACTTGAAGAAAATTCATGAATTATACCATTTACATCTCTTCTCATTCCAGCTATCTCTGAGCATCCTTCATGTTCAATTCCATTACTATATAAAAATAGAACTCTTTTATAATTTCTGATATCAATATTATATTTTTTTACAAGAACTTCTATATCATCAGTCGGTATGTAGCAATCTCTATTTTCATCAAAAATACTAAAATTTGGATCACTAATTACATCCCAACCGTACACATCCCCCAAAAAACTTACCTTCTCATTCGATTGTTCAGCCATGAACTTATTAAATTGACCGTTGAAAACAATATTTTTTGCTTCTTCTAGAGTAAGATACTCTACTGAATCTATTTTAGGTTTTAATAGAAAAACCAATGTCCTCTGAACCCCTACACTATCCAGAGTACCTGAACTTGCTAATTTTACACCTCTAATAACTCTTATATCATCAGCTCTTGATACAAAAATATTTGCAAGAGAATATCCCTTAATACTTACCTTATCACCAGATTTTACATCAACTGTTCCAGCGGGGTAATAATCGTAAGTCTTTTTACCAGAAATTATTTTATACTGAATTTTCTCTGTCTTTGTTTTGAAATTATCTGAAACAACTATACCAAATATGCCATCAATAGTTGTTTCATTCTCAATATTATCCTGAACAGATTTTGATAATAATGTTTTTTCTTTATTTGTTATTACATTACTCAAAAATAAATTTGGATTCTGCTTTGCAATTGCTATCATTGCATCCTTTCTTTCTTTTGAAAGCTGAATTTTATTATCTTCAGTATTTTGAAGTGATCTAGAATTTGAGTAGAGTAAAATATCATTAGCTTTTGAGACTAAATTAATACTTTCTTTAGATAAGTTAGAGACTGCAAAAGATATGCTAGGGACCAACAGGATGAGACTTAGCGTAGTAACTGATATTCCCAATTTGAATAGTTTGTTTCTATTCATATTTATGGAATTTTAACCTCAGCACTATTATACCACTATTGATTTAAAAAAGCAAGTAGTTGTGCACTTATTATATAGTTAAGAACAATACAATCTAAATCTCTTCTATAACTGTAGAATTGGCGCCTTTTACAATTATTTTAACAGCGTTTGTACTATATGACCCTGGACCACATAAAAGCTTTAATTCATAAACTCCTTCCGTTAAATTATTAATAGTACTTAAATAGACATTACTTGCTATTTCGCTTCCTGCTCCAAACCATGTAGAAGCGCTTGGTAGAGAAGCATTAGTCTGACTCACATTAACACCTACACAATCAGGATAACGTGCCCCAAATTTCCAATTTACTTTTGCAATCTGACCTTGCCTTATTGTTGTAATAACTTTTGCTTCACCAGGATCATTGTCAAGCCACATCTTTGGAAAGGGATTGATTATAGGCGGGCCACCACCTCCTCCCTTAGTAAGGTTAGCTGAACAAATTATTCTATCTGTATTACATCTAAGATCATACCTTCCACCACTATCACCCGAATTAATAGTAATATTCCTATTACCAGTTCCAGATAAATTTGTACTGCTATAACCATTAGGACCAGTTAAATTACATGAATTACCTACTACTCCGCTTGAAGTCCAGGATAGATTTACCGTACCTCCACTAGCTGGTAAGGTACTAGGATTTACATTCAAGTTACAACTTCCAGTACTTGTAGATATGACAAGTGGACCTTGCAATGGTGGTGAAATAAGTGAATCCACAGTCAACCATCCTATAACATCACTTCCCCATGAGAATCCACGGAATTTACCAGTTGAAGCATCATAAGAAACACCTGGACCTGGAGAATCATGATTAGTGCCTGACAAACTTATCCACCCATCCCAATCCGGTCTAGTTGCTCCTGTACAACTTCTATTAACTGTAGCTGCACATGCTCTAGCCCAACCAGATACAGCACCTGTTGAAAAATCCACTGTAGCGTTTGGATGAGAACCATCACCATGACTGAAACTGATCCAACCAATATTTGGTGACCATGCCCAACCTCCTAAGTACCCAGTTGTGGTTGTTGTACCCATTTTTACAGAATATGGACTACCTGCACCAACTCCTAAATTAGCAGAACTAAAACTAATCCATCCAACATTTGAAGACCAACCCCAACCCCAAAGATCAACAGGATAACCAAGATATACAGTTGTCGTAGCTGTCATACCATTTCCAGTACAAACCCAAGTATATTGTCTTGGTCCAGGAATATTTATCGGTGGCACATAAGAATATGTGCCAGAAAGAGTATTATGACCAGGCCATGTTAAGCCTACAGCATTACATGAACTAGCATTGGTTGATGACCAGTTAATAGTTAATGGAGTTGGAACACCCTGAGTCAAGAAGGGTGGAGTCAATGACAATGAGACAGTAGGTGCTGGAGGTGATGTAATAGTGACTGTGAAGCTAACGCCTGAACTTGATTCACCATTTGCATCTGTAGATCTTACTCTGAAATTATAGCTACCAGGAGTCATCCATGTACCTGCTGGATTTGAAATTGTTGTGGGAGTATTATCAGGACTTAAAATTGTACCTGCTTCATAGCTACCATCATTATCCCAGTCAATCCAATACGCCACTTGCCCACTATCAGGATCATCTGCTTGTACACTGAATTGGTATGATGTATTCGGATACAAAGGACTCTGTCCAGGTACCAATGTTATAGTTGGAACACCTGGTGCAACATTGACTGCAAAGATTTGAACTGTTCTTGTTGTCCAACCTGAACTAGCATTATTCTGATCAACAGCTCTAAATCTTGGATTCACAGTTCCTGGTGTATACCATGTATAAAACACAGACTGGGTAGAATTTTGTGCTAAATAACCATTTATTGGAACATTCTCATCAATAGTACCGTTGCCATCCCAATCAATTTCATATCTAACATTATCACCATTCGGATCAGAAGAAGAAAAGATAAACTGTACAGGGAAATTTACTGTACCAGACGAGTTTGAAACTATTGGATTGGATGGTGCGACATTTGGCGCTAATACAGTAAAATTATAAGTTGACCAAGGAGAATAATTACCATTATTATTTTTTGATCTAACCCTCAAATAATGTGCACCAGATGTTGTATAACTTTTTGATGCAGTCTGTGAGATTCCACTATTTACATATCCGAAAAATGGAGGTAAAAATATAGTAAAGGTAGAATTATCGAACTCAGCTTCATAGGATATTTGTCTATTATTTGGATCAGTCGATACAAAAGTGAAATCATAGGAAGTGTTAATTTGTAATGGTCCAGCAGGCCCTGTAATAGTAGGGGCGGTAGGACTTGGATCAATAATATTTAACGAATATGAAGTAATATTTGAAATAGCCCCAGTTGAATCAATAGCTCTCACATAGAAAGAATTATTACCATAACTTGTCCATGTATGCTGAATAGATCTCGGAGCCCCACCTGATGAAACTGTACCTGATGTTGGGTACGATTCTTCATATGATCCATTTCTATCCCAATCAAATTGGTAATAAACCGGATTACCCTCTGGATCAGTTGAAGAGAAATTTACCCAGTATGGAGTATTAATTAGTGTTGGAGTGGTTGGAAGAGTTACAGTTGGAGCTGCTGGCGCTAAAGCAAAAGTAGTAATTGGAAAAATAAATAATAAAGCAACAAAGCACGAGAATATGGAAATAATTTTCTTCATTCCAATATTATAGCACTCGGGTTTTACTTTCTATCTTTGAAATTGTGGACAACTATTTGTTCTTAGACTGTCTCCACTCATCAATCTTTTTGTGATTTCCAGAAAGTAAAACTTTTGGAACTTTAAGTTTTTTACCATTATATTCAAGTATCTCTGGTCGTGTATAAACATCTGGAGAGGCTATTCTACTTTCTTCTAATGAAAGATGGTCACCAAGCACACCTTCTACCTGTCTCGAAATAGTATCTATAAGTATAAGTGCAGGAATTTCACCACCTGTAAGCACAAATGGCCCGACTGATATTTCCTCAACTTTAAATACTTTCTTTACTCTCGCATCTATCCCCTCATATCTTCCACAAATCAATACGATATCTGTATATTTTTTAGAAAAATTTCTTGCTAATTTTGTATCAAATTGTTTACCTGATGGTGTAAACCATATTATCTTTACCTTTTTCTCATTCCCAATATCCTTTATTGCATGTTTAATAGCCTTAATTACAGGCAAAGCTTCTATGACCATTCCTGGACCACCTCCATATGGCTTATCATCAACTCTTTTGTCAGAATAACTCGTACCCTCAGTATAATCTCTAGGATTATAAAATTTTATATTTATTAACTTATCTTCTTGAGCGCGTTTAAGTATAGATTCACTTAAATATGAATTCAATGATTGAGGAAATAGACTTACTACGTGATAGTTCATTAAATCTTCAAATCTGCCATCGCTTCATCAACTGTCTTTGAAGCCTTCTCAGAAACAGGCTTCATAGCACCTTCTGGCTCATTTATCTTAAGGTTAACTCTAGAATTATTCTTCATACCAACAACTCTAAGTAATGTTCGAATAGCCTTAGCTGTATTTCCTGAGCGACCAATAACCTTACCCATATCTGCTGCATTCACCTCAAGTGTCATAAGAACACCCATTTCATCTACTGTTCTGGCTATTTTTACATCATTTGGATTGTCCACCAAAGACTTAACGACAAAATCTAAAAATTGCTGATCAATATTATTATTCATTTCGGTTTTATTTATCTTAATAAATCTATACAACTATCCCACTGTAATTTTACAATTTATGTATTTGTAGAGCAATATAGTTTTACACAGCTGGAGCTGGTGTAGGTGCAGGCGCTGGTGTTTCTGGCTTTTTATCCTCTGTTTTAGCTTCTTCTTTCTTTATTGGTGTTCTTTTTGGTAAGGCATTTACCTTTTTGCCTTCTATTACCTTCTTTGTAACTAGAAAATTATGTACTGTATTTGAAAGTTGAGCTCCCTTTGAAATATGCTCCTTTATCTTTGCAACATTAAACTGTTCAATCTTATTATCATTTCTTGGATCATAAGAACCGAGTACTTCCAAATACTTTCCGCTCTTTGGACCGTTCTTTGAATCTGTTAAAACTAGTCGAAATACCGGCTCATGCTTTCTTCCAACTCTTTGTAATCGTATCATTAACATAGGCAACATCCTACCAGAACTGTCATAAAAAGGCAATATAGTATATAGTTATTGCGTAAATGAAAAAGGAAATAAAGAAAAACGACAGTCAAATAATAACCACCCAGATATCTACTAATAAGAAAGGTATTGGTTATATTAAGGACCCTAATAACCTCGATAAAGACATAGTTATCGAGTCTATTTCCCTATTAAACACCGCAATGAATGGTGATATTGTTGAAGCTAAATTAGGCAAAAAAAATCAATATGGCCAGGTCACCGCCGAAGTTACAAAGGTAATTGAAAGAAAAAGAAGTACTTTTGTCTGCACAATAGAGAATCAAAATAACAAACTAATCGCAATTCCCGATGACAAGAAAGCATATTTCCCCATCTCAATATCTAATTCAAATCTAAATATTGGCGACAAAGTCTATGTAAAAGTTAACGAATGGAAAAATGTAAATTCAATGCCCGAAGGGCAAATACTCAAAGTTCTTGGAAAGAAAGGAAATAATAATGTAGAGATGGAGAGTATTGTGCTCGAAAAGGGTTTTGAAATAGGCTTCCCTCAAGAAGTTGAGAAGGAAGCAGATGAAATAGAAAGAAATAAGATTCAAGATATTCAGAATGAGATACCTAAGAGAAGAGATTTCCGTAATACTCTTACAGTCACCATAGATCCATTTGATGCCAAGGATTTCGACGATGCTATTTCATTTAGAGATTTAAATAATGGAACATATGAAATAGGAATACATATTGCTGATGTAAGTCATTATGTAAAGGAGAAGAGTGCCCTAGACAATGAAGCTCTCAAACGCGGTTGTTCTATATATCTAGTAGACCGAACAATTCCTATGTTGCCAGAAGTTCTATCAAATGACGTCTGCAGTCTAAACCCAAAAGAAGATAAGCTAACCTTCTCTGCTGTTTTTGTAATTAATGATAACGCCAAAGTACTAGACAGCTGGTTTGGCAAAACAATTATTAATTCAAATCACAGATTTACATACGAAGACGCACAAGAAAGTCTAAATACAAAATCAGGAGAATACTATAAAGAACTGAATAAATTAAATGAAATTGCCAAAAAACTTCAAAAAGAGAAGTTTGCCAAAGGAGCAATAGAATTTGAACAAGAAGAAATTAAATTTAAATTAGATGAGAATGGCAAGCCAATTGGCGTATATAAAAAAGAAAGATTAGATACTCATAAATTAGTAGAAGAATACATGCTTCTAGCAAATCGCGAAGTGGCATTGCATATTTTTAATTCAATTAAGAAAAAAGGTAAAAAGGACACAGGCTCCATTTACCGTATACACGATATTCCCGACAAAGAAAGAATGGCGGACTTAGCTATCTTTGTTAAAGCTCTAGGATACAACCTTCATATAAAAGATGGTAAAGTAAAAGCTAGTGATATAAAGAGTCTATTAAAACAAATACAAGGAACACCACACGAGACATTGATAAGTACAGCGGTAATACGATCAATGCAAAAAGCTGTGTACTCTACCAAGAATATTGGGCATTTCGGTTTAGCTTTTGATTATTACACTCATTTCACTTCCCCAATTCGTCGTTATCCCGATCTATTAATCCAGAGAATATTACAACGCCATCTTCACAATGAACCATTTGGTGATATAGAGATCAATGAATTCCAAAACATAGCAGAGCAAAGCACAAGCCGTGAGATAGATGCAGCAGGTGCTGAAAGAGAGTCAAAAAAACTAAAGCAAGTTGAGTACATGTCAGACAAAATAGGCAAAGTATTTCAAGGTAATATTTCTGGAGTTACAGAATGGGGTATCTATGTAGAAGAGAAAGAGACGAAATCAGAAGGAATGATCAAGATTCGTGATCTTGGTAATGATTATTATGAATTTGATAAAAAAACCTATTCAATAATCGGTCAAAAAACAAAGAAGAAATATACACTTGGTGATGAAATTAAATTTAAAGTTGTAGCAGCTGATTTAGACAAAAAAACTTTGGATTTTGCTTTAGCAATATAAAAACAACAAAGGGCCTTCGAGAAGTGTATATTTTCATTAATATATTTCTCTGGCCATTTATGATGGAATGATTATCTAATTGTTATATCATCCCAACTTGCATTACTTTGTAATGCGAACTGAATCAACAACCAAATATTGAAGCCATTAGAAGTCTCACGTATGCTTGTGGCCCAAAGCCATTTCCTGACTCAAGGACTCAAGATACTTAATTCTTCTCTCAGTTTCAAATGCCCGCTCGAAAACCTGCAACGGAATAGTACGGAAATCGAGAATGTATCTGATCCCCACCATTGTATCGACCATATGAAGACGATGACATCGCGGAATTAATACCGTCTGATCGTAACCTTCAATGTTAATCTTAATTACAACAGCACCCCTTATGTGTCCCAGATGATTAAGAGTAAAGCAGTGAAGCACTCTCTTGTTCTCATCAGCGATGTACAAGGAATTCCAGCGACAATATTTTATCCATCTCCAAGGAAGTTTTACATTGTGCTGGGATTTAGGATCCATATTCTCCGAAAAGAAAAGATTCCATCCAGTATTGTAAAACGTTCCAATTGGATACCAATCCTTTCTCTGTTTACCAAGTTCCTTGAAGGCTGTATCCGTCATTCCTGCTCGTTCCTTGAAACTCGGCCATCTATTTGATCTTTTCAATCTAACCTTTCCGCTCTTTCGAGCTTTGTTTGTTGTTTGTTTTACCGAACTAACCGCTAGTATAATAGCATATTAAAATTGATTTGTCTAGTACAACTACTTCGCCACCTGAACTGCCTCTTCAAACTGTATAGATAATAGCTTTGAAGCCCCATCTGAACCCATAGTTACTCCATATAACACACCCGCACGAGACATAGTCTCACGATTGTGAGTAATAAGTATTAGCTGAGAATATTCTGATAGATTAGCAATCATATCTCCATATTTTCTAGAATTAGCCTCATCAAGAGCTGCATCTGTCTCATCGAGAATGATAAATGGTGGAGGGTTAACTTGTGATACAGCAAAAAGAAGAGCAATGGAAGTCAATGCTCTCTCCCCTCCCGACAACATCATAAGCCCCTTAACTTTCTTACGAGGAAGATTCACATTTATCTCAATTCCCTCTTCTCCATCTTCCTCCTCCATAACTATTTCTTCATCATCAGATAAAGGCAATTCAGTATCTGATCTTCTTTTCTTTCTTTTCTCTCTAATAACATTCAGAGAAGCAGTTCCTCCACCAAACATTAGTGAGAAATACTGCTGGAACTGAGCATTTATTTTCAATATTCCTTCTTTAAACTCAACATCTATTCTTGCATCAAGGTCCGCTATCAAATCATGCAAGCTCTTTCTAGAATTCTCGAGATCAGTAAGTTCTCGTGCCAGGAAGGCATCTCTCTCCTCAACTTCTTTATACTCCTTCAATATATCTATACTATTTCCAGCACCAGAATCTTCGATTCTTATCTTTATCTTTTCTATATTTTTTAATCTTTCAAATTGAGAAGCACGATTCTCTTCTGTAACAATCAAATCTTTGTAATCCACTGCTTCACGACCAACTATTACATAAGCCTCTTCCATTTCCCTTTTGAAAGATTGTTCTTCTATTATCAGCTTATCTTCATCATTCTTAACTGAATTTAATTTGCCTCTTATTTCATTTTGTCTAGCTATTATTCTAAAGACATTCTTCTCTGCATCTCTATTAGAATCCTTCTCTTTCTCAATTCTTTGTCTTAATTCATTGTATTCAAGTGTCCTGACTCTTTCATCTTCATCAAGAGCTTTTAAATTTTTGTCTAATTGATTTTTCTTTTTTGATAATTCAGATATTTCTTTCTCTGTTTCAGATATTAGAATTGAATCCGACTTGTTTTTGTGAGAAGAAATAAAACCAAACAAAAGCTTTTTGATTTCCTCAATAGTCTGCAATATATCAATTTTATTTGCTATTTCTTCAACATCTCTAAGATAAACTGTCTTATGTTCATCATTTGTTTGTTTCTCTTTCTCTTTATTTATTATCTTTTGTCCAGCGTAGATCTCGCCATCTATTTTTCCTATCTCCATCATCAGAATATCTTTCTCCAGCCTTATCTTATGCAAAGCTCCTTCAAGGGAAATCAATTCATTGCTCTTAGCATCTCTATTCTTGCTTTGCTCTAGAATTCTCCTCGCATCTGATATTTCTCTGTCCAAATCTGCTAATTCTTTGGCAAGAGGATTTTTCTCAAGATTGATTCTATCTCTTTCTGTCTTTAAATATACTTCCTCTCTTTTGAAATATTCTTTATATAACTTCCTTAATTCTTCTCTAAGTTCTTGAACTTTTTCAACTTTCTCAACTTGTTTCTTTAAAAATTTTAAATGCGGTGCTATTTCTCTTCTCAGAGATTCTACAGATTTCATATTCTCTTCAGTTTTCTCTAATTTTCTCTGACTTTCTGTCTTTTTGTATTGATAGATCTTTAATCCCAGAGCATCCTCTATCATTTCCCTTCTTTCCCTAATATTTGCATTTAGAATTCTATCTGCTTCACCTTGAGAAATAATATGATGACCAGAAGCACCTATATGTGCTCCTGCTAATAGTTCTACAATATCTTTTAATCTAACCAAAGATCCATTTATAAAATACTCATTTGAGCTATCACGATGTACAACTCTCTCTAGTATTACTTCATCATAATCGACATTGAGAATTCTTTTGGTATTATCGAAAACTACCTTTACACTTGCGCGGTTGATTCTTGCTCCTTCGCCTCCACCGTTAAATATCAAATCCTCACCTCTCTTACCTCTCATTGACTTGATACTCTGTTCGCCGAGAACAAATCTGAATGCTTCAGCTACATTGGATTTACCAGAGCCATTGGGACCTACAATAGATGAAATGGGAGAAGTGAAATTAAGAGTTGCCTTTTTTGCGAAAGACTTAAAACCAGAAATCTCTAGGGATTTTAGATACATACATATATGTTATCATATGAGAATTAGCTTACCAACCCTTAACTTCTAGAGCTTTCTCAGCTGCCTTTTGTTCGGCTTCTTGCTTAGACATTCCTGTTCCAAGTGCTATTTGTACATCACCAATAAATACTCCAAGAGTAAATGATTTGTTATGATCTGGTCCTGTTTCTTTGACAGTTTTGTAAGAAGGAGTGAGGCCGGTCATTTCTTGAGCCTTCTCTTGGAAGCGACTCTTAGGATCTAGCCATGTCTTGTTTTTGACTATTTCATCTATATCGATAACTTCTAATAGTTGTGAGGAAATGAAATTCGCAGCTGCATCATATCCCTTATCAAGATAAACTGCTCCAATAATTGCTTCTATTGTATCAGCATGAATTATTGATCTAGCGCGTCCAGTGTCCTTTGATTCTCCTTTTGATAACAGTAGATATTCATCAACACCAATGTGTAGTGCTACCTTTGATAGACTGTGAGTATTAACAAGTGCTGAGCGATATGAAGTCAAATCTCCTTCATTTTTGTTGGGATACTTTCTAAATAGGAAACTAGTAACAACTAACTCAAGCACTGCATCTCCGAGAAATTCTAATCTCTCATTATGTTCAAGTCCGACACCCTTGTTCTCATTTAAATACGAACGATGAGTACAAGCTCTTTTTAAAAGATTAATATCATTAAATTCAATATTGATTTTTTCTGCAAATTTTTGAAAATCTGGCATAACTTATATTTAGATTATTTTTTTGAACTCAAAATTGTGATGGCTTTTGTAACGATAGGAACAATATCATTATAGAAATTTAATTCAAGTATATCTGCGAGTCTAAACCACTTAGCATCATCTAATCCTGGCTTCTTGGCGATATGTAATTCATCAAATTTAGATTCAGCTAGGAAATAGTGCACTTGCTTTCTTATCTTGCCTAATTCTGGATCACTAGCTATGTATTCATTATTTCCAAGATCTTCTCTTATTTCTACATCTATACCCATTTCTTCTTTAACCTTAGCTACTGTACCTGCTCTTATATCTCCTTCGGGAATTTTGCCTTTTGATAGAGTCCAGTGTCCGAATATATCATGAACGAATGCCATATAAATATCACCATCATGCTCTGCATACACTACTGCTCCACCTAAATTCTGTATTGGCATCTGTTCATATGGAACATCTTCAATCTTTTTCTTTTTCTTTGGGGCAGAATCTTTACCTGGTTCTCCTAATTCTTTATACACTGATCCCAATACACCATTTACAAATTTGCCACTATTCTCTCCGCCAAATGATTTTGCTAATTCTATCGCCTCATTGATAGCCACCTTTGCTGGTACTTCTTCTCTATCAGCAAATAACAATTCATAAAGTCCCATTCTAAGAACATTTCGGTCTATTATAGAGATCTTGTCCAAAGGCCAATCTGGTGCAGCTTTCTCTATTATTTTGTCCAAATCTGAACGCTTGGCTAATATATTTGTCGCTAATTCATTTATAAAAGAAAAATCACCCATACCAGGAGCGAATTCCTTTGAAATGCGGGTGATTATTTCTTTAATATTCTCATCGTGGCGGTCTCTAAAGTCCCACTCAAAGAGTGACTGTAATACTACTGAGCGTGATAGATGTCTGTTTGCCATTGTGTTTCTATATTTTTGAAGAACTTACTTAATTTACTTATTATTTTGCTGTTTTCTCTGATTTTTGCTTCTTTGCTGTGTTCTTTGCGACTATTGCTGTCATGTCTACTATCTTTTTCCCCCTGTAAACTCCGCACTTTTCGCATATTGTGTGTCTTACATGCATTGCGCCACAGTTCGCGCATTTAGAAAGTCGCACATCGTCTAAAGCGTGATGTGAACGTCTATTGTCGCGATGCGACCTGTTAGCTCTCATTCGGTTTACCATAATGGAATTATATTAGCTTATTTAGTGGTTTTTGGCAAGATTATTAAAATAAATTAAGTAAAAGAAATCGGCGCGTGGGTTTACCCACGCGCCGTGCGCTGACACTGTAAACTAAGGACCAAAGTTGCCCGAGAGAGGGCTACCCACAGCATCAGTGCGAAGTACTCTATTACCCACTACCCCCGGGTAACAACCTGCCAGAAAATTACTGTAGAAGACTTCACCAAGGAAAAGCCATCTCATGATAACCCAGTTGTCTTCGCCGTAAACGATCGGGGCATAGAGGCATCCGTCATGGTCTCGCATAACCGATCGCCAGCAAACCACCACATCATTCCCAAATGCTTTCCGAAAAGCAACAATCCTACTCCCTTTGATGGCCAAAGCATCCTTAAAGCAAAGGCATTCTTTGAGGACATCAATAGCCTTGAGATACTCATAGATCTTCTCGCCTTTAGTTTGACCACCATACTTCTGATCATCATGAACCAAAAGCTTAACTTGGGTCATGTCGTACTCGGCCGGTCCCACACCCTCCAAATCAGGGTGAACAACTTCCTTCATATAGTCTGGGTAGGTGAGTTTAACTGAACGATCAATGCGAATCAGCGTGTTGCTCATTTTAAAAGCCTTTCGTTACAAAACTGTTAGAATGTTGTGGTCGCTTCATTGGAAATGAGCGATTAACCATTAATAAAATATATCACTTAATCAGTGTTGTCAAGGTGCTTCTCGAGAAAACTCCTCCTATGCAACTCACAAAATCCTTCGCTTTTAATAACCTCATAATGCCTCCTCGTCCCATAGCCTTTATTAACATCCCAACCATATTGCGGATACTTCTTTGCCCATTTCCTCATTTCCCTATCCCTTAAAACTTTAGCGCAGATTGAAGCGAGAGCGATCACCGTTTCCTTTTCATCACCTTTTATAATAGTCTCTTGATTTTTGTATTCTTCTGGAGCTTTCAAACCACCATCAAGCAAAACTCTACAAGAGTCTGCTTTCACTTTTAATTTAGAAAGGGAAATTCTGAGAGCGTTCTTGATAGCAAATGATAGTCCTTTATCATCTATTACTTTCTCACTTTGAAAGGTGACTACATAATTTATCAAACCCAATTTCTTGACTTTGTTTATCTCTTCAAACCATTTTTCCCTTTTTGATTCTGATAATTGCTTGGATTCTTTTACATCTTTAAATAGCTTTATTGCTTCATCATTTAGAAAAACAAATGCCCCAACGGCAACAGGTCCTGCAATAGGTCCTCTTCCCACTTCATCTATGCCGATTAGGTATTGGATTTTTAATCTTTCCCTTGACATCATCTTTAGCTTTGCTATAATTTAATTCTTCGCAGCATCCATTTGGATGGTCTGTGCGTCCCCCTCCATCAGGAGGGGATTATCTTTATAAAGAAACCTCTTTAATTCCAAAGCTACTTCTCTTATTTTTTCAGGGGAAAGAGAACCTATATATTTATGTAATCTGTTTTTTGAAATAGATCTTGATTGTTGAATAATAATCGCACTATCTCTATTAATTTCATTATTCTGACTAACATGACTGGGTTTGATTATTACTTTATATGGAGTTAACTTGGTATTTGATGATATTGGTATAACAAAAACCATATTTGATTGTTTTAAATACCTGTCATCATTCTGAAAAACTAAGACTGGTCTAGCTTTATCAATCTCAGCTCCAATATTTGTTCCGAGATATGCATAATAAATATCACCCATTAATGCATGTGGTTTACCTGATATTTCTCTTTTTTGATAGAAGTATAACTCATTTAGCTCAACCTTCTTATTAGTCCAGTTCAAAATATTTTTTATTTTTTGAATAAAGGGGTTACTTGTCTCTATTAATTTTTCCATGGTGTTTAACATTTTTACAATTATCTCAGATACCTAAGTTAACACAAGCAGAAATCTTCATTACTTCTTAAGAATTTGGGGATAAAGACCAAGAGTTTGCTATAATACCTCCATGTCCAGATTTATTCA
The DNA here is from genome assembly GCA_964467225.1 of uncultured Candidatus Saccharibacteria bacterium. Lineage (GTDB taxonomy): Bacteria > Patescibacteriota > Minisyncoccia > Phycocordibacterales > PALSA-1337 > CAIOGI01. The sequence continues at coordinate 17,487 of CAYXPQ010000006.1, forward strand.
CCTACACACCCACAGTCACTATTCTCTTCTAAATGCCCTGCCTAAGATTGATGAATTAATAGATGAAGCCAAGAAATACAATATGCCCGCTGTTGCTCTAACCGATGCAGGTAATCTATACGGAGCAATTGAATTTTATAAAACATGCAAAAAGAAAGGTATAAAGCCGATATTGGGAGTTGATTTCTATGTTGCAGTCAGAACTAGAAAGGACATGCAGGGAGGTATTGATAATCGTCGAACAAGACTCATAATGCTCGCCAAAAATTATGATGGATACAAAAATCTAATAGGACTGGTCACTGACTCTCATTTCGAGGGATTCTATTACAAACCCAGAATAGATAAAGAATTAATAGAGAAATACAATCAAAATTTAATATGCATTGCCCCGTCATTCTCAAGTGATATTTCCCAAGCATTAAAAGCAAGAAATATTGAAAAGGCAAAAGAATCAATAGAATTTTACAAAAAAGTTTATGGTTCAGAAAATTTCTTTCTTGAAATCACTCGCCATCCAGAAATAGAAGGCCATGAGGGTTTGATGCAACAATTAATAAAATTAGCAAAAGAAACAAATACTCAAATAGTAGCAGGACATGATGTCTACTATTTACACACCGAAGATAGAACCGCCAGAGATACATTGATGCTCGTCAACACTTCTGGCGATATGTCAGATAGGAATAATGATAATGAAGACGAGGATTTCTCTTTCATTTCCCCTGAGAAAGCCGAGGAGCTCTTCCATGATATTCCTGAAGCTTTAGATAATACTGTAAAAATTGCCGATATGTGCAATTTGGAAATAACTTTAGGTAAATGGTATTTCCCAGATTTCAAAGTTGAGAGTGGACTTACTCATGATGAAGAATTAAAAAGATTAGCTTATGAGGGAATAGAAATCAGAGGATTTAAACCCACCAAAGATGTAATAGATCGTCTAGAATATGAGTTAAAAGTTATTAAAGACAAAGGCTATGCTCAATACTTTTTGGTGGTATATGATCTATTAAGATATGCGCATGAGAATGGTATTCTTACAAATATTCGAGGATCTGTGGCTGGATCTTTGACTACATATTTAACTAAGATTACAAATGTAGATCCATTAGCTTACAAACTTCCCTTCGAAAGATTTCTAAATCCAGAGAGACCATCAGCACCAGATATTGATATGGACTTTGCGGATAATAGACGTGATGAGGTTATAGAATATACTCGTAGAAAATATGGTCATAACAAAGTAGCCCAGATCGGTACATTCGGTACAATGATGGCAAGAGGTGCTGTGCGTGATGTCGCTAGAGCCATGGGTTATCCCTATGACACTGCTGATAGAATTTCAAAGCTTATCCCTATGGGCGCGCAAGGATTTCCTATGACTATTGATAGAGCTTTATCAGAAGTTGCAGAATTAAAAGAAATTTATGATAAAGAAGAAGATACAAAAAAAATAATAGACATGGCCAAAAAGATTGAAGGTTGTGCCAGACATATCTCCGTACATGCCGCTGGAGTAGTTATTTCCCCTGATGCTCTGATAGAACATGTACCATTACAATACGATACCAAAAGCAAAGAAGGAGAAATTAAAAAAATAATTACACAGTATGATATGCATGCAGTAGGAGAAGATGGAGTGGGACTTCTCAAGTTCGACTTTCTTGGTATTAAGAACCTTTCAATACTTGCGGACGCTGTGGAGAGAGTAAAAAAGATTGAGGGGATAGATATTGATATAGAGAATATTCCTCTTGATGACAAAAAGACTTTTGAAATGTTGGCTCGAGGAGAAACTATAGGGCTATTTCAATTAAATGGAACGGGAATGACTAGATTCCTTGTTGAACTTAAGCCGACAGTTATACACGATATAAATGCCATGGTGGCGCTTTATCGACCCGGCCCACTAGATTCCATCCCACAATATATAGAAAGAAAACATGATTCAAGCAAAATAGAATATCTTGACCCTCGAATGAAAGATATTCTTGATATGTCTTATGGGGTTATTACCTATCAGGACGATGTCATGATGATTGCTATTAAGCTTGGTGGATATTCTTGGCTTGAAGCAGACAAGCTACGAAAGGCCATGGGTAAAAAGATTCCGAAGGAAATGGAAGAACAGAAAGGCAAATTACTAGCCGGACTTGAGAAGAATGGAATGGGTAAAAGAGATGCCAATACTCTATGGAAGCTTATAGAACCATTTGCTGCTTATGGATTTAACAAATGTTTAACTGGTGATACAAAAATAGTAGATTCAAGTAAGGGAAATATAATTACAATCAAGGAACTATACGAGAATAATCTACAAGCTAGGATACTTTCTATTTCACCTGATTTGTCTCTAAGGTCAAATAAAATTACTTCTGTAATTGAAAATGGTATTAAAGAAGTTTTCGAACTTAAAACACGGAGTGGAAGGAGGATCAGAGCAACATCAAATCACCCATTCTTCACTTTTTCTGGATGGCAAAATCTTGAAAAGATTAAACCGGGACAAAGAATAGCTATTCCTAGAACTCTAGATAAAGTAATTGGTAAAGTATATCAACCAATAAAATCTGCAGTATTAGGTTATTTATTATCTGAAGGAAATCTATGTCATCCTCATGGTATATATTTCTATTCAACACAGCAAGATGAAATAGATGATTTCATAAAGAATGCTAAGAATTTTAAAAATTCAAAATTCACAATAGACAGAAGTAAGTCTGCAATATCTGTATATTGTGGACAAGAGAATCAAAATAAAGGTAATGAAATCCTAAATTGGATCAAAGAAGAAGGTTTATATTATCACAAAGCAATTGAGAAATTCATACCTAAATCAGTATTCGCTTATGAAAGCATTTCCCTATCAATACTGCTTGGCAAAATGTGGCAAGGTGATGGTTGTATAAGTACTAAAAATGAGCAGGTATATTATGCTACTAGTTCAATTCGACTAGCAACCGATGTTCAACATCTATTATTAAGACTGGGAATATTATCAACAATTCATGATAAAAGATTCAAATATAGAAACAGTTACAAGAACGGTTATACAATCGTAATAACTGGTAGAAATAATTTAATTAAGTTTGCCAAATATATTGGTGTAAATCTTATTGGCAACAAAAAAATAGAGTTATTAGGACTAGTTAAGAAAGTAGAGAATCTAGAGGAAAACCCAGCAAGAGGGACCAAGGACATAATACCAGCAGAAATTCTAACAGAGATTAGAAGAATAATGACAGAAAAAAAAGTGACAGTAAGTGAGATTTCTAAAAAATTAAATATCTCATCAAGATTATTCTATTTCGATAAGAAGAAAGTCGGCTTCCAAAGAGGAATAATAAGGAAAATTGGTGAAGTATTAAAATCTGATAAATTAATTAATATTGCTAATTCTGATATATATTGGGATGAAATAATTTCAATCAAGAAATCTGGTAAAGAAATGACTTATGATCTAACAGTACCACCAGATCATAACTTTATTGCTAACGATATTATTGTTCATAATTCTCATGCCGCAAGCTATGGTCGTGTCGCCTATCAAACTTCATACATGAAAGCCAATTATCCAGCTATTTACATGTCTGCAGTTCTAACAGCTGATTCTGGAGATGTTGAGAAAATTGCCGAAATAATAGGTGAATGTAAAAGAATGCAAATTCCAATTCTTCCACCTGATATAAATGAAAGCTTCAGTCAGTTCACCGTGGTCAAAGGCGATAAGGATACAATAAGATTCGGACTTGTAACAATCAAGAATTTCGGACAAGGTATAGCCACCGCAATAATTGATGAGAGGAAAAAGAATGGCAAATTCAAATCTCTCTCAGATTTCCTTGATAGAGTCAAAGATAGGAATTTAAATAAAAAATCTTTAGAAGCGCTTATAAAATCTGGTGCAATGGATAGTTTAAACATAGATCGTGGAGTTCTAATAGGAAATATTGAAACTCTATTGAGTTATAACAAAGAGAAGGAGAAGCAGCCTGACAATCAAGATTCTCTTTTTGGCTTAATGACTGATCATTCATCAATACCAAGTTTAAAATTAGCAGAAGTACCAAATGCTACCATGCAAGAGAAATTAGCTTGGGAAAAAGAATTACTTGGATTATATATTTCTGGACATCCACTGGATAGATTTAGAGAAATTATTCAAAAAAGAGATATGGATATCAAGAAGGCAAAAGAAACATTGAAAGATGGAGCTGAAGTTACACTTGCTTGCATCATAGAGGAAATAAAACCAATAAATACTAAAAAAGGTGATATGATGGCGTTTATTAAAGTTGCTGATTTCTCTGGTTCGCTTGAAACTGTAGTTTTCCCTCGTACCCTTGTAGAGTTTAAATCAGCTTTTGCTCCAGATAAATGTCTGGCAATTAAGGGTAAAATGTCAGAAAGAAATGGTCAGAAAAGTATGATAATTGAGAGGGTGAAGGTGTTGGGGTAAGTGGTTTGACTTAAAAGTATAAAATGATATTATAAATACATAATTCTTGCGAATCATTAGATAAAACTAAGCAGGTTCGATCGGCATTATTGCTGATGGCAAGTATTCACAAGCCTCCTTCGGGGGGTTTTGTGTTATTCACTCATAACACTAAAAAAATGAAGTACTCCATTATTTAGTCGTCTTAGTATTATTCTTATGGACAGAGTATCACTTACTTTGTGTTTAATTGTCCAAAAATAAGCAGTTGAATTATTCTTAACTCTTTTCTCTTCATCATCAACACTTTTTATTGTTTTAAGTATTTTAGGCACTTGTAATAGGAGATTATATCTTTTTTCTATTTCTTTAAGATCTCTAGGTATTCTATCTTTGTAAATCAAATGACTGATACCATGATGGTTGAAATAAACTTTTTCATTATTAAAAGCTGGGCATTCTATACTTCCCAATTTTCTATAATTTTGTCTAATGTTTTTAATTATTTCCTGTGAACTTTCAAGCATCAAATCATCATACAAAACTTGGTATTAAGAAAAGCTTAAGAAAAGTATCAAAATTAGTAGTTGTGCAATAACTTTTAAAGTATGTAAACAAAATCCCCCAACTTGCCGAAGCGAGTTGGGGGAGGTAGATCCATGGATTTGCTATGGTCCGTAGTCAATTACCTTTTGCATCAATTGATCAGGTGCACTAATAGAAGACACTGTAGTCTTAGACTCTTCCACAACCTCAGTGAAGCAGAGGAAGGTCTGGTTTCTACCCCATGGATTTATTTCATGGTGAGTTGTACTGTCGATATGGCCACGGAAATACCCCAAGTCCAATGCAGCATAATTCCTACACGAAAACCTATTCATTGGGCCCTTGTGTAGTAGTGGCACCATAAATTCACCATTGGAATTCTTAAAAAGTCTGTCGACTTGATCGAACGAGACACAGACGGTATTTGTTGGAACATTTGACCAACACTGATCATAGACCAGACACAAACCCTGCAAACCAAGGCAAACTGCATTACGTTCACTCAGTAATTTCATTCGCCACTCTGAAGTAGTTTGTCTCTCGGTGGTTTGTGTTAAAAGATCAACACGAAACTTATCACCAGGAATCAAAATCCGACTAGGGTTAGGAAAATTATCATCCGTGATGCTGATGTTATAAGTCAGCTTGCCCCTATTACGATCAAAGAACATTGAGACACACTTTCCGTGTACATAATCCGCTGGTGCAGTAATAGTGCCGAGATACACAATAGAGACACATTCCCCACTCTCACACGGTAATACCCTAGGAGGAGAGCAGATAATATCTTGAAGGCAATCTGCAACCTTTTCAGGATCCCATTTACGATCCAAGACTGCCTTATTAATCGCAGTCTGTTGCCTAAAGATCCTCTCGATCACACGACTCTCACTATTCTCGCCATTACTCATAGCATTAACTTTCCCTGAGTTATCACAACACCCGCTACTAACAGGTGTTTTCTGGAATCTGCCAGAACAGTTGAAAGATGAACTTTCTATTTCAGAATATTACAACAAATAATATATAAGTCAATCCCCTCTCATCCAAACAAAATCCCCCAACTTGCCGAAGCGAGTTGGGGGAGGTGAAATCGTTGTGCCTTATAGTAGAGCAAGTACGGATATCAATCCGTGAAAGAATAGCATGTTGACTGGGTAGAGGAAATCTATCAATTTCCCTCTCCAGGTGAGCTTCACCACAAAGTATTGCGTACTGAAGCTCGCGGTCCAGAGTAGCCACGACATCCAAGGTTCGCTCGACGGATTGTGGATTACTCCTACAATCGTTGGAATGAACCCGATGACAATCGCTACTTCCAAGATGATCTGGACCAGCGTTTCCGCAAAGTCTTTTGACTTGAATATCCACCAGCACAGGCCAGCGAACATTCCAATGAGCAAGCAGAGTTGATCGACGCCGCTCAAAGTACGAAACGAACCGGTCCGAAGCGCGAGAAGGGCCGTTAGAATGCACATGACAGCGTTCGCTGTCGGGAGCAAGCTCTTGACCCAATCGCCCGTTAGCTTTTTGTAGCTGGTGAAGTTGAGAACGGTGATGAATGCCCACACCGCCCACGAACTTACGTTTGGATGGGTGGCCCCGACGAGATTCTTCCAGTTATACATCACAAATGCCGCAAGAGATAATAAAGAGGCAACAATCGAAAGTCTCTTCGATATCTTTTCATTTTCTTTCAAACTGCACCGCCTTTCTTGTTGAATTTAATGAACACTATTAAAGCTGTAATAAATCTAGCATAAAATATCACAATAGTCAACCCCCTCCTCATATTTCACCAAAGATGTTACAGTTATACCCATGAAAGAATCAAATATAGAACACAAACGCCATACATTGGCACATTTATTAGCAAGTGCGGTATTGGAATTATATCCAAACACCAAGAACACCATAGGCCCTGCTATAGATGATGGATTCTATTATGATTTCGAATTCCCTACTGATGTTAAGATCTCAGATAAAGACTTAATTGCAATTGAGAAAAAAATGCGAGGCAATATTAAGTCATGGACCAAATTCACTCACAAAGAAGTATCGGAAAGCGAGGCGAAAGAATATTTCAAAGCCAATCCTTACAAAATCGAATTAATTGATGAAATAATATCTAAAGGAGAAAAGATTACTCTCTATACTTGCGGAGATTTCACAGACCTATGTCGTGGAGGACATTGTGATAATCCTGCGAATGAGATACCTACTGACTCTTTCAAACTATCGAGAGTAGCAGGTGCATATTGGAGAGGAAATGAAGAGAACAAAATGCTTACAAGAATATATGGTCTTGCTTTCAATAGTAAGCTTGAATTAGATGATTATGAGGCAGTACGAGAAGAAGCCAAAAAAAGAGATCACAAAAAATTAGGAGTCGAGTTGGATCTCTTTACATTCTCACCATTGGTAGGACAAGGATTACCATTATGGACACCAAAAGGTACCTTGATTAGAAATCTCCTCGATGAGTATGTATGGAGTTTAAGGCAGATGAGAGAATACCAGAGAGTAGAAATACCACACATAACAAAAAAAGACTTATATGTAACTAGCGGCCATTGGGATAAATTCAAAGACGAACTATTCAGAATTACGACTCGTGAAGGTCATGAATTTGCCATGAAGCCAATGAATTGTCCTCATCATACACAGATTTATGCAAGAAAACCTTGGAGCTATAAAGAGTTACCCCAAAGATATGCCAATACCACAACTTGTTACAGAGATGAACAAAGCGGAGAACTTTCTGGACTTTCAAGAGTTAGAGCATTCGCTCAAGACGATGCACACGTATTCTGCAGAATGTCAGATGTAAAAAACGAATTCCTAAAAATATGGGAAATAGTAAATACCTTTTACAGCACATTCGGATTCAAATTAAGAGTAAGAGTATCTAAACATGATTCCTCAAAGCCAGACAAATATTTAGGTGACAAAAACCAATGGCAAATGGCAGAAGATATCCTTGAAGGAATAGTCAAAGAAAAGAATGCTGATTATTTCATCGGTACAGGAGAAGCAGCTTTTTATGGTCCAAAATTAGACTTCATGGCACACGACGCATTAGGACGTGAATGGCAAGTTGCAACTATTCAGCTTGATATGGTTCAACCTGAAAGATTTGACCTAACTTGTGTAAATGAAAAAGGAGAGAAAGAAAGAATAGTAATGATACACGCAGCTATAATGGGTTCAATAGAAAGATTCCTCTCAATACTTATAGAACACGTAGCTGGTAATTTCCCTCTTTGGCTATCACCTACACAGGTTGTAGTAATACCTGTAGCAGATACACATCATGCAAAAGCTTTAGAAATAGTTGAGAAATTAAAATCATTATCCGTAAGAACAGAAATCGATCTATCACATGATGGATTTGGGAAAAAGATTCGTGCAGCCAAAGTCTCTAGATCTCCATACTTCATAATAATAGGTGACAAAGATATAGAAGCTAAGAAAGTTACACTAGAAAGTCGCGATGCTGGGCAGATAGGTCAATTAACTGAAGATGAAGTTATAGAAAGAATAGTTAGAGAAATTAAAGAGAAGAAATAGCAAAACAAACTAAAAACCCCTTACGGGGTTTTTAGTTTTAGACTCTATATTTGGAGCTGCACCCGTTCACTCTATTATTTATATCTTTGTTTTATTAAAGATTAAATAAATAATTGTTATTAACATAATAAAGACTAACACAACTAGCACACCTATCCAAGGAACATTCTTCAGCGAAATTATTGATGCAATGATACCTGTATTATCTTCATTAGTATCTTTATTCAATGTAGTTCCAGTTTTAGCTTTTGCTACTGTATTACTTTTTACAGAAACTGTATTGCCACAGACTTGGCTTACTGATTGACCATTAGAAGCTACTGCGGTTACCATTGCTGTTTTTACTCCTAACGTATCATAAGCTTTTGTAGTTGATATCTGATTACCAACTAAGTTATCAGATCCTGACCAAATATAATTGAATATTCCATTGCCGCCAACAGCCTCAACCGACCAAACAACTGGAGATCCGATTGTTGCAGAAGTTCTATCAGCATAACATGCAACTTGAATTCCATTTGTATTTGGATAATTGTAAATATTTGGATCGTAAGGATAGTTATTATAATTCGGAGTATAATTCTGATTAATATTTACAGAGTTTGAACAATGTTGAGTTACAGTCTGACTGCCAGAAGTTACGGTTACATAAGCAGTTTTATTACCTACACTATTGTATAGAATAGAATTAACTCTATTGTATCCTCTTAGCATATCTGTACCGTACCAAGCGTAACTATAATTACCATTTCCACCTGATACATTTGCGGTCCAATTAATAGGAGTTTCTGTTGATGCTACTGTTCTATCAGCATAACAAGATACATAAAGTGGAGAATAATTGTAGTAATAATTATTGTTGTAGTAATAATCATTATTATTTCTATAATAATCATTGTTTCTATTTCTATAATAGTCGTCGTAATAGTTATCTCTCTTTCTATCTTCGTAAATATAAGCTGTATTTGAGCAACTTTGACTTATTGTTTGATTGCCTGAAGTTACTGTAACAGTTGCAGACTTTGTTCCTGAATCTCTATATGACTTACTTATACTTTGACCACTAGAAGATAGACCTTCTGTTCCTGACCAAGAGTAAGAATAATTTCCTCTGCCTCCAGAAGCGTTAGCATACCATCTAATAGTATCACCAATATTTCCTGATGATGGTGATGAATAACATGAGACTGTTAATTGACCATTATAATTATAATAATCGTCATAATTTGGTCTGTTTACTACAACCTGAGTATTTGAAGGTTTAGAAACCTCATTCCTTGATGTATGGACTTGAGTTGAGCCTGTAGAAGAATTAACAGTTACATTATTAGAATTTATATTACTGTTTGTATTATAACTATTGGTTATATTTCCTCTATCATTATCATCCTCACAAGCGAAAAAACATGCAGGATCTATTAATCTTCCAAAATCAAAAGCCTTTGCAGTTATGGGCAAAGTAAAAGCCAAAATAGTTATTAAAATGATAAAAATATTTCTACGTATCATAACAACCGGATTATACCGCATCTGATATTATATGTCAATAGTTGCCTTTTTGGCGTTTGATTGTATAAACATTTTACGAGATGGCACATCAGTACCCATCAACATGTCAAATACTTTGTCTGCATCCTGAGCATCTTCTATAGTGACTTGCTTTAGAATTCTTCTTTCAGGATCCATGGTTGTTTCCCACAATTCATCAGCATTCATTTCTCCAAGACCCTTGTATCTTTGAATTGAAATTTTAGCCTTTTTGCCCGGAATTTCAACTTCTTCTTCTGCTTCCTCTTCTACATTCTGTACATCACTGTTATTCTCAGGAATTGCATTTAATGAATCTATTTCTTTACCTAGAGATTTATTCTTTTCTTCATCAGAATAGAAATACATTATTTCTTTTCCTTTTTTGACCTTATAGAGTGGTGGCTGAGCAATATATACATATCCTCCTTCAATCAGAGGTTTAAAATATCTATAAAGCAAAGTAAGAATAAGAGTACGGATATGTGCACCATCCACATCAGCATCTGTTGCAAGAATAATTTTGTGATATCTTAATTTTGAAATATCAAATGTATCCCCGATAGCTGTTCCAAATGCTAAGACAAGGTTCTTGATCTGCTCTGAACCCAGCATTCTATCAAGCCTTGCTCTTTCTATGTTCAAAATCTTACCTCTCAAAGGCAATATAGCTTGAGTCTTTCTATCTCTTCCTGTCTTGGCAGTACCACCAGCAGAATCTCCTTCTACAATAAATAATTCTGATTCAGAAGCGACATTTGTCTGACAATCAGCGAGCTTACCAGGCAAAGTCATACCCTCCAATGCTCCTTTTCTAAGGACACTATCCTTAGCAGCCTTGGCAGCCTTGCGAGCTTTCATTGCAAGAATGACTTTTGTAACAATTGCTCTAGCATCATCTGGATTCTCTTCCAAGAAAGCTGCGAATGCTTCTCCAAAAACAGTAGCAACAGCGCTTTGAGCTTCGACTGAACCTAATTTTGCCTTTGTCTGTCCCTCAAACTGAATTTCCCTCAGTTTAACTGAAATAACTACAGTAAGTCCTTCAAGTACATCATCTCCAGTGAAATTATCTTCACCATCTTTTGCAAGATTATTCTTCTTTGCATAAGTATTAAGACTTCTTGTCAAAGCAGTTTTGAAACCTGTAACATGCGTACCGCCTTCAGGGTTATAAATATTATTTGCAAAGGCGAGAATTCTTGCAGAAATATCATCAGCGTATTGAAGTGCTACTTCAACTGATTCTACTCCATCAACTTTCTTCTCAACATAGAAAATATTCTTATGTATCGGTTTTAATATTTGGTTGTTGAATTTTACAAGTGATGTAAGTCCATTTTCAAAATAAAAGGATTGAGAAGGAACTTGTAAATTTAATTCACTTAAATAATATACTTTCTCATCTAAGTCTAAGTCCTTTATCTCTCTCGCATCAATAAATGTAATTCTAAGTGCCTTAACCAGATATGCCTGCTGTCTCAAAAAGTTAACTATCCTATTTGCATCAAAAGATATTTCCTTGAAGATTACTGCATCTGGCTCAAAAGCTGTTATAGTTCCATGCTCCTTTGTACTTGCAATCCTTTTGACTGCGGCCTTTTTCTTTCCCTGAGAATATTCTTGAGTATAGATTCCACCATCTTTATGAACCCATACCTGAGTGTAAATAGAAAGAGCGTTTACTACTGAAGCTCCTACTCCATGTAAACCTCCTGATACCTTGTAACCACTGTCCTCACCACCAAATTTGCCTCCCGCATGCAGGACAGTCATGATTGTCTCTAGTGCAGAGACCTTACTAGACTTATGTACATCTACAGGAATACCTCTACCATTATCTACAACTCTCACTCTATTGTTAGGCAGAAGAGCTACTTCAATATGATTAGCATGACCACCCATAGCCTCATCTCTAGAGTTATCGAATATTTCTGTAATCAAATGATGAAGACCATCTGGACCTGTGGTTCCAATGTACATTCCAGGACGCTTTCGTACTGGTTCCAACCCTTCTAGTACCTGTATAGAATCTGCACCATAATTGTCTTTCTTGTCTTTGGCCATGGGTATTTTGCTTTATTTTAGTTAGGTAATTATAGCAAATTTTTATCTAAATTAGTACTGTTGACTATTACTTAATAATATCTTATTTTAGTATGGGAAATAACTCCAAGAATTGCTGAGCGAACAAATCGAATTTGGTGCTGATGTTCAATAGCTAGAACACCAAGCACCAGATTCAACACACCCCTTCTTAAGTTATGGAAGGGGTGGTTTTTATCTCACCTTCGCATTGTATGTTTTAACTGTAGTTTCCTCTAACTTCTTATGTAGTATATCTATCTCTTGATTTGTAAGCGTTCTATCAAGTGTTCTGTAAGTTATTCTGTAAGCATAACTAATATTTCCCTTTCCAAATTTTGCATCATTTTCGTATTTATCTAACAAAGCCACTTCTTCAACCATATCTGGTACTACATCACGAACCAAATCGAAATAGTTATTTGGTATAAAATCATTTTTTACAATAAATGAAATATCTCTGACAATCGCTGGGTACTTACTAACATCAGTATATTTATGACCAAGCTTTAGTTGTTTGACAACCCTTGGATCCTTTGACCATAACAAGCGAATATCAGGTAATTCCATACCGATAATTGCAAGTCTTTCTAGACCGAAGCCGAATGCCCAGCCATTGTATCCCTCTACACCAAAATTCTTCATTACACTTGCCTTTGGCATACCCCCACCAAGTATCTCCATCCACTGGCCACTGATTTCAACTTCTACTTCTAAGCTTGGATCGGTATATGGAAATGTATCTACATTGAATCGATATTTAACTTCACTACCAAATATACCCTGAACAATATGAGTTAAAATATTTTTCAAATCGTCAATTGAAAGCTTTTTCTTGGATTCTGGAACCATATATAATCCACCCATCTGATGGAAAATATTCATATGCTTTCTATCTATTTCATCTTTCCTATAGACTTTGCCATAGCACATTACTCCTAGCTCTTCACCATTCTTAATTTTCTCTTTTATTTCTGGCAAATTCATGTAGTAATACCACATGACAGTATCATGAGTTCTCAAAATATTTGTATCATCAGCATAATATGTATCTGATTTACTTCTTGCGGGATGATTTGGAGCAAAGTCAAAAAGATCAAAGCTCACATCTACAGGAACTATTTCAGGGATCACAATATTATCAAAATTTTTTAGCCCTTGGAGACTTCTAACTTTCTGTATTATTTCATACAATGGACTGCCTGGAGTTCTAGACAGATCTGGCATTTCTAGATATTTAACTATTCTTTGAGCTTCTGCATCATTCCTTTCAGAAAGAGTCTTCCTTAAAGATTGTTCTGATTCATTGGGAATAATATATTCTGTGGACTTATTCATGAGCCACCTCCCAGACTTGAACTGGGGACCTTCGCTTTACAAAAGCGTTGCTCTACCAACTGAGCTAAGGTGGCAATTATTCTATTTTACACTATCATCATCACTCTGTGCTATTCTCCTTAAATAAAACGATGTACCTCCATTTCTTTTTATTTCACCCCTACCTCTTACCATATCTACTACCATTTTTGATGGTGGATACGATCTGGCTTTCTTATAGAGCCAGATATATGTATCTCTAGCCCATGAGAGAATATGATACGCAATCCATTGAATAAGTGCAATAGCATTAGCTTTATTGAGAGAGGACAGGAATCTTTTAATGTTCAGATAAAAAATAACTACAATCTTATCGAGCCTACCTAACAAACTAGAGACAAAATATCTTTTGTTGTTTTTTAATTCAAAATATTTCAAATAAATCATCCCTATAATACCTAGAAATGAGACATAAAATGTAATTGTCGAGATATCGATAAAATAAATCATAATTATCTTTCAAGCACGCCAAATCTCTCGAATCTTGCGATTTCGATTTTCTCACCGAACTTCTGTACTGCTGCTTGTACAAGTGATTCTATTGTTAACTCAGGATTTTTGATAAAGGGTTGATTTAACAAAACCATTTCTCCAAAATAAGTTGCTAATTTACCTTCCAAGATTTTGTCTTGCATTTCCTTTGGCTTTCCTTCAACTTCTTTCATAAATACTTCTTTAGCAAGATTTCTAGCTTCTTCAGTAATATCTTCTTTCTTCAAAAACTTTGGATTTGAAGCAGTAATATGCATAGCTATATCACGAGCTAATGACTTGAATTCATCATTTCCAGATACGAAATCTGTCTCACATAGCAACTCAACAATAGTACCTACTCGACCAGTAGAATGTATATAGGCTTGAATTGTGCCAGCCCCGAAAGTTCTGTCTCCCTTTTTTGCAGCGATTTCACCACTTTTTTTTCTTAGAATAACAATAGCTTTATCAATATTGCCCTCTGCTTCTTCTAGAGCCTTTTTGCATTGCATTACAGATACGCCTGTGGCGTCTCTTAATTCCTTAATTTGTTCAGTAGTAATCATAATAGTTATTATTATTCTAATAAATCTAGCATCCTATATTATACCAGATATTAATAAAGCAATTAAGACTTCTTTGCGTCAAAGTATGCCTTAGAAATAGCTTGAGTGAAAAACTGAATACTCATCTGAGATGAATCATTTCCAATTATAGGATAATCAACTTCTTTTAGATTACAATCTGATCCTAATAGTGCAATAACAGGAATTCCCATATCTTGTGCTTCTTTAACGGCAATCTTCTCCTTTTTTGGATCTACAATAAATACAGCCTTTGGTAAATCCTTTAGAGATACTATTCCTGAGAAAAATCTTTCAAGATTTGCAATTTCTCTATCTATCAATAGTCTTTCTTTCTTTGTATATTTTGCAAGTTCCCCTTTTTCCTTTTCAGAATTTAACTTTTCCATTTTTTCAACTCTCTTTCTGATCTGAGGGAAATTTGTAAGAGTTCCACCGATCCATCTTCCATCTACATATGGCATGTTTATTGATAACGCGGAATTCTTGATTGAATTTCTAGCTTCACTCTTACCTCCAATAAATAGGATAGTTTTGCCTTCTTTAGCTAGAGTTGCAACAAAAGCAAGTGCTTTATTTAATAATTCGCTTGTTTTTTCAAGATCAAAAATCTCAACTTTATTCTTAACTCCGAAGATATAAGGAGTAATCGTTGGATGGCGTCTTGTTTTAGAAAAACCAAAATGAGCACCGGCCTTGAACATGATGTCTATGATTGGGTTATTTGTCTTGCTTTCGATATTTTGTGACATAAATATAATGAAATAATGTAGAGAGAGTGTAGCAAATAAGGCTTATTTTTGCAACTTCTCTTGTTCTTTAGCGTATGTTTGAAGGCTATTTATAATATCATCTAACTTTCCAGCCATTATAGTATGAATATTACTCCATGACTCTTTTATTCTATGATCAGTAATCCTGTCTTGAGGGTAGTTGTAAGTTCTTATCTTCTCTGATCTATCTCCTGTGCCAATTTGACCCTTTCTATTAGCACTGAACTTCTTTGCCTCTTCCTCTTCTTTCAAAGCCTCGAGTTTGGCACTAAGAATCGCCATGGCCATTTCGCGATTTGCTGACTGACTTCTCTCTGCGGTAGCTCTAACATCTATTCCTGTTGGCTTATGCAAAATTCTCACAGCAGTCTCCACCTTATTTACGTTTTGTCCTCCTTTGCCACCAGCACGAGAGAATTCCATATGTAAATCAGTTGGATTTATTTCAAATTTAACCTTTTTCCTAATAGGTAGAATAGCGACTGAAGCTGTTGAAGTATGGACTCTCCCCATTTTCTCTGTTTCAGGAATTCTTTGTACTCTATGAACCCCAGTCTCATATCTCAACAGTGAATATGCAGTCTTTCCTTTTATTTCCAAAGTTAAATCTTCAATAATCTTTGCTGACCAGCCTTGAGTCTCAGCATACTTCTTGTACATCTGCATTAATTCTTTGGCAAACAAAGCTGCCTCATCGCCACCAGTACCCGCTCTTACTTCTAGAATAAGCTCGGTAGGATATTCTATTTCTTCCTTTTCTGATTCCAGTATAGCTTTGATTTGATCTTCTGCATTCTGCTTCTGTAAAGCAATACTTGCAAGATCAGTATCAGCTATTTCTTTCATACCAGGATCAGTTGCTAAAAGAGAAATAATATCCGCCTCATCTTTTAGAAGCTTTTCATAGATCTCAGCTAAATAAGCTGTTTTGTGATTCCTTTTATACTCTTCTAAATTCATTATCAAAATCTAAGCCTTTTTGTTAGACTTTTTTGATGTAGCTTTTGATTGTCGTACTTTGAATCTTTCAACTCTTCCAGCACTGTCTAATGTTTTCTCTTGATTTGTATAGAATGGATGTGAAGCACTAGAAATTTCAACATGGAAAGCGGGGTATTCTTTGCCATCCGTCCATTTTGCCTTCTCTTTTGTATTAATTGTAGAAGAAATCAGAAATTGAGCCCCATTTGAGTTATCAACGAAGATTACAGGTCTATATTCCTTTGGATGAATATCTTTTTTCATAGTAAACAATACTCTATCAGAAACATCTGATTTTTACAACCCTTGTAATGGATTAATCATAGTTCTCTGGATATTATCTGCCTTAGCCATTACTTGAACACCATAGGAATTATTTACAGATTTTGTATTGCAAATTTTACCAGAATAATATTTACATGCAGCATTCTTCTCAGCTGTGAAGCTACCAGAATATGCACCTAATTCAGTTAAATAAATAGCAGAAGCAATAAATGCATGTTCAGGATTCCAAGGATTTGGAGTACTTACTCCAACAGCTCTTGCAATCTTATTCTTGAACAACATCCATGTCGAAGCAATAAACTGTGCTGGGCCCATAGCTCCACCATATCCTCCTGCACTTGGAATAGGACAAGATACTAAAGTCTTGGAATAATCCATTCCAAGAGATTTTGTAATCTCTATAAATGGTTCAACATCTCTACTCGGTTTCATAACATTTGGAAAGCTTGTACCAGATTTTACACTCACACCTGCTCCTGTTGAGGGGTTAGTTAAATAACATGTACCAACGTTCTTACCTAATGAAGACTCTTGAGTAAGAATTGCTAATAAGAAAGCAGGTCGGATACCTGTAGATTTTTGAGCTTCATTGGCATATTTCAAGGCTAATTCAAATGGAATAGCAGCTGAGTCTCTAAGTGAAAAGAGTGCAGCCCTTATCTCTGCAGCTTTTGACTTTCTTTCAGCGAGTAGAACCGCATATGTCTTTTCATTTCCTTTACTTATTGTAAGAAGTCTTTGTTTCTCTCTCTCATCATTTTCTATGTTCTTTTTTTCTGTTTCAATTGCAGCTCTAGCATCTTGTTCTTTATTTTTTCTTTTTGAAAGTTGATCCTTTTCCGCTTCAGTTTCACTTTTGTCATCCCTTATCTGTTCAAAAGTAACTTTGAGAGATTCTTGGATCGACTCAAAATTATCCAAGTCAGAAAGAAAACTAGTAAGATTTTGTCTCGCTAGCAGAAATTCTGGTAGATTAGTACTATCTACTTCACTTGTTTTTCTCATTATCTGAGCAAGAGTCTCTTTTCCTCTATCTATTCTTTCCTCAAGACTATTAATCTTCTCTTGTTTTTTGTTTATATCCTTACCTAGAGATTCTATAGTTAGATTCTTGGCTTTAATATTTAATTGAGCAGTTTTAATCTTGGTATCCAATATTAGGATATCCCTTTTTAAAGATGCGGTTTGATTTTGTGTATTGGTGAGTACCTTTTCATTCTCTGCTATTTGTTTCTCAACCTCTAATAACTCATTTTTCAGTCTTGCTTCTTTCTCAGCTTGAGTTTCAGTAGTTTGAGCATAAGTTTGATTTGAATATGTAATAAAAAACAGACAAATAAAAAGAACTCTGACAAATATTCCCATGAAATTATTGTAACACAAAACTAGATTAAATTATCAATCCTACTTGGTATCAGAATCATCAGATACTGGAGCATCACCTTCCTTTTCAATTTTACCTTTCTTCTCTACTTCGATTGTAGACATATCAATAGGTTTCACCTCATCCACCTCTTCTTTAGCTTCAGCGACTGATGCAATTATTTCATCTGTCCCTGATACCAGAGACACTCCTGATGGCAACTTAATATCTTTGGCTGAAATTGTACTTGAGAAATCAACTAATGTTGATATATCAACCTTTAATTCATGTGGCAAATCTTTTGGTGTAGCCTCAATCTCAAGATCACGAGCAACCTTAACTAAAATAGCACCCTTATCCTTCACAGCTGGAGATATACCTTCGAATACTAGGGGGACATTAACCTTCACTTTTTTACCCTTTTCAATTACATAGAAATCAGCATGTCTTGGCGCACCTGTAACTGGATGAACATCGATATCTTGTATAAGGACCTCATGTTCATTCTTACCATCATTTAAAATAATAACGGATGATTCACCAACCCTCTTGTAAACTTTAATAAACTCTATAGTTGAAACTGAGATTGAAGTGTTCTTATCTTTCGGTCCATAAAATACAGCAGGAATTCTACCTTCTGATCGTAACTTCTCAGGACTAACCTTAGCATCTCTTAGTTCCACATTTAATGTAAGCATGGGCATCATTATAAACAAATAATGATAATAAAGTCAATACATAATCTGATTATTAAATATTATTTATAGCTATTCCATACCTTGGTGCTGTTAGAGCATAATATTCTTGTATTTGGGCCAAACCAAATGATTTCTTATATACACCCAATTCATCAATATACCCTGCTATTCTCTGTATATAAGTACCAGTACCACCAGCTGGTGGCATACCTCCTATTGTTATTTTTTGTCCGCTATGTTTATTGGCAACGCTATACTGTATTGTAGATGTTGGATCATTTCTCAATATACCATCTATATAGAAATCTGGTCTCTGTCCTTCCTTTGCTGTTACTGCAATATGATGCCATTTACCCGCCACCAAACCAACAGCAGAATATGCATTACCGACAGCAACACAAGAAATGGCTTGGGCACATGCATAAAAATATATTCTTCCTGATTGAATTGCCACCATTTTGTCATAGTGGCAACAGTTACCCCAAGCTTCTGTTATTAGAGTTTGACGAGATTGAGTCTCATCAAGTTTAACCCAGGCCATAATACTGACCTCTGGTGTCGGATCAAATGTAGTACTTGCTGGTATATTTACATAACTATCAATACCTGCTGGTAAATATAGAGCAGAATTTAATACACCATTAGTTGTCCAACTTCCATTAACGATATTACCATTATTAGTGCCCCAATAATCATTGACAACATTTCCAGAACCCTCATCAAATTTATAATATGCAACAGCTTCAACTCCTAGTGTCCTAAAACTATGTGTAGAAAATCTCTGGCCACCAGCAATTCTTCCTCTATCCCTCGCTGTTGATACAGACGCCAAAACAATAGATGAAAGAAGGCTTACTATAGATATAACAACCAGAAGCTCAATTAATGTAAAACCGCTTGAATATAATTTCCTCATTTTGAAATTTCCTAAAATAAAAAATAATAAATCAAGACTGCAGTAGCAAGAAAATTAAACACTACTAGACCAATAAGTACACTGCCCGCCTTAGATTCATCTTTAATGATACCCCTCTTTATCAACCAAGAAGCCATACTCGGTACTTGTGGTTGTCCCAGAACAGTTCTAGACCTATATGGATTTTGGAATTGATCTGACTCAAATTCTACTGGCATAGTTTATAATTAAATTTAATAATAACTATTGTACCACATTATTTCGTGGGATCTTTCCAGATAAGCAGTCAATTATATTATTTGCAGATATAGTAGCCATATCAATTCGTGCCTCTTCTGTACCGGAAGCAATATGGGGTGTCATTACAACATTTGGAAGATCTGCTAAACCTTCAGATAATTTTGGTTCAAATTCAAACACATCCAAGCCAGCTCCTTTAATTTTATTATTCTTCAGAGCTACGACCAGAGCTTTCTCATCAATAACTGGTCCTCTAGATGTATTTATTAAATAAGAACTAGGTTTCATTAAATCCAATCTTCTCTCATCTATAAAATGATGAGTTGAATCTAATAGAGGTACATGTATAGATACTATATCTGCATTCTTTAGTATATCATCGACATTATCATAAAACTTTGCACCTATTTCTTTCTCCATCTGTTCATTTCTCTTTACATCATAATATATAACATTCATACCAAAGCCAAGTTTACCTTTATGCGCAACATCTGCCCCTATTCTTCCAGATCCAAGAATTCCTAATGTCTTACCATCAATTTTAGTTCCATGTAATAACATTGGATCCCAACCATTATATTTACCTGACCTCATATATTTATCACCTTCAACAACTCTACATGTTAAGGTAAGTATAAGTGCCCAAGCATGTTCTGCAACTCTATCAGCTCCCCCTCCAGGTGTATTAGACATATATATTCCTCTCTTCCTAGCCTCAGGAACATCAAAATTATTGTAGCCAATAGCAAAATTGGCATATATTCTTACTGAAGGAGCTGAATCCATGACTTCTGCATCAACAGTATCGGTTAGGAGAGTTAGAACAGCATCATAATCATTTCCCTTTATTTCATTTATCAATTCCTGCTTGGTTAATGGTCTATCTTTGGAATTAATGCTTACTTCATAGCCCTTCTCTTTTAAAATATTTACTCCGATTTCTGGAATTTTTCTTGTTATGTATACTCTCATATTTTATTTATTACTAAATAATTTAATTTTGTCTTCTACTACTTTTTGCATTGAATTTCTTGCACCTTTTAAATACTTGTATGGAGAAAGTTCATCAGGAAAATCTTGTAAGGATTTTATCAAACCTTGTTTATAAGCGACTCTTAATTCGGTATTAATGTGGACAATTGAGACACCAGAACTAATAGCATCTCTAACATCTTCTGGAGAATTACCTGATGCACCATGAAGAACTAGTGGTAAATCAACAGCACTACTTATTTCAGAAATCCTCTCTATATTCAATGCTGGTTCACCACTCTTGACAATTCCATGAATATTACCTACCGCAGGAGCTAACATATCTACCCCAGTCTTATCTACGAATTCTTTAGCCTCCTTAATAGAGGTTAGACTTCCCACACCCTCAGGTATAGAGTTTAGAAGCTTTGATGACTTACCAATAAATCCAATTTCTGCTTCAATTAAAATATTCGGGTTCTTAGACTTAGTATATTCAACACACTTCCTGGTTGTATATATATTATCTTCAAAAGACAATTCTGTACCATCAAATATAACAGAATCAAATCCAGCATCTACTGCCTCTTTAACCCTATCAAATGAATAAGTATGATCAGCATTAATAAATACTGGCTGTCCTGTTGATTCTCTATATGTCTTAATAACAGAGACAATCTCCTTAACACCCACAAAATCTCTTTCACCTTCTGAAACTCCAATTATTACTGGGGTATTAAGTTCTTTGGCAGCCATAACTACAGCCCAGAAACCTTCTAAATTTGAAATATTGAAATGACCGATTGCAATCCTGCTTTCCTTTGCTTCCTGAATATATTTTTGTAATGACTTCATGTTATAATTCTAACATATATGTTTGATAAAAATATTGATTTCTTGGCAATTGGGGATATCACCACAGATGCCTTTATTAGAATTAAAGAAGCAAGCGTTCATTGTAGAGTTGATACTGAGAATTGCGAACTATGCATGAAATTCGGCGACAAAGTTCCCTTTGAATACACAAAGATCATTACAGCAGTTGGAAATTCAGCAAATGCTGCTACAGCTGTAGCAAGATTAGGAATTAGATCTGCATTAATTGCTCAAATTGGAGATGACCAGAATGGTAAAGACTGTCTAGCAACACTTAAAGCAGAACAAGTTGATAATAGATACATTGAAATTCACAAGAACAAACCGACAAATTATCACTTTGTACTCTGGTATGATGTCGATAGGACGATTCTTATTAATCATGTTGAGTATGAGTATAAATTACCGAACATCAAAAGACCACCGAAATGGATATACCTTAGTTCCTTAGCATCAAATACAAAAAGATACCATCAAGAAATAATAGAATATCTCAATCAGAATCCATCTATCAAGTTAGCTTTCCAACCAGGAACATTTCAAATTAAATTAGGTCTGCAAGAATTAAAGGGTATTTACGAGAGAACAGAAGTCTTTATCTGTAATGTGGAAGAGGCTCAAAGAATACTACACAATGAATCTAGAGATATAAAAATCTTATTAAATGAAGTTCACAAATACGGGCCAAAAATAGTTCTAATAACAGATGGACCTAAAGGTGCATTTATGTTTGATGGGGATCATTACTATTTCATACCTGTATATCCTGATCCTAAACCTCCAATTGAGAGAACAGGATGCGGTGATGCTTTCTCATCGACATTTGTTGCGGCATTGATAATGGGAAAGAGTCCTTTAGAAGCATTGTTATGGGCTCCCGTGAATCCCATGTCAGTAGTTCAATATGTGGGCGCAAGAGAAGGATTGCTCAATGTTGAACATATTGAATGGTGGTTAAAGCAGGCTCCATCAGATTATAAACCGAAAGAAATATAGTTAAATTTAATTTTTATAATATCTTTTTATAAACTTCTCTTTAAATTCAAAGAAGGTCTCATTTAATATTGATAATCTAATATCTTTGACTAAATTCACTAAAAAATGAAGATTATGAATTGAAGCTAATGTAGCTCCTAGTATTTCTTTAGCTCTAAATAAATGTGCTAAATATGCTTTTGTGTAATTTGTACATGTATAACACAAGCAACTTTCATCTAATTTAGAAAAGTCATTTTGATATTTTGAATTCAAGATATTTATTCTTCCATCCACTGTATATAAACAACCATTACGAGCTATTCTAGTTGGAGCTACACAATCAAATGTATCTGCACCATTCTCTACACCCCCAAACAAATCCACAGGCTCACCAATACCCAATAAATGTCTAGGTTTATCTTTTGGAAGATTATCATTTACCCATCCTACTGTTGTATACATATCCTCTTTATCAAAAGATCCACCAATTCCAAATCCATCAAAATCCATTTGGGAAATTATCTTTGCACTTTCCTTTCTCAAATCCTCATAGCGCCCACCTTGAACAATACCAAATAAAGCTTGATTATTGATATTATTATCATTATGATATTCTAACGATCTTCTTGCCCATCTATGAGTTCTATCCATTGCCTCTTTTTGATATTCGTAACTAGCATGAGGTGAGGTACATTCATCAAAAGCAAAAATAATATCAGCTCCAATATTATGTTGTATTTCTATAGATCTTTCAGGAGTAAATCTATGCTTACTTCCATCGATAATAGATCTAAAATCAATACCTTCCTCATCAATAGAAACAAGCTTAGCATGATTGCCTTCTTCCTTTAGTTCTTTTTGCTCGGAAATTTCTTCTTCTGAAGAAACTTTTGATACTTTATTACCATATGCAACCCCCAAAGAAAATACTTGAAATCCGCCAGAATCAGTAAAAGTTGGACCATTCCAATTCATGAACTTATTTAATCCACCTGCTTCTTTCATTATTTCTTCGCCAGGTTCTAGATATAGATGATACGTATTTGCAAGTACAGCTTGAGCTCCAATACTTAATACTTGTTCTGGGGTTAGAGCTTTAACTGTGGCCTTTGTCCCAACAACAATGAAAGCTGGAGTATTTATTATTCCGTGAGATGTTTCGATAGTTCCAGCTCTTGCACGACTATTGCTTAGCTCCTTTTCTATATTAAATTTCATAACAGGCATAATAACATATGATATAATTACCGTCATGCAAAATGAAATAACGAAAAAAGAAATTTTGAGAGAAATTAATAGCCATATCAGCGAGATTAGTAAAGAGTTTAAAAATGGATTTGAATTATTAAAAAAATATCCAAGATCAGTAACAATATTTGGATCATCAAGAATGAGCCCAAATGATCCATACTACAAAAATGCCCAAGATATTTCTGAAAGAATTGTAAAGGAGCTTAACTATTCTATTATTACTGGGGGTGGTCCAGGAATAATGGAAGCTAGTAATAAAGGTGCTAGAGATGCAAATGGTAATTCAATAGGAATAAATATCAGCCTTCCTCATGAGCAAAAGATAAATAAATATGTAACAGAATCTATACCGCTAAATTATTTTTTCGTCAGAAAGCCACTTTTGAATTTTTCTGCTGAAGCATACATATTTTTCCCTGGTGGTTTTGGAACTTTTGACGAACTATTTAGCGTGCTCACCTTACTTCAAACACAAAAAATACCACAGGTTCCTGTGATACTTTTTGGTGAAGATTTTTGGAATCCTTTTGTTAATCTTATTAAATCTCAAATGTTAGAGAGATATAAGACTATTGATCCTGAAAATATGAATCTGTTCAAAATCACTGATTCTGAAGATGAGATTATAGAAATAATTAAGTCAGCTCCAGTATCTAATTGGTGGAAGAATATAGATTAAATAATTATATTAATTATTTTCTATACTTAGAGGGTTTCCCGATACAACACATCTACTCTCTAAATAACTACTACATACTACTTCAAGGTATAGACCTTGGTTTATTTCTCCATCTTTAGGAATCCAAAGGTAACTTCCATCATTCTCGGTACCTTGAACAATTTTCTTAACTAATTCATATTGAACTGGATCACCTGAAACCTTTCTTAATAGATTAATATCTACAGTTGAATTTGATGAGAAATTATTGCTTACCCACTTTATCTTCTTACTATTAGCAGAAAATATAGCAGCAAGACCATCCTCGTCCTCAATTGATATAATAGATACCGCTAAATTTAGAGGTGTCTGTGTATCAACAACTGATAAAGTCTTATTATTAATATTAAAATCTCTAGCTAAAACTAGAACGAGTAATAATACTGAAATTGTTGTTATTAAATATGTATTCTTCATATATACCAATTATACTATCATTAAAAAGATTCTAAGTCAAGTGGCCTGAATTCTAGATGTGAATAAACAAAAAACCACCAGATTGGTGGTTTTTTGTTTAAGACGAAGTAGGATATTACCAATTTCCTCGACCTTCTCCTCCACGGTTGAAGTCCTTTCTTGGTGCTCTCGGTTCCATTGGTCTAGCTTCATTGACTGTCAGATTTCTTCCGTCAAGTGGCTTGCCATTAAACATGTTGATTGCATTATCTGCCTCAGCATCTGATGACATTTGTACGAAACCAAATCCCTTTGATCTGTTTGTCATCTTATCCATAATGATAGTTGCTGACTCAACTGCTCCGGCTTGAGCAAAGTGTGCCTTAAGCGCATCTTCACTTGTACCATATGAAATACCTCCTACATATAACTTCTTTGCCATTTTCTTTACTATTTACCTCGTCTTTTATTAAATAAAACGTAAGCGACTAGGGAAACTTACAAAATGTATTGTATATCTAATTATCAATAAAGTCAATGAAAATATTTGATAAATTACCTTCCTTGATAATATAGTTGGTTAATTTCATTATTAGTTAAAACCCTATTATACAATCTAATATCATCGATAGAACCATGGAAATAATTCTGTAATACTCTACCTACATAAAACAAACTAGAAGATATTCCAGTATCTGTAGTTATTACAACATGATACCATTTATTTGGAGATACGACCGATCCAGATACTCCATTTATATATATACTCGGACTAGTGAAATTATTTGGCGTAATAATACCATTTACTATTTCTATATTATGGGTTGTTGCATTAAGAGTTATTATTTTTTTATTTATATCATTTGCTTTAATCCAAAAGGATAATGTTTTAATACTGCTTGATACATTACCGAAAGAAACATAATCGTCTATTCCGTCAAAATTTAGGGCTTGGCCTATTTTCCCTGCTGTATAGAATGTGGTAGTAGAAATATTAATTGCATTACCATCCTTGTTATTTTCACTTCTGTCTTTAATATAACCATTAACCACATCTCTACCATCAAAAGTCCAATATCCGACCAATCCACAACTCAGACCTACAAAGCAGGATAATGTTGGAATTGTATTTGGTGATGTAGCGTATTTTGAATTTGCTGAATTATATAAAGCTGTTATTTCCGCAGTCGACAATACTCGATTATAGACTTTCACATCATCAATAACACCGGGAAAGTAACCGGATACTGGGCCTGATCCAATATTAGTTTTTCCATTAGAAAAAGATGTATTTGCTACAGTATTGCCAGTCATTAAAATATTATCTAGATAGCCATTTATTGTTGAACCATTACTTGTCATCACAATATGATGCCAGGTGTTTAATTTTATTGCATTTCCACTCTTACTATTCATAATGGAACCATTCCATGTTGCAACAATTGGTTCACCAGCACTACTTACCTGAACATATGTCCTATCGGATGTTGATACTGATGAGCCAAGAATTGTCGGCCTGTCATCAGCGGTAGAGAAACTTCTACTTTTAAACCATGCAGAAATAGTGAAAGAATTATTAATTGATAAAGTTGAATTCAACTGGTCAATACTGACACGATCATCTACTCCATCAAAATTAAATCCTTGACCCACTTTACCTGGTACATAGAAAGTAGTTGTAGCAATGCTAATAACATTACCGTCTCGACTATTTCCACTTTTGTCCAAAACTTTGCCATTACTCATATCCTTACCATCAAATGTCCAATACCCAGCCAAACCACACGATTGAGAATATAAACATGAGGTTACAGTATTTCCAACATTTGAAGAAGCAAATCTTGAAATACCTGAATTATATAATTGTTTTATTTCATTTGCTGATAATGCTCGATTATAAACTCTCACATCATCAATCGCTCCTTGAAAATAGTTACTATTCGCAGCACCATATTTACCTATAGCCACTACTTGATTACTTAAACCTGCTCTGCCTAAAGTACCTGACCCATCAGAGACTCCATTAAGATAAAGTGTAGTTGGCCAACTTAATGATGAAGAATAAGTTCTTACAGCTACAACATGGTACCAGACATCTTTTTTAAGATTTGTACTACTTGTTACTCTTACAGTTCCTGCCCCCAAACCAGCTTGTCCAAAAGAAAATCTTGCAGCTGTAGAATTAAATTCTAGTGCCCAAGGTACATTTCCTAATCCAGCGTTAGAATTACAAATTAAACATAATGCGCCTACAGTTAATTTACTTGGTTTAATCCACATGGAAATAGTCATATCTGAGCTGGAAGCATATAGGGCTGGTATTATTCCTATTGTCACCCCATCATCAACTCCGTCAAAATTTAGGGCTTGGCCTATTTTCCCTGCTGTATAGAAAGTTGAAGTAGAAATACTATTTGTATTCCCATGAGATGGTGTAGTGGTGGCAGACATATCTTTAATCAATCCATTTGGCACATCATTACCATCAAAGGTCCAGTAACCGATCAATTTACAAAATTCCCCACTTGTGCAATTTTGATTTGGATCAACAGGTTGAGATTTAGAAACTACAGCTGCAAAAGTAAGAGTAGGAATCAATAAAATTCCTGCAATGAATAAATATATTATTTTGAATTGAATTATTTTATTCATATATTTTAATTTGTAGTATTTGATTCTACAGGTTGAGCAATTGGAGCAGTTTCGGTTGATTCAACCGGTGTAGTTACCTCTGTTTGTGTGCTCTCAACTGAAGCTGGTTCTGTTGATTGAGAGGTTGAGGTAACTTCTGGCGTACTTATAATCGGTGTAGAAGTAGCTTCACTAACATTACTTTCTATTACTTGTGGCTCAGTTGTTGTAGCATTATCTGTATTTATAGGTTCTGTGGTAGTTGCTGTAACTGTAGTAGATGTAGAGGGTGTCGTAGTTGCTGGCGTAATTACCTCCGGAACTGTAACTTGTGGTATGTCCATCACCTGAGTGGATGCCCCTCCTGCATTTCTTAGAAGAACCTTCAACTGTTCCTTATCAATACATACATCATCAACACATAACTTCTCTTCAACATGTAGCTCTTTAACAAATATTCCCTTTACATTCACAATTGATTTTGAAAGGAAATCTATAACTGCTGTAACAACTTTCTCTATAAGTGTTGGTGAGTTGATAATGTTATTGTATGTAGTTGAAGCCAACATATCTGCTGTTGAAGATGCAATAATTGATAGTAATGTTGTACTTGAAGTAATACTTGCAAGATTTGCTTTTAATAGGTTAACTTCTATAAGTGTAGATGAAGCTAATAATGCTACTGAGTCAATTTTTTGATTTGTATTATTAATAGATTCGTTAAATGCATCTGTAGCAAAACTATATGAAGTATTTGAAGTTAGACTAGAATCTAATCTTGATGAACTTGCAATATTTGATGATAGTGTATTAATTTGGTTTTGTTGTTCTTGAATAGCTTTTGCTAGTATAGGTGTGAACTCATCATATTTTACAGATTTTGGTAGTCCAGCTGAATCATAAGCCACTAAATTCTTATTTATTTGATCAACTTCTTCAGCAATAAATCCTAAATGTACTGACTGATCATTTGGTGATGCATCTGTATTATATACGAATGATACTGGTCTTAATGCATTTACTATATTCAAAGCACTATCATTAATGCTTGAAATACTATTCTTTACCTTTGCTGAAGATGCACCAACACAAGCTGTTGTACTATAGGTAATTTCATTCTTAGCACTTAGACATATATAGTTACCTGAACCATCATTTGTTAATCCACTAAAGCTTGCAGTACCATTCACTGCAAATGTTCTCCATGGAGAAGTAGTACCGACACCTGTTGATCCATTATCCAATATCTTGAACAAAGTTGATGAAGCGCTGTTTACAACTTCAAATGTACCTGCACCTGCAGTTCCATTTGCAAAGATAGTCAATTTTGAACTTGGTGGGGTTGTTGAACCAATAGCTACTCTAGGATAATCAGGCAAAAGTGTTCCAGAGCCGCCTGATACACCATACACTGAAATTGTAGAGCTTCCATTCAAGAAGGCAGTGTAACCCTGTGGTGTTCCTGATGGCGCACTTGCTAATGTAAGATCTGTCCAAGATACCATACCAGCATCATTATCAAAATTAATATTTCCTATTTGTAATGTATTAACTGAAGTAATTCCAGTAGTTAAATCGTAAAGCAAATTTCCAGATCCAACATTTAATCCTCCAGCGAATGTGGATGTTGCGGTTGTTGAAGTTGCAGTATATATTTCTGCTACTACACCACTTGCACCAGCCACTGATAGAGCTGCGTATGGTGAAGAAGTACCTATTCCAACATTTCCACTATTACCATTTATCATTAATGCATCATAAGTTGTTCCGTCTACCTTATGTGTTCTAAACAAGAAACCTCCCGCAAATAGTCCAGAATCTGGAACCATTTCAAATTTTGCATCTCGGGTTGCCACTCCTAAATAATTATCTATGTTCAATGTCATTGATCCTCCAGCACCTGATCTTCTGAATTTAGCAATATCTGCTCCTGTAGAATTAACAGTAAAGAAATTTTCAGGAGAAGTAGTACCAAATCCTATACTACCCCCACCAGTAGCAAAGTATGCAGACCCAGATGATGTAATAGCTGTAGTAGATGCATATGGGAAGATAGATG
>CAYXPQ010000007.1:0-40935 GCA_964467225.1 uncultured Candidatus Saccharibacteria bacterium
ACAGAATAATGGTTACAAAACTTTTTGCGCAAATAATGACAAATGGTTTGTGGGTTCTAGGTATTAAGGTTCCAAAGAGGATGTAGAGACGAATTGACTTTGGGTTGGGGTTTGGTAGTATTAGTATGTATTTGGGATTGCCCACGTCCATCCGCCGAAAGGCGGATGATCTATTTTTGGTTATTCAATATCCTTTAATTATATTGATTGTTGTCACTCTGATCTCATTTAATAAATTATTTTCTATTGTATAAAGTAATTTATCCATTCTTCTATAATCCATATGTCTAATTTGGGATAAAATTACATAATTATCTTTTTCTTTAACTTTTATTTTCTTATACCATGTACCTATTTTGACTTGGGTGGTAATTGGTACTCCTATAAAAGAGAATCTATCAAGTTTTCTAATTATTAAGACTGGCCTCCTGAAAAAATCACCTTTTCCACTTATTTCTCCACCAACATTTTCTCCAATACTACACCACCATATTTCTCCTTCTTTGAATAATGGCGGTGTATGTTCGTTCTCATTAATATTTATTTTAATTGATATCCACTTAATAAAGTCTTTGATGAATTTTCCCATCATTTTGTTGTTAACTATTAATATCAAAATCCTAGCAAAACAGTTATTAAGAAAAGCTTAAGAAAAGTACCGAAATCCGGTATTGGGAAACTTAAATTCAATGTAGTCAAAAAATACTTTACAAATTTAATATTATGTGTTAAACTATTGCATAGAACAAAAGAAAATATAATAATGAAAACCTTTGAAATTGCAGCGACCAGTGGCAGGACTACTATTTACAATAGTCCTTTAACGGATACGATCTATAACCATGCAGAAATTGAGCTCAATTCAGTTTGTGAAAGATCTGATGCGGTTAGGGTTAAAATGGTGAACATTACAAGGTATCCGAATCGCAACTTGGATTCCGGCCTTCGTAGTGGTTCATTGACCGAGCACCAGCTGATCAAATTCTTCTCAGATTATCGGGCTGATTTGTCTGATTTTCAGTTTTTTGCTCCCATCAGGGTAAGGGAGATTGATTTGGTAGCGGATGTTCGATTGTTTGTCAGTTTGAAAGGTAAGGACAAGAGTCTAGGAATTCATCTTTTTAAGAAGATGGATCTCTCGAGATTTATTGGTCGTTGGGTTTTTCTTGTGAGGGAATAGCACTATTACTTGATTTTGCTTTTCCTGCATCCCCCTGATTGTGTGCCGATTAATTTTGGTAAAGTCAGGGGGATTTCGTTTTTATATTAAACCTTCATAATTTCCTCAAAAATGCTAGAATAGGGAAATATGGAGCCAAATAGCAATTTAAAGAGCAAAATAGCCGAAACTGAAGAGAAAATATTAGATTATTGGACTAAGAATGACATTTTCAAAAAATCTTTGGACAAATCTTCTACAAAGGGTAATTTTGTATTCTACGATGGTCCGCCATTCGCTACAGGAGAGCCACATTATGGTCATGTTATACCTGGAACTGTAAAAGATATAATCCCTCGCTATAAGACAATGCAAGGATACTATGTGCGTCGTCGCTGGGGTTGGGATTGTCATGGTTTACCAGTAGAGAATATTATCGAGAAAGAACTAAAGCTTCTTTCAAAGAAGGATATTGTTGACTATGGAATTGAAAATTTCAATTCCAAGGCCAAGGCAAGTGTTATGAGATATGCTGATGACTGGAGAAAGATAATTCCTCGCTTAGGTAGATGGGTTGATATGGATGATGATTATAGAACAATGGATACTAGCTATACCGAATCAGTATGGTGGGCTTTCTCTGAATTATATAAAAAGGGATTAATATACGAAGGGTTTAAGTCTATGAATCTTTGTCCTCGTTGTGAGACAACACTCTCAAACTTTGAGGTTAGTCAGGGTTATAAAGATATAACAGATATTTCTGTAGTTGTTGAATTTAATTTGATTGACCAAAAAAACACTTCAATTCTTGCTTGGACAACAACACCTTGGACACTTCCGGGCAATGTTGCTCTTGCTGTAAATCCGAATGTTCAGTATGTAGAGATTGAGAAGAAGGATATGGGTAATGGTGATTTAGTAAGATTTATTTTGGCCAAGGATAGATTAGTCAAAGTTTTTAAAGATGATCAGTATTCTATTGTAAGGGAAATGAAAGGATCAGAGCTTATAGGTAAGTCATACAAACCTGTTTTTGATTATTATATAAATGATTCCAAGTTAGTTAACAAAGAGAATGGCTGGAAGGTGTATGGTGCAGATTTTGTAACTACAGAAGATGGTACAGGAATAGTTCATATTGCTCCAGCATTCGGTGCGGATGACTATGATCTATCTTTAAAGCATGATTTGCCTTTCATTCAACATGTAAGTACAAATGGTAAATTCAAATCAGAAGTAACGGACTTCGCAGGGCAAGATGTAAAGCCAAAAGATGATCATCAAAAAGCAGATGTTGAAATAATTAAATATTTAGCAAAGAACAATACACTATTTGCAAAGGAGAAATTGATTCACTCATATCCGCATTGCTGGAGATGTGATACTCCACTTCTAAATTACGCTACTTCATCATGGTTTGTAAAAGTAAGTTCATTTAGAGATAAATTAGTTAGAGAAAATAAAAAAATAAAATGGACTCCAGTAGAGATTGGGGAAGGAAGATTTGGTAATTGGCTGTTGGGTGCTCGTGATTGGGCAATATCTAGGTCTAGATTCTGGGGGGCACCTCTTCCAGTATGGAAAGAAGATAAAACAGGAGATTTGAAAGTACTTGGTTCTATAGAAGATTTAAAGAAATACAGTAAGGCAAAGAATACTTATTATGTATGTCGTCATGGTGAAGCAGAGAACAATGTAAAGATGATAATCAGTACATTGGAGAATAATCCACACCGTTTAACTGAATTAGGCAAAAGACAGGCAACAGATGCAGGTAAATGGCTTAAGGGTAGGAAGATAGACATAATTATTTGTTCGCCTTTTGTAAGAACAAAAGAAACAGCAGAGATAATCTCTAAAATAATAGGTTTTGATTCAAATAATATAGTTTTCGAACCTAGATTAAGAGAATTAGAAGCGGGTATTTGGGAAGGGAAATCATTTAGAGATTTTTCAAATAATTTTGCTCATGCAGATAGATTTACAAAGACTATAGAAGGGGGTGAGAATTATGTTGATATAAAGAAGAGGGTTGGTAATGTATTGTATGAACTTGAGAATAAATATGAAGGCAAAAATATTCTAATAGTCTCTCATGATACTCCATTGTTTTTATTGAGATCTGTTGCTATGGGACTTGATAGAGAGCAGTCAATAGCTTTGAGGGGAACCAATGATCATTTCAATATAAATGCTCAACCATCAAAATTAGATTTTATTCCGCTTCCACACAATGAAGAGTATGAATTAGATTTACACAGACCGTTTATTGATGATATCAAGCTGATATCAGAGAAGGGTAATAAGCTTACAAGAATTCCAGAAGTATTCGATTGTTGGTTTGAATCCGGCTCAATGCCTTTTGGGGAAGCTCATTATCCATTTAATAAATGTGATTTTAATCCTAAGCCAGGACCATTTACCAAAATTCTAGGCAAAACAAAAGGTTATCCAGCAGATTTTATAGCTGAGGGACTTGATCAGACTAGAGGCTGGTTCTATTCCATGTTGGTTCTTGGTGTTGCTTTGTTCGGAAAGACTCCATACAAGAGAGTAGTAGTGAATGGGCTAGTATTGGCAGAAGATGGACAAAAAATGTCCAAATCTAAGCGTAATTATCCTGATCTAAAAGTAGTAATTGATAAATATGGTGCAGATGCACTTAGATATTATCTAATGTCTTCACCTGTCGTAAGGGCACAAGATGTAGCATTTAGTGAAAAGGGAGTCGATGAAGTGGTCAAGAAACATATTGGAAGATTGAATAATGTTGTTACATTTTATGAAATGTATACTTCAAGAAATGAATCAAAGGTTGTAAGTAATGATGTATTAGATCTTTGGATTCTTGCTAGATTATCTGAATTACAAAAAGAAGTTACAGAGAGTTTGGAGAAATATGAGATTGATAGAGCTTCAAGACCATTTGCAGATTTTATTGATGATCTATCAACTTGGTATATAAGAAGATCGAGAGATAGATTTAAGAGTGAAGACACAAATGAAAGGATAAAGGCTTTAAGTATTACGCGAGAGGTTGTACTTGGTCTGGTTAAGTCTCTTGCACCATTCATGCCTTTTGTTTCAGAAGATATTTATCTCAGATTAAGAGGAGAGAAACAGAGTGTTCATCTTGAGTCATGGCCTGTAGTCTCAGATTTTGATCATAAGATAATCGATTCTATGAAGGAAGTTAGAAAATTCGCTTCATTGGGCTTAGAAGCAAGAATGAAAGCCAAAATAAATGTCAGACAACCACTTTCAAGATTGACTATAAAATCTTCAATGAAATTATCTGATGAGTTACTTGATCTAATTAAAGATGAGGTTAATATTAAAAAGATAGTATTAGACAAAACAATCTCAAATGATGTAGAGTTAGACATTAAGATTACTCCAGAATTGAAAGAAGAAGGAAATATCCGAGAATTCATAAGAGCTATACAAGATCTGCGTAAGACAAAACAACTTACAATTAGAGATAAGGCTGTTCTATTGGTAGACACAGATAGTGTTACAAACACATTTATATCTAAAAATAAAAAATTAATTTCTGATGCTACTCTCTTAAGAGATATTGTCTTTAGAGCAGTAAGTTCAGAAAGTATTGATATTGGTGATTATAAAGCGAGACTGGATATTGAAAAATAAAAAGTGCCACTTAACTTATGCACCATATATACACAACTCCAGCTTTTGTTATAAATAGCACTTCATATGGTGAGGCAGGCAAATTTCTTATGATTTTTACGCGTGATTTTGGAATGATTGGAGCCGTAGCGCAGGGTATAAGACTTTCCAAATCAAAATTAAAATATCATATACAAGATTATACATTTTCCCAAATTTCTATTGTAAAGGGTAAGGAAGTATGGAGATTGACTGGGACAGGAGAAATAGAAAATATAAGTAAGCCAAATATTTTACATATTAAAATTTTTAAATTATTAAAAAGGTTATTACCAGGAGAAGAAAAGAATGAGGAGTTATTTGAAATAATTGAATCATTATATAAAATTAATCTTAATGATCTGGACATTAATCTAATAGAATATCTGACAGTATTGAGGATATTATTTATACTTGGTTATATAAAGAAAACTCAAGAAATAGATAAATATTTAGATAATATAAGTCTGAATAAAGAAATAACTGAAGAATTATCTAATGATAAGCATTTGGTCATTAAGCTTATAAATAATGGCCTCTATGAAAGTCAATTATAGAATATCGTGTTATAATAATTTTGAATATGAATCAAGAAGAAAAAAGTAGAATTGATGAGATGAGGCGGTCTTTGTATTCAAGAAGTTCTCCAGATATTAAGACTAAAAGAAGACTTAAACCATTCTCTCCTGAAGAGGAAATAGATGTCAAAACAGACTGGGAGCATCCGAAAGAGATTTACGAACAGATTGAATTAAACAAGAGATATAAAGATTCATCAATGTCATTTTTCACAAAATTATTTATATTTTCAATAATTATCTTTATTCTAGCACTTGGTGCGGGCGCTTATCTTCTATTCAATGGATCAAATATCGTATCTGCAAATAATATTGATATTTCAATCAATGGTCCAGTATCTATTGCTGGGGGTGAGCCAGTATCATTCGATGTGCAAGTTACTAATAAGAACAATATCAAACTTGAAACTGTGGATTTGGCAATAGATTTTCCCGTGGGAACAGTTGATGCAAATGACACGACTAAAGAATTAAAGAGTATTAGAGAACTAATATCTGATATTGATCCAGGAAGTCAGGGTATCAAAAATATTAAAGCAGTATTATATGGAGAAGAGAATAGTAAAAAAGAGATAAATGTAACGGTTGAATATAGAGTGAAAGGTTCTAGTGCAGTATTTCAAAAACAAAAGACTTTTGATCTGCTAATTAGTTCATCACCTCTGAATTTATCAGTGTCTTCGTTTACAGAAGTAAATTCAGGTCAGGAATTTGAATTTACTTTGACTATGAATTCAAACTCCAAAGAAACAATTAAAAATTTATTAATTAGCGCCTCGTATCCTTTCGGCTTCTCTTTTACTTCTTCAAGTATAAAACCTTTAACTGATAACAATGTATGGAAAATTGGTGATATACCACCTGGAGGCAAAAAGACTTTAAAAATCAAAGGTAAATTAAACGGCCAAGATGATGAGTTAAGGGTGTTTAGGTTTAATACTGGGGCTCAAAGTGTAAAAAATGATAAACAGATAGGAACTGAATATGTTTCTGCAACTCAAGAGATTAGCATTAAAAAGCCATTCATAAGTGTAGGGGTTTCAATGGATGGCGAAGCTGAATTACAGGAATATGTGGGTATATTTGATACACCAATTCAAGTTGAAATTACATATTTTAATAACCTAGATACTGCAATAATAAATGGTGAGGTCCATGTGAAGTTGTCAGGCAGTGCATTTGATAAGGCTTCTGTTAATCCAGGACAGGGTTTGTATGTATCTTCTAATAACGAAATAGTTTGGAACCCCATCACTACAAGTGATCTCAAAAATATTGGGGCAGGAGAAAGTGGAAGAGTAAGTTTTAGTGTTACTCCTCGAAACACTGGTTCACAATCAAAACCTCTATCAAATCCCGACATAAACCTTTCAGTTAGCGTTCAAGGCAAAAGGAACTCAGAAAATAATGTACCAGAGTCCATTGCATCTAGTGCAAATAGGAAAATCAAAGTATCATCAAATATTGCGTTAAGTGGTCAAATTGTTCGCACTACAGGAGTATTTGAGAATACTGGTCCTGTACCACCTAGAGCTGAGAATACAACTACATATACTGTAGTTTGGACAGTAGATAATACTTCAAATTCAGTCTCTGGTGCAGAAGTTAGGTCTAGTTTGCCATCATATGTAAAGTGGCTTGGTAAAATCAGTCCAAGCGAGGAGGATATCTCGTATAATAGCGTTGATGGTCAGATTGTTTGGAGACTTGGAAGCTTAAATAATTCATCCTCAAAAGATTCAAGAAGAAAACAGGTCTCATTCCAAGTATCATTGACACCAAGTATCACTCAAGTCAATCAAATACCTACCCTAATTAATGATGCAACGTTAAATGCTCAAGATGATTTTACAAATCAATCACTAAGTAGTAATCTGACAGCATTGAGTACTAGATTCAGCACAGATCCTACGTTTAAGGATGGGGATGAAATAGTAAATAATTAAAATAAAATCATGTCACAAGAAGAGGAAACAAAGATGGAAAAGATAATCTCTCTATCCAAGAGAAGGGGGTTTGTCTATCAAGGTTCAGAAATATATGGTGGACTAGCAGGTAGCTGGGACTATGGTCCTTATGGTTTGGCTTTGAGAAATAACATCAAATCACTTTGGTGGAAGAAGTTTGTGATTGATCGTGAGGATATGTATGGAGTTGATTCATCTATACTTATGAATCAAAATGTCTGGAAAGCGAGTGGCCATGTGGGAGGATTCTCTGATCCATTAGTAGAATGCAAGAAATGCAAGCATAGATTTCGAGAAGATCAATTAGAAGATAAAACCAAATGTCCTGATTGTGAGGGTCAGTTAGGTGAGGCAAGACAATTTAACATGATGTTCAAGACTCATGTAGGTGCAATAGAGAATGAAGATTCTATTTCATATCTTAGACCTGAGACAGCTCAGGGAATGTTCGTAAACTTTAAAAATATTATAGACAGCTTCCATCCCAAGTTACCTTTTGGAATTGCCCAGATTGGTAAAGCATTTAGAAATGAAATTGCACCAAGAGACTTCGTATTCCGTTCTCGTGAATTTGAACAAATGGAAATTGAATATTTCGTAGATCCAAGGGATGTTAAAAAAGTAGATGAAAAGTTTGATGAGTTATATTCTGAACAAGTCCTCTTTCTCAAAGATTTAGGATTAACAGAATCAAAAATTCACAAAATAGAAGTTCCAGAGTCTGATAGAGCATTCTATTCCAAGAGAAGCGTAGATACAGAATTTGATTTTCCTTTTGGACAGAAGGAGTTACTAGGAATCGCATATAGAACAGATCATGATCTAAAGTCACATGCTAATTTAAGCAAAGTAGACTTGTCTTATTTTGATGAGGAAACAAAAGAAAGATTTATT
The DNA here is from genome assembly GCA_964467225.1 of uncultured Candidatus Saccharibacteria bacterium. Taxonomy (GTDB): domain Bacteria; phylum Patescibacteriota; class Minisyncoccia; order Phycocordibacterales; family PALSA-1337; genus CAIOGI01. The sequence goes on from CAYXPQ010000007.1 coordinate 8,271, forward strand.
CCACATTGTATTGAACCTACATTCGGCGTAGACAGGCTTACTCTGGCAATTCTTTCAGATGCATATTCAGAAGAGGAGATAGATGGGGAAGTCAGAACATATTTGAAATTATCTCCAAAGGTTGCTCCAGTTAAAGTTGCAGTATTTCCTTTATTAAAAAATAAGCCTGCTCTCATAGATAAAGCTCGAGAGATTTATTCTATTCTCAAAAAAGAATTTGGTGCTGTAGAATTTGATGATAATGGCAATATTGGTAAGAGATATAGAAGACAAGATGAGATAGGTACTCCATATTGTGTAACTATTGATTTTGATACTATTGAAAAGAACGCAGGTATTACAGTTCGTGATAGGGATACAGGTAAGCAGGAGAGAATGAGTGTGGAGGATTTGGCGGCTAAAATAAAAGCCAGTCTAACAAATTAACACTGTGATAAACGTACAACCCATTGTTTATCGACAAGTATGTTTTCTAAGGATGCTGGCTTCGCGCCAACCGCCTTTTTGCTTACTCAATTTTTATGCTACACTCATTTCATTATGACGTTCAAGAAGACAATACTAAAAAATGGTTTAAATGTTATTACAGTTCCTATGAAAGACAATCCAGCAGTCACAGTACTAGTTATGGTATCTACTGGTTCAAAATATGAGAATAAACAAACAAACGGTCTATCACATTTCCTCGAGCATATGGTCTTTAAGGGGACTAAAAAGAGACCAAAGTCCATTGATATTTCAAAAGAATTAGAATCAATTGGTGCCCAGTACAATGCTTTTACCTCTCAGGAATATACAGGATATTATGCGAAAGTTAATTCGAAAGATTTAGATATAGCACTAGATGTTGTTTCGGATATTTATTTAAATCCAATTCTTGATTCAAATGAAATAGAAAAAGAAAAAGGAGTAATTGTTGAAGAAATAAGGATGTATAAAGATATGCCACATAGACATGTTCATGATTTATTTATGAATCTAGTCTATGGTGATCAACCTGCAGGATGGAATATTGCCGGCACTGAAGAGAACGTTATGAAATTCAATAGGAATGATTTTGTAAGATATCGTGATGAACATTATGTTGCTGAAGCCACCACTGTTGTTGTAGCGGGTTCATTTGATGAAAATAATATACTTCAAAATATTGAAAAATATTTCTCTAATATCTTAAGTTCCAAAAAAACATACAAAATCCAAGTTACAGAATCACAGTCTAAACCTCAAGTTAGTTTAAAATTTAAGGAGACAGATCAAGCGCATTTGGTACTAGGTGTAAGGTCATTTGATATAAAAAGCAAATACGAATATGCACTTAGTGTACTATCTACGCTTCTTGGTAGGGGAATGAGTTCTAGACTATTTCAAAAATTAAGAGAAGAAATGGGTGTAGGATACTATGTTAATGCAGGACATGATGCATACACCGATCATGGATTATTTACTATTTCTGCAGGAGTAGATACTAAGAGACTAGAAGAAGTATTGAAAGTCCTTTTGTCAGAATGCAAAAAAGTGATTACCGACCCTATTTCTGAACAAGAACTAAAGAAAGTTAAGGATTATATTTGTGGTTCTTTCATGCTTGGACTTGAAACTTCAGATGCTAGAGCAGAATATGTGGTAATAAATAATATTTTAAAAGGCAAAATTGATTCTCCAGATGAGGAGATTAAAAAGATTCAAAGTGTGACTGCTGATGAAGTAAAAGAAGTAGCAAGCAAAATATTTGTGGACGAAGGTCTAAATTTGGCTATAATAGGTCCATATAAGGATAAGCAAATATTCGAAAATCTATTATCCTTTAAATAATATGAAAAATTTCTATATCACAACCACATTGCCATATGTTAATTCAGAGCCACATGTCGGTTTTGCTATGGAAATAATTCGTGCTGATGTTATAGCAAGAAATAAAAAGCTGAATGGTTATAATGTATTTTTTAATACTGGTACAGATGAACATGGGGCTAAAATTCATAGAAATGCTATAGCTCAAGGAATTGATCCACAAAAATATGTTGATGATTTGTCTGTAAAATTTAAGGATCTAGTTCCATTGCTTGGAATTTCTCCTGATGTGAAGTTTATAAGAACAACAGATAGTCATCATATTGCTGCTGCACGAGAATTTTGGAAATTATGTGATAAAAATGGTTTTATTTATAAAAAGAATTATAAAATCAAATATTGTGTAGGTTGTGAATTAGAAAAGACTGAGAGTGAGCTTGTCGATGGCAAATGTCCAATCCATCCACTGATGACTATTGATGAAATAGAAGAGGAGAATTATTTCTTTAAATTTTCTGAATTTCAAAAGCCATTACTGGATCTATATTCTGATAATCCTGAACTAGTGGTTCCTTCCTTTAGATTCAATGAGATAAAAGCTTTTGTTGAAAGAGGTTTACAAGATTTCAGTATTTCAAGATTAAAGAGCAAAATGCCTTGGGGTATAGAAGTTCCAAATAATCCTGATCATGTAATGTATGTTTGGTTTGATGCTTTGGTGAATTATATTTCTACTCTTGGCTGGCCTGAGGACAAAGAGAATTTCAATAAATTCTGGACCAATGCTCATAATGTTGTTCAGTATTGCGGCAAGGATAATCTGAGACAACAAAGTGCAATGTGGCAGGCAATGCTTATGGCCGCTGATATTAAGAATACCAGACAAATCGTAATTGATGGATTCTTAACAGGGGATGGAGGTATTAAGATGAGTAAGTCTCTCGGTAATGTAGTAAATCCAGTTGATGTAGTTAAAGAATATGGAACAGATGCTTTGAGATATTATCTTCTAAGAGAAGCAAGTCCATTTGAAGATAGTCCATTTACAATGGAGAAATTCAAAGAGGCCTACAATTCTGGTCTTGCAAATGGTCTAGGCAATCTTGTAAGTAGAGTAATGAAAATGGCTGAGACAAATAATGTTCAACTTAATGTCGAAGATTCAGTAAAAATCGATATTGCAAAGCTAAATGAATATTATGAAAATTATGAAATAAATAAAGTCTGTGATGAGATTTGGTCAAAGATTCAAGATCTTGATAAATATATTCAAGACAATCAGCCATTCAAGACAGTTAAAACCGATATAGAGAAGGGCAAATCACAGATTTCATATTTATTAGCTTCTGTGTATACCATTGCAAATATATTGAAACCTATTTTACCTGGTAGTTCAGATAAAATATTGAAAGCTATAGAGCTGAGCAAAATAAGTGAGCCCCTATTTTTGAGAAAATGAAATACATAGATATTCATTGCCATCTAAATTTGGAACAGTTCAATCTTGATTATAATGATGCGATTTTGCATGCAAGAGAGAAGAGTGTGGGAATGATTGTAGTTGGAACAAATTATCAAACATCACTTAAAGCAGTAAAAATTGCAGAAGAGAATCCCGATGTATGGGCGACAATTGGACTTCATCCAACTGAGATACCTTGTGAACAGTTTGATTATGATCAATATTTAAAATTAGCAAAAAATCCTAAGGTGGTAGGAATAGGTGAATGTGGATTTGATTATTTTCGAAATGGATTTGAAAGTAAAAATTTACAACAGGAAGTATTCGAAAAACAAATTTCAATAGCAAATGAGGTTAAGAAACCATTGATGCTACATTTAAGAAATGGAATACAAGCAGGTCAGAATGCTTATAGAGATGCAATAGAAATTATCAAGGACCATGCAAAAGTTCATGGTGATGCACATTTTTTTGTTGGAAATTGGGATGAGGGTAGGGATTTCATTGATCTGGGCTTCAGACTTTCTTTTACGGGAGTAATAACTTTCGTTCGAGATTACGATGAAGTTATAAAGAATGCTCCAATGAACATGATTCTTTCTGAGACAGATTCACCTTATGTATCACCAATACCATATAGAGGACAGAGGAATGAACCTGCGTATGTGATTGAAGTTGTGAACGCTATTGCTAGGGTAAGGGGACAAACTATCGATAATACGGCCAATCATCTCGTTGACAATGCCAAGAATTTGTTTTCCATATAGCAATTTTGACACTTTTCTTAAGCTTTTCTTAATACCTAATTTGTTAATGTAAATAGGCCATCAAATCATGGCATCGAGGTTTGCCTTTTTCCTTATTGCGTGATAATCTGCAAATACGTGCAAATTATCAACTAAACAACGTGAACAGTCCTGACTCGCACGGGTCACGCTTCGCTATTTGGGCGAATTGCTGTCACTATTGCCATATAGGCATAAAAACAATGGAAAAAGTATTGAAAGAAGATCAAGTACAAGTATATGAAATAGGATACCTACTTGTTTCAACAATTCCTGAAGAGAAAGTCGAAGGAGAAGTGGCTTCTCTACGGGAGACCCTTACAAAAAAGGGAGCAGAGTTTATAGGTGAAGAAACACCAGAATTAAGAACTTTGGCATATACTATGATTAAAAAAATGGGTACATCAAATCGTAGATTTGACCAAGGTTATTTCGGATGGTTCAAGTTTGCTTTGCCAAAGAAGGAAATTGAAAGTGTAAAAAAGTCATTTGAGGAAAACAAAAATATGCTAAGAACTCTTGTTATTACAACAATAAGAGAGAATACATATCTTGGCAAAAAGGCTCCAGTTGAAGCTCTTATCTCAAAAGAAGAAGATTCAGCTGTGGCAGATGTGCCTTCAGATAGCACTCCAGTTTCTACAGAGGAAATAGATAAATCTATCGATGACATGGTGAAAGAGGCGTAATAAAGGCAATTATTAGCTTAATAACGCACTAAATTATGTATTTAAACAAAGCAGTTATAATAGGTAATCTTACTAGAGATCCAGAAGTAAAAGCTTTACCATCTGGAGCCAAAGTTTGTAGTTTTAGTCTAGCCACAAATAGAGTGTGGAAGGACAAAAATGGAGCAAAACAAGAAAGTGTGGATTATCATAATATCGTAGTCTTCGGTAGACAGGCGGAAACAGCCGGTCAATATCTAAAGAAGGGCTCAAGTGCTTTAGTTGAAGGTAGATTGCAGACAAGATCATGGGATGGTCAAGATGGACAGAAGAGATATAGAACTGAAATTGTAGCTGATAGAGTGCAATTCGGAACAAGATCTAATTCTTCAGGAACTACATCAAGTAGCTCGAAATCCTCATCACCTGAGGAAAGTAACCCTCAAAAGGATATACCACCAGTAGATACTATAGATTATCCTGAGGAAGAAATTAATCCTGATGATATACCATTTTAATTATTAATTTAAGACAATATTATGAACAAACAGTGTTATTTCTCACAAAATAATATAAGACATATAGATTATAAGGATACAGAAATCCTAAAGAAATTTATTAATCCACATGGACGTATGATAAGTAGAAAGAAATCAGGTGTATGTGCAAGAAGTCAAAGACAGCTTGCTACAGCGATCAAGTATGCTAGATTTATGGGTCTACTTCCATACGTTGCTAGATAATTAAATTATTTCTGGGCTTTAGCTCACAAGATTGAGTAGGTAAAACAAAACAGCTTACGTTTACCGTATGCTGTTTTGTTTGTGTAATTTATTTACCCACTCTTTCTCTATATTCGCCTGTCTCAGTATTTATCTTAATTATATCTCCTTCATCTACGAATAGGGGAGCATTGATAGTTGCACCAGTCTCAAGTTTGATAACTTTGTTGCCTCCAGTTGCACTGTCACCCTTAATATTTGGGGGAGCCTCTGTAACTTTAAGCTCGACCATAGCTGGGAATTTGAATCCTGTGGTTTTGTCACCAAACATTAACTGAGAAATTATAGTATTTGGTTTTAAAAATCTGATTTGCTGGCCTATTTGATCGGATTTGAAACTAAAGCGATTGCTTGGTTGGTCTGGAAGACAGAACCAATATTCGCCTCTATTTTCATATAAGTATTTTATTTCTCGGCTATCAATCTCGGCTTCTTCCACCTTCTCAGAAACATGGAAAGAATACTCTGTTACCTTGCCTGTGATTAAATTTTTTAATTTTGTTGCATTAACTGGCTTTCTTTGTTGTTTGCGAAATACATGTGATGAAACAACCTCATATGGTTGACCGTCCAAGACAATATACTTTCGCTCAACTACTTCGTTATATTCAAGCATTGACATAGTTTCTTTATATTACACGATTATTTCTCTTCTGCAAGTTTTGCTCTTATTTTGCCCAATATTTCTTCTCTTACTGATGGATTCTCTTTTAGAAATTGTCTTGTAGCATCATAACCCCTACCTAATTTAACATCCCCATAAGCATATGATGTGCCAGATTTTGATATTATGGACATTTTCTCTCCTAGGGCAATTATTTCACCTTCTTGAGATATTCCTTCGTTATACATAAGGTCAAACTCAGTTTGTCTAAATGGGGCAGCAACTTTATTCTTCACGACTTTAACTCTTACTCTTCCTCCCATTATTTCTTCACCTTTTTTAATTTGAGCTATTCTTCTAATGTCTATTCTTACTGAGGTATAAAATTTAAGAGCTTTACCTCCTGGGGTGGTTTCGGGATTGCCGAACATTACACCAATCTGCATTCTTATTTGATTTATAAATATAACTACAGTTTTAGATTTGGCTACTATGCTGGTTAATTTCCTTAATGCTTGTGACATTAATCGTGCTTGCTTACCAACATGAAAAGCTCCCATGTCGCCTTCTATTTCATCTTTTGGAGTTAATGCTGCTACTGAGTCTATAACTATTACATCCATTTTACCTGAATGTACTAAACTCTCTACAATTCCTAATGCTTGCTCACCAGTATCTGGTTGAGAGATCAACAATTCGTCAGTTTTAACACCTAGTCTTTTGGCATATTCAGGATCCATAGCATGCTCTGCATCTATGAAAGCACATATACCTCCTAGCTTCTGTGCTTCAGCTACCACGTGTAGAGACAGGGTAGTCTTTCCAGATGATTCTGGTCCAAATATTTCTATAATTCTTCCTCGAGGCATACCTCCAATTCCTAATGCTGAATCTAATCCAATAGATCCAGTAGGAATGGCATTTACATTTACTTTAGGTTTATCACCTAATTTCATTATTGATTCATCACCAAATTTTGATCGTATTGCATCAAGAGTCGATACAATAGTGTCTGTTGGATCAGATTTTTTGGTTGTTTCAGAATTTTCATTAGGTTTAATTTTGTTTTCTTTTATTTTTTTTGCCATACAGATAATAATAATTAAGAATAATGTGGGTACATCACTAATGCTATTGTACCATCATTTAATTTTATTTAAGATAGACAAGCTCAAGTTTATATTCGATAGTTCTTTTGAATCTATCTTGTGCAGACAATAGGGAAATATTATAACCCGGAGCTAATAGAATAGTCTCAGCAAAATTTCCTTCTCTATCTATTAGAATAGGTTTGTTATTGATATATAAGTCCTTGATTCTAGTGGCTTGACCTCTAACTAAAACAGTTGAAGTAGATATAGAAGAACCGTTGGATGGTTCAAAAATCATTATATTAGGCCCCTTAATAAAATCATAAGATTCGAATAGGGCATAGCCAATTATAATTATAGATCCAAGTATTATTGATCCGAATTTTAATATGTTTTTTGTGCTCTCACGATTGATCATCCTGATCATTGTATATTTTGTCGCTCGATGAGTCCATATTTTTCATTGAATCAGGGGAGGGGTCACTACCTGCAACTCCATATACCTCTCTAGGCTTAGATCCATTTGCCGGTCCCACTACTCCTTTCTCTTCCAATAAATCAATTATCTTAGCTGCTCTAGAATAACCAATTCCTAGCTTTCTTTGTAACCATGAAGTTGATGCCTTACCGCTTGATATTACTATCTCCCGTGCTTGTTCTAAGTATTCATCTTCATCACCCAAGTCTGAGCTATCAGAATCGAAATTAGCATTAAATATTGCATCTTTACCTGGTTCATTTGCTGTGAGATTAATTTCACTCATTATTTCATCCTTGTAAGTATCGGCAAGATATTTAACTACTTTTTTGACTTCTGTCTCTGTTATGTATGCAGACTGTAGACGTTGTGGTTTGGCCATTTCTCCTCCTAAATATAACATATCTCCTGCACCAAGTAGTTTCTCAGCTCCTGCAGCATCTAGAATGGTTCTAGAGTCAATCTGCGAAGATACTTGAAGGGCAACTCTCGTTGGAATATTTGCTTTGATAAGTCCTGTAATAACATTTACACTTGGTCTTTGTGTTGAGACTATCAAGTGAATTCCTATAGCACGACTCATCTGGGCTAACCTTACAATTGCCGATTCTAGTTCTCTAGGATAGGTTTGCATAATATCTGCTAATTCATCTAGAACAATTACTATGTATGGCATTGATTCTGGTAGTGGAGTATCAGAGTTCTTACTTTTCTTCCTGCTCTCTACCGCAGGACTAACTATATTTTTGTGATATGAATCTATGTCTCTAACACTACATTTCTCAAGTAAATCATACCTGCGACTCATTTCTTTTGCTGCCCATTTCAAAGCTAATATTGCTTTCTTGGCATCAGTAATGACTGGAGTAAGTAAGTGAGGGATTTTGTTGTATAAAGTAAGCTCAACTCTTTTTGGGTCAATCATTATAAACTTTAAATTCTCTGGAGAGTTACGGAATAGAAGAGAGTTTATAATTGCATGGATTGTCACGGATTTACCAGATCCTGTTGCGCCTGCAATAAGCATATGGGGAGCTTTTGCGAGATTTGAGAAATAAGATTTACCTGATATGCCTTTACCTAGGGAAATCAAGAGAGGCTTTTCAGATTCTTGGTATTCCTCTGATCCTAATAAAGTTGCTAGACCAACTGTTGTCTTGGTTGTATTCGGTATTTCTATACCTACTAATGATTTACCTGGTATAGGAGCCTCAATTCTAATAGGGTGAGCTGCAAGTGCTAAAGCTAAGTCATTGTTTAAAGCAACGATTTTTGAAAGTTTAACCCCTTCTGCAGGCTTTAATGCATATCTTGTTACAGAAGGCCCTATTGAAATTTCATCCATTTCTACGTTTATACCGAAATTTTGAAGGGTTCTCTTTATTATATTTGCATTGGCCTTAATATCTCCTGTTTCTGCTTTACCTTTATCTCTTTCAAGAAGAGTAAGTGGAGGTGGAACAAAAGGAGTTAAGCTATAAGTAGATACCATTCTTATATCACCCTCTTCATCTTTGTTTATTTTTTCCGGCTTCTTTTTCTGTTCTGGAATATTTAATGATGTTTCTTTCCTATTCCTATCTTCAATTTCTTGAAGAACCTTGCTTATTTTGTTTTCGGAATCAATATTCTTCGCATCATTTTCCTCAACTTCATTATCCTCAGATTCTATTTCTGTTTTCTTGAACCAATTCCAGAATTTCAAATGATCAATCGTGAAATGAATATCTAGTACTAATAGTACAGAAATCGCTACAAAAGAAATCAAAATAATAGCAGTTGCGTATACATCTAGTAGAGAAACAAGGGGGGACGAAATCCACCTACCAAAAATTCCACCCTCATGTATTACTAATAAGTCTATTAAACCCAAACCTGAAAAAAAGAAAAGTAAAATACCAATTAATTTCGCAGTATCAAAATCCCTTTTTGAACCCTTTAAAAAAGATACTGCTAGCATTACAAAAGAAATAGGCATGAGAAAGTATCCAAATCCAAACCAAGCTTTAAGGAAATTATATACATATTTGCCAACTGGATCTGCTAAATGAAATGGTGCAAGTATAGACAACACTGCACCGACAAAAAATAATATTGAAAAAACTGCTTGAAGTGTCTCCTTTTTAACATCTGTTTTAATTTTAAATTTATCTACGATTGGTTCTTTAATAGATTTCTTTTTTATTGCCATTACATAATAATAACACATGTATTGCACATATACATGAATGCATGTCATAGAGTAAATTAGACTTTACATAAGGACATTGACTTTTATATAATAAAGACAACAAAATAAAAGGACAAGATGTATAAGACACAATAAAAGACATATAATATAGGACATATATTAGTAAAAGACATGAAAGATATATTTAATAACCACAAAGAAATAGGAATATTTAACAATGGAGATTATCTGGTTTTTTCATTTAAAAAGACAGAGAAGATTGTGTCCGCTATTTATCTTATAACAAGTTTGATAAAAGACAGTGAACCACTGAAGTGGGAATTAAGAGAACTATCAACATCTTTGTTATCTATAATGACGACATTGAATAGCTCGGAACCTGTTGATAAAAATATAATTTTTCAGAATTATTTCTCTACTTCTATTCAAGTAATTGAATTTCTAAAAATTGGTAATAAATCGAGTTATATTTCTGATATGAACTATTCTATTTTAAATAAAGAAATAGAATTGCTGCTAGATTTTTTGAAAGAACAATCAAAAGTAGCCAGTCATACTGCTGGGTATATTCTATCAGACAGTTTTTTTGAAACTGATCATTTGAATATTGGTCAAAATGTTCTATCTCGTAATATACATATACAACAAAGACCGTCTGTCGTTAAAATTGAAAAAGACACTCAACAATTGATAAAAGACAAAAAGAATTCTAGGAGGGATAATATACTCGACCTATTGAAGAAAAGTTCAGATTTAACTATAAAAGATTTTACAAAAGTTATACTTGATTGTAGTGAGAAGACTATTCAGAGGGAGTTATTAAATCTTGTCGATAAGGGTTTGGTAAAGAAAAAAGGTGAGAGAAGATGGAGTACTTACTCTTTAGCCTAATTAGGTCAAAAACCTTTGACTTTTTCGCTACTTTGGTATAGTATATAAAAGTGATTTCTAGTCATAAAAACCTAGTTATCCACATGATAATTTTGCAGTCGTCTTGCTTATCAATGTATAATGGACTGTAAGGTTCTTTGACAATACAATAAAGAGTATTAGTTATAAAAAAATTCCGATTTCTTGCTCAGTATATATGGTTAGTTAAAGATTGATTTTCAGACTAATTCCCCTCGAAGCTACTTTTTCTGGCTTGTGTCGATATATAAGCAGAAAAATTAGTGAAAATTAGAAGTTAGATTATTAGTTAGTATTTAGTTAGTTTAGGTAAAATTTATTTCAAAAATATTATTAATAATAGAAATATTTTTATCTTTAAAATTATAAACATTATTATGAAGAAATTTTTAATCGCAAGTATTGTTGCATTGACAGTAGCGCTTGTAGGAGCAGCTTCTGCAAACGCAGCATTCAACACAAACCTAAGTGTTGGTAGTACAGGTTCAGACGTAGCCGCATTACAAACATGGCTTATAAGTAAGGGATTCAGTATTCCTGCAATATCTTCAGGTGTAGCAGCGCCAGGATATTTTGGTCAGCAAACAAAGTCAGCAGTTATTGCTTATCAAGCTAGTGTCAGTCTTCCTACAACAGGATTCGTAGGACCACTTACAAGAGGTTTATTGAATGGTGGAACAACAGGAACACCAGTTGCAACAGCTATGGTTCTTCCTTTCACATGTCCAGCAGGATATACAGCTCCAGTAGGATGGGTATGTCCAGGAACAACTTCAACACCAACCACTCCTACAACACCTGGAGTAATCACAACACCTGGTCTTGAAGGAACACTTTCAGCCACACAATCAAACGCTGGTATTTCATCATCAATCTATGAGAATGATATGCAAGCCCCAGTTCTTGGTATAAAGCTAGAAGCTAAGACTTCAGATATCAATGTTCAAAGAGTTAAGTTGAATCTCGGTACTGATTCAAAGGTATACAACAAGATCTTCTCAAAGGTATACATAATGGAAGGATCAACAGTTCTTGGTTCTTCAGATCTTAATTCATCAACAGTTGTAAAGGATGGAAGTACATACTACATCACAATAACTGGTATGAATTTCGTTGTTCCTAGAAACAGTTCAAGAACAATAATGGTTGCATTCGATGTGAAGCCAACAATCGATTCAACAGATATTGATACAGAGACATATCCAATTGCATTAGCTACAGATGGTATTAGAGGACAAGATGGTGCGGGTATTGACCAATATGCTGGTAGTACTTCAATCACAAGAACTCCAAATATTTCATCTGATCTAGCGGATAGTGCAACATTGACACTTTCTCTTAACACATCAAGTCCAAAGAAGTCAGATGTTATCGCTACACAAGGATCATCTGAGAATGAACTTGATAGACTTCCGATATTAGTATTCGATGCTAAGGCAGAGAAGGATTCAGTAAAAGTTACTGATATAAGAATTGGAGTTGTTAAGTCAGGATCTGGTGGAGCAGTAGCTTCAACAGCTTACCTATATGAAGGTTCAACAGAACTTGATAATGCAACCATTTCAAATGGTATGGCAACATTCAGTGATTTCGACTATGTTATTCCAAGAGATTCAACAAGGACATTCACTGTAAAGATTGATGTATCAAGTGCTAATGCTGTAGATGCAAGATTCTATGGTATGGCTTCTACAACAGCAGCAGCTGATCTAGTTGCTGAGAATAGTAGAGGAGATACAGTCACAAGAAGTGGTTCAGCTACAGGACAAACTATCGGTGTTAGAAACGTTGGAGCAGAGGTTTCTCTAGTTTCAAAGTCAATTAGAACAGATGGTGCTCCTCAGACAAGTGGCTCAAATAACATAGCTACTTCATCTTTGACAGCTCAATTCGTTGTTAGGGTAAAGGCAGTTGGAGGTGCTCTGTCATTCGGTACAGCAGCTTCATCAACACCTATGTTCGACACAACTACAAACACATTCAGAGTATATAGAAACTCTGTAAATGCTGGAATCAGTTCATACGCAACATCAACTGACTTCGCAACTCCATCTGGAATACAAGAATCTAATAATTCTTGGACTCTACCAGAGGGTCAAACAGTTGAGATTCCAGTTACATTCAAGGTCCTAGGACGAAGCTCATCAGGTCCTCTTACAGACGGTATCTACTCAGTTAACCTAGAAGGTATCCAGTCAAATGCAACTTACTCAAGTACATTTATGGCAGGAGAGGCTGATTGGAGAACAACAGGAGTTTCATTCCCATAATCGACGTTTAATTTCCTAGCAACAGGTTATAAAGTTGTACAAAAACCACCCTAAGGGGTGGTTTTTGTTTTGTATTACTAAGATTTTTGTTATAATTCTCTATATAATATGGTCAATCCTTTTAATAGAGATTTTTTTAAATTAGTTTTGGGATTTACTATAATACTAACTTTCAGTTGTTCGCTTTTATTTTTTATAACTAAATACAATATTAATTTTGACAATAGGAGATTAATTGCAAATGAAAAGGAAGCTTCTTTAAATAAATAACATTTACTTTTTATTTTATTTGTTGTTGAGTGGCGTTTTTTGATACTTTTCTTAAGCTTTTCTTAATACCTCATTTTGTATCATTTGAGCATTATAATTTAATTTTATTTTATATGCTCAATATTACAAAGATACTACTTATATTATTTACCTTGTTCGTTAATTTTAATTTTTCCTATGCCAGTACAATTATAAAGGCTGGAGATTTGGATAATGGAGGAGTTTGGGACAAGCAGGGTAGTCCATATATTCTCTATGAAGATGTATATTTGCCTGATAATTTTACTTTATATATTGATGAAGGAGTAACAGTTATGTCTGCTTCAAGTAGCGAAGCAATAACCCTTACTATTGATGGAGATTTAAAAATAAATGGAACAATAGATAATCCTGTACTTCTTGATTCCTTAAGGGAGATTTATCTCTCTGGTAGTGAGGCAAATATTCAAGATGCTATCTTGGATAGAACTAGCCTATCGATATGGCAAAGCACCACATCAATTTCTAATTCAATTATTAAAAATAACTCAATAGGGATAAAGGTAATGGGTAGTAAGGTTGATATTAGCACAAGTAAATTAATTGATAATAATATTGGGCTTGTTTCTTACCCTATACTAGATATTCCGGTTTTGGTGCTTTTGAAACCTAAAATTGCTCATGCAGATAATAATGATAGAGATTGGAGACATAATTCAATTTATATATTTAATTCCACAATAAGTGGTAATAAGAATTATGGCCTCCAAAATTTATCTAATAATATTATTGAAGCATCAAATAATTGGTGGGGAAGTGATACTGGTCCTAGAAGACAGAATGTTGGTGAAGGGGATAAAATCACAGATTTAATAAATTTTGATCCATGGAAAACAAAAGATCCAGATAAGATTAATGCATGTTGTTCAGATGTCATATTTATTCCTGGAATAGAGGCTAGTCGTCTGTATAGTGGTAGTAATACTCTATGGGAACCAAATCGCAATGCAGATGTTATTAAATTATATTTAGATGAAACTGGTCAAAGTATAAACAATACAATATACACAAAAGATATAATTGATAATGCATTTAACAACACATTTAATATTGCCAATATTTACAAGAGTTTTATCGCTATGATGAATAGCGTGGTTGCGGAGAAATATATTAACAGTTGGCTACCTTTCCCTTATGATTGGAGATTGAGTATTGAAGATATTGTGTATGGTAACACAAAGTTAGCAACAACCACTGCCTCCCTAATAGATTCAGTTATAAAACTTTCAAATAACTCTAAAAATGGCAAGGTAACTATTGTTGCACATAGCAATGGAGGTTTGATAGCCAAGATGCTTTTAAAAGCCTTGGATGATATTGGGAAATCAGATTTAATTGATCAAATCATAACTATAGGTACTCCAGAATTAGGTACTCCTCAGGCTATACCAGCTATATTGCATGGATATCAACAGTCTATATTAAATGGCTTTCTGTTATCAGAGAATATAGCAAGAAATTTATCGAAATTTTCACTTGGTGCATTAGGTTTATTACCTAGTAAAGCTTTCTTTGAAAAAAATAAGTTCGATATTATTGTCGATAATTATTCTATTAAACATAGAACTATAAATAATTATGATAATTTCATTAAATTTTTGACAGATAATAGTTTCTCCAAGGATACAACTTCTGATATAACAATTCCAATTACTTTGAATAGTAGTTTGTTGAATAGAGTTGAATCCATACATGAATCCATGGGTAAATGGAGTTTACCGAGCACTACTCGACTTACTACATTGCTTGGATGGGGAATTCCAACTACAAAATCTTTATTTTATGAGAAAGATAAACATTGTAAAGATAAAAATAAAAGGAAATGTAAAATAGATTATAATACTATACTTACTTCATCTGGTGATGGAACGGTTATTACAAATTCTGTCTCTGACTCAGATTCTATAACTTATATTAACTTAAGGGATATTAATTCTTCTACAAAAGAGAGTATTGAACATGCAAATATTTTAGAATCAAGTACAATATTAGATGAATTAAGGAATATGATTATGAATACTAATTATAGTATTAGTAATAATCAATATTTCACTAATATCGAACCAGTTGATAATGATAAATGGTTGACAATCAAAATATATTCACCAGTAGAGATTCATATATATGATGAAATTGGAAGACATACAGGTCTAATTAATGAGACAGATCAAGTCAGAGGCAAATCTCAATATGAAAAAAGTATACCTCTAAGCTATTATGCTGATTTTGGTAATGTGAAAATGGTGAGTGTTCCATTGAGCAAAAATTACGAAATAATTCTAGAAGGAAGTGGTACGGGAGTCTTTACTCTAGATGCTCAGATATCTCAATATGACAAGGTTATTGCTACAACTAGCTTTGAGGATGTACCTGTTACACCTTTATTAAATGCGCAACTACTTATTTCCTCATCTACATTAGATTTTGCATCTAGTACCGAGTTATTAATAGATGCTAATGGAGATGGGGTGACGGAATATATATATAATAAAAAACTATTTAAAAAAAAGATAAATAAAATTATCAGCAGAAATAGAAAAGAGAGAAAATTTATAAATGTTGACTCTCGCAAAAGATTCTGATAGTCTAGGATTGTAAGGCCATAGACAGAAGGCAAGGGTAAATCCCATAAGACCTTCCGAGGTTCTCGTACTCTTAGAGTAGATCCTATCTATTATCCTTATTAAAAGGTCGTTTAAATTATTAGTTAATTTTGAATTATATTCAAAATGGCAAGAACAAAAATCGAAAAGAAGGAAATTCTTGAAAAACTAGAATCAATAATCAAAGATGCAAAGTCGATGGTCTTTGTTAACTTCCATGGATTGAATGTTGCTGATACAACTCAAGTCCGAAGAAAGTTGAAGTCTGAAGGCGTAGGTTTCTTTGTTTCAAAGAAATCTCTCACAAAGAAAGCTCTAGATTCAAAGAAATATTCAGGAACTATTCCTGATCTTGAGGGAGAAGTTGGTCTAGCTTATGGTGTAGATTTAGTTGCTCCAGCAAGGGAGGTGTATGAATTCCAGAAGAAATATAAAAATAGTATTTCAATTTTAGGAGGCGTATTTGAAGGTAAGTTTATGAATAAAGAAGAGATGATGGGTATAGCTCTAATTCCTTCTCAAAAGACTCTTCATGCAATGTTTGTAAATGTTATAAATTCTCCGATACAAGGATTTGTTATGGCATTAGACCAAATTTCCAAGAAGAAAGTTCAATAATATTCAAAATTATTATTATTAATTATAAATAAAATCATGGAATCAGTAGAAATCCCAGCAAAATTCAAGTCAATTGTTGAGACAATTGAAACAATGTCAGTACTTGATTTGAATGAATTAGTTAAATTATTAGAAAAGAAATTCGGTGTATCTGCAGCAGCAGTTGCAGTAGCTGCTCCAGTAGCTACAGCAGGAGCTACAGAAGAGAAGAGTACAGTGGCTCTTCACTTAGCTTCAGCCGGCGACCAGAAGATTGCAGTTATTAAAGTTATCAAGGAGGCTTTAGCATTAGGTCTTAAAGAAGCAAAGGACCTAGTGGACGGTGCTCCAGTACTAGTAAAGGATGTAATGAAGAAAGAAGATGCTGATGCATTAAAGAAAAAGATCGAGGAAGCAGGAGGTAAGGTTGAATATAAATAACTACAAAATAACCGCCGAAAGGCGGTTTTTTGTGCTATAATACTGGAATTCAAATATAAAAAATTAATATGGAAATTCTTGCAAAACTTTTCGGAAGTACTACCAAGGTTAAATTGATGAGAATGTTTCTTTTTAACGAGGATAATGCCTATTCTTTCTCAGAAATTGTCGAAAGAACTAAATCCCCAGCAAAAGAATGCAAAAAAGAGCTTACAGGTCTTATAAACATTGGTTTGGTGAAAAAGAAACAAATAATAAAGGATATAAATATTAAAAAAGGTAAAAAGATTCAAATAAAGAAGATTCAGGATATAGGGTACTTTTTGGATCAAAAATTCCCTTATTTACAGGCACTTAAGAATCTACTTATAACAGTTAGTTTACATGCAGACGAAAATCTCGTTAGAAAATTCTCAAGTATTGGTAGAATAAAGCTATTTCTTGCCTCGGGCGTATTTATTCAAGAATGGGACACAAGAGTTGATCTTTTAATAGTCGGAGATGATATTAATTTCTCTAAATTAGAGAATGTAATAAAAATGATAGAAGCTGAAGTGGGTAGAGAGATCATCTACTCTGCTTTTGAAACTGAGGATTTTGAATATAGATATGGTATGCATGATAGGCTGATTATGGATATTGTAGATTTTCCTCATACTACTCTTGTGGATAAGCTGGGCATCGATAATAGATAATGTGTTATAATTTCTACATACATTATTAGTAATTATTTGTTATAAAACACATGAATTTAGTAGAAAACTGGGGTGGAGTATTTACTCAATCCCTACAAGGAATTTGGTTTGGAGTTGCAAGTTTTGTTCCTACACTTCTAATTGCTCTTATAATATTTATAATCGGTTGGGTGTTAGCTGCTTTAGTAGAGAAGCTAGTTGAACATCTCTTCAAGGTTATAAAAGTTGATGAGGCTTTGAGAAGTGCAGGAGTACAAAGTGTTGTAGAGAGATCTGGTCACAAATTAAACTCAGGTAGATTCATTGGTACATTGGTAAGATGGTTTATTATAGTAGTATTTCTAATTGCATCATTTGATGTATTGGGATTGAATCAAGTAAATTCATTCCTGAAGGATGTAGTACTATCATACTTGCCACAAGTCATAGTTGCAGTTTTGGTTCTTATGATTTCAGTGGTAATAGCAGAAGCTGTACATAAGATTGTTCTTGCTTCAGCAAGAGCTGCTCATGTTAAGTCAGCTGCATTGCTAGGTCATATTGCTAAGTGGTCAATATGGGTATTTGCAATATTAACTGCATTATTCCATCTTGGAATAGCACCAGCACTTATTCAAACATTGTTCATGGGTATTGTTGTTGCAGCAGCACTTGCAACAGGACTAGCATTTGGTCTTGGAGGCAAGGATGTAGCAGGAAGAATGCTTGAGAAGACAATTCATGCTGTTTCAGATAAAGAATAATTAAAATAAATTCTAAACAAAAAGGCATCCGAGAGGGTGTCTTTTTTGTTTTATACACTAAAATTACTTATACCTATTGACTTCTAAATCGGCTTAATATACACTACTTCTTACACAGAAATATGTTAAGAAATTCACTATTTAAACGGCCACAATAACGCTATTTTAAAAGTGTTAGAAATGGTCGCTTAAACAAGCGATTTTTTGTAATCCGAAAGGAATACCGAACGACCGACACATTGACAATTGAATACCAGAATAATCTTAACAATCAGAAGGTTATTCTGGGTAAAGGTAATACTAAGATATGTATATATGTTGAGGGTTTTTTCGAATATATACAGAATGCAGTATGTTGTAAGTTGTAGACAAATAATTGTGGTTTTTAGATTTCCTAATGGGAAATTTAAGAGCATATGGTGGATGCCTTGGCTTCTAAGAAGCGATGAAGGACGTGGCGTGGCGACGATATGTTTCGGGGAGGTGCCTAGCAACCTTTGATCCGAAAATCTCCGAATGAGGAAACTCTCTGACCTCGAGTCAGAATTAAATAGCTTGACTATTTAATGCGCACCCAGGGAAGTAAAACATTTCAGTACCTGGAGGAATAGAGACAAATATGAATTTCGTAAGTAGCGGCGAGCGAAAGCGAATAAGCCCAAACTCAACCTTTATCGTATTGCGAGACTTTGTCTTGTGATGCGATAAAGGTTGGGGGTAGTAAGGTGAGGACGTACCATTTATGGTAGAAAAGTTACAAAATTTTTTGATAGAAGAATAAGCTGGAAAGCTTAGCCCCAGAAGGTGATAGCCCTGTAGTCGAAATCAAAAGATCTTTTTTGTTCTCATTCTTGAGTACCTCGAGACACGAATGGCTCGGGGGAATCTGCCGGAACTAACCGGTAAGGCTAAATATTCTAGAAGACCGATAGTGAACTAGTACCGTGAGGGAAAGGTGAAAAGCAGCCCGGTAAGGGCGATGAAATAGACCTGAAACCATATGTTTACAAGGAGTAGAAGAGGTAGCAATACCTCGACTGCGTGCCTATTGAAGAATGAGCCAACGAGTTGATGCATGTTGCAGGCTAAGAGCGAGAGCTTGGAGCCATAGGGAAACCGAGTGTGAATAGCGCGTTTGTAGTATGCATCAGACCCGAAGCCAGATGAGCTTGCCTTGAGCAGGTTGAACTTTTGAGAAATCAGAAGGGAGGACCGAACGCTAGAGTTGTGCAATTCTCTGCGATGACTTGAGGTAAGGAGTGATAAGCTAATCGAATCTGGTAATAGCTGGTTCTCTCCGAAATAGCTTTTGGGCTAGCGTCGTATTTACCTTTCTGGGGTAGAGCACTGGAAGGTCTCGACAGGTCGAAAGATCACGAGACCTATCAAACTCCGAATACAGAAAGTAAATTATACGGCAGTTAGACGGTGGGGGCTAAGCTCCATACGTCAAAAAGGAAACAGCCTAGATCTCCATTTAAGGTCCCTAAATCTATGTTAAGTACACTTAAGGTGGTTAAATTTCTCAAACAATGAGGATGTTGGCTTAGAAGCAGCCATCATTTAAAGAAAGCGTAACAGCTCACTCATCGAGAGATTTTGCGCCGCAGATAATCGGGGTTAAACATAGTACCGAAACTGAGGATGTGCTTTTGCTTCGGCATAAGTACGTGGTAGGAGAGTATTCGCATCTGCGTTGAAGGTGAAGGCGTGAGCCACACTGGAGCGTTGCGAAGTAAGAATGTTGGCACAAGTAACCGCAATGCGGGTGAGAATCCCGCACGCCGAAAGAACAAGGTTTCCTTGGCTATGTAAATCAGCCAAGGGTTAGTCGGGCCTAAGGGGATGGTGAAAACCGCACCCGATGGACACATGGTTAATATTCCATGACTTTTGTATAGAGTGATGAAGGGACGAAGTGCAGTATATGTCGCTTGTTATTGGATTTGAGTGCATGCTATAGGGGATTCATCCAGGAAAATCCGGGTGATGTCTTAAATGACAATTCCGAGTAGAGTGTAAATGCAGGGGTTCGCCCTTGTAAATGACATAAAGCGCGCTTCCGAGAAAATCTTCTAAACTTATCTATATAGGAACCGTACCGCAAACCGACACAGGTGTTCAGGTCGAGTAGACCAAGGCGAACGAGTGAGAGGTCTCCAAGGAACTCGGCAAAAAATCAGCCGTAACTTCGGAATAAGGCTTGCCCTTCGCAAGAAGGGTCGCAGCTAAAGTATCTCTGGCAACTGTTTATCAAAAACACAGCTCCCTGCGAACTCGTAAGAGGATGTATAGGGGGTGACACTTGACCAATGCCCGAAGGTCAAACAACGACGTTGTTATGTCGCAAGATGTAATGGTGATTGTTGTAAGCCCGGGTGAATGTCGGCCGTAACTATAACGGTCCTAAGGTTCTGCTACTCTAGATTTAGGGTAGCGGACGGACTGGGACTGTTATATAGCAAAAGTGTGCTGTTTTGAAATAAATTGATTAAAATATTACATAATGAAAGCTACCTGCATATGAGTAATCATATGTTGAGTCCAATGCAGTCAATTAGAGACCAACACTGCACATCCGATCTCCGTAAGGTGAGGATGAAGATAGAGTCCTACTGTGCTTAAAGGAATAGTAGAGCGAAATTCCTTGTCAGGTAAGTTCTGACGCGCACGAATAGTGTAATGTCTGGAGAACTGTCTCGGAGACTTGCTCGGTGAAAATACAATATCGGTGAAGATGCCGATTACCTGCAGTTAGACGAAAAGACCCTAGAAGCTTTACTGCAACTTGATTTTGACTATATGTTTTTTATGCGTAGCGTAGATGGGAGGATTTGAAGTTTATCTTTCGGGGTAGATGGATCCGACAGTGAAATACCATTCTTAAGAAATATATATTCTAACCTCGACGGCAAAAACGACGAGAGACAGAATCTGGCGGGCAGTTTTAGTGGGGCGCTATCCTCAACTTATTGAGCGCACCTGTTAGTCGGTAACCGTTCCGACCAAATAATAAATTCAGGGGGACTTTGATTCGTAAGAATCATCGAAAAGTTAGCTATATGCTGGAACATCCGAGTATCTTCAAATACTAGTCGAAAGACAGTGAAAATTTTGAAGCGCGGACAATCAGCAGGAAAGACTTATGAACCTTAATGATATTGTGTTATAAGTAATGTTTGTTATAATGAGCACTATTATGGACATGATGACATTTAATTTACTATTCGCAATTCTGTGGGTAGTATGCATTGTATGTGCAGTAATAGTTGCAAAACATGCAAAAAATGAAAGTAATACAGATATAAGAAAAAGAAAAATTAGAAAGGCGTGGATTATTGGTTTTTTGCCAATAATACTTATGATTGCTTTTTATATTTTTATTTATACGTATTTATTATTTAACCCAATAGATTTGGGTTGGAGATAAAACTATTTCCTTATTAAAGTTCATGAGTATCCTCAGAGACTACACGCTAGCCTCCATATAAAAGTGGATGGTGATATAGTCCGACCTCATTAGCGATAATGAGAGTGCAGCAGAAATGACTGTACCATGTAACAATTGCCTAAAAAGTAACGGAGGAGTTTATTAAGGTCAGCTAGGCGCGAATGGAAACCGTGCCGATAGTGTATAGGCATAAGCTGGCTTGACTGTGAGACGTACTTGTCAAACAGATGCGAAAGCAGAACTAAGTGAACCGACCTTACGCATTAGACGCGGGGGAAGATTATCGGATAAAAGCTACTCTAGGGATAACAGGCTGGTTGCGCCTAAGCGTTCATAGCGACGGCGCAGTTCGGCACCTCGATGTCGGCTCAACTTATCCTGGAGGTGGAGAAGCTTCCAAGGGTTTGGCTGTTCGCCAATTAAAAAGTTACGCGAGCTGGGTTCAGACCGTTCTGTTTTTGATTTCGTGCAAGCGCGAAATTGAAGGTGGGACAGTCTGAATCACTTCGAGATTTTCGTTTATGAAATAAGTATAGGAAGTAGAACAATCAAACACGGCGGTCATATAAAGAAATTTATATAGATCAAGTCGATTAGTATCGGTGAATTCCACGAAGTGGAGAATACCGAGGGAAGATTTAACAAAATCACCCGTAGAGACTAAATATCGACATTCCAATTTCAATCAAATGAAAGGAATATGCTATAGTCCATTGCATAGAGTAATCTATGATAACAAGCGTGAGACAGGTTGGTCTCCTATCTACTGCAGGCGTTGATTCTTGAGGGGATTTGACTCTAGTACGAGAGGACCGAGTTGAACTGACCTCTGGTCTGACTGCTGTCCTACCAAGGGCACCGCAGTGTAGCTATGTCGGGAATGGATAACTTCTGAAAGCATCTAAGAAGGAAGCCAGCCCCAAGATTAGGAATCGTTTGAGACCCGTAAGAGATGATTACGTTGATAGGCTTTAGGTGTACGCACAGTAATGTGTTGAGCCGAGAAGTACTAATCCGTCGATCCTATTAGGAAATTTAAGAACCACAATTATTTGTCTATAACAACAATAGTAATTACCTTTAGTTTGAAAACTGATAAGTGAAGTTTTATGACGCTGGAGCTCAATGGCCGAGCATGTCAGATCCAATGACAGGTTGTAGGTTCGATTCCTACCAGCGTCTCGATTTTCACAAATATCGCCAGTCGGGTTTTCCCGAAAGAACATTGGGTGATCGTCTACCATTGCCTCCCAAATATCTTGACCTGAACTGACAGGTCCTGGCCCCATCTTATCCAAGATGGGATTCACTTATCAGTTTTCAAACACAGATTGAATTTTTTGTTCTGGTGATTTGGCGCTGTGGAAACACCCGTTCTCATTCCGAACACGGAAGTGAAACGCAGTTGCGGCGATGATACTCGTATGAAGGGGAAAGTAGCTAGTCGCCAGTACAAAGCATTCAATTTTTTTGATATAATCCTCATATGGCATCATGGTCAACTCGAAGAAGATTTATGTATAGTACAGGCGTAATATTCGTGCTTATTGTACTTGTTGTATTGCCCTTATTTTATTTCTTTTACAAGTCTCCAACATGTTCAGATAGTATTATGAATGGTGATGAAGAAGGAGTAGATTGTGGAGGATCTTGCGTGATGCTATGCCAAGATATATTTCTTCCTCCAAGGATAGTATGGGGGGGAGCAAAGTTTGAGAAGATTTCTAATGGTATATATAATTTTGCTTCACTGATTGAGAATCAAAATGTCGATGCAGGAGCCGTAGATGTGCCTTACAAAATCACTATTTATGATGAAAGCGGACTTATGATAAAGGAAGAATTTGGTAAGATTACTTTATATCCACATAGGAATTCGTTAGCATTCAATCCGCTAGTTAATCTAGACAAAAGTATACCTTATAAAGCGACTTTTGAATTGACTTCTGCTCCTGTATGGTATCGATCGAATGATCAATTAGATAAATTAGTTGTGGTGGATAAGAAATATACTGAGGATGATGATTCATCGTCTTTGGAAGTTGTTTTGGAGAATAGGGGATTATATACATATAACAATATAAATGTCTCAGTTGTTCTATCAGATATTAATGGAAATAGTATAGGATTTTCTCGAACACAAGTTGATAGTATAGGCAATAAAAATGATAGACAAATTGCCTCATATACTTGGCCTACTAATAGAAATAATAGAGTGACTAAGATTGATGTCTTCTCAATAATAGATCCTGTGTTTTTGAATAGATAAGATGAAAGACTTTTTCAGTATATTTAAACCATTAAAAGATAATGAAAGCAAGGGTATGGATTGGATACTCTTTCTTGCTACTTTACCATTGTTAGGAGCAGGGCTTGTAACTATGAATTCTTTTACTGGAGATACTAGCCATTTTTTCAGGCAATCTATATGGATTTTAGTATCAATGATAATCTTTTTTATATTAAGTAATTTTGATTATAGATTTCTAAGAAGAACATGGGTATCTGTAGGTCTATTTCTATTTTCTTGCTCAATTTTAATTCTATTATTCTTGGTTGGACAAGTTACAAAAGGTGCAGTATCTTGGTTTGATTTTGGAGCTCTATCTTTCCAACCTTCTGATCCTATTAAGTTAGTTTTAATTATCATTCTTGCAAAATACTTCTCAAGAAGACATATTGAAATTGCCAACATACGCCATATTCTTGTTTCTGGATTTTACACCTTTGTAATTTTCTCTCTAGTTCTAATACAGCCTGATTTTGGTTCGGCAATCATAATATTTTTTATTTGGTTAGGTATGGTACTAGTTTCTGGGATATCTAAAAAACATTTGTTAGCCATGTTTCTATTGGGAATAGTGGTTTTGATAGGATTATGGAATTTTGGCTTCAAAGATTATCAGAAGAATCGTATCAAAAATTTTCTTAATCCTCTGGCTGATATACACGGCACTGGATATAATGCGTATCAATCGGCTATTGCAGTTGGTTCTGGTCAATTATGGGGCAAAGGTATCGGTTATGGTACTCAATCTAGACTCAAGTTTCTTCCAGAATACCAAACAGACTTTATATTTTCGGCATTTGCAGAAGAGTGGGGATTTTTTGGTGTAATAATTCTATTTACTATGTTTGGTATAGTAATCTATCGAATTGTAGCTAATACAATGTTGGGAGCAACAAATTTTGAAATATTATTTGGATCAGGAATTGCGATTTATATTATTGTGCATTTTGTTATTAATGTAGGTATGAATATTCAGTTATTGCCAGTAACTGGTACTACAATACCTTTCCTAAGTTATGGAGGTACACATCTTCTAACTGAATTTACGGGACTTGGTATTCTTATGGGTATGAGAAGATATCACAGGGTTGCTCACAAGGATGAAATAAAAAATGAATTTTTAGGTTCTTAACTATTTTTACTATATACTTCTATAGTTTTATTTACCATTCGTTCTATTGTAAAGTCTTTCAATACCCTTTTATTAATCTCTATGGAGTGTTCTTTCTGAACTTTTTTGTGGGTAAGATAAAATTCTACAGCATGTCTAATTTCTTTGGATTTTCTAGATTGTATTAATATGCCACTTTTCATATCATCTATTATTTCTGGAATTCCTCCCACTGCACTTGAAATGACGGGTAACGAAGCTAAGCCAGCTTCTAGTGCAATATATGGAAAACCTTCAGACAAAGAAGGAAGAAGGAAAATATCAAATGCTTTGAAGTATTGGGAAGCATGAGGTACAAATCCCATAAGAATTACATTTGATTCCATTTTTAAATCTGATATTAATTTCTCTAGTTTTTCTCTATCTTCTCCAGTTCCAATTATTAAATATAGTATTTTTTTGTTAAATTCATGTAAGGCTCGTATTGCATACTCATAACCTTTAATATGGTGTAATTCACCAACACTTCCAATTATTACTGTGTCTTTAATTGATTTAGATTTTAATATTTCGGCAAATTTAGAATTAAATTTACCTAATTCACCCCTGGCATGAATCTTCGAGAATGCTGGTTCAGATCGAATACCATTGTGAATAACGGTTATTTTGTTTTTTATTAATGGCCAATTGATCATTTGATAAGAAAGTGTTTCAGAAACAAGTATAGTAGTTGTAGAAAGTATTATAGTAATCCAGTGTAATAATTTAATTATTATTTTTGAAATGAAAGATCTGTTCTCATTAAAAGCCCAACCATGTGCAGTAAATATAATGTTTTTGATCCCAGCTAATCTAGCTGCTAAAGCACCTATACCACCAATTTTAGAACTATTTAAATGTAATACATCTGGTTTCTTGGTTCTAAATAGTTTAAATAATTTAAAGAAGACATTTATGTCTTCAATAATACTCACATCTCTCTTAACAGGTAAATCGCCATCAGCCCTTATACCACTGTGTTTCAAGTTATCAATTAATAATCCATTACCACCAGCTATTACCTCCACTTCAAACTTGTCTTTTGGTAAATTTGTTGCCAAATCATAGACATATCTCTGTGCGCCACCCCAATTTGATTTTGTAATAAGGATAAGTACCTTCATTCCTCTAAGAGTACCATTTTTGTCGTTTTTTGTGTATTATTGTTAATTATGAGTATTGTGCGTAGAAAAGAGCCAGGCATATTGTTCATGGGCGATATTATCGTGCTTTTTTTATCGCTTTTTCTCTCTTTATTTTTGAGAAATGGTAATCTGCCTACTTCTGATGTATATTTGCTACATTTAGTACCATTCTCTATTTTATTTATTGTTTCTATTCTAATAAATTTTATTTTTGGTTTATATGAGAAGCATACTTTGATTTTTAAGAATCGTTTACCAGTTACTTTGCTAAATGTTCAATTATTGAATGCTATTATTGGAGTTGCATTCTTTTATTTCATTCCATTTTATTCTATTACTCCAAAAATAATATTGTTTATTTATATCACTATGTCTTTGGTGTTAATGTCTTTTTGGAGGATGGTGCTTTCACCAAAGCTTGGTCCCAAAAAAAATCAAAGGGCTCTAATAGTGGGGGATACAAAAGAAACTGAAGAGTTGTATGAAGAAATAAATCATAACTCTAGGTATAATTTATTTTTCACTGGAATTTTGAGACCTGGCTATGATACTCAAGGTACTATCAAAGAAATTTCAGATTATATACTAAATAACAAAATCTCTTTAGTTGCGATTGATACAAGACATGCAAAATTATTAAACGTAGTTCCTGAGTTATATAATTTTACTTTGGCGGGCGTCATGTTTTTTGATGTGAGTAAGATGTATGAATCTATTTTTGATCGAGTTCCTATTTCTCTAATGGGCAAAACTTGGTTTGTAGAGAATATGTCTGCAGTGGCACCAAAATTTGTATACGATAGTCTAAAAAGATTATTTGATGTGACTATTTCTTCGATAATGGGAATTATTTCTTTATTGTCATATCCATTCATTATCTTAATAATGAAAATTGAAGATAGTAAAAATGTTATTTTTACATTTCAACCGAGAATTGGTCAGAATAATAGAGTAATAAATATTATTAAATTCAGAACAATGAAAATTGCTAACGATAATGGTAATACAGTTGGTAACGAAGTAACAAGATTCGGTTCTTATATGAGAAAATTAAGAATAGATGAGTTACCACAACTTTGGAATGTTATTAGAGGAGATCTATCACTTATAGGTCCTCGTCCAGAATTGCCAAAGTATGTAGATAAATATTCCTCAGAAATACCTTACTATTCTCTAAGGCATAGCATAAAGCCTGGATTATCTGGCTGGGCTCAAATATACCATCAAGAACACCCTCATCATGGTGTAGATATTGAAGAGACAAAAAATAAGCTCTCATATGATTTGTTTTATATTAAGAATCGATCATTCTTGCTCGATTTGAAGATTGCATTAAGAACAATAAAGGTTTTGGTGACTTTTGTTGGCAGGTAATAGTTTAATTGCAAAAAGCTATTAAATCTCTATAATAGACCCATTATGCTTAAAATAAGAATAATTGCAGTATTTCTGCTAATAATTGCTTCAGGTATCGGATTTCTTACATATTATTCAG
Organism: uncultured Candidatus Saccharibacteria bacterium; assembly: GCA_964467225.1. Classification (GTDB taxonomy): domain Bacteria; phylum Patescibacteriota; class Minisyncoccia; order Phycocordibacterales; family PALSA-1337; genus CAIOGI01. Next base: position 36,221 of record CAYXPQ010000007.1, read on the forward strand.
AAGTTAATCCTAATTCAAGCTTTGGTTTACCTTTCAAATTAGGATTAGATTTAAATGGAGGAACACATTTGGTCTACAAAGCAGATACTTCAAAAGTTGCACAGGGAGATGTCCGTGTTTCTATGCAAGCATTGAGAGATGTAATTGAAAAAAGAGTAAACATGTTTGGGGTAGGTGAACCAATAGTTCAGATTGAACAAGGAGGAGTTCTTGGATCACCAGATGCTCAACAAAAATTGATTGTTGAGTTGCCTGGGGTAACAGATCCAGATGAAGCTAACAAAATGATTGGACAGACCCCAGTTCTTGAATTTCTGTTGATGAACAAGCAAGAATACGATGTTTTAAATACTAAGAATCTACCAGAAGAACAAAGAGCAGAAGAACTATTGAAATTATTCGAACCAACTGGCATTACAGGACGTTTACTTGAGAGAGCTGTATTAGAATTCAGTCAGACTACAGGTGAACCTGCCGTATCTCTAACATTTAACTCAGAAGGTAGAGATTTATTTGCTAAAGTTACAAAAGAAAATGTAGGTAATATAATAGGAATTTTCCTTGATGGACAAATTCTTTCTCTTCCATCAGTAAGAGAAGAAATAAGAGATGGTAAGGCTCAAATATCAGGTGCATTTAATGTCGAAGAAGCAAGATTGCTTGTTAGGAATCTAAATTACGGAGCCTTACCTGTCCCTATTACTCTACTATCTACTCAGACGGTCGGTGCGTCTTTGGGGCAATCCGCATTAAATGGTGGAATTAATGCGGGGTTATATTCTCTTATAGTGATTGGGATATTTTTGATTATCTGGTATAGATTACCTGGGTTTATTGCTGTAGTTTCGTTGGCAGTATATACGATTATAATGTTGGCACTATTTAAGATTATTCCAGTTACACTAACTGCTGCAGGTATTGCTGGATTCATCCTTTCAATAGGAATGGCAGTGGATGCAAATATTCTAATTTTTGAAAGAATGAAAGAAGAGTTAAGAAAAGGTAAAAATGTAAGTGATGCAATGCACGAAGGTTTCTCTAGAGCTTGGAATTCTATAAGAGATTCAAATATTTCAAGTATTATTACTGGACTAATACTTTACTATTTTGGAAGCACATCCGTTGTGACAGGGTTTGCGTTGGTCTTTATTATTGGTGTAGTTGTAAGTATGTTTACAGCTATTACTGCTTCAAGGGTTTTCTTATATGCTGTAGCACCAAAGAAGACAACGAAATTCTCAACTTTCCTTATTAGTAACGGTTTTACTAAAACATTAATCAAATAAATATCATGTTTGTCGTAACATACAGAAAAATTTTCTACGCAATATCAGCAATTATAATAATAACTTCATTATTCTCTATATATAAATGGGGATTGAACCCAGGCATAGATTTTAAAGGAGGATCAATATTAGAAGTTGAATATTCTGATTCTAGACCAGAACAAGCAAAATTAATTAGTGCAATCGCTCCTTTAAATTTAGATGCATCAGTTAGATCTACAGGTGACAAAGGATATATTATTAGAATGAGAGATATAACAGTCGAAGAGAAGACTTCGCTTTCACAGACCATTGGAACTTTTGGAACTTCAACAGAAAAAAGATTTGATTCCGTTGGTCCATTATTGGGTACAGAATCTCTTAGAAAATCTTTTGCTTCTGTTGCGCTAGTTATTATTGCGATAGTTTTATTTATTGCCTTTGCTTTCAGACATGTATCAGAGCCAATTTCATCTTGGAAATATGGAATTATTGCAGTTATCGCATTGATTCATGATGTGATTGTTCCAACTGGTGCTTTCGCAATACTAGGTCATTATCGAGGCTATGAAGTGGATACTTTGTTCGTCACAGCTTTGCTTGTTGTTCTTGGATTCTCGGTTCATGATACTATCGTTGTATTTGATAGAGTACGAGAGAACTTAAAGAATTTATCATCAAAAAAATCATTTAGTGATATCGTTGGTGAAAGTATCAGTCAGACATTAGTTAGATCAATAAATACTTCGTTAACTACTCTACTTGCACTTGTAATATTGTATTTCGTTGGCGGTGAATCAACGCAACATTTCTCACTTGCACTTATGATAGGTATAGTAGCTGGTACATACTCATCTATTTTCTTAGGCTCGCCATTGCTCATAACTTTTTGGAAATGGCAAGAAAACAAAAAGACAAAGAAGGGGAAAACCTAGTACTTTCTAAATTAGATTCTATTGTATAATTTAACTAGTATTAATAGTTTAATTAAAAGTTAATGAATAGTGTAGAAATAATTAGGAAATCATGGTCATTCTATAAAATAAATTTCAAAAGATTATGGTTATTGTTTTTGCTTGGTTCATCTAGTGGTTTTGGTATTTATAGTCTAATACCAGACACTGATAGACTTGTTGATTATGCAGATATTTTTGATACCCCATTTATTTTTGTCATAGTATCTACAATAACAGTGATTTCCATTTTTATATTTCTATCACATATAACCTTATTCAAGACCATATCAAATACATATAAGGGACACATACAGAATCTGTCTGATTCATATAAGGTTGGTCAGGAGTTATTCTTGACTGCATTACTTGCTACGGTTATACATGATTTGAGCACACAAGGTGCAACCTTATTGTTGATTATTCCTGGAATAATAATTGGTGTATATTTAGTCTTTTATTTTATGGAATTCGTTGATCAGAATAAAAGGGGAATGGATGCATTGTTGTCTAGTTGGGCAATAGTCGATGGAAGATGGTGGGATGTATTTTGGAAAATTATTGTAACAGGAACGATGATTATTTTTCCTTTCTTGATTATTATTGCAGCTATTGCTATTTCAATGTTTGTCGCTTCTTCAATATTAGGGATAATTGGAAATATACCTCTAATTTTGATTGCTTTGGGAATAATAGTTTTCTTTACGCTCGTATTATTCATCATCCCTCTAAATATTATTGCTTTATTCGAAATATATTATTACTTCCGAAATTCAAGAGAAAATAAAAGAGACGAAAAGACAGATAAAAATAGAACTGTAGCAATAAAGATCTTTGCAATAATTGGGATACTATATTTATTAGTAGAATTAGGTTTCAAATTCATTGGCCAATAATATATCCTCTACCTGCAATATTTCTTATAATTTCTTGACCATAAATTTTTCCAATTTTTTTTCTTAAGTTTGCAATATGTGCTTCTAGGGAATTTGAAAATGGATTTGTCTCAGAATCCCATACATATTCTATTATCATACCCTTAGTTGAAATATTGTATTTGTTTTTCATTAAAAATTCTAAAATACTATATTCAGTTCTAGTTAAATAAATAGGCATATCAGTCCTCCTAACTACTTGTTTTTTGGTATCCAAGATTAAATCTTCATAATATAGAGTAGTTTCTTCTAACTTTTTTGGCCTTCTAGATATTGCACGAATTCGTGCGCTCAATTCTTCAATTGAAAAAGGTTTAGTCATATAATCATCTGCACCTGCTTCTAGACATTGGATTTTATTCTGAACACTTTGATTCATGCTTAAAAATAGAATTGCAGAATTTGATCCTGTATTTCGAATCTCTGAACATACATCCAGGCCATTTTTGTCAGGTAGGGAATAGTCAATAATTATTAAATCATAAGCATTTGTACGAGCTAGATAGGATCCATCTGTTCCATTTGAGCTGGTATCAACGGAGTGAGAATTAGCAACAAGATTATCTTTTACATATGTTGCAACATTAATATCATCCTCTATTATTAACATTTTCATGGCAAAAGTATATCATAGGGTAGGGTATGTTAGTCCATTATGTTATGAACTAGTACAAAGACTTGACTTTATTTTTTATACAAGTAGAATGGTATCCACGCCTTAAGTAAGGCAATTTTAATGAGTTTTTTGACAAATTAGTTATGCATTAGAACGTATTATAAATACGTGCAAGTCTAATGTTTGTTTAATGATTCTGAGAAAGCTAGGATCTATAAAATGAATTCAAATGATAATAGTATTGTCAAATTTACTGTTTTCTATTTTGTTCCGTTCATTTTAGTTAAGAGTTTGATCCTAGCTCAGGATGAACGCTGGCGGCGTGGATAAGGCATGCAAGTCAAACGGTGTAGCAATACACAGTGGCAGACGAGGTAGTAATAAGTAGGTAATCAACCTTGAAGTCAGGGATACCTCATCGAAAGATGAGTTAATACTTGATAGTCTCTTTGGAGTAAAGATTTATCGCTTCAAGATGAGCCTGCTTGATATCAGCTAGTTGGTGAGGTAATGGCTCACCAAGGCTATGACGTCTAGGGGACCTGAGAGGGTGACCCCCACCGATGGAACTGAGACACGGTCCATACACCTACGGGTGGCCGCAGTCGAGAATCTTCCGCAATGGACGAAAGTCTGACGGAGCGACGCCGCGTGAACGATGAAGTACTTAGGTATGTAAAGTTCTTTTGCCAGGGAGAAAGTTTATTGATAGTACTTGGCGAATAAGAGGTTGCTAAACTCGTGCCAGCAGCAGCGGTAATACGAGTGCCTCAAGCGTTATCCGGAATCATTGGGCGTAAAGGTTGTGTAGGTGGTCATATTAGTCTCTTGTTAAATTCTTCGGCTTAACCGGGGACATGCAAGGGAAACGGTATGACTAGAGGATGCGAGGGGTCTGCGGAACTCATAGTGTAGCGGTGAAATGCGTTGATATTATGGGGAACAC
>CAYXPQ010000008.1:0-33453 GCA_964467225.1 uncultured Candidatus Saccharibacteria bacterium
ATATCGACATTTCCTGAGTTTACAGGAAACCGCCAAATGTGTGTGCACATTACCAGCAAACATTGACATTTTATTGATTTTAATATATTATCTCAGTGAAATTATATGTTTAAAAAATCATTCGGCAGAAATCGTCCTCATGGTAGACCACAAGGTAGATTCTCAAATAGAAATAGAAAGGGTAATGGAGTTACAAAAGGTGAAAATATCTCTCACGCTCGTTTTATAAATAAAGCAACAATTACAGAAGAAGTAGAGCATTTTACTCCTGAACATAAGTTTGCTGATTTTGTTATTGAAGAGAATCTAAAACAAGGAATTATTAAAAAAGGTTACACTTTACCTACACCTATTCAAGACAGATCAATTCCTCATATTCTAAAAGGCGAAGATATAGTAGGAATTGCTAATACAGGTACAGGCAAGACTGCAGCTTTTCTAATTCCACTTATCAACAAGGTACTAAAAAATAGGAAAAACAAAGTTTTGATAGTAGTACCAACTCGTGAACTAGCTATTCAGATTCAAGATGAGTTAAAGGGCTTCACAGCAGGTATGAAAATTTTCTCAGTTTGCTGTGTTGGCGGTGCTTATATTGGTAAGCAACTTTCAGAATTAAGATATGTAAATGAATTTATAATAGGAACTCCAGGAAGACTAAAGGATCTTATAGAAAGAAAAGCGATTAGACTAAATGAATTCTCAACAATTGTACTTGATGAAGCAGATAGAATGCTTGATATGGGATTCGTAAATGATATGAGATTCTTGATGGCAGGTATGCCAAAGCCAAGACATACACTGTTCTTCTCAGCTACACTTTCTCCTGAGATAGAAAGATTGATTGGTGAGTTTCTTAATAATCCAGTAAGAATTTCTGTAAAAACTCGCGATACATCAAAGAATGTTGAACAAGACATAGTACGTGTTGCTAGAGGATTAAATAAAATTGATGTTCTAAAAGAATTATTGCAAAAAGAAGATTTCAATAAAGTAATTATTTTTGGAAGAACAAAGCATGGTGTCGAGAAGTTGTCTCGTGCATTAATCGAAAAGGGATTCAAGGCTGAATCAATACACGGCGACAAAAATCATAGCCAGAGACAAAGAGCATTAAAAGGATTTAAAGAGAATATAGTACAAATTCTTGTTGCAACAGATGTGGCAGCTAGAGGACTAGATATTCCAGATGTAAGTCATGTTATTAACTTTGATATACCTGCAACTTATGATGATTATATACATAGAATAGGTAGAACAGGACGTGCAAATAAGAGAGGTAAAGCTCTGACTTTTGTTGACTAATATTCTGCTATAATTAGCAGATGGATAAAAAAGAAATAGCAGTATTTGGGGGAGGATGTTTCTGGTGTACAGAAGCAGTCTTTAAAATGATTAAAGGTGTATCACAAGTACTTCCTGGATATGCTGGAGGTACAACAGCAAATCCTACTTATGAACAAGTATCAAGTGGCAATACTGGTCATGCAGAAGTGATTTATATTGAGTATGATTCATCAATTGTAAATTACAATGATCTTCTGACTATATTCTTTGCATCACATGATGGAACTACACTTAATAGTCAGGGAAATGATGTGGGTACACAATATAGATCAGTAATTTTCTATACTACAGATGAACAAAAAGAGAAAGCAAATAATTTTATTAATGAAATAAATAGTTCATATAAAGAAGGTAAAGATTTAGTTACAGAAGTAGCACCATTAGATAAATTTTATAAGGCCGAAAGTTATCATGAAGATTATTATGCAAATAATAAGAATGCACCTTATTGTCAGGTCATAATTAATCCCAAATTAGAGAAAGTAGAAAAGCAATTCGCAAGCTTATTAGAAGATATTTATAAGAAAAATAATATGAAAAAATTAACACCTGAACAATATAAAGTAATGAAAGAAAAGGGAACAGAAGCGCCTTTTAGTGGTAAATACGTTCACAAAACCAAAGATGGAGATTATAGATGCGCAGAATGCGGTAATCTTCTTTTTTCATCCCAATCTCGGTTTGATTCTGGAACTGGATGGCCTAGCTTCGACGAAGCCTATTCCGGTGCTGTAAAACAAATTCCAGATAAATCATATGGAATGGATAGAATTGAAGTTGTTTGTTCAAAATGTGAGTCACATTTGGGTCATGTATTTGATGATGGACCCACAGAAACAGGGAAGAGATATTGTATGAATTCAGTCTGTCTTGATCTTGAGGAGAAGAAATAAAGTGTTATAATTGCTTTGATGAAAAGATTTGGAATTCCATTGATTTTGCTTATTGTCCTGATTGGCGGTTTTTCTTTTTACTTTTTTTCAAGACCAGATTCAAGTATCAAATTAAGCATCAATAACGATGACAAGCAGAATATGATCGTGGTTGTTTCTCCTATCAAGAATGCGGAGATTTCATCACCTTTAGTTATATCTGGTAGAGCTAGAGGAGTGTGGTTCTTTGAGGGAAGCTTTCCAATTACTCTTTTAGACTCATATAGGAATACTATTGCAGAGGGTCATGTCTCAGCTCAAGGAGAATGGACAACTACTGAGTTTGTAAAATTTTTGGGTTCATTAGAATTTAATAATTATATTAAGGGTCAAAAAGGATATTTGGTGCTAAAAAAAGATAATCCATCTGGTCTTTCTGAATTTGATGATTCACTCGAGATACCTATAATGTTTAAATGATATGAATGAGAAAATAAAAGATTTTGCAATTAATTTCCTTAAGGAAGTTAATTCATCTAAAAAAATATTATTACATTGTCATCCATCTTCAGATCCAGATAGTGTAGGGTCTGCTCTAGCAATGAAATTGGCCCTAGAGACTCTAAAAAAAGACGTTACCATAATACAAGGTGATGATTCTATACCTGACGCTTTTGATTTCCCAGAAGTTGAGACAATAGTTGCCAAATCATATTTTGATATAGATATTTCTTTGTTCGATTTATTTATTTCTCTCGATTCTTCTTCAGTAAACATGATAAGTAATAAGGCTCAAATTATTTTTCCTGAATCTTTGAAAGTAATAGTTATAGATCATCATAAGAGTAATACTCAATATGGTCATATTAACTTTGTTGATTCTAGTTATCCTTCTACAGCGCAATTATTATTTGATTTATTTAAAGAAATTAGAATAAATTTAAATCATGATATAGCTTTAAATTTATTCATTGGAATGTATACAGATACAGGTGGTTTTAAGTATGGAAATGTAGATTCCAAAACATTCCAAATTGCTTCAGAATTAGTAAGTTATGCTACTGATTTTACAAAAACTATTTTCACCCTAGAAAATAGTAACAAGAGACAGAGATTAATATTTGAAGGGCTTGCATTATCCTCTATTAAGGAATTCTGTTATGGCAAACTTGCAATTGCCACTGTGAGTTATGATGATTTGATCAGAAATAATATTAAAAAAGAAGATATTATTTCTAGCTCAATTTCGAATCAATTAAAATCTGTTATTGGTTATGATATTGGAATTGTTATGATAGAAGAGGAAAAAGGTATGGTGAAGCTAAGTATAAGGACAAGAGATTCAAATAAATACGATGTATCAAAGTTAGCTGTATCACTTGGTGGCGGTGGTCATATGGCTGCTGCTGGTGCTAGATTAAATATGAATATAGAAAAAGCTATAGATAAAGTGGTGGAAAATATAAAGGTAATATATAATCTATAGATATGAATAAAAACGTATATTTGAGTGTATTATTTGCTTTAATAATTTTAACTTTAACATATTTCATGTGGCCGAAGTCGCAAGATATAAAGCCAATCACTAATACATTATCAACTTCAACTTTTGCAACGACAGAGACAAAACCATTAATAAATAATCAAACCAAAAGAAATAAAATGCATGTAGTTACATTAGAAACAAATAAGGGCCCAATATCATTTGAGACATATGATCTTGATGCTCCAAAGACAGTTGATAATTTTATAAATCTAGTAAACAAGGATTATTATAACGGTATTACTTTTCATAGAGTTATAAATAATTTCATGATACAAGGAGGTGATCCTACAGGAACAGGTAGAGGTGGTCCTGGATATACATTTGAGGATGAATTAAATCCAGATACAGAATCATACAAAAATGGTTATAAGAGAGGAATAGTAGCGATGGCAAATGCTGGACCAAATACAAACGGCAGTCAATTCTTCATTATGCACAAGGATACACCGTTACCAAACAATTACACCATATTCGGTAATGTTATCTCTGGTATGGAAGTTGTTGATGCTATAGCTACTACGCCAACGGGTCCAGGTGATGTTCCAGTAGATAAAATGTACATAAAGTGGGCAAGAGTAGAAGTTAAGAAATAATTTGACGATCTATGTCTAGTGATTCATATAATGCAGTGTGGGTATCACACTCTTCTATGGGTGACTATTTGAAATGTCCTAGAGCATACTATTTAAAGAATATTTACAAAGATCCTAGGTCAAAAAGGAAAATTGGCATAGTTAGTCCTGCCTTGTCATTGGGTTCTGCAGTGCATGAAGTGGTAGAAGGGTTGGCAAAATATAAAGCCGAAGAACGCATGTCAGTTCCTATGCTTGATCAATATGAGAATATTTGGATGAAATTTCAAGGCAAAAAAGGAGGATTCAAAGATGAAAATGAAGAGAAAGATACAAAGGAAAGAGGAGTAAATATGTTGAAGAGGGTAAAGAATAATATGTCACCTCTTCTGGACAAAATTGTTAAATTAAAAGATGGTAATGGCGGTATGCTACCAAATTATTTACTTTCACCAGAAGAGAATATAATTATTTGTGGCAAGATTGACTGGCTTAGATATATTCCAGAAGATGACAGCTTGCATATTCTAGATTTCAAAACCGGAGTTAATGAAGAAAGTGAAAATTCATTACAATTACCAATTTACCAATTACTATTAAAGAATTTACAAAAAAGAAAGGTAAGTGGAGCAAGTTATTGGTATTTAAATAGTGACAATAAACCAAAAGAGGTTGTCTTACCTGATGAAGACGAATCTTTTGAGAAAGTCTTTGATATTGCTCTGTCTGTAAAGGAAGCTCGCGCCAAAAAGGACTTCAAATGTCCTAGAGGTGAGTCAGGTTGCTTCGCATGTAGAGATCTAGAGAGGGTAATAAGTGGGGAAGGAGAGTTTGTGGGTGCTGGAGATTGGCAAGATTTATATTTTGTGTCTTAATTTTATCAAAAATTAGACCATAACATGGGAGTACCGATTTATCTATATTAGCCACCAAGGCCTTTGACTAATTGTCAAGGAAATGATTGAAATATTTTGCATCTTGAATCAAATGTAAAATATATAACGCACAGGAGCTAATCAACCTGAGCACAAATACCATGGCAGATAAGCCAAAGCCAACAACAGCACCAGCTGAGACAGTACAGCCAAAGGCTTAGTCATAATAAGCTCGGGCTTACTTAGCAAAAATGGCTCAATAGAGCCATTTTTGCTTTGTAAATACAATTTTAATACAAAACCACTTGACAAATATTTATAATCTGCTATACTTATCACAGTTAGATCATTGATTGTTTCTAAGTAGGTGTGCGTTCCATATTGAGCTTAATCACTTGAGCCCAACATGGAGCGCGCACTGAACTAGGTATAGGTGTGTCGACTCCGTAGAGAAAACAGAAAACAGAAAACAGAAAACGGAAGACGGAAAAAAAAGCTGGTCGGCTGGCAGGTGCTGGCGGACTAGCAAAAAAAAGAAGCCGGCAGAAAAAAGAGAAAAAAGCAGGACAAAAGACGACACCAGTAGCTGTGACAGCAGCTAATCTTAAGAAGACAACTACTCGTGGTAGTGTAGCGAGGTCAGTTATCTTCACTGTCAGCAGTCAGGCATGTTATGGTTTTGCTGGTTCGTCCAGATATCATGCCCATCCTCACCAGATGAATATACCGAGTGGACGGTTTCTAATTCCTCGGATAACTGCTAAAAAGGTGTGAGCAACTCATTACTCCTTCTGGGGGTTGCAAAAACTAAATTGTGGGGTACGGGACGACCTAGCCTCCCCCTCCCAAAAAGAAGGATTTGGGCGTCACCGGCATTCGTGCTGGTGGCGCCCCTTTTCTTTTTTATCTATTTTATTTTTTTTTAATAAATAAAATTATAGGTGATATATGTTAATAACTTTATTCTTTTCTAAAGAATGTTTGTTATAATTATAAAAAAAGAAAATGAATAATAAAACAAATTATCTGGTTATCTCAGTTTTAATGTTTATTAGTGTGTCTTTAATAAATTTTTTTCTTAGCGAATTAGATAAATTAGCTAGTGTAGGGAGATCATTTAATACTATTACTCAGGTGGCACAGATTATAAGTTCTTTGGATAACGGTCTGGTTTCTAGGTATAAATTTGATGAAGTTTCAGGAAATACAGCTAATGATAGTGCTGGATCGAATCATGGCAATTTAATATCTGGTCCAATATGGACAACTGGTAAAATAGGTTCTGGATCATTGAATTTTGATGGTGTAGATGATTATGTGAAGATCCAGTCTCCTTTAAATAATTATGAAGAAGGTAGTATATCTGCTTGGGTAAATGCGAGTAATTGGTCAGACTCTCTATCGAGGAGTGTAATACAGATTAGAGTAGACGTACAAAATTTTATTACATTGGAGAAAAATGTAAACAATGTACTTCAAGCCAGATACTATTCTGGTGGCAGCTATAAGCAAGTACAATTGAGTACAACCGATTTCGTTGGTTGGAAAATGCTTACAATAACATGGTCAAAATCAAGTGATCAGTTTAAGCTATATATAGATGGTTCTCAAGTCGAGGCAACTCAGACAGGAATAATGTCATGGGTTGGTACGCCTACTTATAATTTTATTGGAACAACAGCGGCTGGATCTAAATGGTCTGGACAAATAGATGATTTAAGAATCTATAATAGGGCATTGTCACAACAGGAAGTAAATGATTTATACAGTTATACTGATAATTCCTCATCTCAGAATAATCAAACAGACCCTCCTACAAACACACCTATCAATGGATCATGTTCTCTGGTTCTAAATACATGTAATAGCGGTGTATTTTCTGATGTAGAAGATACCACTGACAATAAATTATGGAGTTGTAATGGCTCTTATGGTGGAACAACAGCTAGTTGTTCATTACCAATTATCGGTACTGGCCAGCCTATTAATGGTGTATGTTCAGTGGTGGCAGATACATGTAGTAGTGGAACGCTTATTAATACTGAGGATACTAATTATCAGATTCTTTGGGGTTGTGCTGGGTCCAATGGTGGTATAAATGCTAGTTGTTCAATAGCGAAACCATTTGTAGGATCTGGTGTGGGTTATCAGGAAATTGAAGGCATGTCTTTGTCCGGTACATATAAATCAGAAAATGGCATAGTCTATGGGGCTAAAGAGGGTGCATGGGAGGCAAAGTATACTGTAAATATTCCATCAACTGATAACTATTATATATCACTAGTGGGACTTTTTAATTCATATTATGACAAGTTTACTCTTACTGTAGATGGAACAAATGTTACCAATAATATATATAGATTGGATCCAGTTAAAGATAAATTTGATGAAAAGATAGCATATTGGTCATTAACTGGTGGAAGTAGCTATATATCACTTTCAGCTGGTACTCACGAGATTAAAATTTCAAATATTAGTTCAAATGTAAAATTAGACAAGATAAGAGTTGTTAAGTTTTCAGATATGTATATAAATGATCCAGCACCATCAAATGTTCTAACAGAGAATCGTACATTTGTTCAGGGTGCACAATTAGGTTTTGGTTCTCAGGATTCAGTTGTCTGGACATCCAGCAAAGATGGTTTTAACGCATCTATCAGAGCTAATTTAGAGAAAGCTAGTGGAATGATTCGATTGCCTGGATTATTAAGGCCGGGCAAATATAATGTCTTTGCAATGGTTAATGGTGGTAAAGATGTTCAAATAAAGATTGGAAATGCTGCAACTCCAAAAACAAGGACCATTAATGGAGAATGGACATTACTCGGTGATATAACTACAACAGCTGATTCTTATCAGGCTATTGTTGATATATATAGATCTGGGGCAATAAATGCAATTGAAACATCTTCAATTACAGGTATTTATATTACGGATAATTATAATGAAAGAGTTATTAATGGTGTTGCCATAGATCTTCTAACAAGACCAGTTGCAGATACTTCAAGTAATACATCATTATCTGGGAATTTAATTCCTAATGGAAGTTTTGAAACAGGTGTGGATGCTAATTGGGGATTTTATTCTGGTAAGAAAGTTGATCTCAAAGCACAATGGGATACTACAGTTGCTTATGATGGAAGGGCTAGTATGAGAATACCGCTTGATGCTAATACTGGTTGGGCACAATTTGCTACTAGAGTCTATCATTTGAAACCAAACAAAAAATACACTTTTTCCTTTTGGGCAAAGACAACTCCTGGTAGGACAATAAAATTAGGCCTTGTAGATACTCAAATGTTAAATTCTTATATACCTCCAAAAGGTTCTCAATACGGCAGAGAAACTGTAATAAAAAAATTAGAGCTTACTGGAGAGTGGAAGCAATATTCAGTATCAGGATATGCTCTTGCATATCCAACAAGTGATTATCAATTTTTGATCCAGGCAAGTGGAGCATTTGTAGGTAATGGGCCGTCTGATTTCTTTTGGGTTGATGCTGTTAAGTTGGAAGAAGGTGATGGGAGTGGTGATATATATATACCACACAGTAATATTGAGGTAATGATAGATACGAATGTACCTGGAGGTATATATTACAATAATGAATCTATTACTGGTCGGATGAGTATATATAACTCATCAACAACAACAGAATCTGCAGTATTGAAATATGAGATTTATGATACATTTAATACAAAATTAAAAGAGGGAAGTAAAAATATAAATTCAATAGGGCCAAAAGCATATCAATCATTCTCAATTGATCTATCAACTGGAAGAAATGGTGCTTTTAGAATCTTATACTGGCTGGATAATGTAAATGGTAGTGATAAGGAGTTGGTATATTCAGTGGTGCCACAACCAGCAATCTTGGGAGCTAATCCAAATTCTTTTGTCGGTATTCATGCTTATAGTGTTGACTTTCAGATGGATATATTGAAGAGATTGGGCATTAAATGGACAAGAATGCTTAGTCCAGAGGCACCATTTAGATGGAATATGGCTGAACCAAGCGAAGGTAATTTCGTCTGGTTTGATGATAGGGTTCGTATGCCATATAATAGCGGTCTAAATATATTGGGTACATTATCAGGTGCTCCTGTGTATTTGAATAGTGGGTCAACCATGTTATCGAGATATGGTCCTGTATGGGCTATGGATAAGGATGGTCTACCAGATTTAGTAAAGTGGGAGAGATATGTAAAAACTATTGTCAGTCATTACAAACCATATGTTAAATATTGGGAGATTTGGAATGAACCAAATCATCAGAAGGCAGTATTCCCAAAATTTGATGAAGCCTTCTACGCGACTCTTCTCAAGAGAACGGTGGCTGCAATAGAAGAGGTTGATCCAGAAGCTAAAATTGTGGCTATGGGTGGAACCGATGCTAATTTCATGAAAAATATTGTCAATATTATTGAATCAACTGACAATGGATGGATAAAACAGCATATTGATGTGTTTTCAACTCATGCATATCCAGGAGGCCATTCACCCAAAAGTTTCAATACACCTACTATTACAGATTTAGGTATGAAAATCTGGAACACAGAAGCAGGAGCATGGGATCTGGGATTTTATCAAGGTGATGTGGCAAATTTCGTAGCATGGGGATTTAGTACAAATATTGCTGAAAGATTCTCAAAAGGAATGCTAACCAAGCCAGAAGATCTCGTAAAAAACTTTGTAGAATCAGTTGGTAATGGCATGACAAAATATTTCTATTATGATTCAAGAATATATAGTTCATTATCTAGTTTTGATACACATCCAACAATATTAGAGTATGACGGAACTATTAGACCAAAAGCAACAGCTTATGCAATTTCTGCAAGTTTTATAGATAATTCTAAATCCTTAGGTGAACTAGGCCTTAATAAATCAATATCTGCTTATCTGTTCGATAAGTCATCAGTACCGATTATGGTTATTTGGTCGAATGATAAATTTAATAGACAATTAAGAACCTCACTAAGTAGTAATCAATACACCGTGTATGATATTATGGGTAATCCAAGATCGATGCCTTCAGGGACAATTGAATTTGGAAGAACTCCTATATATGTAGTTGGCAAAAACATAAATGTGGCTGATTTCCAGGCAAAAATTAAGGCGTCAAGTATTGAGAATCGATCTGATACTCAATCACCTAAAATAGCTATTTCAACAGGACCAAGAGGTGTTATTAAGGAATCTAATTTTAGATTCAGATGGTTTGCCCTTGACGAAACACATGTTCCACAAGCTGGTGCTCCTGATAATCCAGAATCATATGAAGCAGTTCAATCAAACTCATTTGCATTGTATTATCAGTATAGATTGGTTGGTCAAAGTGATTCATGGTCACCATGGACAACAGATATTTATCACGACTACACAGCTATTCCATCAGGAAATTACAGATTTGAGGTTAGGGCTAAAGATGGTGATGGTAATACATCGTTAGTTGTATCAAGAAGTTTTGCAGTTGGTGAGGGAGTTGTAATTGAGACGATTCCTGATGCTAATCCATGTAGTGGGTCAACAAATAATCCAGAGTGTCCAGTGTTCATACCAATTCCTTTACCTGAAGGAACTGATCCTCAAGACAATATTCCTACTTTACCACCTGTAAATCAGCCAGAAGATGTTCAAGATTCAGACAATGATGGAGTGATTAATACATTTGACAAGTGTCCAGGTACACCTCTATCATTGAAATCATTTGTAAATAATTATGGCTGTCCAAGACCAAAGGTAGCAAATTTTGACATTAAGCCTGATTTCAACTCTGATTTAACATCATTGGCAAACCTAGAGTTGGGTAATAAAAAATTTGGTATGATTCAATTAAAACAAATCGTACAAGTGGTTAGAGATACTGGAAATTATAAAGATCAACTTGATATAGATTCGAACCTAATTTTTGCTCAAAACAAAGTTACTCTTAATTCCTCAAAGCTTCCAGAATTGAATAGGGGAGCAGTGATAACACTTTATAATATTAGTGTTAAAAATCCTAAAGTTCTAAAAGACGGCGTTGACTGTAAGACATGCATTATAAATTCTTATTCAAAGGGAACCCTAACATTTACTGTCACAGGATTTTCAACATATGAAGTTGTTGAAGGAGATACTCCAACTGTTTATACACCAATTGTGGTTAATCCAATAAGTAATAATGTTATTAAAAATGTATTAAATCCTCAAAAATCAACAGTAAATAATCTTGCTAATCAAGCAATAAATAATTCAAATACACAGAATCAAGCTATTACTACAACAAAAACATTCAATTCAGCTAAGCCATTAACATTGGTAGATAGAATAAATAATTATATAAATGAACCTACTCAAGGTGAAGTTTCGGACTTTAATTACCAAGTTCCTTCATATGATCAATTATTAAAGGATTATCTAATATACTTGATGCAGAGGATTGCTAAGCTAATTATTCTAATTCCTACTTTTGTAACAGAAACTATTTCCTCCAAATAAACTTATTATACATATACCAATTGTAGAAAGGTACAATCAAAAAACTTGTAAATACAAGAATGATTTGTCTATAACCTTCCCCCAATAGATACACTCCAGAGGTACCAATAATAACTTGAATCAAAAGTGCACCAAATGATGTGGAGTTGAATTTCAATAATCTCTTGAAGAAATTCTCAGGATTAGAGATAGATCTTAATTTGAAAGTCCAAATATTGTTGAAGGTGAAGTTACTAATAATAGCTAATTCAGTAGATATTGCCCAAGATAACGATTCAATATTTGTTATTGAATGCATAAAATCAAGTGAAAGAGCATTTATTATGTATCCTACGAGACCTACTACAGCGAATTTAATAAATCTGTGAGTATTGTGTTCATGAAATCTGGTTTTTATGCAGGCAATTAGGACTTCTAATGTTGTAGTAGATTCAAATTTGGAAATTCCAGCATGTCTGTCATCAAATGTAAGAGGAATCTCTTTATATTTTGCTCCAAGTTGAAGTATTTCTGAAAGTAATTGAATCTTGTATCCAAATTTTTTACTATGCAAATGATCAGGGTTTAAGTTTAGTTTATACATGTATCCATTTACTCGAGTTGCCTTGAGTCCGGTTGTGGCATCGGTAACTTGCCAGAAAAATTTGGTAGGGAAAAATAGTATACATCTTGCCACAATAGAACCAAACGAAGTCAAAAAACTTCTAAAGATATTTCTTTGATATGTTTCTGATCCGCCTTTTATTTTCCTTGATCCAATAACATAGTCATATCCTGCATCTATCTCATTTAGCAACAATCCAATATATTGTGGTGGATGCTGGAAATCAGCATCAAATTCTATAACTACATCCGCATCAAGTTCTTCTATTGCTTTTTTGAAACCTGCCACGTATGCAGCTCCTATGCCTTGCTTTTTCTCTTCTACAAACAGATGAATATTCTTGTGTTTTTTGGACTTCTCTAGGACTATTTGTCCAGTTCCGTCTGGAGACTTACCATCAACAATCAGTACTTTCACATTCCAATTTTTAATTTTGGGAAACTCAATATTGAAAAATTCATCCAATAATAAGCCAATATTACCAGCTTCATTGTAAGTTGGTATAACCACTACTGCCACAGGATATTCCTTGGAATCATTCATACTATGGTATTATTATATGGATTGAACAACTTGATTATATCATCTTTATACAATAAGTTCTTGGAATTATTAAATAAAACATGGTTCCATATTTTTTTGATTTTATGTGTTAGTTTTGTCACTCATTTTATTTATTTTGGTTATCCTAACTCTGTAGTATTTGATGAAGTACATATTGGACGTTATATAACAGAATATATTAAAGGCGCCTATGTATTCGATGTTCATCCTCCACTTGGCAGATTGATATTTGCAGGTTTTGCTATTCTATTTGGTGCCGATTATATTACTAATTTTGATAATATTGGAAATATTCTTCCGGATTGGGCAGTGTTACTGAGAATAATTCCAATTTTGGCAGGAACTATTCTTCCTATAATAATTTACCTAATATTAAAAAATCTAAATTTATCATCTAAATTAGCCCTACTAGGTGCATTCCTTTTATGTATAGAAAATTCTTTGATAATTCATTCAAGATTCCTTCTTACTGATGCTTTTCTGATTTTATTTGGTTTTATTTCTATTCTTCTATATTCATATTATAGAAATAAAGTTAAATACTTTAATTTTTATCTTCTTTTCTCAATAATTTTTGCAAGCTTAGCATTTAGCGTTAAGTGGACTGGTCTATCATTCTTATTTATCATTTTTGCATTGGAATTTCAGAATAGAAAAGTTAAAAATTATTTAAAATTTGCATTTTCTGGGTTGATTATTTTATTTTTTGTCTATTCATTCACATTTAGTTTAAATTTTGTGCTTTTGCCAAATCCTGGAACGGGGGATTCGTTTATGAGTAGTAATTTCCGTGAGAAGAATTTCTGGAGTAAATTCTCAGAGCTAAATATAGAGATGTATAGAGCGAATATGAGATTAACTAACGCCCATGATTATTCTAGTAAATGGTATAGCTGGCCTATTATGACTAGAACTGTATATTATTGGAATAATAATAATACCGGTTCATATTTATATTTATTGGGTAATCCAGTAATTTATTATCTTGGTTTTGCTTCTGTATTATTTCTTTTGACAAAAAGGAAATTAAATAATAAATCTGAATATTTAGCTGTATTAGGATTTCTGATGAATTTTATCCCATTTATTTTTATAGGAAGGGTAATGTTTCTATATCATTATCAAGTAGCATTGATATTTAGTATTTTAGCTTTAATTATTCTTTTAAATAGAATTCAGAATCAAAAAATGCAAAACAAAATGATAATATCATTAACGATATTATCATTTGTAGTTTTTATTTATTTCAGCCCTTTAACTTATGGACTTCCAATTTCCAAAGAGACTTTAGAATCTATGATATGGATTAAGTCTTGGAGATAATTATTCAGTTTTAAATACTTTATTTCCCCTGTATATAGCCTTCTTGCCTAATTCCTCCTCTAATCTTAATAATTGATTATACTTTGCAATTCTGTCAGTCCTTGAAAGAGAGCCAGTTTTGATCTGTCCTGTTCCTGTTCCAACGACGAAATCCGCAATAGTTGTATCTTCTGTCTCACCTGATCTATGGGAAATAATTGAAGTGTATTTTGCCTTTTTAGCCATATTAACTGCATCTATGGTCTCAGATACTGTTCCGATTTGATTTAATTTAATTAAGATTGAATTTCCAACACCTTGCTCAATTCCCATTTTTAATCTATCAATATTTGTTACAAATAGATCATCTCCAACAATTTGTACTTTCTTTCCGAGCTTCTCTGTAAGTAGTTTGTATCCTGACCAATCATCCTCAGCAAGCCCATCTTCTATTGAAACTATAGGATACTTTGAGCACCAATCAATATAGAAATTTACCATTTCCTCTGAATTTAGAACCTTATTCTCTCTAGTTAAATGATATTTGCCGTCCTTATACAATTCGGTAGCTGCAACATCTAGAGCTATACCTACATCTTTACCTGCTTTGTAACCAGCTTTCTCTACTGCCTCCAATATAACCTTGATTGCTTCTTCATTTGAAGCCAGGGAAGGAGCGAATCCTCCTTCATCTCCCACAGTAGTTGCTAGACCTCTATCGTGAAGAATTTTCTTTAGGGCATGGAATATTTCTGCTCCACATCTAAGTGCTTCCTTGAAAGATTTTGCACCAATAGGCATAACCATGAATTCTTGGAAGTCTGTAGAATTCTCTGCATGCTTACCTCCATTTAGAATATTCATCATTGGTACTGGTAATTGAATTGTATTTTTTGTTTTTGATATTTGTGCAAAATATTTATACAGACTTTGTTTCTTGCTCTTTGCTGTTGCTTTTGCAAAGGCAATTGAAACACCTAGAATCGCATTTGCTCCTAATTTGCCCTTGTTCTTTGTACCATCTAGCTCAATCATTTTTTTGTCTAATGATCTTTGATCCCATTCTTTGCCAATCAAAGCCTTAGAAATTGTTGCATTAGTATTTTTTACTGCCTTTTGTACGCCTTTACCATTATATCTTTTGTCCCCATCTCTTAATTCTACTGCTTCATGACTTCCTGTTGATGCTCCAGAGGGAACAGCAGCACGGCCCATTGAGCCGTCCTTCAATATTACATCTACCTCAACTGTTGGATTGCCTCTTGAATCGATAATCTCTCTTGCTACTATTTTTGTAATTTTCATATTTGATTTCTATTAATTTTTAATGGCCTCTATTATAACAAATATAGGTATTTCCTTCCTAATCCTGTTTTCTTCTCTAGCTCTTGGTCCGGGATTGCTTTCTTTATGTGATATCCATTCTTCAAATCTTCCAATCAAGAATCCTGCTTTTGTTAAATGTTTGAAATATGATTGTATATGAATCAATTCTTCTATATTGTCTGTGATTTTCTTCATCCCATTGCCAGCTTGAATTCTTGGGAATTCTGAATGCGGGATGATTTAATACTATATAGAGTTTACCTTTAGGCTTCAATGTACGATATATTTCATTGAATGTACCAGAAATATTCTCAATATTTTGTAAGGCCAGAATAAGTATTGCCTTATCAGCAATACTATCTTTTGCATAGGAGAGATTATCAGCCGATGCGATATGGTATTCTATATCTAATATTATTTCGTCCTTCTGTGGTGAAAGTAATCTTAATAGATTTGGAAGTATAACTTCTTTTTGATATGCTCCGTCTTTGTTTTCCAATAATTCATCATACCAACAAGCAACCTTGCCCCATGATGTGTCTTTTTTGTTCATTTTGTTATTTTATGGATTTTTTGGCTTCAGATAGTGCCTCTTTCTCCTCTTCTGATAATTCATACTCAGAAATTCCATTTTTTATTGGTTTTGAATATACACTAACATGTTCTCTAGAGTATAGACTAGAAATAACTACACCATTATTCTCCTCATTGATAAACGCTGTAGCGAAACTTTGATTTCCCCCAGACCCATTTCCCTTGAATGGATTAAATCTAACTGTCTGTACTGCTTGAACACTCTTTTTTAATCTTTTTTCTACTGTTGTCAGGTATTTTTCTAATTCAGATCTGAATTTTTCAAATTCTTTTATGGACATATTTATAGAATTTATAGAATCATCTAGGTTTGATGATGAAGAACCAATTAAGAATTTATTTAATTTTGATTGAAGCTTTATAACTATTGCTATCAATATTATGACAGCAACAAGAAGAATTAATAGTCCTATAGTTGTAATATCCATTGTAAAGTTCATAATAGCAGTATAGAATACTTTTTATTATATGAAAAGAATATACCTAGATTATGCTTCATTAACGCCTGTGGATAGGAGAGTTTTCTCTGTTATTAAGAGGTATTCTGATCCCAAATTTACTAATCCTTCTGCTCTATATCAGAGTGCAGTTGATGCAAAATTAGCAGTAGATGAAGCAAAAATCAGAATTGCTAATATTCTACATGCACATTCAGATGAATTGATATTCACATCAGGTGGTACTGAATCAAACAAGTTAGTTCTAGATGCCTTTAGGGATAAAAAAGTACTTATAAGTTCTATTGAGCACTCTTCTATATTTTTTAATTCTATAAATAATCCTAATATTATTAAAATTAAAGTAGACAATAATGGTTTGCTGGATTTAGATGATTTAAAATCAAATTTGACTCCAGATGTAGGATTGGTCTCTATAATGATGGTCAATAATGAAATGGGTGCAGTTGAGTCCATTTCAGATATTGCCAAAATCATTAGAGATGCCAATAAGAGATTCAATTCAAATATTCTATTCCATACAGATGCTTCTCAAGCAGTTATTCATAGTGAAATATTTGTAGAGAAGTTAGGTATTGATCTACTAACTCTTGATGGTAATAAAATGTATGGACCAAGAAGTACGGGGATTCTTTATATTAAAAGAGGGAAAATAAAAATAGAAAGACCTGGAACTCTCAATGTTCCAGGAATTGTCGGAATATCCTATGCTATGGAAATAGCAAATAAGATGAGAGAGAAAGAGACAAAAAGAATAGGTGAATTAAGAGAATTTTTCATCAGGGAATTACAAAAGATAAATAAAGAAATTAGAATAAATGGAGATTTGTCTAATACAAGTCCTCATATATTAAATATTTCAATCCCAAATATTGATAATGAGTTTTTCGTATTGAAATTAGATGCGAAGGGGATAGAGTGTTCTACAAAGAGTGCTTGCCTTAGAGATGAAGATGAATCTTATGTATTAAAGACTATTGGAGCAAATTCCAAAACTTCAGTCAGATTCTCATTTGGTAGATTGACAAGTAAGGGTGAGTTAAAGAAAGTATTAAAAGTTATTCGGGAGATTCTATAAAATATCTCAATAAAAAAATTAACCCCCAGATCGCAAGATCTGGGGGCGAATAACCGAAACTTTCGGCCTTCTACTAAGGTAGAAACTCGCCAGCGATCCAGTGACCATGATTGGTCATATGGAGTCGTCGGTAACCAAGCCGACTGTCTCAGCCACATTTCCTTTCATGGAGAGGATACACTGGAAGGTACCTGTCCACCTTAGCTATTTTTATGATAGCTTGATAAGTATATTGAGTCAATCTTTACATTATGTGATGTTTATTATATATAGTAGAATTATATAAAACTGTACAATTCAAGAAAATGTGTTAATATTAAATACTATAGATATAAAACCATGCCACCACTAGCAAATTTCACAACTAAAGCTAAAGAAGCACTACGAAGATCGCATGAATTAGCGATAGAAAGAGGTATAAATCATGTAAACCCTCTGCATTTAATGTGTGCACTCATTCTTCAAGAAGAAAGTATGGTTACATCAATAATGGATAAATTAGAGATTGATGTAATGCTTCTAACTGATTTGATTTTAGAAAGTATTGAAGCACCTGAGGCAGGAAGAACTCTTTCACCTTCATATCAAGTTTATATAACTCCAGAATTCGGCTCAGTATTAGAACATGCTGGCAAAGTTGCTGCATCACTTAAGGACGAATTCATTTCAACAGAGCATTTATTTGTTGCTTTGCTTGATGTACCTGGACAGGCAAAGGATATATTGACTAGATTTAAAATTGATAAGGCAAGTGTCTTACAAGTTATTGAAGAACTTAAGACTTCCAACTTCGTAGGTGAGCAGAAGCCGAAGCAATACAGAACTCTAGCGAAATATACTAGAAGTCTTACAAAATTAGCTAAAGAGAATAAGCTAGATCCAGTTATTGGTAGAGACAATGAGATACTAAGAGTTATTCAAATTCTTTCAAGAAGAACCAAGAATAATCCTATTCTAATAGGTGAAGCAGGGGTGGGTAAGACAGCTATTATAGAGGGATTAGCAATAAGAATGGCACAAGGTGATATTCCAGAATCATTGAAGGATAAAGAGTTGGTATCACTAGATCTAGGTTCACTTATTGCAGGTACTAAGTATAGAGGCGAATTTGAAGAGAGATTGAAGAATATTCTAAAAGAAGTAGAGAAAGCAGAAGGCAGAATAATTTTGTTTATTGATGAGATACATACAATAGTTGGGGCAGGTGCATCAGAGGGTTCAATGGATGCTTCTAATATGTTGAAGCCAGCTCTTTCTCGTGGAGAATTGAGAGCTGTCGGTGCTACAACTCTCAGAGAATATCAGAAACATATAGAGAAGGACCCTGCTTTGACTAGACGTTTCCAACCAGTATTTGTCAATGAACCAACTGTTGAAGACGCTATTGCAATATTGAGAGGATTGAAAGAGAAATATGAGCTATATCATGGTGTAAGAATTACAGATGATGCTATAGTTGCTGCGGTTAATCTATCTAGCAGATATATTTCTGATAGATTTCTACCTGATAAGACTGTTGATCTTATAGATGAAGCAGCTTCTGCACTCAAGATTTCCCTTGAGAATATGCCTCCAATGTTAGAAGAAACAAGAAGAAAGATTATGCGCCTTGAAATTGAAAGAGAAGCTCTAAAGAAAGAAACAAATAAAGAAGCAAAATCTAGAATGAGTAAGATCGAGCAAGAAATTGCTGATTTAAAAGAAAGTACTTCTGAGCTCGAATTAAAATGGAAAAATGAGAAAGATACTATTTCCAATATAAAGAAGATCAAAAAGGATCTAGAAACATTAAGGATTGATGCTGAATCAGCAGAAGCACAAGCAGATTTATCTAAAGCTGCAGAGATCAGATACGGAAAGATTCCAGACTTAGAAAAAGAACTTGATACTAAAAATAAAAGATTAAAGAAATTACAATCATCCAGGAGAATTCTAAAAGAAGAAATCACAGAACAAGATATTGCTGATGTTGTAGCAAGATGGACTGGTATTCCAGTGACAAGAATGATGGAAGAGGAAGCAAAGAAGCTTGCTAGAATGGAGGAAGAAATAAGGAAAAGGCTTGTAGGACAGGATGAAGCCGTAAAGAAGATTTCTGATACAATAAAGCGTTCAAGAGCAGGGATTGCAGATCCACAGAGACCTATTGGCTCATTTATTTTCCTTGGTCCTACTGGAGTTGGTAAGACAGAACTTACAAAGGCATTAGCTGGATTCTTATTTAATGATGATAATGCTCTTATAAGAGTTGATATGTCAGAATTTATGGAGAAGCATGCTGTATCGAAGCTTATTGGTGCTCCTCCAGGATATGTAGGTCATGATGAAGGTGGAGGACTTACAGAGCTTGTAAGAAGAAGACCATATTCTGTTATTTTATTTGATGAAATAGAGAAAGCACATCCAGAAGTATTCAATATATTACTTCAAGTATTAGACAACGGTAGATTAACAGATTCAAAGGGAAGAACTGTTAATTTCAAAAATACTGTTATAGTTATGACTTCAAATATTGGTGCACAATTCATTGAGAAAATGGAGAAGATGGGTTTTGTCTCAAGTACCGAAAGTGTTGAGAAGGATAATTATGATGAGGTCAAAAATAAAGTAATGACTAGTCTCAAGGATTATTTCAGACCAGAGTTTTTGAATCGAGTTGATGATATTATATTGTTCGATATTCTAAGTAAAGAATCTATAGAATCAATCGTTAGGATTCAGATAGATTCTGTTGTAGAAAGACTCAGATCAAAGGATGTAAATCTAGTAGTATCAGCAGATGTTATGAGTTATCTGGCCAAAGAAGGCTATAATCCTCAATACGGTGCTAGACCCCTGAAGAGATTAATTCAAAATAAAATCCTTACACCTGTTGCTTCTCTTATGATCTCACAAGGTGTAACAAAAGGTGGTACTGTGAATGTTGGTATAAAGAACGGGGAATTCACATTTGATGTAAAGAAGAAAAAAAGAGGGGAAAGTTCACTAATTCTATCAGATATTGAGTTGAAGAAATAAAAGTGTTAGACTCAATATTAGATAGCACATTTATCTGCGCCGATCGGATAGCGGCTATTCCAGGAGACTGTAAATCTCCGGCCCCTTGGGCATCGCTGGTTCGAGTCCAGCTCGGCGCACAAGTAAAAGGACTGTAACATCATGTTACAGTCTTTTTACTTTTATCCACATATTATTTGCACTATTATGTGACGATTTGAGGTATAATTTACACAAATGATACAAAATCTAAAAGCAATTATTTTGGGATTAATTATTACATTCGGGGCAAGTTATGTATTAGCTGCTTGGAATGAGCCTTCATGTGTAGCGCCTGGATGTAACATTACTAGTCTTATAACTGCCTCAACAACACCACAGTACAAGATTGGTCCATTGAGTATTGGTACAAGTGTCTTACCAATTGCAGATTATATTATGTCAGTTCCTGGGGGTGATTCTTTATTTGATGGTCTAGTTATAAGTGGATTATCTATTACAGACGGGAATCAGGCTAATGGTAAAATCTATACTTTTAATGGTGCTACACAGAGAGGTGAATGGAGAAGTCCATCGAGTACATCTGGATCTACAATGACTCAACAAGAATACACTATCAATGTCTTGAGAAATACTGTACAAAGTGTATCTATACCTAGTACATATCAATATTGTGCTATATCTCAAATTGGCCCCGATTTCGTTAATAGTGATAATGGAGATACTACAGCAAGTGTATGTTCAGTCAACAGAAATGGCAATGGAACTTGGACATTATATGGTAAGAGATTAGATGATCCGGATTTTATTTGTAAGGCAAGATGTTTTTCAATTACTAATACTTCTGCTTCATATAGTATTACAAATTTTGTACCACCTCCAACATCAAATAGTGGATTAATTACAAATGGCCTATCAGGAACAATTATTTATTTAAATGATTAATACTTTATGAATACTTCGATTATTAAAAATATAAAAGCAATTATACTAGGATTACTATTTGTTGTTTGTATAAACCTTGCTGTTGCAGCATGGTCTGACCCTCAGTGTCCTCCTCCAAATTGTAATATAGATGCACCAATAAATTCTTCTCCTTTATCTCAGGCAAGACAAGGTTCATTGTTACTTGGTAATAGTACACTCCCAAATTCAGGATTTAATTTTTCTGCAATTGGCGGGCCTTCTTTTATTGAGGGTGTGGTAGCTAATCAATTAACTTTTGCTGATTCAAATACATCTAGAGCAAATAAAATATTAACATCAAATTCAAAAGGAGTGGCCAAATGGGTAACTCAAGGTAGTTCTATGGCAACTACATCGTTCATTACTAATTCTTTTTCAATAAATGTTTTAAGAAATACATCACAGACACTTTCAATACCTGCAACGTACCAGTATTGTGCAATTTCTCATTTAGGACCAGATTTTGCAAATAGCGATCGTCAAGATAGTGAGTGTTCTGTAAATAGAAATGGCAATGGAACTTGGACATTATATGGTAAGAGATTAGATGATCCGGATTTTATTTGTAAGGCACAATGTTTCTATTCGACAGACATACCATTGGTAATAGTAAATTAAATATATGGATAATAATTTAAATAATACATTTCCAGAAGTATTGCCAGAACATCCACATAGAAGGTTGTATATTCTAATTTTTTTGTTGGTTTTTGTTGTTGTGGGAGGATATATAATAGTCTCTCAAATTAGAGGTTCAAATCAGGCTACTATCATTAATAAGCCAGATACTAATTCAGAAGATCAAAAAATAGCTGAATTTAATAATAGATTAACGAATATTTCTGAATCTTTAAAAGAGTCTGATTCTGGTCAGACAACATTGACACCTGATGAATTAAAAAAGATTGCAGAAAATATGAATAAGTCAAAAAAGAAATAATATGAAAATAGATTCAATTATAATTCAAAATATTAAGGCTATATTATTAGGAATATTGGTAGTTATTGGAGGAAGTTATGCATTTGCAGGATATTCTGCACCTGTTTGCACACCAACTGGATGTAACACTGATGCACCAATAAACATTGGACAAGGTCCACAGGCTAAGATGGGTAGATTGATAGTCGGTACATTTGATATGACTCCATTATCACAGTATGTTTTTTCAGTTAAAAATGCCCTCGCATACATTCAATCTTTGGCAACTAATAATATTACATTACTAGATGGTACCCAGGCTGATGGATTTGTACTAACTGCTGTAGATGATACTGGTTTAGCGACATGGAGAGCATTATCTAGTAGTACACCTCCATCAAAAATATATGTAGATGATTTTAGGTTATATGTAAAAAGAAATGCAGGATCAGTTAGTGTAAGTATTCCTGCAAATTATCAATACTGTGCGATTTCTCAACTCGGGCCAGATTATGCAAATAGTGATAAGCCACAAAGTGAATGCTCAGTTAGTAGAAATACTGATAGAACCTGGACACTTAAAGGACAGAGAGGAGATGATCCAGGATTTTGGTGTAATGCGAGATGTTTCTCTATAGAGACTAAGCCGGTATCTTAAATATTTGTATATAATTTCAAATTCTGCTACACTCCTATTAATTATGGCTAATTTTGATTATAGAAAGGGTGTAACATTCTTTAGAGATAATTTAATTCCTTTTGCAGATGCTAATTTAAACATCGCTAGTTCTCCTGTATTATATGGTTTGTCGGTTTATACGGTTTTTAGTCTAAATTTTAATGAAAAAAATAAAAAGCTATATGCTTTTAGATTGAGAGATCATTTCAATAGACTCATTTCTTCTTCTAAAATAATGGACTTTCATTCTTTTGTTAAGGATTGGACATATAAAAAATTTGAAAAAATGGTCTTTGATTTGATAAGTAAAAATAATATCAAAGAGGATGTTTTGGTTAGGGTATCAGTTTTTGTGGATGAAGTAGTGGCAGGTACCAAAATTCATAATCTCAAAAACTCTTTAAGTGCATATGTTTATCCTATTGGTGAAATATTACCTAGAACAGGCATAAATGTTTGTGTGGCGAGTTGGACAAGAAATTCTGATAATTCGATTCCATCACGAGCTAAAGTTAATGGTGGATATGCAAATGTCTCACTGATGAAAAATGAAGCAATATTAAATGGTTATGATGATGCGCTTGCATTAGATTCGAGCGGTAATGTTACCGAGGGTACAGTAGCAAATCTATTTATTGTTAGGGACGGTGAATTAGTTACACCTAGTATTAATTCAAATATCCTAGAAGGTATTACAAGAAATAGTATTATAAGAATTGCCTCTGATCTTAAGCTTAAAGTTACTGAGAGAGTTGTAAATCGTAGTGAATTATATATAGCAGATGAAGCATTTATTTGTGGCAGTTCTGCACGAATTACACCAATTCTATCAATTGATAAAAGAATAATTGGAAATGGTAAGATCGGATCTATAACATCCAAATTAAAAGACAAATATTCAGATATTCAAAAAGGAATTACTAAGGAATATGCAGATTGGCGTATAGATTGCACATTTTAGATAAATAGGATATAGTATTTCAACTATGTCACAGATTCAACTTATACAATTAAAAAACAAGGAGACAGGAGAAATATACATGTCTCGAAAGAATAAGAAAAAGGTAGAAAGAAAGATTGAGCTAAAGAAATACAGCAAAAAGCTTAGAAAGCATGTAACTTTTAAGGAAGCAAAGAAATAGTAAAGAGCCCTTACAAGGGCCTTTTACTTATGATATAGTAAGTAAGTTAACAAATAGGGCGATTAGTTAAGTGGCATAACTGCGGTCTCCAAAACCGCTGTCCGGGGTTCGATTCCTCGATCGCCCGCAATGATTCATGAAGACGGCTGAATGCCGTTTAATTTGACAAGGTAAATCATCTTGATATTATAAACACAGAAAGGGGGTGATTAAATTGGGCCTATTTGGATTTGGTAAGAAAGATGCTGCCAAAGAGACCGGAGATAGTACAAAGGGTGTGTCTAGGGCTTGGCATAAGGCTCGAGATGACTCTGGAGTCAGAAGCGGTGGGGACAGAAGTCATTTCAGGTCTTCACCAAGTTGGGCACCCAAGAAAACTTCTTCGGGAATACCGTTTACAAAGCGGTAAATTACGTGATTGTGTGACTAACCATCACACAATCTTTTATCTGATAAATATATTATGCAAAATTTAGAAAAAATTTCTTATAGGGACGCCTTCTACTCTCATATATATAAAAAAAGCATTCCTGATATTGTATTTATAAATCACGGGAGGCTTTTAAAAGCAGAAAATAACTATAAAGTATATCAATTGGTTTGGTCTAAAGACACAAATAAAACAATAATTGGTATTGTCATACCTTATAAGAATGGTAAGGAGTACAAAATTTCTTTAGAAAGAGGTGATCAAGTGAAGGTTTATTGGAATGATGTATTTATTTTTAATAATAAGTATAGAGGAAAGTTAGCTCCAACACAGATGTTAACGAAAGGAGAATTTTTAAAATTTGAAAATGGTTTTTACTTTATAAAGGATCCAATTACAGTAAATCTAAATATTAATAAATTACACCCTGAAAGTTCAGTAAGAATGTACTGTATACCGGAAGAATTTATAATAAATATTCAAATTCGTAATAGAAATGAAAAAAATAAATAAAAATACTGAATATATAGAATGGAAACATCATGATTCTGATATAACAGGGATATTGTGTGCCGCTGGATTTATTTTAGAATACAAATCTAAAATAATACTTTTTTTATCTAAGTCTAATAATAAATATTTTGATAAACAAGCAATACTAAAAAAAGATATTATTAGTAGAAAGGAAATCAATTTCAGTTAAAATCAAAACCCGACATGTCCGAAGACATGTCAGGCTTGTGGATCTGGTCAAGTCAGCGATCACTGACACGATAACCAATTGTATCCCATCTGAAGGAACGTCTACCCTCACGGTGCTTTCTCCTTCTTTTGGTCGCAGATTTCTGTTCAGTTGTCACCCCTACGGGTTCTTGCTGAACAGATGTTTCTGTTGTTGTCTGCGGTCTTTGTAGGACCGCACCTGACATCATGCCGAGAACATTTTCTCTCATAGTTACAGCTCCTCTAACTGTACCATCCAGAGATAGCATATCATCAAATATAGCAAAATCAAATTATGGCCTTATCCACATTATCTTTTTATTTCTTTTAAACCAGACTAATTGTCTTTTTGCATACTTACAAATTTCAGATTCTAATTCTTTTATCATTTCTTCTTTTTTCATTTTTCCATTTAAAAATCTAGAAATATATCTATACTCAAGACCTAATTCTTCCATTCTTTCATATGACATGCCATCTTTATTCAAATTTATACATTCTTCTATCATGCCATTTTCTAATCTATTAATTAATCTATTGTGTATTCTCTCCTTAAGTTCAGGGAATGGTAAATTTAATCCAATCCATTTAACTTCATAAGGTGAGTCTGTTTTATTTATCTCTGGAATTTTACCTATTGATTTTGCAATCTCTATTGATCTTATTAATCTTTGTCTATTATTCTTTTCTGAATTATTTAATTTTTGAGCATAGCTTGAGTCTAATTTATTTAAAATATCAAATAATTCGTGAGCATTTTTATTTTCTAATTCCTTTCTCAAATCTCTATTATGAGGAACATCTGGATAGGATATATTACTTACTAGAGAATCAATATAGAATCCTGTACCACCACAGATTATTGGTAATTTATTTCTACTTTTTATTTCTTCAATCGCCCTAGATGCTAATTCTCTGAATCTTTCAACATTAAAGACTTCCTCAGGTTTAGCAACATCTAATAGATAATGTTTAACTCCTCTCATTTCTTCTTTTGTAATCTTCCCAGTTCCAATATCTAATCCATTATAAACTTGTCTAGAATCAGCGGAGATTATCTCACCATTATTTTCAAGTGCATATTTTACTGCAAAATCACTTTTACCCACTGTCGTAGGTCCAACAATTACTACTATTTTGGTTTTCATTTTATTTTGCATTTATAAAATTAGTATACTTTAATTTTTTCCTTGAGAGGGTTTTTAATTTATCTGAGTAGTATATCTTCTTAAGAAGAACTAAGGATTCTTTTTTACCAAATTTGATAATATGCATTGGATTCTTATTTCCATATTTAAGTTTAGATTCATGAATTGCACCTACAACTCCAATGTTTTTAATAATTTTATCATGTAACCATTCTATATGTTTCTTACTAGCAGAAATAAAAGTTACAAAAATTCTATTATATACATACTTAGGATTTGTTTTTGTATTATATTTGTCAGTGTATGTACAAATTGATCCATCACCATCTAGATGTCCTCTTAAAAAATCAATAAAGAATTTGTCTGGCACATCTATTTCACCTATAGTTAGAGATTTGTTCGCTGTAAATCCTATTTTTATTAACCAGTCATACAGTTGTACATTACATATTTGTATTCTAAATGCCTCACTATTTTTATTTCTTGTTATTCCAATCTTATTTTTAATATTTAGTATATCAATTACGTTGTTAATTTGTTCAATATCTTTAGAAGTAAAAATTATATGACGATTATCCGATGATAGACATCCATCAGTTACAAATAATCCAACTATATATGCAAGTTCATTTGTCCAAGTAAAATCATATACCTTTTTTGGTTTATATCTTTTAGCTTTGATCATTTGTGCCAAGGGGGGGACTCGAACCCCCACAATCTTGCGATCGGCAGATTTTGAGTCTGCTGCGGCTACCAATTACGCCACCTTGGCAATTAAGTCTAAGTCTACTAAATCTAGCAGGAAAATCAATTATAAGATAAAATAGACTCATGTCATCATCACAATTTTTCGGAGATTCAATATTTTGGATTGAAGTTGAGAAAATAAAGCCAAATCCATATCAACCACGTCGGGAATTCGATGAAGCTAGACTGAAGGATCTTTCTGAGTCTATTAGAATGTATGGAGTTCTTCAGCCTCTTGTAGTTACACGTAAGGAATATGAGAAGGATGGGGGTGGATTAGCAGTTGAGTATGAATTGATCGCTGGAGAAAGAAGATTAAGAGCTTCTAAGCTAGCTGGACTGCAACAAGTACCTGTTCTAATACGCGGTGGCGAAGAAGATGCTCGGGTAAAGCTTGAACTTGCTATTATAGAGAATTTGCAAAGAGAGGATATCAATTCAGTAGATAGAGCAAGAGCGTTTGATAGGCTTGCAAAGGAATTTGGCATGAAGCATATTCAAATTGCTGAGAAGGTAGGCAAAAGCCGTGAGTATGTCTCTAACACTATGAGAATCCTAATGCTTCCGGAAGAGATACTTAATGCTTTGTCAGAAGGGAAATTATCGGAGGGTCACACTCGACCTCTGCTCATGTTAGTGGATAGGAAAGAAGAGCAATTAACTTTATTTAAAGAAATAATTTTCAAAAAGCTTACAGTTCGTGAGGCAGAAGCTTATGCTAGGAAAGTTGCTCAAGACCGCGTTAGAAAGAAAGAACTTATAGATCCTGAGCTTATTGAGATGGAGAATAAATTAAAAGAAAGTCTAGGTACTAGAGTGTCAATAGAGAAAAGGGAAAATGGCGGTAGAATTACTATAGATTATTTCACTGCAGATGATATAAGAAATTTTCTAGAGAAATTATCAACAAACAGTATTGCAAGTACTGATAATTCAGTCCAGAAGATTAGTGAATCAACACCGATTGATATTTCAAATGATACACCCATAGATGATCGTGCACCTGATGAAATAGTTCAAGAAGAGAATACAGAAGAATTATACTCAGTAAAGAATTTTGGGGTTTAAATATTATTTTTTCTTAGCGAATCTGCCTTTCCTAGTTGGTTTTGGAGTACTAAATATATTTATAGCTCTTTCTAGTGTGATAGTATATGGATCATCACCGTCCTTGGCTTTTATAGATCTAAAATCCTTATCATGTACAATGTATGGACCGAAACGACCAATGCTTGCTGTAATATTTTTGCCAGATTCTGGATGTATACCTAGTATTCGAGGTAAAGATAGGTATTTAAGTGCATCTTCAACTGTAACTTTGCTTAAATCTGCTTCTTTAGGAATAGAGGCCATTCTTGGCTTCTCAGCTTTTGATTTTTTTGATTTTGGTGCTCTTTCACCTAATTGAACATAAGGGCCGTACTTTCCGTAGAGTACAAAGATTGGCAATCCGGTTGCCGGATCGTTACCTATAGGCTCATCCTTTTTAATTTCCGTCCCATCCATCATCAATGCTCCTTCACAATCAGGATATTTTGAACAAGATAAGAATTTACCATTTCTACCAAGTTTAATTATCATATCAGAACCACATTTTGGACATTTAAATTTAGCATCTGCATCTCCAAGGTTAGTGATTTTTGCTTCCTTCTCCATAACTTTAATTTCTTTTGCAAAAGGTATATAGAAATCCTTTAAGACTTTCAAGTATTGCTTATCTCCATTTGCAATATCGTCTAGTGAATCTTCCATCTCAGCAGTGAAAGTATCATTAATATAGTGCATAAAGTTGGTCTCCAAAAATGAAGATACAACATCACCAGTGTCTGTTGGTTTAAGTGCTTTATTCTCCTTCTCAACATAGCCACGCTCCTCTATAGTACGAATTATAGAAGCATAGGTTGATGGTCTGCCTATTCCTCTCTTTTCCAATTCCTTAATCAATCCTGCCTCACTATATCTTCCTGGTGGTTGAGTTGCCTTCTCCTCACTTGTAATATCTACTAGATTGATTGTGTCGCCCTGTGTAAGTTCAGGTAGCTCTACATCCTCACCGCGTGCTTCTGGGTCGGCTTTTAGCCATCCAGGGAAAAGGACTCGGGAGCCATTGACTTGAAAATTTGGAATCTTTTCTTTTGATTCTATATTTGCGATTACTTTTGTTCTCAATAGATCTGCATCTGCCATCTGTGATGAGACAGCTCTTTCCCATATCAATCTATAAAGTCTTTTCTGTTCATCTGTTGCTCCAGCCTTCTCTAAGTCAAAATGCGTAGGTCGTATTGCTTCATGGGCTTCTTGGGCATTCTTGCTCTTCTTATTATAAGTTCTAAATTGCAAATATTCTTTACCAAATTTCTTTTCAACAATATTGGCTATTTGTGCTAGAGCAACTTTACTTAGATTTGTACTATCTGTACGCATATAAGTTATATGTCCAGCCTCATATAATTTCTGGGCTATAGACATAGTTTTGGAAGGAGCAAATCCCAATCTAGAACTAGCAGATTGTTGTAAGGTTGATGTAATAAATGGTGCTCGGGGAGATCTTTTCATTTTACTCTCCTCAATATTTAGAATTCTCCACTCATTCTCCTTACCTAGCTTAAGAATTTTATCTACAATTTTGTAATCCGTTGGTTCCTCAGTACAGGTAAATAGAAGGGGAGCCCCTTTCTTGGTCTTTGTATTGGCGGTAATTACCCAGTATGCATGAGATTTGAAAGCTCTTATTTCTCTTTCTCTCTCCATTATTATTCGTAGGGCTGGAGACTGAACTCTACCGGCAGATAGACCGTATCGAACTTTTTTCCATATTAGTCCAGACAAATCATATCCAACAAGTCTGTCTAGGACTCTTCTAGCTTCTTGAGCCATTCTTAGATTCTCATCGATCTCTCGAGGGTGCTCCATAGCCTCGATTACTGCATCCTTGGTTATCTCATGAAATACTACTCTCTTGGGATTCTTGAGATGTGCTGCTTCTGCGATATGCCATGCAATAGCTTCTCCTTCACGATCGGGGTCAGTTGCAAGAATTACATCATCAGCTTTTTTTGCAAGATCTTTGATCTCTTGAACGACTTTTTCTTTACCGGGAGAAATTTCATAATGTGGCACAAAACCAGCAGGAATATCTATAGCCTTTTTGTTGCTTTTTGGTAAATCTCTTATGTGGCCAACGGAAGCTTTTACAGTGTACTTATTGTCTAGATATTTGGAAATCGTCTTGGCTTTTGCTGGGGACTCTACTATAAGTAATTTCATGGGTTGTAACTAGTATTACACGAGATAGGGGAAAGTGGCAAATGTGAGCAACTTTAATACTAGTTGCTAAATTGACTTACTATGATATTTATGGTAACTTAAAAGTCGGAATGTTCCAACTCAAACTATGAAAGCACCAACGTGGGCGGTAATTATTTGGTTGGGTATTTTGTCAGTTTTGCTTTTGACAGGATACAAACCTGTCCAAGTCTCAACTCCCAGAGATGCTATGTTTGTTCCCACAGCTACTACTGATCTGGGATTTTATGAGGATGGAATGGAGATTGTGATAAGCTTCAAATCTGAGGAAACACCTCTTCAAATTGAACTTATCAAAAAGTACGATGATAATCCTCCTAGATCTATTCTTCGTACTAGGATTTCTGAGAACACTTCTCCCAAGGATCTTTCATTGATTGTTGGTAGTTTCTCAAGTGGTGACTACCAGTTGGGAGATAGTGGTTATAGACTTCGGGTGGTAGGTTCACCAATGTTGAACTATTTCCAATCAATAATCTGGCAAAAGGGTTCGTATGATTGTATTATGTTTGCCAGAGATTGGGAGTTAGACAGGGAAAACAAGTTGATTATTGCGAGGGGTAACAATATCTCTCAGCAACTCGCCAGTCAAAAATAACAATAGGTTCGTCTATTGTCACGCAGCGTCATTTCCACAATGGATATGACGCTGAATTGTTTGCGAGGTGTTATAATTTCATTATGAAAATACAAAAATATGCATTTGTAACCTTGAGGTTGTCAATGAGTTTTATTTTCCTTTGGGCATTTTTTGATAAATTATTTGGATTAGGATTTGCAACAAAATCTGCTGATGCATGGATAAGTGGTGGTTCACCTACTTTTGGATTTTTAAAATATGCAGTTAAAGGACCTTATGCGGATTTTTTCCATAGTCTTGCTGGTCAAGTCTGGGTGGATTGGGTGTTTATGGCTGGACTGCTTTTTGTTGGATTGTCTTTGCTTTTTAATAAATATTTAAAATGGGGAGCAATAGCTGGTTCTATTATGATGATATTAATGTATCTAGCTCTACTGTTGCCAGAGAATAATCCTATAATAGATGATCACATAATCTATATTTTGGTTTTAATTATTCTTGCGACAAAAGGTAGAGGTATTGATTAGTTTTGTTTTAAATAAAAAAATAAGATGAGCTAACTATGAATAATATTACACTAGGATGAATATAAAGTCAAAGAATCAACGCATGACCTAGTGGGGCATGCGTTGCTTGTTTAAATTCTGATTGTAGAAGCATATCTCAGCACTTCAAGCCTACTGCTAATTTTGGGGAAATAGCTCGTAAACATTGATGTCAATTCATCCATGGTTCCATACATACCACACACACAATCATCCGGGATTATGCATGCACTTTCCATTATGAATACCGTCTTGTTGCCGTTATTCGGAATACTTCTTGAGCAAGATATTGACCAGCTTTTTCCATGACCTGTATTGGTGTATTTGATAAACCAAGAATATCCTAAATAACTAGCTCGGAAATTATTACTTGGCTCATCAGTCATTTCAACTGCATTTGTCAGAATTCTGATTGTTCTGATAATGTAGTCGCGCATCTGTTCAAGGTTATCATATCCTTTGACTATCTCTCGTGCCAGATAGGTGTTCATTGTTTTGTTCCTCGAGATCCGTATTTAAGATATACATTTTATGACATAGTGTCAATTTGGTGTACGCGTCCACCACATATGAGACTTTTTGGCTGGTAATGTCATTACAATATACTTCAAAGGAGAAACCATGCCAAGTGATTCATGAGGACGTTTGGTGTTGTACCACAGTAACCAATTCATAAGGTTATGATTAAAGTGATCAATATCATCTTTAAGTGTCATAAGATGCCCGTTAATTAAGTCTTCTTGTATGGTTCTATTAAATCTTTCAATATAGGCATTCATCTTTGGACAACTGGGGTAGTTATGAAAGTGTTTGATGTTTTTAATTTTTAGATAGTCTCTAAAATACTTTTCAAATTCAAGTCCATTGTCAGTCTGTACTCTCTTGATATCAAAAGGAACAACATCAATTAGTCTTTTCATAAAGTCTGTTGATGTTTTAGATGAGAGTGTTGTATATGCTAAAGCGAAGGTAAAATCACTTTCTACATCAATTGCAGTATGTACATATCGTTTAACTCCATTAATGAATTTAACTATAGTATCAATCTGTAACAGATCACCTGATTTCTCTGGTCTGTAGTCTTTAATACGTATTTTCTTACGTTTTAACCTCATCTTCTGTCTGAATGTATCAGATTTAGCATAGTATGAAATCTTTTGATATTTAGGTAACAACCCTCTCTTTTTTAAGTCATTGAATATTCTACCTAGTTTTGATTCAGAATACACAATACCAAATTCATCTTTGACCATCGTAGCTAATTTTTTCTTTCCAAGACAGTAATGTAACTTCCTTTGTTCAATTACAAAGGTAGTAACCCTTTCATCTACAATACGCTCGTTTCTTTTCTTGGGTGCAGTACTTTTAGCATTGAGTCCTTCAAGTTTACCTAGAGCTTTGCTTAGAGATTGTTGCCATCTATACAGAGTAGCCCTAGATACATTGAATGCTTCTTCTGTAGCAAGATCTCCATATTTCTCCCAGTATGCTAATATCCTACATCTTTCCTTGGCTTGTTCAGTAATCATATACTTGAACCTTAGCACTCTTTCCCACATTGTTACGAACCCCTTTGTCCCTCTAAATTTGTTAAATTGTCGCATGGGTACTCTTAATTAAAGAGTCTCATATGTATCTGAACTTATGCAT
>CAYXPQ010000009.1:0-31544 GCA_964467225.1 uncultured Candidatus Saccharibacteria bacterium
TTGTCGCATGGGTACTCTTAATTAAAGAGTCTCATATGTATCTGAACTTATGCATTTGGTTTATTTAAGTGTTTTGTACAATATATTATATAATTAGTATATGTTAAAAGAATTTAAACAATTTTTATTAAGAGGTAATGTGGTTGATCTGGCAGTTGGAGTTGTAGTTGGAGCATCATTTGGTAGTGTTGTTACTGCACTTGTATCAGATATACTGACACCATTTATAGGTGCTATAGCAAGGGTACCAGATTTTAGTGATCTAGTATTTACTATTAATGGTAGTAAGTTTATGTATGGGCATTTTATTAATGTAATAATTTCATTTTTACTTGTTTCAGCCTCAATATTTTTCTTTGTTGTAAAACCGATTAATCTACTAATTTCAAAATCAAAAAAAGATATTCCTGTAGATCCTACTACTAAAAGATGTGTAGAATGTTTATCTGAGATTCCAATTCAAGCTAAGAGATGTTCTCATTGTACACAGGTGGTTGGATGATTATAACAAAAGAAAAACCCGCTGCGACAGGTTCTTCCTGTAGCAACGGGTGTAAACCGTTTGTAGCAACGTGTTAGCGCTGCAAGTGGCGGGGGAGCGGGCAGGGGCAGTCAACCCATTTTCCATTGACTTGTCTCTGCCACCCAACATTATTGGCGAGGACTAATGTCCCCAAAGAGGCCACAAACGTCTTACCGTTGATATCATGCCTTCCGGCCCTGATTTCACCGATAAGATTTCTGAGTGTGTTCTCTGCCATGATTTGGTCCTCATGGCTAGTGGGTTCACCATTCACCGTGTGATTGTATCCAACCACACGGTAGGTTGAATTCAGCCTTTCAACATAGCTGGAGCACCTCTTCCAGTGATCCAGCGGAACCCACATTGCCGCCTTCTTGTGAAGTGGGTTATCGATTTCCACCGATGCTCGTACGAGTGCGATCTCCTTTCCCTCATAGGGAATGTATAACTCTTGGTTGCTGAACAGGATCTCACCTCGGTCGGTGACATCCAACCCCCCGCCATTGTTGATATGGCAGAAGATTTGTTGTGGTTCCCCGTTCTGGACAAAGAAGTATCCCTTGTGGGGAATCCTCTTCATGACTGTGGCAACAACAACACCGTCAAGATTAAACAACTTAGCCATAACTGTATCCTCTTTCTGTAGTTCCTCGAGCACTCTCCTCCTCAAGAGAGTAGGGTATTGGTGGATTTTTATTTCACCAATAGCACATGCCAATCCATCACCTCGTGGTAATAGACGCCCTAATGTCAAAGAATTTCCAACCATAATGCTATCATATTTATATCTATATGTCAATAGGTACTATTTCTCATATTCATATCCCCAATGACAGTGAACGCTTGTTCACTTATAATATATTCATGACAAATCCAAGAACTATATTACACATGGATGGTGACGCTTTCTTTGTTGGAGTTGAAGTAGCCAAGAATCCCAGGCTAAGAGGTTTGCCAGTAGTTACAGGACAAGAGAGAGGTATTGTTTCCGCTCTGTCTTATGAGGCTAAAGCTCTAGGCGTAACTAGAGGACTTCCTATATTTCAACTTAAGAAATTATTCCCGAAAGTTATTATTCTTCCTGGCGATTATTCTAGTTATATAAAATATTCTCAATCTATGTTTGATATTGTGCGCAGATATGCTGATGATGTAGAGGAATATAGTATTGATGAATGCTTTGCCGATCTTACTGGTTGTGATAGACCGCTCAAGATGTCGTATTTGCAGATTGCTCAGAAGATTAAAGATGAAATAAAAAGCGAGCTAGATCTATCCGTTTCTATTGGACTATCTCCTAATAAAGTTTTATCAAAAATAGCTTCAAAATGGATAAAGCCCAATGGATTGACTATGATTGATGATAATTCTGTAGAGGATTTCTTGAAAAATGTTCCTGTGGGTAAGATCTGGGGTATTGGGCGTAATACATCAGAGTTTTTGATAAAACGGGGAATCAAGACTGCCTTGAATTTCTATTTAAAAGATTTGGACTGGGTTAAAGAGAATTTAGCTAAACCTTATGAAGTTATCTGGTACGAACTTCATGGACAAATGATAAATAGAGTCGATCCAAAACCAAAATTAAAATATTCTTCAATACAGAAGACTAGATCATTTCATCCTACAAGCAGGGATGAAATTTTCCTATTTTCTCAACTATCCAAACATATTGAGGATGCATGTGCTAAGGCCAGACATTTTAATCTTCTTACAAAGAAAGTTTCTATATTTTTGAAATCCAGAGGCTTTGAGTATTTCACATATTCTTTTGATCTCACTAATCCCACAAATGCTCCTGAGATTATTATTTCTTTATCAAAAAAATATTTTAATAAAATTTATAACAAACAAATTCTATACCGAACTGCTGGAGTCAGATTGTATGAATTGATTTCAAATGAAATTCAACAAAAAGATTTGTTTGGTAATAACATTAGACTAGATAAATTCGAATTAATACATAAACATATAGATAATATGGAGAGGAAATACGGCCGAGGAGTCGTATATCTAGCCTCTACTCATAATGCTATTAAATATAAAGATGAGAAATTAGACGGAATAGATGCTGAAGATCTAGACAGAGATTTATTATTTCTCTAGGGTGTGTAAGTGATAGTGTTCTAAACTCAGCGAGTTGTGTAGTAATGGTAGCTTGGCAAGTGTGGGTCATGAGAATTTGATTAAATAATTATTTTAATTTATATTCTCCATTTATTTCTTCAATAAGGTAACTAATTTCTAATTTAGAAATTATAGTAGCCAACTCTCTTGCGTTCATTCCACTCTTGTAAATTAATTGTTCACTTGTATTGGGTTCAATCTTAAGAAATTCTATTATTGCTCTTTCCTTTTCATTCAGATTGTTAAATAAATTATTTTGTTTAGGTATAATATTAGGAATATTAATATCTAGTATTTCTAATATATCCTCTGGAGATTTAATAACTTTGGCACCATTGCTTATTAACATATTTGGACCAGCTGAAAGATTAGAGTATATTTGTCCTGGAACTGCACCGATATCACGGTTATAATCCAGTGCTAATTTTGAAGTTATGAGAGTGCCAGATATTAATTCAGCTTCTATTACTATTACTGCGCAAGATATGCCCGCCATAAGTCTATTTCTCTTAGGAAATGTCCACAAAGCGCTTGCTTGATTGTTTTCAAATTCTGATATTAAAGCTCCACCTGAGTATACTATATCCTCAGCTAATTTGATATTTGTTCTTGGATATAGAATGTCCTTATTTAGACCTGATCCTGGAAATGCAATAGTTTGAATTCCATTTTCTATAGCAGTTCTATGGACAAGAGAGTCTATGCCAAGTGCAAGTCCAGATACTATACATATTTTGTGACCTTTAAGACCTGCAATTAATTTTATACATACTTCTTTGCCATAGCTTGAATGTTTCCTTGCACCTACGATGCAAACAGTTTTCGTATCATTTGTAGGTAGTCTGCCTATTATATTTAGTTGTATTGGAGGGTCATTTATTTCCTTTAATAAAGGAGGGAACTCTTCCTTGTATATTTTATAGATATTTTCCATTTTTATTTATATTAGGATATAGTAAATATTAATTATATTATATAAAAATATAATAGTCAGTTTCCTTATATCTTTATTGTGATATAATATTTGATATATTTTCATTACATATAAAAATTCATGAATCAATTTAATCCAATGATGAGTTTTGTTTTAAAATTAAATAAAATATTGTTTCTATCGTTTGTATTTTCGATATTTATATTTTGCAAGACTACTTATGCAGCGAGTTTTACAGCTACTACTAATGGCAATTGGAATGATGGTGCAACTTGGGGCAACTCTTCTCCAGGTGTTGAAGGGGTTGATTATCCATCAACTTTAGGTGGGGATACAGTTGTTATTGGTGCACAAAAGATAGTTACAATACCATCAGGACACAATGCTAGGGCGTCTGTAACATCATTAGCAGCAGGATTGACCACTGCACATACAAAGTTAATCATTAATGGATCATTGATTATGCAAGGGACTACAACTTTAAATAACTTTGTTGAGTTGAATTTGGGTCCTGGTGCTGTCTTGGATATTGATAATAAGGCGATATATCTTGCTACTACTACTAGCATCTGGCTAAGTTGGCAAGGTACCGCAGGCTCAAGAGCAACAGTTAAGTCAACTACCCCAGGAGGTAAGTTTTTTAGTTCTACATCTGCTGTTAATGTTGATATAAATTGGAGTTATGTCGATATTACAGATTTAGGTAATTCTGTAATTGGTACTGGTACTACAGCGTCACAAAATATTTTAATGTCTTATCTATATTTTAATAATAATGGTGATTTTCAATTATTAAATAACGCTATGAATGCTTCAAGTACTTTTCTACTTGAGAATTCAGATTTTAGGAATCCAGTCGGCACCAATAAATATTTTATGCATGCTTTTTTGAGTACCGCTACTACTACTGTATCTAGAATAATAAGAAATTGTACATTTGATGGAGGTTCTGTACAAGGAATTCTTGCTACTAGATCATTACCATTGATCTTGGATAATGTAGTTTTAGTCAAAACAGCATGGAAGGCTTACGGTCTAAATGGTCAGATATTAAAAAATTCATTTCATTGGAATGATACAGAAACAACCGGTCCTATATTAGATAATGTTGTTGCAGGAATTATACTTGATAACAATTTTATTTATACAACTGCAAGTAATGGTCATCCTGCAAGTATTACCGCAACAGGTACTATTATGAATAATATTTTTCAAGCAACAACTGATAATAGTAATTTTATTTTACAACCAGTTGCAAATGTTATTGCACTAAATAATGTTGGTATTG
Source organism: uncultured Candidatus Saccharibacteria bacterium (assembly GCA_964467225.1). Lineage (GTDB taxonomy): Bacteria > Patescibacteriota > Minisyncoccia > Phycocordibacterales > PALSA-1337 > CAIOGI01. The sequence continues at coordinate 4,873 of CAYXPQ010000009.1, forward strand.
GTGGCAATTTCTTTGTCCGTCATGGTGTACTTGGAGCAACACTTACTTATTTGACCAACAATACCATTCTTTCTGAAAATGATAATGATCCAATAATTGAGGCTATGTTACTAATGACTGAAACTTCAGATGTACTATCTGGAACTGCAGAATTAAAGAATAATCTCATGTACAACACTAATACATTATTTAATCAGTATGGCGTGAAAATGGATGTCACAACAGCTGATCAGATCGACTACGCAGATTATAATTATTGGTACGGAACTCCGGGTGGTGATGTATATGATCATTACAGGAATGTTGTTATTACAGGAAAGACTGAAGGTATTTCTGAAGGTTTCGCATTAAATGATAGGGTCATTAATCCTAATTTTGTTGATGCTACTAGAAGAATATCAACTTGGGATACATCTCTATCTGGTCCTGGTACAGCTAGTAATGCAATAACTGAAATGCTAAAAATGAATGGAGTAGGTGGGGCATTTAATAGTGATTATTCACCAATAAATTTGATTAATTACATGAAAGCAGGTTTTCGTCCAAGAAATGCTGAGTTTAGAGCTGTTGGCTTTGGTGGAAGTGATATTGGTGCATTATCTGTTTCAAATACTGCACCATCAGTAACTTTCGGAAGTATTTCTACATGGAATAAGGGAGATACTACGATTCCATACACACTATTTGATGCAGATTCAGATACAATAAATATTGTAGCTCAATATTCAACAGATAATTCTACATGGACCAATGCAACTGCTGGGTCTGGTGGAGATGGTCTATCCTCTTTAGTATCTTCATCAGGTGGAACTTCTCATACCTTTGTTTGGGCAACGAATACAGATTTGCCAGCAACTTCAGATAGTACTGTTTGGTTCAGAATCAGACCTTCTGATGGAGGAGGTTCATTATCAACAACAACCTCAAGTTCGTTTGGTGTTGATAATATTATACCAACAATAGATAGTGTTACAACTAATAAAGCAGATGGAACATACGGAAGTGGAGAAATTATTGATATAAATGTTAATTTCTCTGAGAATGTCACCTCTACTGGTAATGTAATAGTAACATTAGAAACAGGTACAACTGATAGAACATGTACATTTACAATATCTAACTCATCATCTGGTTCATGCAATTATACTGTCGTAGAGGGTGATTCATCATCAGATTTAAATATACTATCAATATCTGGAAGTATTGCAGATGCTTCGGGTAATTTATTAACAAATTTTGTTCCTGGAATAGATATTGCAAGTGTAAAGGGTATAGTTATCTATGCACCTGTAACTATTTCTTCATCTGATAATAGTAATTCAAATAATATTTTGAATAGAAGACCAACTACATCATTAGCAAGAAAAATTGAAAGCATGAAATTACTCACTGGATTAAATATAATACCTTCAAATACACTTTCCAATTCAGGAGATAACTTAGGGCTAAAGTTTGATAAAAATTTAAGATTAGGGATGAATGATGTTGATATTCGTAGATTACAGATTTTCTTGAACAAGAACGGCTTTCTCCTTGCAAATTATGGTCCTGGTTCAATAGGTAATGAAACAAATATTTTCGGTTATGCAACTATGTATCAGCTTTCTAGATTCCAGAAAGCGCATAATATTTATCCATCGGTTGGTTTCTTTGGTCCTATAACTAGACAAAAGGTTAATGAATTAATTCAATTTCAATCTAGGTAATAGACTTGTTAAAGTTTCAAGATTGTAATGAAAATTCTATATAATATGATAGTATTATCTACATGTTAGATATTAAATTTATTAGGGAAAATAAAGAGGTGGTACAAAAGGGTGCAGCGAAGAAACATGTCAAAATTAATATTGACGAACTAATCTCTGTTGACAACAAAAGAAGAGAATTACTTACTGTTATTGAGAAGAAGCGTTCAGAACAAAACTCCATTAGTGAGATGATGCCCAGTGCTAGTCCCGAGGATAAACAGAAGATGATTTCTGATATGAAATTGGTTAAGGAATCATTACAAAAGGACGAAGAATCTCTGAAGGAAACAATGAAGTTTTGGCAGGAACTAATGCTCAAAGTTCCCAATATTCCAGATATGTCTGTTCCAGATGGTGATACAGATAAGGATAATCAAGAAGTTAAGGTTTGGGGTGATAAGACAGTATTTAATTTTGAACCAAAGGATCATGTAGAGCTTATGACTAAGCTTGGCATGGTTGACTTTGAAAGAGGGTCAAAGGTGCATGGATTCAGAGGATATTTTCTCATAGGTGAAGGTGCTAAGCTTTCATTTGCAATTTGGCAATACGCATTAGAATTTTTCTCAAACAAAAATTTTATTCCTATCATCTCTCCTGCAATTGTTCGCAAGGCTAATCTATACGGCACAGGACATCTTCCTGGAGATGTCGAGGATTTCTATATGACTCAAGATGGTGATGCTTTAGCAGGTACTGCTGAGGTTCCACTTATGGCATTTCATAGTGATGAAGTTTTGGAAATGAAAGATCTACCTAAAAGATATTTGGGATTCTCACCATGTTATAGAAGAGAAGCTGGTGCTCATAGTAAAGATGTCAAAGGTCTTATTCGTGTGCATGAATTCTACAAATTTGAACAATTAGTTCTATGTGAAGCGAGCCATGAGACTTCTGTTGCAGTTCATGAAGAAATAAATCACAATACAGAAGAATTTATAGAATCACTCGGTATTCCATATCACACTGTATTGAATTGCGGTGGGGATCTCGGTCTAGGACAGGTCAAAAAGTACGATATAGAGTTATGGGTTCCTAAAGAGAATACATACCGAGAGATTTCGTCGGCTTCATATTTTCATGATTTTCAGACTCGAAGACTTAATATTAGATACAAGGATGCAGATGGTAAATTAAGATATGCACATTCATTGAATTGTACTGCTATTCCAACTCCTAGAATCTTAGTATCTCTTGTAGAGAATTATCAACAAGTCGATGGGTCAATCAAAATTCCAGAAATATTACAAAAATATCTCGGTAAAAGTGTAATTCAATAATGAGTAGGAGAGCTAAAATATTAAAGTCACCAAAATTGATTGAGAAAGAGCGCGCTAAGACAATCAAAATTACGCTTACATATTTATTATGTTCTACTATGGTTCTTGTTGGTATATTTTTTGTATTAAGAATTGATAGTCTCCAAATCTCAAAAATAGATTCTAATGTAGCGTATTCCTCACAAGTTACTGATAAGGTCAATTCTATTATTAGTGGAAGTTATTTATATCTATTTCCAAAATCCAATATTTGGCTGTATCCAAAATCAGAAATTAAAAACGCTTTATTGGGTTCATTTTTGTCAATTGATAATCTCGTAATACAAGCAAATGGATTGTCTACTTTAGATATAAAAATTACAGAAAGAACACCTATAGCTATTGCTTGTGATGGATTTAATACTGAAGAAGATAATTCTAATTGTTATTTATTAGATAGTAATGGTTTGGTATATGCTAATTTTTCGAAATTATCTGATGGAATTTTCTTTAAATATTTTATATCTAATCATCCGATAAGTAGTCTTGTTGGACAGAATCTGTTTGGTGATAAGGATGAGTTTATTAAATTGCAAAATTTTGTTGAATCAATAAGAAGGTCCGGGCTTAATTTAACAGGACTTCTGGTAGGTGATGATGGACAATATGAAATGTACGCTAAAAACTATGATGATTCAGAAATGGTTATATATTTTGACGACAGAATACCGTTTGAAAAGTCCGCGATAAATTTAATTGCTTTCATAGAAGATTCAAAGGTTAAAAAAAACGGTAATGATGGTAAAATAAATTTTGAATCTATAAATCTTAGATTCGGAAATAATATTTTCTATGTCGCCAAATAAGAGCAATGACTCTTTTAAAAGAATATTAAGTGTTGTACATTCTATGACATTAGCGATCTGTACTGGAATAATTATTTCAGCAGTTTTGATATTTTTTTACAAAAATAACTTTGAGCATAATAATATTTTAGTAGTTGATAATGATATTTCTCAATTATATTCTATTGACGATAGTATTGAGATAAATGATTTACCACCCAACTATGTATCCAGGGCAAGTCAAAAGAATATTTCAGCTAAAGCCTACATAGTAGCAAATTTGACTACAAATAGGATTATATTAGAGAAAAATATACAACAATTATTGCCCGTAGCCTCAATTACAAAATTAGTTACTGCAGTTATTGCAGATAATAAATTATCAGACGATGGCTATATAACTATGTCTCAAAAATTTTTGAGTACATATGGCAATGAAGCAAAATTCAGACTAAATGAGAAATTAAGAGTTAAAGAATTACTATACCCATTACTCATGGTTTCTAGTAATGATGCAGCGGAGGCATTAGCAGGGTCATATAGTGCTGGTAGACAGAATTTTATTAGAGAAATGAATACATTTACTAATACTATCGGTGCATACAAAACATATTTCAGTGATCCTTCTGGCCTATCATCACAGAATTTATCTACAGCAAAGGATTTAGCAATAATTACAAAATGGATTTTGGATAATAAGTCAGAAATATTCGACATTACTTCTAATAAAAGTCATACAATTAGATTTCATACATGGACAAATCCTACACATTTACTCAATCTTTCTGCATATATTGGAGGCAAGAATGGATATACTGTCGAGGCAAATAGAACTAGTATTTCACTTTTTAGTCTTGGTAAGGATAAAAAGCAAATTATAGCAGTAATAGTCTTGGGAAGTAGTAGAAGAGATAGTGACGTATTGGATTTGCTAGAAGAGGCCATTAGATAGTAGTATTGTCTACTATGGATAAAAAGGAAAATAAAAAGCCAATAGATTTCTGGAAAGGGCTCAAAAAGCCTATATTTGTCATTGCTCCTATGGCAAATGTAACTGATGTGGCATTCCGTTCTATGTTTGCCAAATATGGAAAGCCCGATGTTATGTGGACAGAATTCGTCTCTGCCGATGGTCTGTGTTCGCCTGGTAGAAAGATGCTGTTAAGGGATTTAGAATTCTCAAAGAAAGAAAAGCCAATAGTCGCACAACTTTTCACTGCACATCCCGACAAAATGCGTGAAGCATCGGCTCTTGTTGCTAAGCTTGGATTTGATGGTATTGATATTAATATGGGTTGTCCTGACAGAGCTGTTGAGAAGCAGGGTGCTGGTGCAGGAATGATCAAAACTCCAAAATTGGCAAAAGAAATAATTCGCGCAGTTAAGGAAGGCGCGCCGAATCTGCCTGTCTCAGTAAAAACTAGAATTGGATACAATAAAGTTGAAATAGATACTTGGTTGCCAGCACTTCTTGAAGAGAATATATCTGCACTGACTGTTCATCTAAGAACACGCAAGGAAATGTCCGATGTTCCTGCACATTGGGAGTTAATGCCAAACATTGTTGAGATTAGAAATAGAGTAGCTCCAAATACTATTCTACTTGGTAATGGAGATGTAAGTAGCTTAGAAGATGCAAAAAATAAAGTTAAAGAGACGGGTTGTGATGGTGTAATGATAGGAAGAGGTATATTCGGTAATCCTTGGTTTTTCTCTGGTAGAATTGTGAGCGAAATTAGTCCAAAAGAAAGATTGCAGGTCATGCTAGAGCATGCAAAAGCTTTTGATAAGCTACTAGGTGATGTCAAAAATTTTGCCATAATGAAAAAGCATTTCAAAGCTTATGTCTCGGGTTGGGAAGGAGCGAAGGAATTAAGGGTTAAGTTGATGGAGACCAATAATTTGAAAGAGGTTAGCCAAATTGTGAAGGAATATATAAAAATGCTAAAATAACGTGATGAATTCATCAGTTTTATATCGCAAATACAGGCCAGCTGAATGGGAGGATGTGATAGGTCAGGAACATATTGTGGATTCTCTCAATAACTCTATAAAATCAGAGAGAATCGCTCACGCCTATCTATTCTCAGGAAGCCGTGGAACTGGTAAGACTACAATAGCTAGAATCTTCGCTAGAGCACTCGGTATTAATGATAATGATATATATGAGATAGATGCAGCATCAAATCGCGGTATTGATGATATTAGAGAGATTAGAGATGGTGTGCATGTACTTCCATTTCAGTCGAAATACAAAATTTATATAATAGATGAGGTTCATATGCTTACAAAAGAAGCTTTCAATGCACTTCTCAAGACATTAGAAGAACCACCTGCTCATGCACTCTTTGTACTTGCAACCACTGAGACAGACAAAATTCCTGAGACGGTAGTATCTCGTTGCCAAGTCTTTTCATTTAAAAAGCCAAATAGAGAAATACTCAAAAATCTAGTTACCAAAATTTCCAAAAAAGAGGGATTCTCACTAGAATCTGGTGTGGCAGATCTTATAGCTATACTTGGCGACGGATCTTTCCGTGATACTTTGGGAATTCTACAGAAAGTTATAGGTTCGGCGAAAGACAAGAAGATTAACTTAATAGAAGTTGAGAATACTACAGGCGCTCCAAAGCGCGTACTAGTCAATGATTTCATTTCTTCAATAATAAAAGAGGAGAAAGAGAAGGCGATATCTACTATATTACTGACAAAGGAGAATAATATTTCAATAAAATTATTCATCGCACTTGTTTTAGAGAAACTGCGAATAGCTTTGATAATCAAAAATGCTCCAAGTATAGCCGATCAATTCAAAGGAGATATAAGTGAAGAAGATATGACTGTTCTAACGGACTTAGCTAAATTAAAAGATAGCAAATTAAATTCTGCTTTATTGCTTGAGTTATTGAAAGTATATGATATGACAGGCAGGGCATATATTGAGTCATTGCCACTTGAGATGATGGTGGTTGATAAGGGGTAGGAATCCATAGAATTTCAAAACCCGCTCTCCAGCGGGTTTCTCGGCTTCCCTCTATCCAATTAAGGAGGGTACCTCGGCTGCCATAAATTGGCGACTATGAGTGTATATATAATATCAGTTGTAAATTAGTAGTCAACTTGAGTTTCTTTCAATTTTAAGGTACTTTATATAGACATTGCGGGATCGTCTAATGGTAGGACGAGGAGCTTTGAATTCCTAAATCTTGGTCCGATTCCAAGTCCCGCAGCAAAGAATTAATTTTAACAATATACATGGAAATATTAACTGTCCTATTTACAATAATATTACCGCTATTGATTGGTTTTATACTTGGTCAAATTAGAGATAATAATAAAATTATATTTAATAGAAAGTTGGAAATTTACTCCAATATAATATCACACTTAAGTTCTGGAAAATTTTTGAGGGTGAATCTGGATATTTCAAGAGAAAAAGCCAAATCAATTATTAGCGAAATTAATCATTTTAAAACTGAAACTGCAAGTATAAACAAGTATATTCCTCTTAATGAGGAGCCTGAAGATTTAGAAAAAAAAGTAAATGAATTAAATTATAGAGACGAGTTAATAGGATTATTTTCTCCAGCAAGATTAATCGGTGATAAAGATGTGACAGAAGAACTTAGGGAAGTATTTCATCTTGTTTGTGAATTTTATGAACATCAAAAAGAAGAGGGCAAAATTAATTTAAGAGATAAAATTTCTCAAAGTGTAATGGAGTTGGAACAATTAATGAGAATTGACCTGGGTTGCTCTAGAATCCTTTCAAAGGTGGATATTTACCATCATATCTACAAAGTAAAGATTAAATAATACTAGGGTATAACATGTTTACTGTATTCAGCCTATTCCAAAATTAAACGCAATTTGATTATGAAAAAACATTTTACTTTTGGAGACAAAAAATCAGATAAGCTTAATCTAAAAGTTAACCTAAAAGAAATTGAAGCTCGTGCTAGACAATGGGAACACCCTGTTTATGGACTATTTAGAGTCAATGAGGAAATAAATAAGAATTCTGGTGATATCCTTAAAACTTCAAAAAGAACTAGAGAGGTTTACGCTCTGTCTATATTAGCAATGGCTATGCAGGATAATTACAAACATTATTGGTGGATTAATATATCAGAAACAGACGCTGCTGATGGTCTTATAATGAGCCTCCAAGAAATTATAGGTATTGGTGCGAAAGGATTAGTTAGGGAAGTACAAATTGTAGAACATCGTTACGGTGATAAAGATATATATGACACAATATTTGAAAAAGTATCTAATACTGCTTATATGCCAGAGACAATATTACTGTGTTTGGTATTATGTAATCAAGTTGTAAACTTAGAACTACTATCACAAAGACTATCTTGTACCAAATCAAGCTTCGATGATATTTTTCTTGTCTTTGCTGGAATATCTACTTCAGAGTTTATGTCAACTGATCAAATTAATCATACATATTCATTGGTTCAATTAATTCCAACTTTTATTAGTACCTCATTTGATTATCGCTCAATTTTGACTGATTTTATAGATAAGTATAAAAAAGGACAGGAAATACTTTGTATAGAAAATAGTAAAATCATTTTCTATACTAGAAATAAAAAATTTTTGAATAATCTATAAAATATATATTTCCATACGATAAATAGATACAAGCCAAATAGCAATTGATACTGTTTCATATTAATGGTAATATTTTAATATGAAAGTTTTTTGCAGATACCTTTCTTATTTGCTAATAATACTATTTGTTGCATTACAACCCTCTATTTGTGACGCTGTGGTCAATGTAAAAGGCTATTATAAAAGTAATGGAACATATGTACCACCACATGTAAGGAGTGATCCAAATGGGTTAAAGTATGATAATTATAGTTATAAGCCAAGTCAGGGTTTATATAACAAAACCTATGGCACAAGGGGTGTAGAATGGGATACTCCAACCTATATATCAGATCCAAATTATTATACTGGTAAATCACAATATGAGTCTAAATCTTCAGGTTACGTACCAACATATACTAGTTCATATACAAATAATAGTTTAACAAATTACAATTATAGCAGTGTGTATGGTGGTTATAAAATTGGTACCACACTTTTTTGTGATTATGGGTACTATAAGAAAGATAATTTGTGTATAAAGGCACCCGAGAATTCTACTGCATACGGATCTGATAATTTTTATTGTGATACAGGATATAAGCAATATAAGGAAACATGTGTTAAAGAAAAGAATAAGACCTATGTAAACAATGTTTTATCATGCGAATCAGATTTAGTTCTTTATTTGGATAGATGTGTTACTCAAGATACATTCTGTAGATCAAAATATGGAGAGGGTTATTTTTACTATAAACCAGATAGCAGTTGTGCTTCTTGTCCAGATGGTTCTATATATAATTCTAATATATTAAAATGTCAGACCAAAGAACAAATTGAGATTGAAAGACAGGCAATTATTCAAGAACAATTAAACGCAAGAATTAAGAAAAGAACTCAAAATTTGGCAGTACCAATTACTAAGTAATTACCATTCTCCTAATTTAGAAATTTTCTGTTATATTAAATTTAATTATCGTGCAAAGCCTGATAGTAATAGTCGTAGTTTAAGAGAGTTAACTAAATTTATAAACTATGAAAATAAAATCCACAATCAATTGGAAAAGCAAAAGTATTAATTTAGTATAACGCGATATAGATAATGAAGATGAATTAGAGGGTAAAAAGCGTCAGTTTACGAAGAGGACAACAGAGTTGAAATCTAGAATGTAATTTAATAATTTTTTTGAGCTATAAAATTGATGTCTATTAAAAAATCTGCCATGTGTCGCATGGCAGATTTCAAGATTGTAGATTGATGCTGTGGAATTTTAACGGATTGATTTAAACATCGCTCCGGACCACACCATTTTCTTCTCAGGATCATTTATTGGTGATTCACGGCTTGCAAGCCAAACTTTTGAGGCATCATCAGGTCCTTCGAGCCAAAGTGCAACATTGTTCCGAGGATCAAATTCTACCGCTGGTTTTATTTCGATTAAAGGACCTCCTGTAACCCTACTATCTATCTCATCCTGAGTAAAGTGCCGGATATTCTCCAATCCAAATCTAAAGATTCCTTGATGGTCTCTCGTGATATAGCCCAACATTATCCAGGAGCCGTCTTTTTCTGATGGCCGTCGAGCGAAATGAGTTATGTGATACATAGTTTATGGATTTCTAAATATTAGATTACTCTTACAACTAGGTTTTGTCTACTATTTGTACGAGTCTACCAAGCATGTTTGAGACTTTCTATTTTGAATGTCTTCAAAGGAAGATGAAGCTAAATATGGAGTACTTGGTATAAGAATTAAATTAACCTGCTATAATTAATACCTAAGGCACTTAATTTAACAAATAAACAAAACCCAATGCAAAAAATACATTTTTCAATTCAAATTAATGCACCAAAGGAGAAAGTCTGGGATGTTATGCTAGGAGATGCTACATATAGAGAATGGACCAAGGCTTTTCATGAAGGTTCATATTATAAAGGTGATTGGAGTGAAGGATCCAAAATGCTTTTCCTTGGACCAGATGAAACAGGTACAAGTGAAGGGGGAATGGTTAGTCGTATAAAGGAAAATCGCAAATATGAATTTATTTCCATAGAACATATAGGTATCGTCGCTAATGGAGTGGAAGATACAACAAGTGAAGAGGCTACGAAATGGTCTCCGGCCTTTGAGAATTACACATTTACTGAAAAGAATGGTGGTACAGAAGTAAGTGTTGATATGGAAATTGCTAGTGATGAATACAAGGAAATGTTTGAAAATATGTGGCCTAAAGCACTACAAAAACTCAAGGAGGTTGCAGAGAGAAATGTGTTATAATATCCTTCATGCAAATACCAAAAAATACAATTTGTCTATGGTTCGATAAAGATGCTGAGAATGCAGCGAAGTATTTTCATTTCAAATTGCTACAGAAGACCAAGAAGAGACTGATAGATACTGGAATGCCATTGTAGGTAATGGAGGCAAGGAAAGTGAGTGTGGATGGTGTAAGGATAAGTGGGGAGTATCTTGGCAGATTACACCACGCACATTGATTGAGGCGATGGCAATCGGTGGAGAAGAAGGCAAAAGAGCCTTTGATGCGATGATGACAATGAAAAAGATTGATGTTGCCAAGATAGATGCGGCGCGAAGAGGTCAATAATTATTTAGGTTTTTTATTATTTAATTTTAATTTTATGTTAACAGTAATCATTCTTTCAATAGTAGGTGCCATTCTATCAGCTGTCGTTGGTACTATTTGGTATTCAGACGCTACACCAATGGGTCGTGTTCATATGGAATATCTTGGTTTCAATAAATTATCTGAAGAAGAGAAGAAAGCTAAAATCAAGGAGGCAATGCCAACAATGCCAAAAATATACGGCCTACAGTTCCTGTTATCATTACTAACATCATTTGCTGTAGTATTTATTATGATTATGAGTTTGAGAAATGGAGTTATACCAAAATACGCCTATGGATTTGTAGTATTGAATTGGCTATGTTTTATGGTCCCTATCGTGGGTTCAGGAATACTTTGGGGAAATTGTGATAGAAAGATTGCAATGAAGAAATTCGTTTCAGATATTTTATCAAATCTAGTTACAGTACTTGTGATTGCTTTTTTGGCTAGTTTCTTTGCATAAAAATTATGGCGTTACTTCGAACATCTGAATGTGAGGATAAATACCAAGAATATAGAAAAAATAATTCTTCCGTATTTTGCTCGCTCTGTACAAAAGAATCAATTAAACTTTTTAAATTCTGGAAGATAATTAAGAATGATTTTCCATATGATAGAATTGCAAAAATTCACAATATGATTATACCTGTTAGGCATGTTACAGAAGAAGAATTGAATCAAGATGAAATTAAAGAATTAAAAGAAATTAAAAGTACGACTTTAAATGATGAGTATGAATTTATTATTGAAGCAACAAATAAAGTTAAATCAATACCTCAACATTTCCACTTACATCTTATTGTTGTTAAATGATTATAATTTAAATTATTAGAATAATAATGATTTTGAAATAAAAATTCGACCCTTGTGTTGCCACTTGGGTCGAATGTGTTGGAATGACACTGGAAGGCCTAGATGGGCTCACCAGGATGATTCCAATCGAAGAACACGACATTCTCTCGAGCACTGACATCACCGACGAGCTCGCCGATGTCCGGGCCGGGGTACATAGACCGAATGATCAGAACAATCCGATCATAACTGTATTCGTATTTCACCTCGTAAATGATTGTCAGGATCCTGGTTTTCGGGGCGAGCACATCCTTTCGATCGGGACGGATCCTGTATCCAGTAGCCCTTCCATTGATGGCAAAGGGCTCAAGTTGACAATTCGCGTGCAGAATTCTGTCATCCGTGCTGGACCATCCGATCCAGTCCTCGAATTGAATGCTGAAGCTGTTGTTGCGCGAGTGTTTCTCGACTGCCACCTCAGCATCATCAACGATCTGGTCCAGAATGAATCTGTCATTCGGGTCGAACATTTCATTGTGATTGACCCACCTGCAGAAATTACCAGCGAGTGCCTTGGACTTGCCACGGAAACAAGTTCCCGTAAGGCGAGTCCAAACTGCGTTGTTGAGCGACACGCAAACTTGAAGATCGTCGATTTCCCTATGAGTGTTAATGAACATTCTAACCTCCCGCCAGAATCCTGGCTTAGGTCCATGTTTACGCCATGGTTAGCGACCAAAACACCTTGTTGTGGTTTTTGTATAATACCACATATATTTAATTTATGCAAGTATTCGTTAGTATTCATATTTAGGGTTAAAATTCACGTGCTATAATTATTAGGTTAGTTATTATTAATTTTTTTAAATAAAGATGTTAAAAAATATTTTATTGATCGTTGTTTTGCTTTTATCAACAACTAGTATTGCACATGCTGGTACAAATAAAGTTCTTCTATGTCATAAGACACAGTCAGAAACTAATCCGTCAGTAATGATTTCAGTATCAGAGAATTCTGTGGAGGCACAACTTGAACTTGGAAGTACATTGCCAAGACAATTAGAAGATGGTTCATATACATGTATTATTGAGGTAAGTCCAGAATAGTATTTGGCAATTTATCCTACAGGCAAAACACCTCGTCATCTTAATAGAGGTGTTTTGTTATTTCAAATACCTATCAAAAAACTCAATTGTTCTTTGCATAGCTAAATGATAATTAGGATTTACAATGTTATGATCTCCATTTGGATAGTTGTAGTATTCAGAAGTTTTGCCTAAAGCTAATAAATTGTTATGCAGATCCTCAGAGAATTTCGTTGGAACTTCTTCATCTTTCTCACCTACATGAAGCTGAATCGGAATATTAATCTCAGAAAGATAAGTTAGTGGATCAATGATATTCCAGAATTCAGGATTTTCTTTTGGCCATCCATAGGCCTCTATTAGCTGATCCATATTTTTGTTTTCAATTTTGAGATCATATTCTGGTTGTTGGTATGATACCATCTGTTGCCAGTCAGAAGTTAAGATATTGTATGAGGCCATAACTCCACCCCAAATTACTGCTGCTTTTATATCATTAGGTTTTGTGACTATTGCTCTCATAATTACATTTCCTCCATCAGAATGTCCCCACATACCCATTTTTTCGGGATTAACATCTTTAAATTTTTTGAGGGAATACATAGCATTTAAGGCATCTATAGTATAGCTTGGAGAGAAATATTGACTATCAGGTTCGCCCTCAGATCTGTCATGTCCTCTGTAGTCAGGCATAAAGACTATGTATCCAGCATCAGTTAGTGATTTTATATATGGTTTATAATATCCTGTAGTTTTGTATTTATTGGGTCTTATATATCCATGATTGAATACAATAGCAGGCCAACCTTGATTTGGTGCTTTGCCATGAGGGATAGTCAATAGCCCATAAATTTTTAGGTTATCTGAGGTGTATGAGGCTATATATTTATCATAATTACCGTCTGAAATAATTTCTTGTTCAATGATTAATGGACTAGCTTTATATTCAGTCTGACGCATATAGGGTATTGCAAGAGGATGATCTTCATACCTATCAATATAATTTGCTGTATCTACTTTAATTATATTATTTGGTATAACAAAAATACCCAATAGAAGCGCAATTACCACTGCGTATTGAGTATGGTGATTTGGGTCTGTATCCATTTACCCAATTATAACAGACAGGGTATGATTATTCCTACATGCAAAATTTCATCATTAGTAGTATTGTAATATTATTGTTATGCTTTACATACTCATTATTCAGTGTCTGAAATTGATATCCACATATTTATTAATTGCGAAAGTATGAAACTAGAGGGATAATGAAAATCCATTAATAATTATTCATCAAAAAATTATGTTCAAGACAATAATAAAGAGAGATGGCACTGAAGTAAAATTTGAGGCAAAAAAGATTACTAATGCAATATACCAAGCAGGCAAGGCGACAGGTGAATTTGATAGGAAAATAGCTCAATCACTAGCAAAGCAGGTGATTGATTTTGAACTTAAGAACATAAAATTGAATACAGAGAATTCAATTCCAAGAGTGGAACAGATTCAAGATGTTGTTGAACAAGTTTTGATGAAATCAAAGTATAAGCAAACAGCTAAGGCTTATATACTATATCGTGCACAGCACGCAGAGATGCGTGCTTATGCAACTTCTGCCTCTCTAGGATTGATTGATGGATATTTGGGCAAATTAGACTGGCAAGTTAAAGAGAATAGTAATATGGGCTATTCTCTTCAAGGTTTGAATAACTATATTTTCTCGGAAGTAAGCAAGACATACTGGTTGAATAAGATTTATCCTAGAGAAATTCGCAATGCTTATGAGAATGGTGATTTGCATTTACATGATTTAGGCACACTTTCTATCTATTGCGTTGGTTGGGATTTGATGGATTTGCTTGTTGAAGGATTCAAAGGAGTTTCAGACAAAATAGAATCAGCACCACCAAAGCATCTTAGAACTGCATTGGGTCAAGCAGTAAATTTCATGTATACCTTGCAAGGAGAGGCTGCAGGAGCGATTGCCTTTTCCAACTTTGATACATTGTTAGCTCCTTTTATAAGATATGATGGATTAACACAAGAGGAGGTAAAACAATGCTTGCAGGAATTCGTGTTTAATATGAATGTTCCAACGCGAGTAGGTTTCCAAACACCTTTTTCAAATATAACTCTGGATTTGACTCCTGCTTCAAATTTCAAAAATCAGCAAGTTGTGATCGGTGGCAAGTTACAGAGAGAGAAATATTCCGAATTCCAAAGGGAAATGGATATGTTTAATAAAGCCTTCTTTGAAGTTATGTCGGAAGGAGATGCAGCAGGCAGAGTATTCACTTTCCCAATTCCAACAGTAAATGTAACAAAAGATTTTGATTGGGATAATAAGAATTTGGCAGGATTGTGGGAAATTACTGCAAAATATGGTGTGCCTTACTTCAGCAACTTTGTTAATTCAGACATGAAGCCAGAAGATACAAGGTCAATGTGCTGTCGTCTAAGGTTAAATCTTGAAGAACTAGACAGGAGAGGAGGAGGATTGTTCGGTGCAAATGCGCTTACTGGGTCAGTAGGAGTAGTAACTATAAATTTGCCTCGAATAGGATACTTAGCAAAGAATAAAAAGGAATTCTATAAGATTTTGACAGAGAAAATGGATATTGCAAAAGAGAGTCTTGAAATAAAGAGGAAAGTATTGGAAAGATTTACTGATGCAAACTTATATCCATACACTAAGTTCTATTTGAGAAAGATAAAGCAAAGCTACAATGAATATTGGAAAAATCATTTCTCAACAATTGGTTTGGTCGGTATGAATGAAGCTTCGCTAAATTTGATTGGAAAGGGAATTGGCGAATCAGAAGGTCATAAGTTTGCGGGTGAAGTTCTTGATTTTATGAGAAACAGATTAATAAATTATCAGAAAGAAACAAATAATCTATATAATCTCGAAGCAACTCCAGCTGAGGGTACAGCATATAGATTGGCCCTTAGAGATAAGAAATTATATCCAGATATTGTTGTTGCAAATGAGGAAGAATATAAAAAGGGATCTCAGCCATTCTATACCAATTCTACCCATTTACCGGTGAACTTTACTGATGATATTGTGGAATCCCTTAATATACAGGATAAATTACAAACAAAGTATACTGGTGGAACTGTGGCTCATCTATTCTTGGGAGAGAGAATCGCTGATCCTTCTGCTGTTCCAGCCTTGGTAAGGAAAATTTGTGAAAATTATCATCTACCGTACTTTACTTTGACACCAACATTCAGTGTTTGTTCTTCCCACGGGTATATAAATGGTGAGAACCATAAATGCCCAACATGTCAGTCAGATTGTGAGGTGTATTCAAGAATTGTGGGTTATTTGAGACCGGTAAGCCAATGGAATAGTGGAAAGCAAGCAGAATTTAAGATGAGAGAGCTATTTGCCCCAGAAGTAAAACCAAAAGTAAAAATTGATTCAAAGACAAAAACTAATATGAGTAAGTAAAATGGAATTCGGTGGACTAGAAAAATTTACACTAATAGATTATCCAGGTAAGGTTGCATGCATGGTGTATACGATTGGTTGTAATTTTAGATGTCCATATTGCCATAATCCAGAATTAGTAAATGAAACCGTTGAAAATATAATATCTGAGGCTGAAGTACTTGATTTTTTGTCACAGAGGAAGGGTATTCTTGATGGAATAGTCATCACAGGTGGAGAACCCACACTTAATGGTCAAAAATTATTTGATTTTATTTCCAAAGTAAAGAAACTTAATTTCAAAATAAAATTAGACTCTAACGGCACTGATCCAAATTTCCTTCAGAAGCTGATTGATAAAAAAATGGTGGATTATATCGCTATGGATATAAAATCTCCATTAGCAAAATATAGTAAGACAGTAGCTAGCGCAGTCAATACTGATTCAATAAAAAGAAGTATAAGTATATTAATAAATTCTGATATTGATTATGAGTTTAGAACGACAGTCATCAAATCTTTGATTGATATTGAAGATTTTGAACAAATTGGTAAAGAGATAAAAGGTGCAAAAAAGTATTTTATTCAAAAATTCATTCCAACCAAAATTCTTAACCCTCAATTTCGCAAGAAAGTAAGCTTTAGTCCAGAGGAATTCCTAAAAATTCAAGAGATTATGAATAAATATGTATCTGTTTGTTCAATTAGATAAATATGAAAAGAAATCCTGTTACAAAAATATATTTAGATTATTCAGCTACAACTCCGACTGATAGTGCTGTTTTGAAAAGAATGATTCCATATTTTGATAATAAGTACGGAAATCCATCTTCGATGCATACTAGTGGTCGTCTTGCTAATCAAGTAATCAGGAATTGTAAAACTAGAATTTCTCAAGTATTAAATTGCTCACCTTCAGAGATCATATTTACAGGTTCAGGTACTGAGTCAGATAATTTAGCATTAATTGGTATAGCTCGAGCTTATAGAAATTATGGCAATCATATAATAATTTCTACAATAGAGCATAAAGCTGTTTTAGAAGCGACATCTCTATTGAAAAATGAAGGATTCGATATTAGTTTTGTTACTGTTGATAAGGATGGGCTGGTAAATCTGGAGGAATTAAAGAAATTAATTAATGACAAAACGATTTTAATTTCAATTATGTATGCAAATAATGAAATCGGAACCATACAACCAATTAGAAAAATTTCAGATTTAATCAGCGAATATCGAAATAAAAGAAGTTCAGAATTTCCCTTTTTCCATACTGATGCCTGTCAGGCCGGAGGATACTTGGAAATTAATGCAAAAAACTTGGGCGTTGATCTAATGACCTTAAATAGTTCTAAGATATATGGACCCAAAGGTATAGGGATTCTATTTAAAAAGGAAAGCATCAGAATAAAACCAATAATAGTTGGTGGAGAACAAGAGAATAATATTCGTGCTGGTACTGAGTCACTGCCACTAATGGTGGGTTTGACTGAGGCATTAATTATGTCAGACAAAATCAGGCATAAAGAATCAGAAAGATTGGGTTTTTTGAGAGACTATTTTATTTCAAAATTAAAGGCAAAAATTCCAGAATTAATAGTTAATGGTCATAGGGTATTAAGGTTGCCAAATAATGTCCATATTTCAATACCTAATATAGAGGGAGAATCAATGTTGCTAATGATGGATAAATATGGAATTGAGGCTTCAACTGGTTCTGCCTGTTCTTCGTATGATCTGAAGCCATCGCATGTATTGCTTGCTATTGGGCAAACTGCTGAGTTTGCTCATGGAAGT
Source organism: uncultured Candidatus Saccharibacteria bacterium (assembly GCA_964467225.1). Taxonomy (GTDB): domain Bacteria; phylum Patescibacteriota; class Minisyncoccia; order Phycocordibacterales; family PALSA-1337; genus CAIOGI01. The sequence continues at coordinate 23,066 of CAYXPQ010000009.1, forward strand.
ATTAGATTTTCAATGGGTAGAAAGACAAAGAAAAAAGATATAGATTATGTTTTATCAATTTTTCCTAATATTGTTAGCAGATTGAAGTCTATTTCCTCACTAACTATAAAAAAATATGAAAAAACAAAATAACAAAACTAATATTTGTGATGTTGGAAGCTGGTTATACAGTGATATTGTAAAAGATCATTTCTTTAATCCTAGAAATATCCTTATTGATGATGAGAATTATGTAGCAGATGGCGTTGGCATAGTTGGCAGTCCGGCTTGTGGAGATATGATGGCAGTTTGGATAAAAGTAGACAAATTTGCTAATAAAATAATTGAATGCAAATGGAGGACATTCGGATGTGCATCTGCTATAGCTTCAACATCCATGATGTCAGTAATGGTTACTGAGAATGGCGGTATGAGTTTGAAAAAAGCAAAAAGGATAAGTCCTGAAGCAATAATCGAGCGATTAAGTGGTTTGCCTGATAGAAAGTATCATTGCTCAGTTTTGGGACATAATGCATTAAGAGAAGCAATAATAGATTATGAAAGAGGAGATTAAAAAGAAATACAAAGTAACTTATGTTGCAAAAGAGACTCCAAGTGTCACTACATTGGAGCTTAGAGCTGCTGATGGTAATCCTGACTATATTCCTGGACAATTTATCAATATTTATTTTGACGAATTTGGAGAAGGTGAAGGAAAGTCATATAGCATATCGAGTTCCTCAAAAGACATGGCAATTACAATCAGAAATATAGGAAAATTTTCAAATAAATTATCAAATATGAAAGTGGGTGATATTTTTATAGGCACTTTACCATATGGATATTTTTATAATGAAGATCGCAATAGACCTATAGTTATGATTGCAGGTGGCATAGGTATAGCTCCCTTTAGGAGTATGATATACAATTCACTAAATATTGATCCTAACAAGGAAATAAAATTATTTTATAGTAATAAATCTTACGATGAGATTATATTTAAAAAGGAATTTGATATTTTGTCTAGAAGATTTACAAAATTTGGTGTTAAGTATTTCATAACTCAGCAAAGTAGTACTAGTCCAAATATTACAAATAGAAGGATAGAAATTAAGGATATAGATATTTCAAATGATTATGATTATTTTATTTGTGGTTCAATAGGTTTTGTCAGAGATTTTTGGACAAGTATCAAAAAAGCTGGGATAGATGAAATGAATATATATACAGAATCATTTTTTTAGTATACAATATCGAAACAATGAAATCACCTTTGCCCAAAGAAGCGTATGAAAAAAATGCTTTAATCTATAAGATTCTTGCTAATTCAAAGCGATTAGAGATTCTAAATATTTTAAAGTTAAATGAAACTTCGGTTGAAAACTTGATTAAAATAACAAAATTGCCAAAAGCTAATCTCTCTCAACATCTAGCTCTAATGAGACACAATGGTCTGATTGTACCTAGAAGAGAAGGGCTAAATATATTTTATAGAATTGTTGATCCGAGAATTGTGGAGCCATGCAAAATTCTGCACCAACTTAGGCATAAGGATCTAGTAGTATAGATTATTTATTTTAAATATGTAATGTCACGTGGATAGAATAAGTTTACAGTCCATTCAATAGCTATTTCTAAGCGTCTTTTCCAAGAGTTAAAATTAAATAGATAAACGGTTCTCCAAATAAACCACATCACAGGACCACTTAATGTTAGCCCATGAAAATTTCCTAGTGCATTCCATTGCCCAAGAGAAATAAGTAAACCCTTTATATTTGTTTCAAATTTAGTAAGTCTCAAATTTCCTTTGTGAGTATATATATTGTATGCCACTGTTTTTGCTTGTTGTACTGCGATTTGCGCCAGCATGGGTAATGTGCCAGAAGCATCTCCCAAACCAAATATTGTCGGATCATTAATATTTTGTAGGTATTCATTAACATCCATTCTGCCTTTTTGTCCCACGTCTATTCCTTTTATGCTTGAAAGCGATGGTTTGACACCAGCTACCCAAATAATTGTATGAGCTTTAAGAGTAGATGAATCTGCTAGAGTTATTTGTCCATTTTCAACCTTCGATACTGTAGCATTTGTTATAACATTTATACCTTTAGATTCAAGGCTTTTTTGAGCCAAAGTTCTCATCTTTTCAGGGAAAACAGATATAACTTGTGCAGTATTTGTAATAATAGAAATCTTAATGTCGTCTTTTTTAATTTTTGAGTTGTTGTAGTATGAATGTAAAGTCTCTTTTACATATTCTGCTAATTCGGCGGCTAATTCTACTCCAGTTGCACCTGCACCTACTATTGCAAAAGTAAGATTATCAGCACAGTTAGACTCTGAAGCTTTCTCAAATGTTTCAATTATATGATTTCTTAAGATGATCGCATCATTTAAGTTTTTTAACGTAAAGCTATTCTCTTGAGCTCCAGGTATACCAAAGTAGTTTGTTTCAGCTCCCGAGGATATAACTAAATAGTCATATGAGTAATTGGAATGACTAGTTTTAACTATTTTATTTTCTTTGTCTATTTCTATTACGGTATCTTCAATATTAACTACTGGAGTTCCACGAAATACTTCTCTTAATGATTCAACAACACTTTGTGGTATTAGAGCACCAGTAGCAACTTCGTGAAGCAGTGGGGTAAAGAGAAAATAATTATTTTTGTTTATTATTGTGATCTCTGCTTTATCTCCAAAAAGTTTTAGTAGATTTCTAGCGGTGTACACACCACCAAAACCACCACCTACGATTACAATTTTTGTTTTATTCATATCTCAGTGCTTGAATTGGATTAAGCCGAGAAGCTCGGCGGGCTGGATAATACCCAAATACTATACCAATAAAAGCAGAAACCCCAAAGGCCAAAATTACTGATCCTGTGGATACACTTGTCTGTAATATTCCAAAATAGGAAATAGTAAATGATACTACCCAACCTAGAATTACACCTATGACACCCCCAGTAAATGTTAGCAATATTGCCTCAACAAGGAATTGTACGTTTATATCATGTCTTTTTGCTCCTATTGCTTTCCTCAATCCTATTTCCCTTGTTCTCTCAGTAACGGTAGTTAACATCATATTCATAATTCCGATTCCACCTACTAAAAGTGATATTCCTGCTACAGCACCAAGCAATATCGTGAATGTCTGTGTGACACTGGAAGCTGCAGCAACAATATCAGCTTGGTTGAAAGTGCTAAAATCTGCTAAAGCAGGATCTTTTATATTGTGCTTGACCAATAGCAGATCTGTAATGGACTGTTGCACAGCAGACATTGAATCAGCATCCTTTGCTTGTACGCTGATTGAGGTAACATAGTCATCTCCTGCAAGGAATTTTTGAGCACTGGTAAGTGGAATAAAAATCATATCATCCTGATTGCTAAACCCGGTGCCACCCTTAGCCTTTGTAACTCCGATAATTTTGAATTCCAGACCCTTAATTCTCACACTTTGACCGATCACATCTGCACCCTCACCAAACAGATCTATTCTTACTGTAGGTCCAATAACAGCAACTTTAGAAAGACTTCGCAAGTTTTGTTCAGTTATAAAATTTCCTTCATCCATTTCTACATTTCTGACAATTGGGTAGGAAGGAGTACTTCCCAAAACTGACGTATTAGTATTTTTGCCTTTACTTATTACTTGATATCTTCCAGATAATTCAGGCGATACTGCACTTGCCAAAGATATTTCACTAGTGATTGCATCTGCATCTTCTTGAGTCAAACTCCTTGCTGATCCTTGCCCTCCACTTATTTGAGATCCAGGCCCTCTTTGCACTCCTGGACTTACTATTATTAGATTTGAACCAATAGATTGTATGCTGGATTGAATTGAGCCTTGAGCGCCTTGACCTATTGCGACCATTGCAATAACCGAACTAATTCCAATTATAATTCCCAACACAGTAAGCCCAGAACGGACTTTATTTGCGGATAGCGCGGAATATGTTTCTTGTAAAATATCTAATGTTGTCATATAAGTTCTATTATTCTTTTATTATGCTTCTTGGAATCACTTAATATTTGTCCATCCTTTATGTGTATGATTCTGTCTGCGTGCTCGGCAACATCATTTTCGTGGGTAATCAATACTATTGTTCTACCGTTCTCTCTATTTAATTTTTGGAAGGTTCCTAATACTATTTCTCCTGTCTTTGAATCAAGATTACCTGTTGGTTCATCTGCCAATATGATTGCAGGATTGTTCACTAAAGCTCTAGCGATAGCAACTCTTTGAATCTGACCTCCTGAAAGCTGATTTGAAAGGTGATGAAAGTGGGTCTCATCCAAACCGGCAGATTTTAAGGCTTTACTTGCACGCTCATCTCTGTCTTCGGGTTTTACACCTTCGTATACCAATGGTAGAGTTACATTTCTCAATACAGTTGCACGAGGCAAAAGATTGAATGACTGAAAAACGAAACCGATTTTCTCTCTTCTTATGTCAGCAAGTTCATCGTCGCTCATTTTTGAAACATCTTTTGAATCCAAAAAATATTTACCACTTGTCGGTGTATCAAGAGCACCAAGTATATGCATCAAGGTTGATTTGCCTGATCCTGAAGGACCCATTATGGCAACGAATTCACCATCTTGTATTTCAAAAGAAACACCTTTCAATGCTTGAAAGCTTGTCTCTCCACTATCATATGTTTTTGTTACATTTTTAACTTCGATCATTTTAATTTCTTGGAATTCTCACCCCTGAACCAGTATTGCTTCTATTTGCTCCAGTCGCGCTAAAGATAGTAGGTGTCGTGTTTTTATTTGTACCGGTTGTGATTGTTCTTGTCACAATTCTATCTCCTTCTTTAATACCAGATACAATTTCGGTTAGGGTGTCATTTGTAATACCAATCTGTACTCTGCGTTGTACTGGGGGAGTTGTACTTGCTCCTGTTGCTACTTCAACATAGTTTGATCTTAATTGAGTTTTAATAGCACTATTAGGTACGGTTAATACATTATCTTTTTTGTCTACAACTATTGCAGCACTGACACTCATTCCAGATTTTATTCTTTCATCTTGTGTATCATGTGTTATTTCTACATTATAATTAACAACTCCTTGAGAGACGGTACCGACTAGGTCGACAGTACTTACTGTTCCATCTATTTCTAACCCATCGATAGCATCAAATGTTAATTTTACTTTTTGACCGACTTTTACCTTTGCTACGTCTACTTCATTCAACATGATATTTGAAATTTTTTGAGATGAAACCATAGTTCCAATGACAGTTCCATTGCTTACTGAATCAGTAGATTTAACAGAAATTCGAGCTAAGACTCCATCAAATGGTGCTCTAATAAAGTAATTCTGATAATCATATTCTTTCTGTCTAAGGTTAAGTAGTTGTGATCTTATATCTAGTTCATCTGCGCCCATGACTAGTTCATTTAGTTCAACATTTCTCTGAATAATATTTTGTATTGAACTTGCTATAGCAGTTCTAGCATTCAACAAATTTGTTAGGGTGGAGTTAATATTTGATGTCCATGTAGTAATATTGCTTGCCGCTGTATCACCTGTAGTATCACTTTTTTGCTTCCTTGCGTACTCTATGGCATTTTGAGCGGATTTAACTGCTTCAGATATATTTCTAGCTACAAGATACGCATCACTAACAAAACTTTCAATAGTTGTTGTCGCATCATTTCGTGAGAGCCCCTTATATTGAGAAAGAAATTGTTCATACTTAACCCGTGCTTTGTCAAAAGTGATTCCTGCCTCACTTTGATAATTCAATGCAGTTATTCCTAGATTCCTGATGTTTTCTGATTTTAAATATCCGTTTGTATCATAGAACATTGAGTTCAAGCCATTTATAATAGGGGGGAAATCAACTAGGGAATCAGTAACAGCGTTGAACCCATCTTCATAGGATTTTTTGTTATTAGCTAATGCATCATTTAGATTTGAAATATTCTGTAATAGAGTAGATTGATCAGCTGGCTTAACCAATTTCTCATAAGCAATTTTGGCGTTTTCCAATGCAATTTCTGCATCTCTCGTATCGATTTTAGCTATCAAAGTCCCTTTTGCAATATTGGTGCCATTTATTTCTTTGTTTAAATAAATAATGTCACCTGAAACCTTGCTCTTTATATCAACTTGATCAGAAGCTGATACTTGGCCAGTACCAGTGATGGTTGTGACTATATCTTTGATTTCTGCTTTCGCATATACATAGCTTGTTGTTCCAGAACTTGAACTGTATTTTGAATATATTGAATATGAAATAATCAAAACAAATACAATTATTATCCCACTTAATAATTTTCTTTTGATAATAAAGTGTTTAATTTTTTCCATTTATTTATTTACTTAGAAATAAAGGCATTACTCTTATAAGAGTGGCGTTAATCTGACCACTTGCATCAGGATTACCAATTGTAACTATATTTTGATCTACTTTGAGGTTTGAAAACTTAATCTGGTCTCTTCTTTCAAAAATTTTTGTTGTTGAAGAGATATTGATTATCTTTTCAATATTATCGTTACCCAAGACAAAGATCTTATCTGATTCAATTTTAATTATTTTACCTATTACACCATGACCTCCTGATAATTCATCTTGTAAATAGCCTGTCATTCCACTTCGCTGATTGTTAGTATTGTTGCCTTTATTCATCATCCTGCCACCCATACTATTCCCATTTCCATTTCTAAAATTTGGTCCACCGAAGTTCCTATAGTAGTTATCACCATAATTAAATAGAAATGATGCCTTATGAAAACCTACAAAAATTCCTGCTTGGAAAATAGCAAATGCAATAGCTAATAATATTATTATAAGCACTACTTTTCCCATACCTCTTGATTCAATAAATGATTTTAATTCCATATTTGTTAATTAATTGTACTCTAGTAATTCTTCTTAATGACCATATGAATAAAGAAACGAAACCGAGAAGAATGGATAATTCAAGATAGGGTACAGATTCAATGATTGAATAAAACCATTCCTTCCAATATATTAATGTTTCTAGATTCAAGAAAATTAATGAAAGATATTCATGAATTCCAGAACTGATAAATATATTTATTATTAATTTACTTAGATAAACTAAACTTAATAGCGAAATAGTTGAAATTGAAGCATAAAATATTTTTTTTAATAAAATATTTCTATTTCTTATCTTATTTATGCTATTAATAATATGATTTTCTAGATCATCATATTTTTCGACTTTTGTTTGAAAAAGTTCATTATAATTCCTTTTCATACTTGTATTACGTTTGATATTGTTATTTTGGTGCATTTGTCTTATTTATTATTTCCTTTAATTTAATTAATGATCTTCTATACTGACTTTTGATTGTGTTTATTGATTTTCCAGTTATTTGAGATATCTCATCAAATGTCATATCCTCACCATGGTGTAGCAGAAGTATGGTTCTATTTTCAACACTCAAATTTTGTAAGGAATCCTGTATTAATTTTATATTTTCGGCTTTTTCAAATACTTGATCAGGTAATAACTCTTCATCAGGTATATTGTCTTCGAACATTATTTCTTCATTACTCAAATCCGAAAAGTTTGTAGATTTTATTTTCCTTAGATTATCTATAGTTGCTCTTTGAGTTATTGTAAATATCCAAGTTTTGAAACTTCTATTTAAATCATACTTTTTTATATTTTTCCATGCTTTTATAAAAGATTCCTGAACAATATCATGAGACATATCTCGGTTATTAGTTATTCTAAATACAAATCTATAAAGAATTTGACTATATTTGTTTATAATCCCTTCAAATGCATTGACATTTCCTTCTCTATATAGAGTTATTAGTTGTTGATCAGTAAGATTTTCCATTTAGTGATATACTATCACATTAAGTATGTATGAATATATCCTGAAGCCCATTTTCTTTAGGTTTGATCCCGAAAAGGTGCATGATTTCATGGTGTATTTTGGCGAGCTTGCAGGTAAATTCTCCTTGGGTAGATGGAAAATTTCTTTACTATATAACTACCGAAAAAATGATAAAACAAAAGTTGTGGATGGTATAAAGTACAGAACTCCAGTTCTGCTTTCTGCTGGTTTTGACTATAATGCCCGACTAATGAATATTCTCCCTTCTATTGGCTTGGCAGGAGAGGAAATAGGCTCGGTAACTGCTCGTCCTTCCCAAGGCAATCCGATCCCTAGACTTACTCGTCTACCAAAATCCCAAAGCATAATAGTGAACAAGGGTTTAAGAAATGATGGGGTTGATGCGATAATCGAAAGAATAAAGAAGAATCGCAAATTCAATGATTTTGTTCTCGGTATTAGTATTGCAAGAACAAATGATGAGAAATCCGTTCCAATAGATGCAGGTATCGAAGACTATTTCTATTCTTTCAAAAGATTAAATGAAGAAAATGTTGGAGATTACTATACTATTAATATTTCCTGCCCAAATTCTTTCGGTGGTGAAGCTTTCACTGATCCTCAATTGTTCAAGAGATTGGTAACGAAACTAAAAAC
>CAYXPQ010000010.1:0-22503 GCA_964467225.1 uncultured Candidatus Saccharibacteria bacterium
CTGATAGATCTGGATATTTATCAAATTTTTGTTTGGTCAATCCCAGCTCTTTGGCCTCATATGTTGGCAGTCCTTGAGAATTTATAAATACACGTGTATGTTCGCCAAATTTCTCTCCAGGGAAAATAATTGCGCCCTCACTCTCTTGAAATACTCCTTTAGCAAGAAATTCTTTTACAATCTTTACCCCATCATCTGCTACCTCACTTTCAAAGAAGAAATTATCAAATTTAGTTCCCAATTTTTTATAAATTTCATCAAAATATTCAAGACTAATTCTTCTTCCTTCTTCGTATATTTCATTGATCTTAGAATCAGACTTCTCGAAAATCTTTTTGTTTATTTCTATAATTTCTTTCTTTGCCCCTTCATCTTCATCGTATTTGTTATTACCAATTACATACATATCCCCCAAATACTTTACATTCGATTGGAATTTACCATCTTTCATAATTGCCCATATGGTTTTGGCAACATGTAATCCAACATCGCCTTGATAGCAGGTTCTTATAATATCTGCTCCTGAGAATTCAACAATTCTTGAAATAGCTTCTCCAACTGTATTTGCCATTAGGTGTCCGATATGGAAAATCTTGAAAGGATTAGGATCGGTGTATTCAACCATTATTTTCTTACCCTTATCTGTATTTATCTTGCCTATTCCATTTCTCTTTCCATTAAAATTCAAAATTTCATTTATAAAGTATGAATCTTTAAGTTTAAAATTAATAAATCCAGGACCAGCAATTGTTATTGATTCTATTTCATCAATTCCGTCCTTGTTCAAATCCTCAATTATTTTTTCAGCTAATTGCTTGGGATTTGTCTTGAGTTCCTTAGAATATACAAGTGCAACATTAGTTGTAAAATCTCCAAAAGTCATATCTTCTGGATGATTGAGATTAATAACAGAATTCGAAATCCCTTGATTGCTTAGTGCTTTAGCTATTATTTTATTTAATTTATCAATCATAATTGCATTGTATCATAAATATTTTTATGGTAGTCTTAAACAAGATTAAGGGAGTGATAAGGTAACTAACCCCTTCTCCCCCGAGAAAATTAGTTCTCTATGGGAATCCCCGTCCCAACTCCCTACCCGCTTTCGCTCATTCCACGAGTGAGAGCGGGTCTTCTTTTATTTCCTCAATATCTTATCAATTCTTTCTGCAATCTTTTTCATATCTTTCTCTTTCTTTCCTCTTGTTGTCTCAGCTGCAGTTCCTATTCTTATTCCAGATGGATCTACTGGTGGTCTAGTATCAAATGGTATTGCATTCTTATTTACTATAATTCCTGCTTGCTCAAGCCTATCACTGGCTTCTTTACCAGAAATTCCCTTACCCTCCATCCATGTATCTACAAGTATAAGATGACTGTCAGTTCCTCCAGAGATTATTCTCCAGCCTCTATTCTTCAATTCTTCTGCCATTGCCTTAGCATTCTTCTTGATTTGCATTGCATATTTTTTGAAAGCTCCAGTTGAAGCTTCTTTGAGAGCTACTGCTACTCCAGCAATTTGATTCATATGTGGGCCTCCCTGCATTCCTGGAAATACTGCTTTATCTATCTTCTTATTTAATTCTCTTGAATCAATTCGGGAAAAAATAAGCGCGCTTCTTGGACCCCTTAGAGTCTTGTGGGTGGTAGTTGTTACTACATCTGCATATAGAAATGGAGATGGATATGCTTTGCCAGCTATTAATCCAGCAATATGAGACATATCTATCATTAACAAAGCTCCACATGCATCTGCAATTTCTTTTAATTTCTTGAAATCAATTTCCCTTGGATATGCCGTATACCCACCAACAATAATTGCTGGCTTCTCTCTCATAGCTATTTCCCTTATCTCACCATAATTTAACACCTCAGTCTTCTTATCTACTCCATAAGGTACTTGATTCCAAACCTTACCTGTAATAGAAACCTTATAACCATGAGTAAGGTGTCCTCCTTGATCTAGAGACATTCCCATTATCTTACCTCCTTGTGGAACTAGAGCTAAATATACAGCAACATTTGCTGGTGATCCCGATAGAGCTTGAACATTTACACTCCATTCCGTTGATTTTAAATTAAATAATTTTAGCGCACGATCTATAGTCAATAACTCCACCTTATCAACTATTTCATTACCCCCATAATATCTTTTTGTTGGATACCCTTCTGCGTATTTGTTGACTAACTCTGTACCTAGGGCTTCTAATACATCTTTTGAAACATAATTCTCTGAGGCTATTAAATTGATAACTTTTTTCTGTCTCTTCTTCTCTGATTCTATTAATTTTTTGATTTGTGTGTCTTTCATAGACACATTGTATTGCTAGTTAAGGTGGGAGTCAATTAGTTGATTTTGTATATGAAAAATTGACCCCCAGTCTACCGAAGCAAACCGAGGGTCAAAGTGTCCAAGGGACAAAGGATCAGGCTTGCGCCGGAGCCGAAGGTTCCGAGGATTCGAGAACAGAATTGCGAGAGAACACCTGGCGGCCATCATACCACCCGCGCGGGTTCCCGACGGAGTACGCACTGACGCCCCAGCCGCCGCCGAGCCAGTCCACGCGGACCGCGCGAAGCACACCATTCTGGTCCTTGATGTAGAAGATGTTGGCGTAGCCGTTGTTCAGAAGAACACCGTCTTCGCCCTTGCCCTGCTTTTCCATGAGGGCAAACATCTCGGAGAGCATCGTTTCCGACTTCTCCACACCGCCGAGCTCGGCGATGATGGGACCGTCCACCGAGGACTGCCGCAACTTGTGGTAGCGGAGTGTCTGTTCCGTAATCGGATCTTCGGTTTTGCCGGAGTCCGAGAGGAACCATTCGGTGAAGTCGTCGCTGAGGTAGCTGATCTTAACCTCGGCTTTGCGGCCAGTGTCACGAACAAACTCCTCTTTGGCGACGAGGTTGCTGGTGGTTGCGGGGACCACGACCGTCGAGACGGGTTCGAGGATCGAGGGCTTGGCCAGTTCGACAGAGACAACGGACGTTTGAGGAAGGAGGCAATTCGCTAGGTTCTTTTTGAGACCTTTTTGATTGCTGACCCACTCCTCGGCCGTCGTCTTATCAATCTCCCCCGGGCGAGGAGCTTGGCGCAAAAGCGCCGCTTGGAATTCGATATACCATCCCAGGACTTGATTCAAGGCTGTACTCATAATGAGCTGTTCCTTTGTTAGATTTTTGAATTTTACTTTAATAAAGAACAATAAACTACACAATTAATATACACCTAAACTAGATATTTGTCAATAGTTAGAAAAAACTCCTCCTTCACCTCCTCAAATGGCCTATTGGCATCTATGACCACATGTTTAACATTTTTAAAGAATTTCCTATACCCCTTTCTAATTCTTTTGTGAAAATCTATTTTCCTTCCATCGAAATGATTGTTCTCATTTGTAGAAGAATTTCTGGATTCTACTCTTCTCAGACCCTCTTCCACTTCAACATCTATATAAATATACAAATCAGGAACAAGAGGTAGATTGTCTCTTAGATGCCAAAATAATTTCTCAATTTTAGGAGTTTCTTGGGCGTGTATTTGATAAGTGTATGATGATGCATCAAATCTGTCAGAAATTACAGATATGCCTTTTTTGATACTTGGTTCAATTAATTTGTCTATATGATCGAATCGTGCAGCGAACATGAGACAAATCATAGTATATGCATCAGCATCTTTGGCTAGTGGATGTTTCAATGCCAGATTGCGAATTTCCTCTGCATAAGCAGAACCTCCCGGTTCTCGTGTAATGACAAATTTATCTTTGTACCTCTCCTTAAGAGCTTTCAATAGAGAAGATTTGCCGGAACCTTCCCCTCCTTCAAGAACTATGAATTTCGCTTTTTTATTTTTCATGTTTTTATTTAATGGACTAAATATAACATAGGGTGTATAAATTAGAATAGAAGTATCGTATAATTGAAATATGAAAACAACACAACATCCAGACATTAGTTATCAAAATCTTCTGAGAGAAATCTTGGAAAATGGAGTCATTAAGACAGACAGAACTGGTACAGGCACGACAAGTATTTTTGGTCATCAAATGCGGTTTGATTTGGAAAAAGGATTTCCACTTCTAACAACCAAGAAAATTCGTTTTGAAACAATTCTTGGCGAACTTCTGTGGTTTATCAAAGGTGATACCAAATTGCGTACCCTTCTCCTACTAGGAATTCACATTTGGAACGAGTGGCCATTCAAACATTATTTGGAAGCAAACAATCTGCCAATCCCGACTGTAAATAGTGATGAATGGAAATCTCAAATGAAAGAATTCACAGATAGAATAATATCTGATGATGAATTCAATGAGAAATGGGGCGATTTGGGTCCTGTATATGGTAAACAATGGAGAAATTGGATTTGTCCTAACGGAAAATCTATTGATCAGCTTGCTCAGGCAGTTCAAATGATAAGAAAATCTCCAGATTCTAGACGAATAATAATTACAGCTTGGAATCCAGCAGACATAGAAGAGATGGCGGTTGCTGGCCTTCCACCATGTCATTGTCTTTTCCAATTCTATGTTGCAAATGGCAAGCTTTCTTGCCAGCTGTATCAGAGAAGCTGTGATACATTCTTGGGAGTGCCATTCAACATTGCATCCTATGCCCTACTCACCATCATGGTCGCTCATGTGACTGGACTCAAGCCCGGAGAATTCATCTGGACTGGTGGTGACACCCACATCTATTCCAATCACATGGATCAAGTGAAGGAACAACTCACAAGAGAGCCAAGAGCAGTTCCAACTGTGAAAATCCTGAACCCTGATGTCAAAGAAGTTTGGGACTTCAAGATTGAGGATTTCGAGCTGGTGGGATACGATCCACATCCAGCTATCAAAGCACCGATTGCAGTGTAGTCAGTGCTGTGTTGTATTAGCACCTTAAGAGCCGAGGCACGTTTGTGCCGAGGCTCTTTATTATGATAGGATAGTTATATTAATACTGAAATTAATTTTATGGCATTATCAGATAAAAAAATTATTGAGGAAATAAAAAAGGGCGACATTATAATTGAACCATTTAAAAAAGAAAATTTAGCAACTTCGAGCTACGATGTAACATTAGGTCAATATTTTTTTAGAGAAAGAAAGCCAGATTACGTAATAAATCACTATAATATATATAATAAAAAACACACCGATCATGTCTGGGGAACAAAAGCAGAAAAGGCAAAGAAAGCTAAAGATATATTTAAGAATTTCTCATCTTTCGAATGGGTTGGAATATCACCCGATGATGAAATAATACTTTTGGAACCAGGAGAAACAATACTTGCACATACAAACGAATTTATTGGTGGCAAAAATCACATAACCACAATGATGAAAGCTAGATCCTCTATGGGAAGAAATTTCATAGAAGTTTGTAAATGTGCTGGTTGGGGGGATGTCGGTTATGTAAACAGATGGACAATGGAAATAACAAATAACTCAAGACATTATGCAATACCGTTAGTTGTTGGAAGAAGAATTGCTCAATTAGTATTCTTCGAGACAGGACCGATATTAAAAGATGATTATAGTAGTAGCGGTAAGTATCAAAGCCATCAGGATATTAAAAAAATGAAAAAAGAATGGAATCCAAGTTCTATGCTTCCAAAACTTTATTTAGATAGAGATATTAATAACAAAAAATAACATGCCCAAAGTCTTCATCATAGCAGCAATCACCGCCGATGGTTTCATTGCAAAGGATACTCACCACCCCGCTATGTGGACTAGTAAAGCCGACAAAAAAAGATTTATAGAATTAACCAAGCGTGCAGGAGTAGTTGTAATGGGTTCAACCACATACAAGACTATTGGTAGGCCCCTAAAAGAGAGAGTAAATATTGTGTACTCCAAAAACCAGACTTTCGAAGGAGTTGAGATGACTCAGGATGAGCCCATTGAATTACTTAGAAAATTAGAAGAAAGAGGTTTCAAAGAAGTAGCTATCTGCGGTGGTTCACATATTTATACAAAATTTATGAAAGCTAATGTTGTTGATACTATTTACCTTACTATTGAACCTATAATTTTTGGTAAAGGCATTTCTATCTTTAATGAAGAGATGCTTCATCATATGAAATTAAAAAGCGCCCAGACTTCTGAAAGTGGTGGGTCGCTTCTTCTAGAATATTCAGTTGATTATAGTGGGACACCTAAACTAACTATTTAACATCCACTCCCATTGATCTGCATGAACCCTCAATTATCTTGATTGCTGCTTCTATTGTACTTGCATTTAGGTCTGGCATTTTCCTCTCAGCTATTTCTCGAACCTTAGCCTTTGTGATTGTTCCTGCTCTCTTTACTGCATGCTTGCCTGCTCCTTTCTCAATACCCGCTGCCTTTAGAATAAGTGAACTTGCTGGTGGAGTCTTGAGAACAAAATCATATGTTCTATCCTCATATACTGTGATAACAACTGGAATCATATCTCCAATCATAGTCTTAGTAGCATCGTTGAATTTCTTTGTGAAATCACCAATATTAACCCCAGCCTGACCTAGAGTAGGACCAAGTGGTGGAGCTGGTGTAGCCTTGCCAGCTGGTGCTATTACCTTTACTTTCTTAATTATCTTCTTTGCCATGTTTTTTATTTAGTATAACGATATTACCTTATAACTTACTAACTTGCAAGAAATCTAGCTCAACTGGTGTTTCTCGACCAAACATTGAAACAAGAACCTTAACCTTGCCCCTACTATCATCAACCTCACTAACCTTACCTTCAAGATCCTTAAATGGACCGTCAACTATCTTGACTGTCTCATCTATTGATAGATCAATAGTGTGTTTAATCTCTTCTTTATTCATTCTAGAGAAAAGAGTTTCAACTTCTTTCTTGTCTAGTGGAACCGGAAATACTCCTGATCCGACAAACCCTGTAACTCTCGGTGTATTTCTAACAACGTACCAAGAATCATCAGTAACTATCATATCCACCAGCACATATCCAGGGTAGATTTTCTCTTCTTCTTCGACTCTTTTGCCTCCTTTTATTTTTATTTTCTTCTCTGTAGGAACTAGTACATTAAAAATCCTATCTTCCATTCCTAAAGACTCAATACGCTGTTTTAGATTTCTTGCTACAGCATTCTCATATCCAGCATATGTATGTATTGCGTACCAGAGACGCTCCCCACCAACTTGTTGTTTTGACATATTTATTTAGTTAATTAAACGATTAGAGTTAATAGTTGCGCAAAAATATAATCAAAAGCACCTAATACAAAAGCAATAACAATTGATATAACTACAACTGCAACAGAATATAGTACTGCTTGCTTGCGTGTTGGCCATGTTACATGTGCCATTTCTGCACGAGTTTCTTTTATATATTCAGTAAGTTTCATTCTTTTGATTTTATCTCTTTTTCTATTAAAAAACCCCGAAAGGGGTAATACATACATATTACCCCTTTCATTCAATATAGTCAACAGCTGTAAATTACTCCACAAACCCTCCTTTTCAAAAACTTCCTCATTACTCGTTTTGTAAGAGAAGATTTGCTACGTAATTTTATTTAAACCTTACTTGATCTCGTAGGAAATTGTTACATTTGCTGTGATCTTCTGTTCACCTTTTGGTATTTCCGGTGCTACTGCTGCCTTCAATGAAACAACATCAGAACTCATCATCTCACCTCTACCATACATATACGGCAATTCTGGGTTTGAATCATAGTAACTTGTAATTCTTACAAGCTTTACCCCTAATTGCTTTGCAAGAATCTCTGCCTTTGCCTTTGCATCATTTATAGCATCTACTCGAGCCTTGGCCTTGATAGATTCTAAATCATCGATTGAGAACATTAGACTGTCTACATTACTTACTCCGGCACTACCGATAATATCAAATAGTACTCCTGCTTTTGATAAATCTCTAACTTTAACTTGCGTTGTTTGGCTCACATCATAGCCTGTAAGAACAGACTTTCCTGATGGACAAGGATATGTAATACAATAAACCTGATTGTATTCGTAGCGAGGATTGATTGTATAAGAGAGTGTCTTCAAATCTCTTTCGGCAACCCCAGCATCTTTAACTGCCTTTAAAGCCTTATTAATCTTCTCAGTTGCTTTAGCTTGTGCCTCTTCAACTGTCTTTGCATTCTCTGTAACTGTAAATGAGAATGTTGCTATATCAGGAATTGAAATAGCTTCGCCTTTACCACTCACAGAAATACTAGCAATCATTGGATCTTCATTTCCAACATATCCAATTGATTTAAGCTGCTTTATAGATAAAACTGCTAAAAAAATTACTAATAATACTCCCACCCATTTTCCTACCTTGTATATTTGTTCTTGATTGTTCATAGGCCTGCATTATAGCACGAATCAACAAGATTCTCAAAAAGAGATAGAACAGTCATTTGTCCTACTCCTCCAGGTACGGGAGTGATCATCGACACCATGTCTTTTACTTTTTCAAAATCAACATCACCAAGCAACTTATCACCTACTTTTGTTATACCGACATCCACAACAATCTGCCCCTTTGAGAAATATTTGTTATCAAGCATGTGAGGCTTGCCTATTGCCACTATTACTATATCTGCTTTTTGGGTCTTACTTGGGACATCTTCTGTTTTGCTATGACATACTGTAACTTTTGCACCCTCATTCTCACACATTATGGCTGTTGGTTTACCTACTATCTTTGACCTCCCAAGTATGGTTATTTTTTTATTTTTTAATTTAATGTTATAAAACTCCAATAATTCTTTGATCCCTCTTGCGGTTGCTGGTGTAAAAACTGCATTATCAGTTAATCCATCAACATCTTTTGCAATATCAATTTCATTTATTATTTCATCAGCATTTAAATGCTCTGGTAATGGCAATTGAACTATAATTCCATTTACTGTTTTGTCTTTATTATATTTCTTTATTAATTTTATAATTTCTTCTTGCTTAGTAGTATCCTTTAGCTTTTCATGTATTAATTCAACACCTAATTTCTCTGCGAAAATTTTCTTTGATTTTATATATGAATTAGAGTCCTCTCTATCCCCTACTTGTATTACAACTAATTTTGGAACAGAACTGAGGAAAAGCACTCGGGTCCTTAGTTGCTCCAGATAGTGTTCCTTTGCCTTTTTGCCATCAATAATTTGCATAGAGTCAACATTATCATGTTTTTGGTTTATTGATTAGCATTGACACCAAAGCGCATTTATTATAGAAATATAGAAAATTTGGTTCTTAAACAATCAACCCAAGAAATATATGGAAACAACCGTAACTGGAACATCTCAACTCATCTTCACACCACGTGTGGACCAAGTCTTAAGGTTAGCGCAAAAAGAGGCCACTTCCAGAAAGCAAAATTGTATTGGTCCAGAGCATATTCTCATGGGAATTATCAAAATAGAAGAAAGTTGTGCTTTTAATGTCATAAGTAAATCTTTGACTGGAACTTGCAACACCATTGATAGTCTGAGAAATAATCTGGACAAAGAAATCGGCTCAGGTCAAGGTGCCAATCTGAATTCAGCACCATTATACACCCCAAGAGCAAGGAAAGTTCTTGCTTTGTCAGCAAAGGAGGCAAAGGAGTATTCTCATCAATACATTGGCACCGAAGACATCTTGCTAGCCATAATGGCTGAGCAAGAAAGTATAGCATTCAAGGTACTGAAAGACTTTGGACTAACCTACGAAAGCATTCTCCAATGTACTGTAGAAGAATTAACTGGTGTTAAGCCAGAAACCCAACCATCAACCCAGAAAGACCCGAGTACAATGAATGAAGCTGATACCAGAAAGCTAATTGAGGATTCATTTTCGGTTCTCAACATGGACTTCAATAACTTACCAGAAAGATTAAGAAAGAGAACTAAAGAACTTAAATTAGAAGCGCTACGCATCTTGGATGAGCATCGATGGTTTGATCGAAATTTAAACCATCTACATCTCTTGAGAGAACTCGCGTCAGAATCACCTCCTATTTGGTTTGATCCTGAGTTGAGCAGTGATACCCTGTCACTTGTTATTGCTATATTCCGCGGTTTGGGCGGAAATACAATAGCTGAACTGGAAAATGCATTTGGAAAGACAGCGCCCAATTCAGCCCCAGAAAGAAGAGTTGGTATGGTACTTCAGTCGGTGAATCATTCACCATACCTCGTAAAGCAGATAAAAATCAATTTCCTTCCCACAACTACTCCAAAAGAGTAATGGTTCGAAGTTGAACAGAGTCCCAGAGCATAATAGAGGCCTGGGACTTTTCTTTTATAAATCTTTACCAAAATTTTTTAGGAATTTCTATATTTACCATCTTCACCTCCTCTGTTGTAGCAGTTTCAAAAGTTAAAGAAGTCGCAGTTAGCATCATTCTTTGATCAGGCAAATTAATACTTGAACCATACTTACTATCCCCTACTATCGGATGACCTATATGAGAAAGTTGAGCGCGAATCTGATGTTGTCTGCCAGTTTTTAAAATAATTTTTAATAAAGAGAAATTATCTTCTGTTTTTATTAATTCAAATGATAATTCTGCATCTTCAGAATTCGGAACCTCTTCATCATACACATGAGTAAAATTTTGATTTTCATCATGTTTGAGAAAATTTATAAGTGTCCCCTGTTGATCTTTTACATTTCCATGAACCCAAGCATGATAGACTTTTTGTACACTATGCTTTCTGAATTGTTCAGAAATTCTTGATGCACCCTTTGATGTCTTAGCGAAAAGAATAACTCCATCTACATTCCTATCAAGTCTATGAACAAGACCTAGAAATACATTTCCTGGCTTATTGTATTTCCTCTTTAAAAAACTTTTAACCTCGTCTAATAGTGATATATCTCCACTTTTATCACCCTGAACTAGAATTCCAGCAGGTTTGTAAACCGCAATTAAATGATTATCTTCAAATAGGACCTTTATTTCCATCTGGCAAATATACCACAAGGCAAAAGCCTTTGGCTATCTTTCTCTTGTATAGCTAATTCCCCCATTTCAATAGATCCGCCATACTTATCTATTAAATAATTTAATGAATTTTTGTAAGCAATTGCAGAATATCCTGAAGAATATCCATTCACAAGGAAAAATAGTGGTTTGTCTTTAAGTAATTTGAAACAATCTTCTATCAATTGAATGAAGTGGTCTTCGATTTTCCAAACTTCATTATTTGCACCATGACCAAAAGCAGGAGGGTCCATTATTATAGCATCATATTTATTTCCTCTTTTTAATTCCCTACTAACAAACAACCTTGCATCTTCCAAAATCCAACGTATTGGCTTATCTGCCAAACCTGACAACTCTGCATTCTCCCGAGCCCAAGTGATAGCAGATTTTGAACTATCTATATGTACTACCTTAGCTCCTACTTGAGCACAAGCCAGTGTTGCACCCCCTGTATAACCAAAAAGATTTAATACTTCAATATCTTTTTTGTTATTTATTAGTTCCCTCATCCAATCCCAGTTTACTGACTGTTCAGGGAAAATTCCTGTATGTTTAAAAGCAGTAGGCTTTATATTAAATTTTAAATTAGATAGATTGATATTCCATTTCTCTGGTACTCCTTTTTTGATTTTCCAATCTCCTGAAGCTTCTGTTCTTGTGAAATGAGCATCAGATTTTGACCATTCATCTTTTGTTAGTCTTTTGTGCCATAAAGCTTGTGGATCTGGCCTAGATAGTACAACATTACCAAAACGTTCTAATTTCTCTCCGTCTCCAGAATCAATAAGTTCATAGCCTTCGCTAGGTTTAGTAATTAATAAATTAAATTCATTCATATTTATTTTGGAAATATAGCAATTCTTGAACCGGCATTCAAACCACTTATGATTTCCACTCTGCCATCACTTCCCCTTGAACCAGTTACGACTTTTGTTTCAATTGGTGTATTTATATCATCCTCAACAACTTGAACATATTTATCCCCATCTTTATCTTTAATAGCTCTATATGGAACTAGGACAACTTCATCTTTATCTTGAGTCAAAATATTAATATTAGCTGTCATACCAGATCTTATTCTTGAATCACTTTCATTGAAAAGCAATACAACTTTGTAGGTTGGAACCCCTTCTATCATTGTCTCCGCAAGATCTATAGAAACAACATTGGCCTTGAATACTGCACTTGAATCATATGCATCAAGAGTAATGTCTGCTTTGTTATTTAGAGCAATCTTTGGAATATCAGATTCTGGAACATTTACTTCAATCTTGAATTGATCGCTTACTATAACAGCTTCTACTACTCCAGAATTCACATATTCACCTATTTCAGAATCAACCTTACCTACTACACCATCTATCGGTGACACAAGTTGCTTCTTGGATAATTCAGCGTAGTAATTGGCTACATTTGCTTCAGCCTGAGCAACCTTTGCTTCTTGAATTTGAATTGATTCATCAGATGAACCAGCCTTCTTTAGACTAAATTGATCCTTAGCTAAGGCTAAACTTGAAGAAGCATTTCTGTAAGAAGCTTCAGCAGTAGCAAGTGAATCCACAGCAGAATTAAAGTTTGATAAGGCAGTAGTGATATTGGAACTAAATGCATCTATCTCTGCTTGTGAAATACCAGAAGAAGAAACATTCGAATCAGATATAGAATAAGATAGTTGACCAAAAAATACTTTAGCTAATTCTATATATTTATGAATTCTATCTGTATAGACAAATGGATCAGAGTCTAAAGTCATAGAATCTAAATCTTCTTTCCACTTTCTTAATTTCTCACCTAACAATACTCGATTGTTTGAAATTGATTCTTCTTGATTTGATCTAATCCTTAGCTGAGGCCGAATATTCTGAGGATTAATAAATAAAGTATCAGCATAATTCAATAAAGCACTGTTTGTTTTAGTATATGCATCATGAAAAGCATTTATTATACCAACTCGTGATACGTCATATGTGACTTGAGTGGTTTCTAGCTTTGAATCTTCAACAGACACTTCTTCAGGTCTCAAACCCTTTCTTAGTTCAGTTAATCTTGCTTGTTCTGCTAGTAGATTAGCTTCTGCGCCTTTTAATTGAGCTAATACATCTGCAGTATCCAATGAAACTATAATATCACCGACCTTTACAACTTCTCCGACTTTATAATTTACACTCTTAACCACTCCAGCCCTTTCAAAACTCAACTCTGCCCTATTGTAAGGCTTCACCTTTCCGGTAACTGATACCTTCTCGAGGAGCCTACCTAATTCAACGTTTACTATTTCAACCTCTTTTGATGATTTATTAGAAAAAGCAGAATAAGCTAGGATAATTAAAATAATAATTGCCAATCCAATTATGACTTTTTTATTTATTTTTGAAATCAATTTTTTCATATTAAATTTTATATTTTAAGAATGAATATAAGGATATTAAGAATATTATCGTTGAAGTTAATGCTGAAACAATACAATAAGGACAAATAGCTTTAATAAAAAAGATCATAATTATCATAAACCAAACAGATGACAACAGACCTAACACTGACAATATCATAGGAATCCGCAATAATGTTTCTTTCTTGGAATCAAAATACATGAACAACATCAATACTATAACAAAGTAGTATATAGATCCCAAAAGTGATACTGGAATACCTGCTATTTGTGAATAAGAACTTGTTAGAACAGTCTCACATCCCCCAATAGAGCAAGGTGGAATTGTGTTTGAATAATGTTCTACAGTAAGATAAGTCGCATCAGCAAAGCCAATTAGAGCTAAAATAAGTAGAACAACTGGCACCCACCTTGGAATCAAACTAAGATTTAATTGTTGGGTTAATAGCTTCATCAATTAATTTTTTAAAATCTTCATAACTTTGTGGATTACTGATCTTATTACCATTTAGGTAAAAAGTTGGTGTAGAATTTATTCCGGCTCTAAGACCACTCTTCAAGTCATTGTTTATCTTATCTATAACTTCTTTTGATTTATAATCTGTATCAAATTTATCCATATCTAATCCCATTTTTGTGGCATAGTCATAAAATATCTTATCGACCATACTAGATGTCTCCCATTCTGTATGGGTTGTGAAAATTTGCTCATACATTTCCCAGAATTTACCCTGCTTGCCTGCCGCCTCTGCCGCTTGCGCAGCTGGAACAGCATTTACGTGTTGTGTTAGAGGAAAATGTCGATAAACAAATTTAATTGTTGTACTTGCTTCACCTACCACTCTTTCAATCATAGGAAAATATGCAACACATGCTGGGCATTGGAAATCACTATATTCAACCAAAATAACAGAAGAATCTTTATTCCCTTTTACCCAGTCTGAAGAACTTATTTCATTTGGAATTGGTAATGAAGCCTCTTGTTTTGTAGCTTTCTGTGATGCGGCTATCATACCCCAGACTATTAGGACAATTACTATAATAAATACCAGCCAAGATAAAAATCTTTTAATATTCATAGTTTTTCTATTATAACAGATGTCCAAATAGTATCAAAAGATATATACCGAGCATGTTCATTACAAATGCTATGGGTATTAAAAAAGATAATCTCATCTTAGACATACCTAACAGAGTTATTCCGAATTCATCAGGCAATGGTGAAGCAATTATTAATACCCCGATTAATGGAGAAAGCCATTTCAAAAAACCAAAATGAAAAGATTTTGCAAAATATCTTACTGTTGAAGGCCTTAATGCTTTCTTTATGTCTTCAGTAAATCTATCCCGGATAAAAAAGAAGAGTATCAAATCACCACAAACTGCTCCAATAGCACCCCAAAAAGCAATTCCATTTAGTGGAGCATATTCTGCTATATGGACCAAGGCAACAGAAGCAGGAGCAATAGTAAATGCTGAAGTAAAAAATATTCCCGCAACAAAGCTAGCTAGAATGTAATGATTTATAATATTATTTATAACCAAATCTATAACTCCAGTCTTTGAGAGAAAAATAGCCACAATTATACCGATTGTAATCATTAATATATCGTGCACTAAGGCCGTTTGATGTTTGTTGGTTTTTTTCATATTCCTTCAGTTAATGATACCACTTTATAACCCTGATTATTTAAATCTACAATTACTTGATCTAAAATTCTACCCATAATATTATCACCTAAATGCATAAGATAGATGTTACCTGGACTTAAATTGTTTTTTATTCTACTCATAACTGACAGATCAGTTTCCCCTTCAACTTCCACCCAATCCAAAGCATCGATTGTCCAATATACAGATTGATAACCTTCACTTGATGCAATTCTCAATACTCTTTCGTCCCTATCACCATACGGAGGTCGGAAATATGGTCTAGAATTTATACCCAATAACTTAAAAAAAATGTCATCAGTTTGTCTTAATTCTTTTCTTATTTCTTCATCGCTAATTCTTGTTAGATATGGATGATTGTATGTATGACTAAATATCTCATGTCCACCATCCTTTATTAAAATAGTTAGAAATGGATTATTTTCTATCCATTTACCAGTTAGAAAAAAAGTCGATTTTATTTTATGTTTTTCCAAAGTAGCTAATATTTCTCTAACTGACTGAGTTCCACTACCCCCATCAAATGTAAAAATTACTTGTTTTTCGTCTGTTCTTCCTCTATATATTTCATTTAATGGCGCAGGCTCGATAACTGTATAAAAAAAATTGCTTTCAACCCCCATCTTTCTTGAAAAACCTTTTATATATGAGAGACTGACCATGAGTAGTAAGACTAAAATGATATAAATTAGCTTTTTATGCTCTGTGGTCATACAAAAATTATAGCACACCGAAATATTTCAAAAACTTTGCAGGATCTATTGAAATTCCATTTATCTTAATTGCTAGATGCAAATGCGCACCCAAGACATATCCCGTCTTGCCACTTAATCCAATAACCTGTCCTGATTCTACACTGTCACCCTCTTTAACATTAAGCTTTGAAAGATGCATATATATTGTTACAAGTCCTGCCCCATGATCAATAACAATTGTATTTCCAGATAATGTATATGATCGAGCTATTCTAACTATACCTTTATTTATTGTCATAACTTCTGTTCCCTCAGAAGCTCTAAAGTCTGTCCCTTTATGAGCAATAGAATAACCTACTGTATTTCTACTATATCCATATTCATCAGTTATAAATAATATTTTTAGAGGTGAACTAAATTTGCTATTTTGCCAAAATGATTCTGTATCTAATTTTATATTATTAATACTAGCATTTTCTTTTGAGATATTATCTAGTAGATTTTGTCCTGCTTGTTGAGTGTTCCCTCCGAGACTATCAGGGATACCTAGAGGCTTCTCCTCTCTAGATTTCATGGATAAAATAATAGGCCTAAAAATTTTAAATCCATTTATTAATTCTATATCAATAATATGATCCTTTTTGCCTTCTTTAAGATCAATACCTACTAATCCTAAATAGAAATTATCATATTTAAGTACCTTTATTTCCTTTTTATCAAATAGAGCTTTGATAGGAGTAGAATTCGTATTTAGTTTTAAAATTATTGGATCTCCTGGAGAAATAACTGCAGGATAAATTTCCAAAATCTGTAATTTGGGTGGAGTGACTAAGTTTGCATTGTAGAAATATACAGATATTAATAGTAATATGAATATTAAGATATATAGAGTTTTTCTCATCATATAAATTATATCATGCTATAATTTATATGATGAGAAAAGGATTTACTTTGATTGAACTTTTGGTTGTTATATCTATAATAGGATTATTATCTAGTGTAGTATTAGCATCACTATCCAAAACTAGAGAAAGGGCTGGGTATGCCAAGGCGTCCAGAGATATAACAACAATGAGAACAGCTCTTGAATTATTTAGACAAAATAATGGCGATTGGCCACCAATAGGATCAGCAAATTATTATTACAGCGACAATGCGCATGGTTGGCCAACCTTAGGAGCCATGATGCAATCCGTTCTTCCATCTTTCCCTTATCCCTCTTATCCGACTCGTATAGTTTTAGTTGGTGGAAGAAATACACTTATAAGTGGCTATTCATATTATAAAGGCACAAATACAAACCCTCAAAGGATCAGAGTCTATAACAGTGCTACAGGTAACTTTGTTGCTTGTATAATTATCTATCAAGGCTACTATTTATCTTTTGCTACAATGGAACAGAATGATTTTACACTAAAAGACGGAGGCACAGATCCAGACACAATAGAGAAACAAGATGGTGATGTCAGGGTTACTTATAATCCAGCTGATTGTCCTTAGTAGTTCAAATAATCTCCATTTTTTGTTTCAAGAACATTTTTTATACTTTTAGCACTTTCAATAGGAGTATTTGTGTTAATAGTATCTTGCTGTCTTATTAATCCAGATTCCTTGTATTGCTGTAACATTAATATCACCATGACCACTCCTGTGATTAATAAAATTAGAATTGCTATAAAACCACCATTGTATTTTGTTTCCATATTTAAATTATACAACAAATCAGAAACTATGCTGTGTAAAGAGATCTTTTCTGATAAGATATATAAATATGTACGAAAAATTAAATTTTGTAATACAAAACAAAAAGATCTGGCACTTATCATACAATGAAACGGCGCAATTATTTGAAACAGACATAGAAAGAGGATTATCTGAGCAGGAGGTTACAGATCGTCTTTCTGTCTTTGGCAGAAATACGCTTGGCGTTACCAAGAAAGCAGTTGGATTAAAAATATTTCTTAATCAACTTAAGAGTCCATTAATTTTAGTGTTGATTGCAGCAGGCATTGTCACCTTAGTGATTTCACATTATCGCGATGCAATCTTTATCTTCATAGCAGTTATTGTTAATTCGACCTTAGGATTCTACCAAGAAAATAAAGCAGAGCATGCGCTTTCAGAACTAAAAACCTATCTCAAGCAACGCGCCCGAGTCATTCGAGATGGAAACGAACGAGAAATTGACGCTGAGGAACTTGTACCAGGTGATATTATACGTCTAGCACAAGGTGATCGTGTGCCGGCAGATGCTCGAATCATGTTTGCCAATGATTTTCAAGTCGATGAGGCTGTGCTTACAGGCGAATCATTGCCGGTTTCAAAATCAACAGATCTATCATCAGAATCAGCCGGACTTTCTGATCAAAATTGTATGATCTTTGCTGGCACACTTGTTACACAAGGAATATCTGCTGCTATTGTTTGTCGTACAAACAATAATACCGAACTCGGTAAAATCGCCTCACTTATCGCAATATCAGAAAATGAAAAGACACCTCTTCAAAAAGCTATAATCAGCTTTAGTATCTACTCAAGTATAGCTCTAGGTATACTAACACTCGTTGTATTTAGTATCGGCATCTTAGCTGGACATTCCAGTTTCGAAATGTTCCTCACTTCTGTTGCCATCGCTGTTTCGGCAATTCCAGAAGGTCTACCGATATCAATGACAGTCATTCTTGCAGTTGGTGTCGAACGGATGGCAAAAAGAAAGGGCGTTGTACGCAAACTAGTGGCAGCTGAGGCTCTCGGTAGTACAACAATAATTCTTACAGACAAAACTGGCACACTGACAATGGCAAAAATGAAAATGTCTCAGATTATTCCTTTCGAAATAGACGAGCAAAAATTAATTCTTCGTGCATTAACCAACGCAAATGTTCTTATTGAAAATCCACAAGATAATCCAGAATCTTGGCGTATGAATGGTAGAATAATGGAAATAGCCCTTGTACAATCAGCTGGTATTCGTGGTATGACTCTAACAGAGATTACTGCCAAAGAGCATGTTTTGGAGACCTTACCATTTAATGCAATACAAAAATTCTCCATGTCCTTGGTTAAAGAATCAGGAAAGCATCTTCTTGTATTTTTTGGGGCACCTGATATCCTACTTGGGTACTCATCACTTGATCAAAAAGAAAAAGAGCTAGTACTTAAGCAAATTAACTCATTGGCCTTATCTGGGGAACGAGTACTTGGTGTCGCATCCAAAGAGATAACTCATACAGAAAATTTCTCACTCAAGGAATTTAAACCTAGTCACCTGTCATTCAATGGACTTATCACCTTTCGTGATCCTATAAGACCTGGGATTAAACACACCATAAGTAGGGTCAATTCTTCTGGAGTCAAGACAGTAATTCTTACCGGTGATCATAGAGGAACAGCTCTTGCTGTTGCTAGAGAAATAGGTATGACAATCGATGAGAAATCAATATTAGACGCTTCAGAGCTTTCCACACTTGAAGAGAAAGAATTACGAGCGAAACTTCCATATCTCTCTGTTATTTCCCGTGTTACACCATTTGATAAGCTTCGCATTGCTAAGCTATATCAAGAAATGGGCGAGGTGGTTGCTATGACTGGTGATGGAGTGAATGATGCACCGAGCATCAAGCAGGCTGATGTCGGTATTGCTATGGGTTCGGGCACAGAAGTGGCACAGAGTGTAGCTGACTTAGTTCTTCTTGACGATAATTTTGAAACTATTGTTGCAGCGATCGAAGAGGGGCGACAAATCCTCGGAAATATCCGCAAAGTACTCGTATATCTTCTTTCCAATGTTACTGATGGACTTATCCTTATTGGAGGATCACTTCTAACTGGACTGCCGTTACCACTCAATGCTTTACAAATCCTTTGGGTAAACTTCTTTACCGATAGCTTCCCTGCAGTGTCATATGCTTTTGAAAAGGAGCCGGATGGACTAAGACACAAGCCACTTAAGCGAGGCAAGATACAATTATTCGATCCAATTATGAAATTTCTCATTCTTGCCATAGGTATTTCTACCAGCGCACTACTCTTTGTTATATACTATATTTTGATGCGACTTGGATACGACGAGGTTCTAGTTCGAACTTTTATCTTTGCAGCTTTTGGTACATACACTTTACTTGTAGCCCTATCAGTAAGAAGTCTTGATAAAAGTATCTTCTCTTACAATTTGTTTTCAAATAAATATCTCAACGGAAGTATTATCATCGGGTTTATACTAATGATTGCTGCTGTGTATATACCTGGATTACAAACACTATTCAATACAGTTTCATTACCATTAATTTGGGTACTTGGAGTGGTAATGATTGGATTATTGAACATTGGATTGATTGAGATTGCAAAATGGTTCTTTAGAAAAAGACAAATATGAATGCTTCAAAATATAAAAATAATATCATGCTAGATCTTTGGATTTGTCATTGGCTTTTTTGCAAAATGACTGCTCTAGAAATAAAATAACAGAATATATTTATGAAAATTGCCTTTATACATAATGAGAAAAGACTTGGTACCGGAGCGCATTACATAAACGATCTTATGGCTCTCAAACTTCGAGAATCTGGTGTTGATATAAAAAACTTCTATCCTCGAACCACATTGATTGAAACTCCCATACATCTTGGCGGACTTAAGAGCATTCTCTTCTTCTATTCCTTGCTTGAACATAGAAAAGAAATTTTAAAATTTAATATAATTCAAGGGACCACCTATACCGCTTTGCCATTTCTTGCATATCCAATCCCTGTAGTGAGTCACTTTGGTTCAACTACTCGAGGATTCCTTAGTGCTACACCAACAGCAGCAAACCTAGAGAATGGTGGCAAAAAGATCTGGTATAAACTTAAGAAAGAAGATGTCATAACTGAATTAAACATAAAAACTAGACGACCCTTACGTGATATCGCAGACATTGAGGAATATGTTGCATCAAGAGCTACGGCCGTTATCGCCACCTCAGAACATGTCAAAAAAGAACTACTTATCTCAGGTGTTAAAGAAGACAATATACACCTTATCCATAATGCCATCGAAGACTATTGGCTTGAACCATTATCGCAAGAATTTGCTTCAGAACCAAGTCTTATTTTTCTTGGGCGTCTTGGTAGTGATGCATTCACCTTGAAACTAAAGGGGGTTGACCGCCTCATCGGTCTCTATCAGAAATTTCCCGGTGTACAAAAATACACCTTTTGCATGACCACAAACAAAAAGCTCATCGAATGGCTTCGGGTAAAAATTACTCACCATACTGTTTTTGCGAATACAAGAAAGGATAAACTGCCAGATATGCTACGGTCTCTACGAGGAGGTATCTTATTCATACCGTCGAGATATGAAGGCTTTTCACTTAGTCTTATCGAAGGTATGTCTCAAGGATTGGTGCCTATAGTCTATCCGGTTGGCGTTGCGCCAGAAATAATCAGAAATGGTGAGAACGGATTCCTTGTTTCCTCTCAAGCTGAAGTAGTCGAAAAAACTCAACAACTACTCACAGACACCGATTTACGTAAGCGACTTTCCGAAAAGGCCTCCGAAACAGCACAACAGTTTTCAAGTAAAATCATCGCTCAGAAACTCATGAAGCTATATGCGTCGATCATACAATCTTCGCTTGTTGTTACCTTGGCGGTATTATCTGTTTAATTTACCCCACCCTTGCCTTCACTATTTTATCCTTAACTCTCTGTTTCAGCTTCCAACCATTTCCATGACTCAAAAGTCCGAGATACGACTGTGCCGTTTCTTCTTTTCTATGCTTTGTTCTAATCCTGCTCATCATCCTGCGTTTGGTGGCAGTGCGTAAAACTCGATGATCAGGAAAATGGACCCAACCAAGAAAATCAACACCTGACGCTGCCGTCTTTATAAACAAACCGCAGATTGTACTGCGGCTGTGTGATAATGAATCATGTTCTAACTACCAACAGGAAGATAAATACAAACAGGACTTTTTAGAGTTTTGCAAAGGAATTCCTCGCTGAAGCTTAGTCCTGGAAATACTTCCCTAATAACATCTAGTATCCATGGATACTTTTTTGAGAGTCTGACACACAAGTTCTCTATCTTATCTTCTGGATGTACTACGACACCCAATACATGAAGGAAAATATGTACCAACTCATGTATTATAGTTTCGTCCAACGATTCACCATTGTTAGCAGCTAGAACTATTCCAAAATGCGCATCGGGATTCCATAGTTCAAGTTGTTCAACTGTCACTACAGATCCTTCAACTAGCCATGGTCCAATGTAAATATACAAACAATGCGTTATGATAAAATCTCTCCATATGGATGGTGTAATGCTTCCAGTTTCTAGTCTAAAAAACAACAAATCTTGATCAATAAAACTTTGTGTTTTCATTGAGTACTGTTTTCTAAAATTAACAGTACTATGGAATATAATTTAAATCAAACTTATCCATGAATTAAATAGATCCCACAAATTGACTGAGAAAAAAGAGTATAATTATAGGTAATAATATTCCTAACATTGCAAAGATAGCAAATTTCTGACTTCCATCATTAATATTTATTGTTTTTGCCATCCCAATCAAACCCGTTAAACTTGATAGGACCATTATGATAGATGCCCATTTATATATTTCTACATTCTGCATATAAGTTATACATGAGGCAGAGCCATCACTACACCCACCTAACCCACTACCAAATCCAACCGCTAAAAACATGAATCCACTAAACAAAAGAATACCCAAAGTTACTATAGATAAAAATATTCTCATGCAAAAATTATATCACATTGGAACTAAATAACCGAACAGATGAAAGTTGTTTGAGAGAAACTAATCTGGGGT
>CAYXPQ010000011.1:0-11582 GCA_964467225.1 uncultured Candidatus Saccharibacteria bacterium
CCAACGACCCACTCCTTAAAAGGGAGATGCTCTACCGACTGAGCTATAGGCGCAGGTAGACGATATTACCACAAAAAATATAATTGGCTATAGGGGTAAATCGAATGCAATAAAACCGGCTCCACTTATTAAAATGCAGATAGAAATAACAAATAATATTAAATAATAATTAACACCCTTGTTAAGGAAAGATTTATTTTTAATTTTATTAATTAAATGAACAAATAGTATTATGGCCGCAACTAACGCTGCTAGTTGAGTCAGATAACCGACAATCAATAATCCACCAGACAATAACTCAATAACACCCAGAAGGGTAGTTTTTGCATCAATTCTTCTATATAACTTTCCATACGCCCAATATATAAATATAGAACCAAGAGTAAGTCTTAACAGGAAAGGGGTGAATCCGTCATAAGCCAATAAAGTTGGAAAAAGTGAAAGCATATTGATATTTGATTAATTTACTATAAAGTAATGACATGATACCACAAATCCACATACTCCTCCACAATATAAGAAGCACTCACAATGTGGGAGCAATACTTAGAACCGCAGATGCTGTGGGGGTTACAAAAGTATATTTCTCTGGATATACTCCGGCACCTATAGATAGATTTGGTAGACAAAGAAAGGATATTATAAAAGCTTCTTTAGGAGCAGAAAAAACCGTGAAGTGGGAATCAATAAGCAATTCAATAGATTTAATAAAGAAATTGAAAAAGCAAGGATTTACGATTCTTTCTCTTGAGCAGGATACAAGATCTATTGATTATAAAAAGGCTAAATTAATAAATAACACTCTTTTAATTGTGGGCAATGAAGTAGATGGGGTAGACAAAAGCATTTTAGATTTGAGCGATGAGATAATTGAAATTCCCATGCTTGGTAAGAAAGAATCACTCAATGTTTCGGTTGCTACAGGAATTGTTCTATATGAAATTCAAAAACTACCCTAGCGGGTAGTTTTTGTTATTTATTTTGCTGTACAATCACAAGAAGTACATTGTCCTTCTGGTCCATTGTGTTCGTGTCCACATGCTGGGCAGGTCATAGTATTTTTCCCTTATTAAGTTAATAATTCGACCTAACTTTATTATACTCCTTTATTTGATGTTTACTACAAAAATGTGAGCTTCTTCCTCCGACTACTATTCTTTGTATAATTCCATCACAATTCTTTTTCATACACTTCTGACCAGTTTTCCTATAAGCTCGGTGCTGTTCTTGGAATTTACCTTTTTCTCCATCAATATTTCTGTAGTCAGACATTGAATCTCCGCCAAAATCTATACCCTTGGTTAGTGTTTGCCTGATAGCTTTATACAATTCTTTTAATTTGTCTGATTTGATTTTTCTAACCTCTTGCTCTGGATGTATTCCCGCCCTCCACAGACTTTCATCACCATATATATTTCCTATGCCAGCAATTATTTCTTGGTTTAATAAGACTGATTTTATTTTACCTTTTGGTTTTTTATAAATTTGATTTTGGAATAGATCAAAAGTAAATTCTTTCTCTAATGGTTCAGGCCCGATGTTCTTCAAATGAATAGTCTCATGCATTTTGTCTGTTTTTAACAACGTTACTTTTGCAAATTTTCTAGTATCACAAAGCTCTATTGTTTTGCCACTGGATAAGTAAAGTATAAATCTAATAAAGCGATTGTAAGGATCTTTGCGATTATAATCTCCATACATGATATGACCTGTCATTTTCATGTGAATTAGTATTGTGTGATTATTAGATAAATTTATTAATATATTCTTTGCTCGTCTAGTGACATTTAATATTCTTGAATTTTTAATAGTTTTTTTGAAATATTTAAAATATATAGGATCTTTTATAGTATCTTTGCCATGGAAATACTTACTATTATATTCAGTCCAAGCATCATTAATAACAAGTCCAGAGAGAACTCTATTTAATCCCGAGACTGTGGTTTGTACTTCTGGCAATTCTGGCATACAATTCTTATATCACATTTTAATTTTCTTTGCTAAATAATGAAATACAATAAACCATTTATCATTGCTTTTCTTGCTCTTAGTATTCTGGGGACACCGTGGCTTATCAACTCTTTTCCTAGTACTGCTTACTATTTAGACAATGCTTTCAATTACGTTGATAGGAATATAGCTACGGTTTTTTTGAACAAACCTATTACCATTAGCGAATTACAAAATAAATATAATTCTACTCCAAAAACAAAATCTAAAATTCGAGTATTGCTTATGCCTGGACATGAACCTAGTTATGGTGGGGCAGAGTATAGAGATTTGAAAGAAAGGGAAATGACTGTAGAACTTGCTGAATATTTAAGAGCTTTCCTCTCCAATAACCCTCACTATGAAGTTGTTGTACCGAGAGATAAGAATAATTGGAATCCAGTATTTCAGAAATATTTCGATGAGAGATGGGAAGATATTGTTACTTTTTTGAAAAATAACAAGAATGAGATGATTAGGTTGGTTAATAATGGAGTGGTTAGTAGAATGTCAGATGGAGTTGGTCATATCGCTGTACCAAACGATGTAGCTATAAGGTTATACGGAATCAATAAATGGGTAAATGAAAACAAAATCGATATTGCTATCCATATTCATTTCAATGATTATCCTAGAAGATATCAAAGTCAGCCAGGTAAATACAATGGCTTTGCTATTTATGTTCCTGAAAGGCAATATGCGAATAGTACAACAACACTAGCTATTGCTGACAAAGTCTTTAAAAGATTGGCAAAGTATAATGCTATTAGTAATCTTCCTAAAGAAGATAGTGGGGTAATAGAAGAGCAAGAGTTAATAGCTATTGGTTCACATAATACTCTTGATGCACCAAGTATGCTTATAGAGTATGGTTATATTTATGAACCTCAATTCAATGATCCAAAGATCAAAGATGCGACGATCAAAGATTTAGCTTTCCAGACATATCTTGGTCTTCAGGATTTCTTCGGTGGACCAAATGATATCTCTACGGCATATGATACTTTGATGCTTCCATACAAGTGGTCAGGAGATATTACAAAAGATAAATCAAATAAAGAAGATGTTCTGGCTTTGCAAACTGCTCTAATTGCTGATGGTTTCTACCCAGGTAAAGGCAAGACCAAGAATGATTGTCCAAGAACTGGAACATTTGGTCCTTGCACTATTGAAGCTCTAACTAATTTTCAAAAGATTTATGATATTAATAATGAAAAGGGGAAGGTGGGGCAATTAACTAAAAGTGTTTTGAACAGTAGATATTCACTTCAGTTGAAGTAGTTCTATTTCCCCAATATTTTCAAGGCTGCTTTAATCTTGGCCCCTGTGTTTTGTATTGATTTATCCAACTTCTTTAAAACCTCTCTTGATTCTGTGTCTTTATAACCCAAAGCTTTCAAAGCCTCTATTACATCCGAATCATCTCGCATAGCTTTCTCTGATTCTGGAGAATAAGCAATAGTCTGAATTTTATCTTTCAATTCTAGGACAATTTTCTCTGCTACCTTTTTACCTATTCCTCCAACCTTGGTTAAATGAGAAGTATCACCAGAACTTACCGCTCTTTCAATACTGTGAACTGAAGCAGAATTAAGTATTCCTAAGGCAGTTTTGGGACCTATTCCTGAGACAGTAATGAGTAGCTCAAATATGCTCAACTCACTTTGACTTAAGAATCCATAAAGATCCATAGCATTCTCTCTCACAGCTAAGTATGTCCAAAAAATAGCTTGTTTGCCTTCATTTAATCTAGAAATACTGTCATTTGTTGTTGATATTTTATATCCAACTCCATTTACATCTAGGACTATGTGTCTTTGATCAGAGTGTATTACTGTGCCAGAAAGTCTTGATATCATGCTCCTATCATATACTGAACCTTGTCTTTTTTAAAGGTATATGTTAGTTTTTACATACACAAATATATATGGCAATAACATCATCAGCAAAGAAGGCCCTAAGAGCAGGGGAAAGAAAGAGAGTAAATAACCTTAGAACAAAGGCTGCTATCGATGTTCCTCTAAAGAAGTTTCGAAAGCTAGTGTCAGAGAAGAAGGCAAAGGAAGCAAAGGAATTGATCCCAACTCTATACAAAGCATTAGACAAGGCAGCAAAGAGAAATTATATAAAAAAGAATACAGCATCAAGGTTCAAATCAAGAATCATGGCAGCAACAAAAAAACTCGGATAAAATCCGGGTTTTTTGTTTTGAATTTGTGCCCTCGGTAGGAATCGAACCTACATCACAACTTCCGCAAAGTTGTGTCCTATCCATTGAACGACGAGGGCTTCAGAATTAGACTAGCATATTTCTTTCAGAATCCAAATCTTTCAAAAAATCTTTGTGCAAAAGATTCATGATGTTCTGTCTCAGCAATATAATTTAATAGAATATCTCTAACTTTCTCTGGATCTACTTCTTCTATATAGACTTTAATATAAGGCATGAAAGTTTTGTAGGATTTTATAAGGACTCGTGGTGGATGCAAATGTGCATCAATCCAGAATGATTCAAGATTCATAAAAGGGTGGAGAACATTGTCTATTACTACACCTCGATCATTTATTTCGCATTTTACAGTTTTTGGCTTTTTTGAGGCATGGATTACCAAAGCAAAAGCTGAAGCAATCAATAATATTGCAAATATTATGTCTTTGAAAATAATAGAAAGCGCTACTGCAGTAATAGTTATAATACCGACTGACCAATACCAGTCATTGTTCTTCTCTGTATGGAAATGTTCTGGTGCGCTCCATTCTATGAGGGGTTGCATGGGGATATTATAGCATTATTAAATATTAGATATTGGAAGCTGGTTGTGAATAGTTGGGATTTCTACTATTCTATGACCCACATCATCGATTTTCTTTAGTTCTGTATTAAATTTACTAAAGAAATTCCAACCAGACTCCGTCCATATATTTGCGTATACTTTATTTATCAAATAGCCATTAGAAATAAAGTAGTCTCTGGATTTATTCCATAATAAATTAGAAAGACCTTTATTTCTGTAATCCTTCAATATCGCAATCGCCACAATATATAGAGTTAGGGGAGAGTTAAGATCTGCGTTTATAAAATTAAATAGTTCACCATCTCTTAATTTACCATCAAGTAGTTTCGTTACTCCATCAGAATTTATACTTAAAAAATCAATATAGCCAATTGGAATATTTTGATCAAAAATAATAATTGTAAAGCAGAATTCATTAATTTTTTTCCAATCTTCTATTTTACCCTCATCTTTTATTTCTAGATCTCCAAAACACTTATAATCAATATTTATTAATTGTTGAGTGAGATTATGTTGATCAGTAATTTCATCTGCTGAACCTATCTTTATATTTTTGAGCATACACACTTGTTATCTGCGGATGGGGTGAGATTCGAACTCACGGCCCACTTGCGCGGGCGACAGTTTTCAAGACTGTTCCATTAGACCACTCTGGCACCCATCCTTGTTGTATAAAGATACTCTCATATTTTGCCATAATTTTCAACATGCAGTACACTAATACTATGAAAATCATGGGAATTGATTATGGAACAAAAAGAGTAGGAGTAGCTTTCTCTGATGAAGGAATGCAATTTGCAATACCATCTGAAGTAATAAAGAATTCTAAAAATCTATTAAATGAAATAAAAGAAATAGCAGACAAAAATTATATTAAGGAAATAGTAATGGGGGAGTCAAAGAATTATAAAGGAGAAGCAAATGATATTTATGAAGAGAGTTTAAAATTTAAAGCTGATCTAGAAAAATCAGGATTAAAAGTTCATCTAGAACCAGAATTCATGACAAGTATAAATGCAGAGAGATTCCAAGGCAAAAATGATATGCTAGACGCTTCAGCTGCAGCACTTATATTACAGAGTTTTCTTGATAAAAAGCAATCAAAAGTATAGTATAAGAGAATGATTTCTTACGATGATTTTGCAAAAGTAGAAATAAAGGCAGGGAAAATTATCTCAGCAGAGAAAATCCCTGATACAGACAAGCTACTAAAGCTTATGGTGGATTTTGCCGAAGAGAAGCCAAGACAGATAGTGTCCGGCATTTCTCTTTATTTTCCTGACCCAGCAGTCCTTGTTGGGAAGACATGTATGTTTGTTACTAATCTTGAACCAAGAACAATAAAAGGTTTTGAAAGTAATGGTATGTTATTTGCTCTATCTACTCCAGAAGGTAATTTCTCTTTATTGGAACCAAATTCTACAATTCCTGCAGGTACTAAAGCTAAATAAT
This sequence comes from uncultured Candidatus Saccharibacteria bacterium, assembly GCA_964467225.1. Classification (GTDB taxonomy): domain Bacteria; phylum Patescibacteriota; class Minisyncoccia; order Phycocordibacterales; family PALSA-1337; genus CAIOGI01. The sequence goes on from CAYXPQ010000011.1 coordinate 6,237, forward strand.
TATGTCTTTTATATCTTCATTACTTGATCCTTTAATCATTATCAAGACTCTAGGACTTATTGGAGTAGTGGTTATTGTCTTTGCAGAATCTGGACTGTTCTTTGGATTTTTTTTACCTGGTGATTCATTGCTTTTTACTGCGGGTTTTTTGGCATCTCAAGATTTGATCTCAATCTGGGGACTTTTGATTCTTTGTTTTATTGCTGCGGTTGTGGGGGATAGTGTGGGGTATATGTTCGGCAAAAAAACTGGACCAATGATTTTTAATAAAGACGATTCTTTCTTTTTTAAGAAGAAACATATAGAGAAGGCAAGGAGTTTCTATGAAAAACATGGAAAAAAGACAATAGTAATGGCTAGATTCATACCTATAGTACGAACATTTGCACCAATTGTTGCAGGTGTTGCCCAGATGGATTACAAGGTCTTTATTTCTTACAACATAATAGGTGGCTTTATTTGGACATGGGGAATGTTAGGCCTTGGATATATCTTGGGAAATGTAATTCCAAACGCAGAAAAATATTTAACGCCAATTATTCTTATTATTATTTTTGCATCTTTTATTCCTGCTATTGTTGAATACTACAAATCAAAAAAGGTGTTATAATATTTGGTAAATAAATGTATGTTTACCAAACAGTTTTTTAAATTATTCCCTCCTCCAAAATTTTTAGACATTTCTTATTCTGGTTTAGATATTTCTGACGATGAAATCCATTGCGTAGAGTATTCTAAGACCTCCAGAGGTTTAGTAATTTATAAATTTGGAATGAGAAAGCTTCAGCCCGGTGTTGTTGTCTCTGGATTTATCAAGGACGAACAAGCATTGATTAATTCTTTGTCTGGATTAGTTCAAGAACTCAAAATTCACACTGTCAAAGCATCACTGCCAGAAGAAAGAATGTATCTATTCAAGACAGAAGTACCAAATGTCTCTGAAAGTCAGATTCGACAAAATATTGAATCAAAATTAGAAGAGAATATTCCCATTTCGCCAGTTGATTCTTTATTTTTTTTCGAATTAATTCCGAATGATAAAACAAAAGATAAATTATATGCCAGTGTGTCGGTCGCACCAAGAGATCTAGTTGATTCTTACTTAAAAGTCTTAAGATCTGCTGGTCTAGAAGTTATTTCATTCGAAATACAACCAAAATCTATTGCTAGAGCGATTCTCCCATTCGACAATCACGATACCCAAATAATCGCATACGGTATGAATAATAAATATGGAATATATGTAGTGAGTGCGGGAGTTGTGTGTTTTACCTCCACAATTGATGTGCTAGGTCAATCTGATAATATTCTTCAACAAGAATTAAAAAAAGTATATTTATATTGGAATGAACATGAACCAGACAAAGAAATAAAGAAGATTAAATTAACAGGCAAGGATGCAGTTAGAATATCACAAGGCTCCAAAATCTCTCCAGATCCTCGTGTTGGGGTAGAGGTCGGTAATATATGGTCGAATGCTTTTTCAAATGATAATTATATTCCACCAATTTCATTCGAAGAGTCACAGGGATATGTGGTATCAGCAGGTCTGGCTTTACAATAATCATATGATTCACTATACATTATTACCTAAACATGATATTGACATACTAAAAAATGAATACCGTATTAGGGTTTTTACATTATTAATGTTTTTTATTTCATGTTCTATTGTTGCAGGTATTGTAGCTCTAATTCCTGCCTATCTATATTCGTATAATCAGGAAAAAGATTCATTAAAGAAATTAAATCAGGTACAGCAAAACAAAGAATCAAATGGAATAAATGAAGTTATAAAAAATCTAGAAGTGGCGGAGAAGTTGTTGGTTAAGTTGAAAGAAGACAGTCCAGCAATTGAAATATCTCAAACTCTCGATCGAGTTTTGACTCATGGTTCAGGGCTTGTAAGTATCTCTGCTTTTCAATTAAATGCAACAAAGAGTGCATCGTCTAGTGCTGAAATAGTTATACAAGGTAAAACAAAAAACAGAGAAACACTTTTAACTTTCAAAAAGAATTTAGAACAAGATGTTATTTTTTATGATGTTGAAATGCCTATATCCGATTTAGCCAAAAATAAAGAAAGTACATATGCAATTAAATTAAAATTAAAAAAACAAAATGCGATTAAACTCTAAACATTATTTTCTTCTACTGTTGGGATTATGTTCTGTCGGAGTAACTGGTTTTGGTTATTGGTATGTTTACCAATCTGTTATAGTAAATGGTCAAAACAAGGCATCATTAATAAGAGAAATTGAAATAGATAATGATAATAAAAAAAATGAAGAATTCCTCACTGAATTAAGTAAGGCAACAGAGAAGGATAGAGCTAAGCTATCAACATATTTTGTAACAGAAGATGATGTACTAACTTTTATTACTTCTATTGAATCAGTTGAGAAAGTTTCTTCTACAACGGTAGTTATATCAGCAATATCAAATGATAGTACCAACAAGTACATTAAGGTAAATATAGATATTAAGGGTGGCTGGGTTAATATTAGAAAGGCTTTAAGTATGATCGAGAATTTACCTTATAGTATTAATATAGACTCATTGAATTTAAATAGTGATTCTACAAAATGGAATATGGTTCTGGGTATCAGAGCTCTATCAACAAAATAACATGATTAAATTTTTTAACTATAAAAAAATATTATCAATAACTGCTATAAAGGAAGGAGGAAGAAATCCTTATGTAGATTGGGTGATGATATTACTTATAAGTACTACAGTGCTAATAATTCTAATATTAGGTGGAGTAACATTGTATGAAAAAGTTAGAAATGGAGAATTCGAGGCATCAAACAAGGCTTCTACTACCACAAAAAAAGTATTTAATCAGAAGGATTTAAAATATATTATTGAAAGATATAATACAAGAGCAGAGAATATTAATCTTATAAAATCAGGATTCGAAACTGTTCCAGATCCATCCAAATAGCTGGCCTTTGTATTTATTTCATTTTCTTGTTATATTCTTTATGTTTAGATTTGCCCTTGTAGTTCAATGGATAGAACTGCGGACTTCTAAGCCGTCGATGTTGGTTCGATTCCAACCAAGGGCACCAAAATTGTCACCAAAATTACTGTGCATAAGTTAATATAATATCTATAATTATATTGTATAATTATACGTATAGACTAGTTATTATTAATTAATAATAAAATTATGAAAGCTTTACATGCAATAGCATTTATATTGGTAGTAATTGGAGGTCTAAATTGGGGTCTAGTTGGTGCTTTTGACTACAATTTAGTCGCATTGATTGGTGGAGTAGTTGAGAGAGTGGTCTACATATTAGTAGGTCTCTCAGCTCTATACCTTGTTTTTACTCATAAGAGTGCATGCAAGAATTGTTCATCTTCAAGTTCACAACCAGTGTAATACTTTGGTAGAACCAAAACAAAATTTCATCCTAACGGATGATTTTTTGTTTTATAACTTGAGTTTTATCAATTGCTAGTGTATAAATATATTCAACGCGCCCTTAGCTCAGTTGGTAGAGCAACCCATTTACACTGGGAAGGTCAGGAGTTCAAGTCTCTTAGGGCGCACTTGAAGATAACTATGTTATATGAGGATAAAGATATTTTGGCTGTTAATAAACCAGCAGGTATTGTAGTTCATCCAGATGGCAAATCCAAAGGGCCTTTTTTAACTGATTGGATACTAAAAAATTACCCCAAAACAAAGAATGTGGGCGAGCCTGTTGAGACAAAAGATTTTGGGATAATTGAACGTCCAGGTATTGTGCATCGTTTAGATAGAGACACTTCAGGGGTGATCCTGATAGCCAAGACTAAAGCGGGACACTCATGTCTTAAGGAACAATTTCAAGATAGAATTACCTTAAAAAAATACTTAGCATTTGTCTATGGGGAAATGAAAGAAGAGTACGGAATTATCAATAGACCTATTGGTAGAAGTCCAAAAGATTTTCGTAGATGGTCTGCTACTAGAGGGGCAAGAGGGGAAATGAGAGATGCAGAGACTTGGTACCATAGGTTAGCTCATCGAGCAGGTTATTCATTCGTAGAAATAGAACCTAAAACCGGCAGAACACACCAGATAAGAGTTCATTTCAAAGCCTTGAATCATCCTATAGTTTCTGATCAACTTTATGCTTCTGATAAGCCTCTGGCACTAGGATTTAAAAGAAATGCCCTGCATGCTTATTCTGTCGAATTTACTAACTGCTTAGGCAAAAAAATCCTAGTAAAAGCTCCGATACCTAAGGACTTCAAAGACGCTCTAAAAGAGCTAGGTATCGTAGAAGTTGCTAAAAACTTAGGCTTGTGTTAGATTTGTTCTTACATTAGATAATATATATGGCAACAATCACCCCTATTTCAACAGTAAATATCGAGGAAAGAAAGAAACTAGACATTAAGCCTGGAGATACTATTAAAGTGTGGCAAAAAATTCAAGAAAAAGGCAAGACAAGACTTCAGGCTTTTGAAGGTCTTGTTCTATCAAGAAAGCATGGCACAGAAGCAGGAGGAACATTCACAGTAAGAAAGGTTATTGACGGTGTAGGAGTTGAGAAGATTTTCCCTCTATATACACCAATGATTGATAAGATTGAACTATTAAGACGATCAAAGGTTCGCCGAGCCAAGCTATATTTCGTGAGAGAGAAGGCTGCAAAGGAAATACGAAGACAGATGAGAAGAATGTTACAGATTGACTCTGATCAGAATACTGATACTAAGCATGCAAGAAGTGAGAAAGCTTCAGAAGTTTCTCATAACGAGCCTCAAGGTTAAGAGCTCGTCTTTGGTATTTTATTTTAAAATTTTAAAAACGAGCTCTGAACGGGCTCGTTTTGCGTTATAAATTCGCAAAAAATTGGAAGGTTGAAGTTATGATGAGTATTGGAGATAGTGATATTGTTGTTGATGAAATTGGTAATCCAATTTCTGAACCGAAACAGGGTCAGGTAGGATTCTCCGATGGAGTCGAATGTACTTTTTTTATTGGGTTTGGATGGCTTACTCAAAATGAGTTAACAAAACTTCGTCTGTCTGAACCACGCATAGCTCCATAGTTCTCAAAAATAACAACCAAATTATAACCGCACTTGAAATATTAGTGCGGTTATTTTAATTGAAAAAAGACCCGTTATCAGTTATAGTGAAAGGGTCTTTTTGATTATATGCCCAGGTGGCGTAATTGGTAGCCGCATACCCTTGAGGTGGGTACGCCGTAAGGTGTGGAGGTTCGAGTCCTCTCCTGGGCACCAGTTCTCAAAAAGTAAATATATGGTGGCTATGGTGTAGCGGTTAGCACCAGAGTTTGTGGAACTCTTAGTTCGGGTTCGACTCCCGATAGCCACCCCA
>CAYXPQ010000012.1:0-1617 GCA_964467225.1 uncultured Candidatus Saccharibacteria bacterium
GAACTAAAGCATTTATGTAATCACTTAGGCACTCCTTCCCATATTCTGTCATTTCCCCTCTCCTTTTCTAAATTAAGTTAACTAAGATTGTTACTCTTATTTATAAATCAATTCTAACCTATCTAAATCGCTGTATAACGAATTCCTAGACAAAGGCAATACATTCGTATACCCTGACACCAAGAATGCAGTACAGAGCGTTCTATGAGGTTTAAATTAATCGTCCCATCTTGATTTAAATTCTCGTTCTAGCAATTCTTCCCAATCACAATACCAATTAACTGTATTGGATTTAGGAGATTGCATAAAAGATCTGATTTCTGTAAACGGCCTATTCCTAAGTTCATTGAGGCATTCAGAACAGATATAACCATATTCACTAGAATAGTAGTCACACCCCTTATCTCTCGCCATTATTTCATGTCCTACATGCATATACTAATTCATATTTTTAACAATATTAACAATATTAGGGTAAATCCTAACATCTATTTCATCCATTTCCGGCTTTAATTCTGAAGCTATCTCTAATTTTCTCATTAACCATGCAGTGTAGGCCTCATGTTCTGTGTTGAAGTGTCCAATAAATTCATCAGTGTATTCTTTTCGTTTAAAATACCTGCAACGAGCTGAAAATTTTTTATAATGTTTATGCCAAGATACACCGATCTTATATTTACCACGATTTGCTGCGGCACTTATAACGAATGAATTCAACCATTGAGGAACATAGATACAGGTGTGTGGAGAATATAATTTATTACCTATGTACAATAGATCTTTATCTAATTGGTAATCATCTACGTGGTTTTCAATAAACCATTTCCTAAAATTAGAGAATATTAACCATTCCGCACAAACAGTAACATCTTTATATGTTGACCCATCTCTGTTAAATTTTTCACTATAGCACCTATTTAACATACTTACCCATGCGAGGTATGCAGGGCATAAAGACCTTACATCATTTATAAGTACGTTAGTTACATAATCTGAATCGTTAGTACCTACACCACACACAAGTTTTCTATTTGCTTTGCTTTTATTGTTCACAGGATACATACTTCTTAGATATTCAGTCAATTTCACCATCTTTGATTTATTATCACAACCAGTTCGGTTGCAAGCAAGTACGCCCATATTTATCCCCTTAGTTATCAATCTTAAATTTGAATTTCAACTTTGTATCTCAAAATTGCCTTTAGTTCTTAAATTTGTCAAGCATCGTTGTTTGTATCAAAACATGTCCAATATTCTTCCACATCAATCCAAAGGTCATTTGGTTCTAGTTCCCACTCACCAGCTAGAATGCTGATCTCATAAAACACACCATTTTCAGGTTCTGGTGTTTCATCTTCATGATTATAACAGATTGCGTTACCAGTTGCAACCTTGTCAGCCAAGAAATACTCAGCCCACTGATATTCAATGTCTACTTCTCTTGGATTAAAACCTTGATAACCAAAACTACTTGTATTCTGCAACCAAATAATAGACTGACCATGTTCTGGCTTCTTTTCACTTACTTTATGAAATGTAATTGTTACTGGCATCTTATTCCTCTCCCTTATAATGTTCCCAAACACCACTATCAAAACTTCTAATAATCCAATGTAT
>CAYXPQ010000013.1:0-1587 GCA_964467225.1 uncultured Candidatus Saccharibacteria bacterium
GTGAGGTTGCGGCGCTCGTTGCATTGAACTATAATGATCGTCAGAAAGCACATAAGCTATCTGTGGCAAGGGTTATGAAGAACGGAGAAACAGGGTTAGCTGCTCCGTGTCCAGCATGTCAGCAAGCAATAAAAGAATTTAATATCAAAAGTATAGAATATACAGTATGATAACTTGACAAAGACAGTGAACTGATTTATAATTTGTTTGTAAAATAAATATTGAAATCATTGGAAACAAATATGAAAACCCAGAACTTGTATGAAACTCTTGAACATGAAATCAAAGAACGAAAAGATGCACTGACTAGACCTTCTTGGCGTGGGGACTTGTCCATTGGTGGATTAAAATCTATTCGGTGGGGCGATTTGAACAATATTGTTCCTAAAATTAAAGAAAAGGAGATTAAATAATATGCAATATGATACCTTGAATTTTGACAGTTATGAAGATCCTTACAACTTCTTTACAATTAAAGATCTAATTGGTCTAGCTAAACAATATCCAGATCACAAATTTAAATTTCTAGATACAGATTATACAGTAGGTGATCTTGGTTCTTGGCGTGGGAGTTACGATCTTCCTGCAATTGAACCTGAGCTGGGTACATATAAAACAGGACAAGAAATTGCTAAAGCTTTGACTGATCAACTAATTTGGACACATTGTGGTTGGAAAGGTGGTGAATATAAGTATTGCGAAGATATGGAATTTTATGTTGCACAACAGGGAACTTCTCGTGAATTTAAAGTTGTAGGTTTTAAAGAAGAAGATGATTTTATTATTCTTTTGACTAAAATTGATAAATATTAATTTACTTGAGGCTGCTTCTTATGAAGTGGCCTTTTCTTTTGTCTGAAATTTATGTTTGACATATACCTACTATTCTGTTATCTTGTAGTCACTACTCAGGAGGTATTATGAAATCTTTCAAATACTCTGTAAAATGTGTTGATGCATATTTCTAGATAGGGTATAGTTGTTTTATGGTTATAACGCCCTGTTAAACGCCTTCAGAACTACCTAGAATCAATAGTTAGGTATGCACTAATACAAGGGTAGCGGGAAGGGCTTAGAATTGATTATAGACGATTTTAAGAAGCCGTAATGCTAATGTATCATTGATACTACTAAATATGAGGTTTTATGCTTTTATATAATGCAATCAGGTGTCCTGATGGAACACTGCTTGTTTCTAGGCACCAGCATGATTTTCAAATGCACAGACAAAAAGATGATAGAGAATATTATGTAGATGGTGGGTTGCTATACCAACGAATAGGCTATAGTGATAATGAGTATACTAATTTATGTGTCTACTCAGATGACTTACATGAAAAGATCCGTGAACATTTTGAATGGATAAGAGCTTTTGATAAAGACATGAATAAGCTACCGGAACCAGAAATTATCAAACTAAAAGATATTCAAGACGACCATTTAATGAAACTTGTAGAGTGGACAAATAATGGGTGTCCTAAAGAAATTCACAAGGTTTTTGTAGATGAGGTTAAGTATCGCAATCAATAATTAAAAATAAGGCACCTAGAACGCTCTGTATTGAATAGTTTAGGTATGGGTAGTACA